>JAQTQQ010000002.1:106043-140558 GCA_028712175.1 Candidatus Omnitrophota bacterium | reverse complement strand
TTTTACCCAGCAGCCTTCTAATTCCACCGGCGGGGTTGCCTTTAGCACCCAGCCGCAAATCACCATTCAGGATTCTTGCGATAATACTGTGACAGGCGCCACTGATTCTATAACTTTGGCTATAGGCACTAACCCCGGATCAGGCACACTTTCCGGCACAAAAACTATATCTGCCAGCGCAGGGGTGGCGACTTTTAGCGGATTAAATATTGATAAAGCAGGCGGAGGTTATACTTTGCTAGCAACCGCCTCCGGGCTTACTACAGCCTATAGCAACGGGTTTACGGTTAATATCGGCAATGCTACGCATTTTGATGTCAGCGGTATTACTACTCCGCTTTTAACCGGAGGCCTCGCCTCTGTTGTTGTTACTGCCAGAGATGCCGCAAATAATATCGCTGCCGGTTATAATGGCACAATACATTTTACCTCAACCGATGCCCAAGCAGTGCTGCCTGCTGATTTTGGGTTTACCGCTACAACTCAAAGCTATGATTTCTGGAATCAAACCAGCCAAGCTGATTTTGATGCCGGCATAAAGACCGATGTCGCTTCCACTTCAACAGGTAATTTAACCTTGGCCGGAGGCGGGTTTGATGTCGGCGGAGCAATCTTCTATTACAAGAAATCCATTGAGATTACCGGTTCAAGCGCAGGCGCGCAAACCAATTATCAGGTTGCGGTAACAGTTGATACTGCCGCGTTGATAACAGCCGGAAAGATGAATGCCGACGGAAGCGATATCAGGTTTACGGATTCTTTAGGCGCGGTGCTTTCTTATTGGATTGAATCCGGGATAAATACCTCTTCAACCAGGATCTGGGTCAAAGTTCCATCAATCCCCGCCTCGCCCGATACAGCCACTATATACCTATATTATGGCAATACCGGCGCTGCGGCGCAGAGCAGCGGGGTTAATACTTTTGCCGCCTATGATGATTTTGATGACGGAAGCATAAAAAATATCTGGGGGGTATTGGCCGGCAACGGTTCAATTACTGAAAGCGAAGGCGTACTTAATTTTGCTTATACCGGAAGCGAAGCTAATGACTGGTGGAGTAGTACTTCAAGGCAGGGGATAGCTTTAAAGTTAAATGACCTGCCTAGCGGAGATTTTCAAGCCACGATAAAATTAGTTGCTTGCACAAATAATGATTTAAGCCATGCAGGCATGTTTGTTTATGGATCAGACACCAGCGCATATCAATGGGGAAGGTATCGTAATGGTGCAACAGATAACTACCGATTAGAAAAAACCGGTACCCAAAACTTAGGAAACTATACCAGCACTACAACCCCGTCTTATCTGGGAATCCGCAGAGTGGGTTCCGTGTATTCCTTCTATATAAGTTTAGACAATATTACCTGGACACAGGTTGGCAGTACCTATTCGGATGTAGCATTTAACAATATAGTGTTGGCCGGGAAAGAATGGGGGTCAGCAAATTTAATATTTAGTATGGATGAATTTTCTATCCGCAAGTATGCATCGACTGAACCCAGCGCAGCAACACCCGGAGCGGAAACAGTCGGGGAATATCTTACCCCCGGTAATTTGGTTTCTAGCATTAAAGACGCGGGTGCGGGGGTTTCTCCTGTTTGGGGTGTCATAGACTGGATCGATTCCGGCGTGCAAACCGTTTCGATGAAAGTGCGTACCTCTAATTCCGCGGATATGAGCGGCGCGACTGACTGGGCAAGCTGTTCAACAGTAACCAAGAATCAGGATATTTCTGCGCTTAGCAGCGTTACTAACGGGCACAGGTATATACAATACCAAGCCACGCTTTCAACCGCTAATACATTAATAACTCCTACTTTAAATGATGTTAAAATAACTTACTCTTATACCAATGGTTTAGGGGACGTTGGCACTAAGGCGTTTACCGATGGGGTACAATTTAAAACCGTGGGGACGCAATCCGTAACCGCAACCGATACGGTTACCCCAAGCATTACCGGTAATCAGGGCTCAATTGTTGTTAATGTCGGGGCAGCTTCAAAGATTGTATTTACCTCCAGCGCGCAGACCCTGAATGCAAACGTTGTGTCATCCGCTTATACTATTCAGGTAAGAGACCAGTATGACAATTTGAGGGCTGCGGATAATCTTGTAGTCGGCCTGTCTTCTACTTCCGGCCAGGGAAAATTTGATACTACAGCGGCAGGGGCATTTGACGGAAGCGTTACCTCAATAACTACGGTAAACGGCGTAGGAACTTTTTATTATAAGGATCAAGCCGCAGGGTCTCCTACAATAACAGTTTCTTATACCGGTTTAACCAGCGGCACTCAGGTCCAGACGGTTAATCCCATAGGAGTAACCTCGGTATCCGCTTCAACCGCAAATGGAGCTTATAAGGCGAATGACATAATTGCCATTACCGTAACCTTCTCTGCTCCGGCAAACGTAACCGGCGTACCGACAATTTTACTGGAAACCGGCACAATTGACAGAACTGCTGCTTATGCCTCCGGTTCAGGGACAGAGACCTTGACCTTTAATTATACTGTTCAGGCAGGGGATACATCTAGCGACTTGGATTATGTAGCTACGAATTCCTTGGTCTTAAACGGTGGGACGATTAAAGATTTAGCCGGAGTGAATGCGGTCTTAACTTTACCTGCACCCGGCTCAAGCGGCTCCTTAAGCTATAATAAAGCTATTTCCATTGATACTACCGCCCCTACTGTCTTAAGTGTTGCCGCTACCTCAATTCATGCAGGAGGAGACACTATTGCCATTACTTTCTCTGAACCGATGGACCCGGCAACTATCACCAATGCGATATTGCGGGCTGATTCAAATATAACTTTAGATTATTCGAATAATGCAGGCAATGCCGATCAAATAGATTTAGCCGTTAGTAATGCTTCAGTGGCTTGGAGCGCGGGCAATACAGTAGCTACAATAACGCTTGATGAGGCTACAGACGGCGCCTATATCCCCGACGGTAAATATATCGGGGTAACCTTTGGTTCTGATGTGGTAAATGACGCGGCAGGAAACAGCATAGTTTCTAATGAATATTACAGTTCCGCGGTTCCTAAGGAGACAACTGTTCCGGCGCTGACTGTTGCCGGCCAGTATGTTGCAGGCGGAGATGATACTGTTACAATTACCTCAAACGAGGTTTTATCTTCTCAAGCCCAGGTCCTTTCTAACTGGTCGGTTTTCTACGATGATGATAGCGCTCCCGGAGGAGAGACCCAGATTACGACGACCAATGCCGCGATATCTCCTTTGGATGCAACCAAGAAAATCCTTGTCATAACTTTGAATGAAGTAACCGATGGCGTGGTCCTTCCTAACGGTAAATATATTAAAGTGGTGCCAAATTCTACTAATGTCAAGGATTTGGTAGGCAATACCCCTGTGCTTGCGACTTGGACCCCTTCTCCGATTACCGGAGATACTACTCCTCCGACATTTACTGTAGCAGCAACATCTGTCCACGCCGGAGGAGATACCATTGTCCTTACTTTTAATGAACCAATGGATAATTCTACTTTAACCAATGCTAATTTAGCCAGCAATATTGAAATAGATTATTCGGATAATGCGGGCGGCTTAAATCAGATGGATATTCCGCTTGCTAATGCAACTGTTTCCTGGGACAGCACAAAGAGAATTGCTACCATAACTTTGAATGAATTGCTTGATGCAGCTTATATCCCTCATGGCAAATATATCGGGGTGACTCCGGTAAGCGGCGCGGTAAAAGATCTTTCCGGCAATGCCGCTGCTGTAATTGAAATATATACCTCCGGGCCGGTATCTAAAGAAAATACTCCCCCTGTAATTTCAGCTATTGCTCCGGCAAGCTCAACTAAGGTGAATTCAACCCGGGTAAGCTACACGCTTTCGGAAGTTGCGGCCGCAGGTTCCGGAAGTAAAATAACCTGGACAAGGACTTCAGGGACAGCGGACCCTTCTTCTCCGCATATAAAACTTCTTACCGGTAATGAGCTAAATTCCGGAGCGCATACCAATATAACCTTAGCCAATGATCCTATCCTGGTAGACGGTGCAGTATATACCGTAAGATTCGATGCAGTAGATTTAGCCGGTAATACTGCCAGCGCAGTCCAGAGCACTGCTGTTACCTATGATACAACGGCTCCGGCTATTAGTTCGGTAAGCGTAGCTTCAAATAATTCCGCTACAACTTTAGCCAAGGCAGGCAACACTGTAACTTATTCCATAAATTACAGCGAAGCAGTTACTGCCTCGGTTAATGTTGCCTCAAGGGCAAACAATATTGCTGCGGCAGTAACACAGGATGTTTCCGCAAGCAATGCCGCGACAGATAGTATAATATTCACAGTAGCCTCAGGGGATAACGGAGTAGTCACTCCTAATACTATTAATTTTACGATTACAGATGCCGCAGGCAATTCCGCGACAATCACAAATTTGGGCACAATTACCGGATCAGTAACTGCGGATACCAATGCGCCGACAATAAATTCTATAACAACCAATTTGACTAATGACCAAACCGGGATAGCTGATGCAGGGGATGTAGCGGTGACTACAATATTTAGCGAAAGCATGAAGACATCGGCCGTGCCAACAGTAGTTTATGATCCTGCTGGGCCAGTTACAAGCCAGCCTTGCACAGCAGCAGCCTGTGCTGCAGGAGGAGGCTGGTCAACTACAACAGTTGCCAATGATACTTATAAAGCCTGCAACGTTAACCCGATTACCTCTTCTACCGGAGACGGTACTGCAGTTATTACTGTCAGCGCCGCAGAAGACCTGGCGGCAAATACGGTTGTTTCCTCAACCAAGAATTTTTCTATAGTTACTACTCTTTTGGAATTAAAATTAACCGCCGCCGGAACAGGGGCTAGCGGGACTGCCCTCACAGCGGTCACTGCAGGCGTGCCTTTTGATGTTACAGTAACCGCTAAAGATACTTTAGGCAATATTAAAACAAATTATACAGGCACAGTAACATTCCAATCCGATGATACCAATGAGAATGTGAGCCTGCCTACCAATTATACATTTACTACAGGCGATCAAGGCCAAAAGACTTTCAGTTCAGGGGCAACTTTAATCACCAGGGGCTCAAAATATATAAGAGTGACTGATACTGTTTATTCGGTTATTACCGCAACCAAGACTATTACGGTTAATTCAACGACTACCGTAAGATATACTTTGACTTCTCCTGCGGATATTACTGCCGGCACCAGGGCAGCATATACGATTACTAGGTATGATGCTTATGATAACCTGCAGAATGTCGGCGCAGAAGTAGTTTATCTTACTACTAATTCTACCGGATCTGCTGCGATATTTAAAGATGCTGCGGTGTTAGGCAACACTCTTACTACTGTCACCATAATCAGCGGACAAAGCAGCGCTAATTTCTGGTATTCCGATACAAAAGCCGGGACCTGGACTATAACCGTATCTGATGCTGTTCCTGCCGACGGCACAAGCGGCATAGATGATGCGACGGATGAGTTGACAGTTGTGCCTGCAAGCACAAATAAATATAAAGTAACATCAGATACGACAACGCTGACTGCAGGCGAGAGCGCCAACATTACAATTACCGCGTATGACTATTATGATAATATTACTACTGATTACGGCGGAGCCCTTCCGGGGCAGTCTAGGAGCCTGTATTTTACCGGGGCAAATGCATCGGCCAGCCCGGTGACTAATCCTACGGCTGTAAATAACGTTGGTACATCTATTGAGTTTGGCGATGAAACCATTTGTACTTTTGTTAATGGCGTAGCAAATACCGCAGTTACCTTATATAAGGCAGAAGGCGCGGCTATTAAGGCGCATAATTCTAATCCGGCAACCACTACTCCTACAATTACTACATCCGGCGCAGAGGATTTAGAGATAGTCGTAAGCGGAGGGGCTGCCAATAAATTATCATGGTACAGGCAGCCGGCTGCAACCGTAGTGGCCAATGCCCCGTGGAAACCGTTTGCCGTAAGCGTTACCGATAGTTATGGCAATGTTTCTCCGAGCTCTGAAACCATTACGATCACTCCCAGCTCCGGGGTTACTCTTTCTTCTTCCTCTACCAGCGTGGTAGCTGCCCAGTCAGGAGTTGCAACTTTTAATAATTTTGCGGTTTATTCTACGGCAGGGACTTATCCTACAGTTATCACATTAACCGCGTCCACCGGATCTGCCTCAAGCAGCGCCTCCGATAGTGTCAGTATAGTAGAAAAATATACGATTACCTTAAACGTAAAAGATTCAGTAACTCTCGGCAGCTTAACTGCCGTATCGTTGTCAATCACTGATTCAAACGGTAATGTAGTGGTTGTGCCTACCCACAGCAGCCCATGGACAGGAAACAGCCCTTTTAAGGATAATTTCTATCTTCCTTACGGAACGTATACTATTTCTTTGGAAAAAGATGCGTATGTTCCTACGACGCTGGACCTATCCGCAGATACCACGCAAGACGGGGTGGATGCCTCTTATGATAATGATCTTACCTGGAACGCATTAATGACTTCTATCGCCGAGTCTATGGCGGATTATCAGGTCATCGCTGATTTTACCTATGATGAATTAAATGACGTATTGAATGTAACCCAGCGCCTTGAAAGAAGGGGCCAGCAGAAATTTTCAGACGGCTTAAATAATTTAGGCACTGCTACAATAGAAATATATGATGGCGCAACTCTCATTGGTACCTTAGTAGATACGGAAGCTGATGCGCAGGGGAATTTCTGGTTTAGGGTTGCCGAAGCGGTCGCGGCTACTCCTAACGGGTTTACCAAGGCTTTTGAAGCAGGAAAATCTTATTATGCCAGATGCAATGTTTCCTATGGGGATGTTACCGGCGATAGGACAATCTATACTTCCGGCACAACATTTACTATAACCGTCACCCAGTCTTTGAAAGCCGTTACCGACGCCATACAAACAGTAACTACGGGAATTGCGAGCCAGACAGCGACCATTCAACAGACGGTTAAAGATGAAATAGAGGGCCAGATTACCGGAGTACTTGTGCCCCGGCTTACCGATGTAAAGACTGAAACCGCTAAAATACTTTTAGCTACAGGAACAGATTCATTGCAGACTAAGATTGATGAAGTAAAGACCAAGGTAGTTGAAGAAGTCCAGCCGCATATAACAAGCGCGATTCTTAACCGCGAGAATGTGGTTAAGCGCGGGGCAAAGGTCCCTATCCGCTACAGGACAACCAGCGGCCTGTCCCCTGTTTTAAATGTTTACAATCCTAAAGATTTGTTGGTCCTTGCCAATAGAGCTATGGTTGAAGTAGGCTCAACCGGAGTTTATGAATATACTGTAACCTTTACTTCTGCCTGGGGCAAAGGTGATTTTACGATAATCTGCTCTGAAGCTACGCAAGGCACGGTAGATGCTTTTGTTATTACGGTTAGAGATACTGACATAGAAGAAGTTTCAAGCAGTGTCTCCTCGGTTATGGGTTCAACCTCCGGATTATCCAGATTAAAGAGCACCATTGACACAATCAGTACACAATTTGCCGATATTGATGCGATGCTGGCAAAACTTAGCCCGGGTGGAGAGATTGCCGGTAAACTCGGAGAGGCTCAAGGCGCGATGGACCAATTGGCTGCTACTTTTAAACAACTGGAAGACATAAGCGACCAGATTAAGAATATCGGCGGCACAAGCGGTATTAACCTTGAGAAACTTTATGACGTATCTAAAGATAAGAATAAAGATATAACTTATATTAAGAACAAATCTGAAGAATTGAAGGCGGCCATGGAGCTGAATAAAAAGATGATTGAGGACGTGGCCAAGAAGCCCGTAGTGCAAACCTGGTTTGAGTTCAAATAATTATATTGAAAGTTTAAGGTTTATTTAGTAGAATACCCGCTGGAGGATAATATGAAAATTGGAAAGTCCGCTTTCCTATTTTTAGTTTTTTGTTTATTATTTTGTGCACCTGCCCAAGCGGGCATTACCATGCGCCTTATGGCGGTAAACCCCGCTGATTCCGACCAGGTTGTTTCAATTAAAGTCTATCTCCCCCTGGAAGTTAAACCCGAAGACGTAATTTATAAGGGCGACCTTGAAGTTATTTATGATACGCAGCAAGGCAGCTATTATGTTTACGGGGAATACCCGCTTAAGCCCAAAGAGGTATTGGAAAAAGAAATTGAATTAAAAGACGTCTGGATTATTGACCCGAACCAGATAGCCATGATCCGCCAGGATGCTTCGGTGATTTTGGAAGAATTTAAGAAAACTGAATTTTATGACCGTGCCAAACTGCTTTATGACGGAATAGATAAAAAATTAAAAGAAGTAGAGGCTATGCAGAA
Source organism: Candidatus Omnitrophota bacterium (assembly GCA_028712175.1). Lineage (GTDB taxonomy): Bacteria > Omnitrophota > Gorgyraeia > Gygaellales > Profunditerraquicolaceae > UBA6249. The sequence continues at coordinate 132,242 of JAQTQQ010000002.1, read as the reverse complement.
TATGTCAGAAGCCAGCCCCGGATATAAGATATCAAACTACCGTAATAGTTTAAGCCTGCTTAATTCTGCTAAGGCAGATTTGCTTGCAGCCAAGACCCTTTTAGCTGAAGTTGCGCCTAAGGGCATGGCCAAGTTCACCTGGAAAATAATTTTATTTATTATTGTTTTCTTAGGTATTTTAGGCGCAGGTTTTTTCTTTGTTTGGCAGCGTCAGACAAAATTAGAAGCAGAACAAAAAACACAGGAATAATTAAATTAGGGGACGCTTCTATTTCATTAAGGAAATATAAATAGAAACGTCCCCTAATTAAAAATATGAAAATTATTGCCGGTATTTTATTAATTTCTTCATTATTAATTGGCCAGGTTCCGGCTGAAGTGATCAGCTCGTTTTGGCAGAATAAAAAGTCGCAGCATTTTGTTGTTTATTATCAGGAGGCCCCGGCGGGTTTCCTTGATGAGCTTATTTATAAAGCCGAAGATTATTATAATAGTATTGTTGACGAATTGGGCTTCCGCAGGTTTGATTTCTGGAGCTGGGATAACCGCGCAAAGATTTATCTTTACCGTAATTCCGATGAGTTCCGTAAAGATGCCAACCGCGCCAATTGGTCAGGGGCGGTAGTAACGGTTGCCAACAGGACCATAGAGAGCTTTATCGGCCAAAGCGGTTTTTTTGATTCAATTCTGCCGCATGAAATGGCCCATATAATATTCCGCGAATTTGTGGGGCAAAAGGTTGTCCTGCCGCTTTGGATTGATGAAGGAGTCGCTTGTTCTCAGGAAAGAAGCTACCTGTTGGGCAGGATGCAGTTTGCCAAGAACCTGGTTTTGCAAAATAAATATTTGAAGTTTTCTAAACTTTTTGAGATTTACCAACTGGGAAGCGATATCCAGCCGCAGACATTTTACTCCCAGTCGGCATCAATAGTAGTTTTTTTGATCCGTCAATACGGTAAGGAAAGCTTTTTAGATTTCAGCCGCAAGATCCGCGACGGAGTGCATTGGCAGAAAGCATTGCTTAGCGCCTTTCGTTTTAACGATTTTAATGAAATGGAAGAAGCCTGGAAAGCTTTTATGTTGAAAAGTTAAAAGGATTATGTTAAGTCATTGCGTGCCCCGAAGGGGCGAAGCAATTTCTGAAAGCGGGATTGTTTCGTAGTTATGTTACTTGCAATGGCACCAAAGGAGGTATAAGGATGCAACAAGAAGTCAATATTTTAGTGGTTGAAGATGATTCCGCAGCAGCAAGCTCTTTAGAATCAGCCCTAAAAAGCGCAGGCTACCAGGTTTGGCTGGCTAATAGCCCGCAGGAAGGCCTTACCATGCTGGGGTCAGGCAGCTTCCCGGTGATAATTACCGAGCTGCGTTCTCCAAAGATGAACGGTATCCAGTTTACCCGTGAGGCGCATAAAATTTCCTCTGCCGTAAATATTCTGGTGCTTACCCCCTATTCTTTTATCGGTTCGGCAATAGAGGCGATGGAGGCAGGCGCCTATGGCTATATTACCAAGCCTTTGAACAGTTCAGAGATACGCATAGTGGTCGAGCGGGCGGTAGAGAGGTTTTTTCTGCTTTCAACCAGTGATGATAAGGATTATCTCGTAGATTTGGCAATAAGAGACGGTTTGACCGGGTTATTTAACCGCCGCTATTTCAATGAGTTAATTAATATTGAAGTTAAGCGCTTGAGCCGCAGCCCGGCGTCGCTTTCTTTACTAATGCTTGACATCGATAATTTTAAAAACTATAATGATACAAAAGGCCATCCTGCAGGGGATGATTTGCTTAAAGGTGTTGCCAAAGTTTTGAAAAGTTCCGTGCGCTCTGTGGATATGATATGCCGTTACGGCGGGGAAGAGTTCATTATTATATCCCCCCAGACGGATAAATCAGCGGCGCAGATTATCGCAGAACGTATTCGTGTGCAGATAGGGTTATTTTTACCGACGACTGTAAGCATCGGTATTTCTACTTTTCCGGATGATGCCAGAGAAGCGGAGCCGTTAATTAAGAAAGCAGATAATGCTCTTTATCAAGCTAAGCAGACCGGTAAAAATAAGTGGTGCGTAGCCTCATAAAATTATGCGCCTTGCGATCTTAGAGCCTAAAGGGGCAATCTGGCAGGGTATGGCGACACAGGTAAACCTGCCGGCGGCCGACGGTGAAATGTGCGTTTTAGATTTTCACCAGCCTTTTTTAGTCAGGCTTAAAAAAGGCAATATTCTTTTTTCTGATAAACGTATCGCAGTAAAAGACGGCATTGCTTTTATGCGCTCGAATAATCTCACTGTTTTTGCCCAAATTTAAATTATGTCCACGCTGGCATTAATAATTGTTATGTTTTTAAGCACCGCAGGCCCTGCGGCTGTTATTGCCTTTGTGGGTTATGCCGCAGTTAAATCCGTTGCCAGAAATCCTTCCGCCAGCCCAAAAATATTCATCGTCATGATTTTGTCTTTTATTTTTGCAGAAGCAATAGCAATTTTAGCGCTTCTGATTTTATATAACCTTTTTGCCAAATAGGGCCGCATAGCCATGCTTATCCAGCTTTTAATTATCCAGCTTATAACTTTTGTAGGGATTATTTTTTTGCTGCGTTACCTGTTTTCTAATCACTTAAAAGCAGCGCTTGGCAGGCTCAATACCCTGCATGAAGAGAATCTTGCCAAAGAGGAAGAGCTTAATGAAGAGCTTAAGCGCGCCAAAGAAGAAAGCCAGGCGCAGATCAACCAAGGGAAAGCTGAAGCGGAGCTGATTGTGGAAGAGGCAAATAAGGAAGCGCAGCAGATTCGCATAAATATGGAGGAGCAGGCTAAATTACAGGCAACAGAGATTGTTGTTAATGGCCGGCTTGAAGCGGAAAAAATTAAAGCAAGCGTGATTAAGGATGTTCAGGGGCAAAGCGTTGAACTTGCCTCTAAAATGATCGCTGAACTGCTTACTGAAACCGATAAGATCGCCCTGCAATATGAGTTTGCAAACGGCATAATACAGGAGATTTCCCAGTTGTCCAAAGAGCAGTTTAACATGCAAGGCAATCCAGTGGTTAAGGTTACTTCAAGCTTTACGCTTTTAGACAGGCAGAGAGATGAAATTAAGCGCGTATTGTCAGAGAAGACGGGTAAGGACATAGAAATAAGCGAACAAATAGACGCAAGCCTTATAGGCGGGCTCACCCTGGAAATGGGGGGCATGGTTATCGACGGCACATTAAAAAATAAGCTACAAAGAATTATTCCTCACCTTAAATAAATTCTAAACAGATGAAAATTGACGCATTAGATATCAAGGAAGTCGGGCATATCGAAGAACTCAGGCAGGGGATTGTAAAAATCAGCGGCCTGCCTAATTGTTCATTTGGTTCGATGATTGAGTTTGAGAGCGGATTAAAAGGAATGATCGTGGAATTCAACCCGGAGTTTGCCTTTGGGATTGTTTTCGGCGATGAACGCAGGATAAAAGTCGGAGATACGGTCGCAAGCCGCGGTGCGTTGCTTAATGTCTCGGTGGGGGATAATTTTATCGGCCGCGTAGTCGACTCTTTAGGCAATCCTATAGACGCAAAAGGTAAGATTGAGCCTTCGGCGTCATATCCTGTTTTCCGCCAGGCAACCGGAGTTATGGAGCGTGAACCGATAAGCCAGGCCTTGCATACCGGAATAAAAATTATTGATTTGCTTATTCCTTTAGGTAAAGGCCAGCGTGAATTAGTTGTCGGGGATAGGCAGATCGGTAAGACCACTATCGGTTTAGATACGATAATTAACCAAAAAGGCAAGAATGTTATTTGTATTTACTGCTGGATCGGAGGCTCAAGTGTTGCTTTTAATAAGATTATGCAAACGCTTAACCAGCAGGGTTGCATGAGTTTTTGTCTGGCAGTTTCGGCTTCTGCAAGTTCATCGGCAAGCGAACAATATATCTGCCCCTATACTGCGGCTGCGCTAGGCGAATACTTTATGCATAATGGCAAGGATGTTTTGATAATTTTTGATGATTTAACCAAGCATAGCTGGGTTTACCGCCAGATGTCTTTATTGCTTGAGCGTGCTCCGGGCAGAGAGGCGTACCCGGGAGATATTTTTTTCCTGCATTCGCAGCTTATGGAGCGCGCCGGGCGCCTGAAGCAGGAGTTTGGCGGCGGTTCAATGACTTTTTTACCGCTGGCAGAAACATTGCAGGGGGATATTACCGGCTATATCTGTTCGAATATAGTCTCAATGACCGACGGCCAAATTTATTTGAACGCCGGGCTTTTTCAGGAAGGTTTTAAGCCGGCAATTGACCTTGAGCTTTCAGTTTCGCGTATCGGAAGCAAGGTTCAGTGCCCGGCCATCCGTAAATTAAGCCAAGGGTTGCGTTATGAATATGTCCAGTATCGGACTCTGCTTCGACTTACCCGCCTGCGTACTAAGCTGAGCCCTGAAGCAGCACAGCAATTGCAGAGAGGTAAGGCCCTTTATGAGCTTCTGATTCAGGAAAACGGCGCACCTTTATCTCAGGCAGAGGAGATTGCTACCTTTTATGCTTTTTCCCAGAAGATACTTGAGTCAATAAGCCTGGATCAGGTAAAATTATTTAAGAATAACTTCTTTGCCTATTTGTGCAAACACCAGCATAATTTAGTCGAGCAGTTAAATGATAAAGGCGAGCTGACGGAAGCGATTAAATCACTCTTGGATAATTCAATAAGAGATTTCTTCCGCAGCCAGAACAAATAGGCCTCAAAGTTATTGCGAGTGAACAAAGTGCTTGAAGCAATGACTAATGATGGGTATAAATAAATGATTCCTGTAGGAAGGCTAAAATCGAACCTTCAGTTTAATAAGAATCTCGGGGATCTGGTTGAGGTAATGAAGCTGGCAGCCACCTCTCAGTTTAACCAGTTTCGTTCAAAAGAAGAGCCCTCGGAAGATTTTATCAGGCTTTTGGATGATGTCTTTGGAGTTTTACTTTCTTCGGGAGCAGAGAATGACCTCTTGACTCCAAAAGACCATCTCCCTGCGCTCTTGTTTTTAGTAAGCAGCGACGAAGGTTTCTTGGGAGAGCTAAACTTTCTTTTGGTAAATAAACTGCTTAGCGCAAGAAGGCAGGAAGATATTGTTGCGGTCGCCGGGCAGCAGGGGGCAAATTATTTAAAAGAAATTCAGATAAACTTCTCTTTTTTTGATTCACCGGGTGAAAAAGTCGATGTGCAGTTATTGGCCAGGATCAGGGATTATCTTTTAAGCCAATACCTTGAGCGCAAGGTTGGCAGGGTTTATGTAGTTTATTCGCGTTTTCTCAATATTACCAGCCAGCAGGTGGAGCTTGAAGTTTTGCTGCCTTTGCCCCAGGCGCGCGGTTCTTCAAGGCCAATCCCGCATCTTTTGATTGAGCCAGACCCGGAAAAAATAATTGAGGGCTGGATTAAGGCGTGGCTGGATTTCCGCCTTTTTCAGATTTTTTGGTCGGCCAAGCTTGCGGAATTTGCCGCGCGTATCATGCATTTGGAGGGCAGCGTGCAGGAGTTAGGCAGGATAAATAGCCACTTGCGCATGGAGTATTTTAAATACCTGCATAGTCTGTCCGATAAATCAATACGCGAGTTAACTGCGGCACGACTTATAGGGAGAGCAAAATAATTATGAATTCTTCCGGGCCTTTGGCAAAAATAGTCGCTGTTTACGGTTCCATTGTAGACGCGCAGTTTCCCTCCGGCATAAGCATGCCTGCTGTCGGCACAATGTTGAGCGTGCGAACCAGCATAGGAGAAGATGTCGGATTACAGATAGTTGAGCACCGCCAGAATAATATCTGCCGGACTGTAGCATTGGGTTTTACCTATGGCGTAGGAAGGAATATGCCTGTGAGTATCCGCGAAAAAGGCATAGTTGTGCCGAAGGATTTAAATCAGCTTTACGGCAGGGTATTGAATGCGACGGTAAGCCCGATTGACCATAAGGGCGATTTCGATATAAATGAGACTGTTCCGCTTAAGGGTATCTCCGCCAATTTTAAATCAGAAGTTGATTTGGATGCTACTCAAAAGACGCAAGTAATTTATACCGGGATAAAGATGATCGACTTGCTTTTTCCTTTAGTTAAGGGTTCTAAAAGCGGGTTGCTCGGAGGCGCGGCCTGCGGCAAAACAATCCTTATCCTTGAAATCATCCATAATATTATCACTTATCAAAGCGGCACCTGCGTTTTTGGCGGAGTCGGTGAACGTATCCGTGAAGGTAATGAGCTCTATCATGAATTTTTACGCGCTGACCTCTTAAAACGCTCCATATTAGTTTTTGGCCAGATGAATGAATCTCCCGGCATGCGTTTTGAAGCAGCGCTTACTGCGGTTGCCTTGGCAGAATTAGTATTGGCCCAGAGAAAAGATGTGCTTTTCTTTATGGATAATGTTTTCCGTTTCGTGCAGGCAGGCAGCGAGATATCTACCCTTTTGGGAAGAATTCCGTCAGAAGGCGGTTACCAGTCGACCTTGACCAGCGAAATAAGCCATTTGCATGAAAAAATCCGTTCTGAAAAAAGCGCCAGTATTACCGCTATCGAAGCAATTTTTGTGCCTGCCGACGATATGACGGACCCTGCGGTTGTTGCGATATTTGCGCATATGGACAGCTTGATCGTTCTTTCCCGGTCGCTTGTGCAGCGCGGGTTGTATCCGGCGATTGACCCTTTGCAATCTTCGGCAAATTCTTTGACTCCTTCGATAGTCGGAAGGCGCCATTTTGATATTGCGCAGGAAGTCTTGCGGCATTTCCGGCGCTATGATGAGTTGGAACGTATTGTTTCGATCATCGGTAAAGAAGAGCTTGCGCCCGAAGAAAAGACTATTTTTGACCGGGCAAAGAAACTGCAGAATTTTCTTTCGCAGCCATTTTTTACCGCCGAGGTTTATACCGGTAAGCCCGGTGCGTTTGTATCTTTGGAAGACACAATATCCGGATGCGAGCGGATAATCAGCGGAGAAATGGATAAAACCGACGAAGCGAAACTTTATTCTATAGGAAAACTAGAAGGCTAAATAATGAAAATGGGGTCAGAATTATTTTATTTGAAAGTAAGGCAACGGATAAAATAATTCTGACCCCATTTTCCTCATTTCTAACCGGGGTGATATATGTCAAATAAGTTATTGGGGGAGATACTGGTCAAAAGAGGCTGCATAACTCAGGAACAGCTTAACCAGACGCTTAAAGATTCATCTATCCAGGAGGATATGTTAGGGAATATCCTGGTGGGAAAAGGTTTGTTAAAAGAAGAAGAGCTGCTTAAAGCGCTCTCCGAGCAGTTTAACCTTCCTTTTTTTGCGCGCTTAAAAGATGCGCACATATCTACTGATGCAATTAAGGCGGTCCCGGCAAAGTTTGTGCAGCATTATGGTTTTATACCGGTTAGTTTGGAAGGCCAAGTTTTAACGGTCGCTGTTTATAACCCCATGGATGTTTGGATGGCGGAAAACATTAAATTGAACCTGGGTTTTCGGGTAAACCGGGTTCTAACCAGCCACCGCGAAGTAGAATCAGCGATACATAAATACTACGGCGCAGTCGCCGGCACCGTCGATAAGATTATGGAAGAAAAAATCAGCCGGGGCACAAAGCTGACAAAAGATGAAAGCGTAGAAGATATAGAGAAAAACGCCGATGAGGTATCGGTGATTAAACTGGTTAATCAGATAATCAGCGAAGCGATCAAGATGCGCGCAACGGATATCCATATCGAAATATACGTGGATAAAGTTATTTTACGCTATCGTATTGACGGGGTCTTGCGGGAGATGAAAATGCCGCAGGATGCTTATTATATCGAACCGGCAATTGTCTCGCGTATTAAAATTATGTGCCATTTGGATGTGGTCGAGCACCGTATACCTCAGGATGGCCGTGCGAAAGTGCGCCTGCTCGACGGGCAGGAAGTAGACCTAAGGGTTTCTATTCTTCAGGGTTATTTCGGGGAAAATGTAGTTATCCGGATATTACCTTCTCAGGTGTTGTTGGATTTAGATAAAATAGGGTTCTCTCCGGAGGATTTAAAAACAATAGAAAAGCTTTTACAAAAGCCGCACGGGATTATTTTAATCACCGGCCCGACCGGCAGCGGAAAAACTACCACGCTTTATACCTGCCTTTCCCGCCTTAACCGCAAAGAGGTAAAAATTATCAGCATTGAAGATCCGGTTGAATATGCTATTGAGGGAATTACCCAGATTCACGTTAATCCTAAAGTGGGCCTCACTTTTGCCAGCGCCCTAAGAAGTGTTTTGAGGCATGACCCGGATATCATGATGATCGGTGAGATCCGCGATTCCGAAACAGCAGACCTGGCAATACGTTCATCTCTTACCGGGCACCTTGTTTTTTCCACTCTGCATACAAATGATTCGGCCAGCGGTATTGCGCGGTTGATGGATATGGGAATTGAGCCGTATCTTTTGGCTTCATCGGTTGAAGTAATTATTGCCCAGCGCCTGGTGCGGATATTTTGCCCTATATGCCAGGGAAAAGGCTGCGAGTCTTGCAGTGAAACAGGGTTTAGAGGCAGAAGGCCAATATATGAAATCATGCTTATTGATGATGATATCCGCAGCATGATTGGAGAGCATAAGAGCGCGCAGGAGGTCAAGGCTTTAGCTATTAAAAAAGGCATGCATACGCTTATGGAAAGCGGCATGCTTCTGGTTGAACAGGGGCTGACGAGTAAAGAGGAAATTATGCGCGTGGTAGAACTAGAATAGGGGCGGGATGGAATTTAAATATAAAGCCAAGAAAAATCTTAATGAGATTGTCGAAGGCAGAATGGAAATGGCCAGCATTGAGGCTGTGCTTGAAGATTTGCAAAGAAAAGGCCTTGTCCCGGTTTCTATCGAACCCGTAATTAATTCGGCTGCCTCTTCGGCATCATTAAAGCCGACTAAGGGTGAAGTTATCCTTGGGGCAACCGGCAAATGGGGCATAAAGCAGCTGATTTTATTTACCCAGAAGCTTTATAACCTGATTAACTCCCGCGTAGAATTGCTTACTGCCTTAAGGCTGCTTGAAAATAATTGCCAAAGCAAGACAGAAAAGATTTTACTAGGCGATATCATAAAAAACATTAAAGACGGGCTCTCGTTTTCCTCATGCCTTGCGCACTACCCCCAGTATTTCCCGCTGCTTTATGTAAACATAATCCACACCGGAGAAACAACCGGTAAGCTTAAGGATGCGTTATTGCAGCTTTTGGATTACCTGCGCCGGTTTGATGATTTAAAGACAAAGGTCAAGCAGGCGCTTGCCTATCCCATTTTTATGACATTAGTGGGTATCGGCACAATATTTGTTATGCTTACATTTGTTTTGCCCCGGCTTGCAGGCATGTTTGACGACTTTCAGGCCGAACTTCCTATGCCCACGCTTATTCTTCTTAACATCGCAAATTTTCTCAAAAGCTACTGGTTATTTATGGCCGTATTTATTGCCATTCTTTTTTTATTTGTTAAATTTAAAAGAGGGCAAAACGGAAGTTTCCTGAGCCGCCTAAAATACCATATCCCGATTGCCAAAGGCATTGTTTATAAGCAATCCGTTTCTAATTTTTCAAGGAGCTTATCGCTGCTTTTGAAAAGCGGGGTTAACCTGCTTAGCGCCCTTTCCGACGCCGGGCCGATCATGGAAAACCCGGTTTATGTAAGCCAGCTTGAGCTGGTGCGCCGCGACATCAGCGAAGGCATGCCTTTTTCGGATGCGCTTGCAAAATTCAAAATATTCCCGGGGTTTTTTATTTCCATGGTTCGCGTTGGCGAAGAAGGTGGCAGGCTTGATAGCGTGCTTGCGGATATCTCGGAGTCTTACGAAAAAGAGATTGAGGCGGACCTAAAAACTGTCAGCTCCCTTATTGAGCCTGCGATAATCCTTGCTTTAGGGCTTATTATCGGCGCGATGGTTATTGCTATGCTCCTTCCGATATTTAATATGAATAGCATTATTGGCGGGTAAGTATTCCTATGAGGACTAAAGTAGTTATAGAGCTTGAGGAGTTTTTGCTTAAAGTCAGCGTCGGCCGCAAGATCGCGGTTGAATACCTGCCTGATACCGAACCTGCGTCTATCGCCGTTTCCATAAGCAAAATACTAAAACAAAACAAATGCGGCAAGGATGTTGATGTTTTTGTGGTGCTTAACCGCAATAAAATAACGGTGCGCCGCGTAGATCTCCCTTCGCAAGAACCAAAAGAAATCGAGCAGATGCTTGGGCTTTATCTTATGCGCCAGATACCGTATCACAAGGAAGAAGTCTGTTGGGCGTATCAAAACCTGGGATTTGACGGAATAAGCAACAGCCATATTATTTTAGGGGTTGCCCTGAAGAATATCTTCAAGAATATTGTCAGCGCTTTTACCTCTCTAAATATTCTTCCCGAATCGATATTGATGAGTTCCCAAGGGCTATTGCATTATGTTGAGGATGCCTGCCGGGATAGGTCTGCCTTACAAAATTCGTATATGATATTGGATATTGATACGCATTACAGCGACCTTGTGCTGGTGCACAACCGTAAATTAGGTTCTAGTGTAGTCATTGCCCAGGGCGCGGCACAATTAAAAAGCGAACAGGATAAAGAGAGGTTTGCTATTGAGCTAAAACAGGCGCTTTCGGCATTAAGCAATGAAATCCCCGGGGCAAAATGCGAGAAACTGTTTTTAACCGGCGCATCAGGGCAGTACCTTGTTCTCGTTGAAGGGGTTTTGGCAAAAGATTTTACTCTAAAGGCCCAGTATTTGTCTAATAAGGAATATGATAGTTTTGCTTCGGGCAGCTTTAAGGATATCTCAATGTCTGCGGTAATGGGTTTTAGTTTACAGGTAGCCAAAGACGATATCAAGTTTGTTATACCTGATTTGCAGATAAAGAAAGAAATGAAATCCAAGGTGCAGCAGCTAATGATCTTGGGGGTTTCTTTGTTTTATATACTTATCTGCTTAGGCGGCATCTCTTTGGTCAGGCTTATCCAGCAGCAATCTTATGCCGCTGGCCTTAAGGCCAAGGCCGTTGTTTTAAGTAAAGACGCCAAGGAATTAGACGATATCACAAATAAATTAAAAATAGCCAAGCAGTATGTTGACCCTAAATCTTCGGTGTTATATTTATTATACGAATTAAACCGTTTATGCCCGGACAGCATAACGATCACCAATTATAATTGGGAGTGGCAGAAAAATTTTACTTTTAGAGGGTATGCCCAGCAGATTCCGGATATCCTCTCTTTTACTAATGCCTTATCCAGCTCCGAGGCTTTTAAAGGCGCGCAGAACCGTTATACCCGCAGGCGCAAGCTTAAAGATAAAGATGTAGTGGATTTTGAAATCGTCGTAAAATGAGAAAATTAAACAATAAAGAGAAAATATTAATAATAGTTATCGGCATACTGGTGGTTTTATTTGTAATTAAGAGCCTTGTGCTAGGGCCGATATACTCAAAGATTGCATCTTATACCGAAGAAGTTGAGCAGTCTAAAATGGAGATCCGTAAATATCTGGCATTAGAGCACAGCCGGCTGGAGATCCTTAAGGCGCAGAAGCAGATTGAAGGGTATTTAAGCCTTAAGGGTAGTGATGAGGATAAATCGGCTATGGTAATGAGCAAGATTGAAGCCGAGGCAAGAAAATCAAAACTTCAGATATTAGATATGAACCTTGCCGGCGCAAGCAAGGCAAAAGGAGGGGTGGGGCTTTACCGTATTAATTTACGCTCCGAAGGCCAGCTGGCGAATATTTTAGATTTTATTTCAGGCATTGAGCAGGCAAATATTTTATTGCATGTTGAGAAAATTGCCCTGTCTATTAAAGATGAAACAGGGAGCTTGTTAAAGATGGACGCAACCATTTTGGGGGTATCATTTTTATAAAAGTAATTCTAAGGAGGCCCTTATGAAAAAAGCTTTTACTTTAATTGAACTGATGCTTGTCGTAATTATTATCGGGGTTCTCTCGGCAATGGTGGTGCCGCGTTTGGCCGGTAGATCCGAGCAGGCGCGTATTCAAGCAGCAAAAACAGATATTAATGCAAGCATCCCGCTGGCGCTTGACCTGTATGAAATGGACATGGGCCAGTATCCGGAGTCCCTTGATTATTTAAGGAACCGGCCGGCTGGCGGAGAAAGCTGGCGTGGGCCTTACTTAAAGAAAAAACCTATGGATCCCTGGAATAAGCCGTATATATATAAATCTCCGGGTGACCATAATCAGGATAGTTACGATCTTTTTTCCGCAGGCCGTGATGGCCAGTCAGGTACAGCAGATGATGTTGTAAACTGGGGGGAGTAAAGTGACAAAGAGGGCTATTCCTGAGAAGTTAAAGAAATACCTCCGAAGTCTTTCCCCGGGTTTTACTTTGGTTGAGATAATGATCAGTGTGCTTATATTAGGGATAGGGTTGACTGTTGTAGCCAATTCTTATATTGCGGCATTAAGAGGGATAAACTCAACTGCGAATATTATCGGCGCTTTAAATCTAGCCAGCCAAAAGCTTGAGGCCCTTGAGGTTTTGAGCCTAACCGGCAGCTCGTCTGTTTCCGGATCTAGCGGTTTATTGCAATCTACTCTAAGGGATTATAATTATACGCAGGAAGTAGCTGAGGTCTCTCAGCCGGAAAATTTAACCGAATATCTTAATCAAGTATGTCTTAACCTTAGCTGGCGCGAACAGAATGTCAGAAAACATATCACTCTTTCCACATACCTATTCAAACAAAAACAATAAATCAACTAAAAGAGCCTTTACCCTTCCGGGGTTTACTCTGGTAGAGCTGCTTATTGCGGTCTCCATTTTTTCTGTTGTCAGTATTGCTATCTATTCAACTTTTTTCTCCGGAGCCTCAATATTGCGCCGGATAAGAAATGTCGATCTTAGGCAACAGAAGATCCTGCTTAGAGTCGAAAGGCTTGGCCGGGAGCTAAGGCAGCAACCAAGTTACAAGAAACAGTTATTTTCCGGCGCTAAGGCTAGAATTAGTTTTGCCGGCTCCTTGGATTATTTTCCCTGCCGTTTAACTTATTATTTTGACAGCTCGTCACTCTGCATGATGCGTGTGGCGGACAGGCTGGATGAGATCACGACACCTGAAGGCACGATAGAGGCGGGTTTTAAGGATAAACCTTCGGTTTTTTTGTCTAAAGTCAAGGATGTAAAATTTTCTTATTTTTATTTTGATTTGAAGCAAAATACTTACAAATGGACGGACCAGTGGCAGGAGGATTATCTGCCTACTGCCGTGAAGTTTACTATTACTGATGAAAATCAAGAGTATGACTCGACAGTATTTTTGCCTACAGCTTAAGCCGGGAAGAAATATTTTGGACTTAAGTCAGAAAAAAGCCAGCATTTTAATTATCTGCCTCTGGGCGATAATGATCCTTTCTTTATTGGGCATGGGTTTGGCAGGGCTGGCTTTTCAGGAGATAAAGTTTACTAAGGCTTATCAGCGTTTAAGGTTGTCATTGCCTGTGGCCCGCGCGGCATTAAAAACAGTTTTTTACCTGGAAGAAGGGGATGCTACCCCTGCCTTTGATACTTTTGATGAACTGGCAAGGGAAAACCAGCAGATTTTATGCGAAAATATTTACTATAAATATTGTTTTGCTGATAAAAAATATTCTGCGGATAGTTTTGAGCTGGTTGATGAAAGCGCCTTGATTAATTTAAATACTGCGTCCAGGGATGTCCTTAAAAGGCTGCCGGGCCTAAACGAAGAGCTCGCAGACAAAATAATAAATAGCGGAATGCGGCCATTTGCTTCAGTCAATGAAGTGCTTTTAGTCGAAGATATGACTAAAGAAAAATTTGTGTCTTTTAAAGATTTGGTTACTGTTTATGGCCAGGGTAAAATAAACATTAATACAGCAAGTAAGCCCGTGTTTTTAGCCTTGGGTTTAGATGAGGAGGTCGTTGACGCAATTTTACGTTTTCGGCGTGTGCATAAAATCGAAAACCCTGATCCACGTTACTCTGATGTTGATTTAGGGTATGGGTTTTCAAGTACTGCGCTAATCCTGGAGGATTTAAGAAATTTTACCTTTTTAGGCTTAAGGCAAGAACAGGATATTCTGTCTTTACTTGCCATATTAGATGTAAAGTCAGAATACCTGCGTTTTAATGTTAAACCTGTCTTTGGCAATAAAGAAGAAGGCCTGCGCTATAGTATTATTATCCATCCTGCGACCAAGAAAGTATTCTCCTGGAAAGAGTATTAATTAACTTGACAAACTAACGCGGTTTTATTAGAATTATATAGTAAAATTTTACTATATAATTTCATTTGGAATACAACTCCTTAAATTTAATAAGGTTAAACCATGCTTTGGGAAGCTAAAACCGAAAACAAATTTAAAACCTTAATTTCTAAAATACCGGTATTCCATCGCCATATCGCCGAGTCGGTAGTTAGGGTGCAGGCGGAGAAAATAGCTTTTCTGCGTAATTCTGCCCGAGTAGAGGATCAGGATGTGATTGGAGCTTTTTTTTCCGATGTTCCATCCCCGTTCTATAGCATGATGGTCCGCATACTTGAGCAGACCGGTTTTGATTATAAAAAATACGGTTTTCCAAAAAACATTAAAAGCTAATGCGTATCGCAGTTATCGGCCCAGGAGCCATAGGTTGTTTAGTCGCAGGGTATCTTAAAGGAAAAGGCGAAGATGTAACTTTGGTCGGCCGCAGCGATGCCGTTCGGGCGATTAAGGAAAAAGGACTTTCTATATCGGGGGTAAGGGGTAATTTCTCGGTGCGTATTGGTATTTCCGAGACCCTAAACTATATTCCGGAACTATTGATTCTGGCGACTAAAACCCAGGATATCGATGCTGCTTTAAAAGACAGTTCTCACCTGCTGCATAATTCCTTAGTGCTCACTACGCAGAACGGCGTTCAGGCAGATACACTGGTTTCTAAGTATATTTCCAAGGATAATATTATTTCTAGTATTATTATGTTCGGTGCTACGGCGCTTGAAGCCGGCAAGGTAGTGCATAATTTTGAAGGCAGCTGGGTATTAGGCAGTTTTTTTAACCCAAATCCTACCGAAGCCATGCTTTCTTTAAGCCTGGTTTTAGACGAAGCTTTCCCTACGATAATCAGCGAGGATATTAAGGGGATGAAGTACTTAAAAATTTTTGTTAATGCCAATAACTGCCTGCCTGCGATAATCGGTAAAAGCATGCAGGATGTATTCAGTGACTTGACTACTAGCCGCATCAGTATTGCCATCTGGAAAGAGGCTTTTGAGATCTTTGATAAGCTTGGGATAGATTTGGTTTCTCTGCCGGGGTTTCCGGTGGAGAATATTACCAAGCTTACTTCAATGCCCAGCGAACAGGCCGCAGGGGTTTTTTCTCATCTTATGAGTAATTTAAGCCGCGAGCCGTTATATGGATCCATATTGCAAAGCATAATGCGCGGTAAACTTTCGGAGATTGATTATATTAACGGTGAATTTGTGCGCCTGGCTGAGGAGAATAATATGCGTGCGCCATTAAACAAGGTTTTAGTGGATATGGTGCACGAGGTTGAAGAAAACGGTAGATTCTTTAGCAAGGAAGATTTGATAGATAAGACCAAGGAGCTTATTTAAAATGGATGAGGTTAAAACTCCTTTTCCCCGCCTAAAATTGACAGTAACCGGGGTCTACGGCGAGTGTTATCATGGTTATAAAATAGGTGATGAGATTGTCCTGGAAGATTTTACGCATGGGCCGAAACATTTTTGCCTGGGCCTGGCACATGCACTTTTTCCCGTAATTTATGCCTTAAGTTTTGGCGCTAAGTTCGGATTCCGCGATAACCAGCGCAGCTTGCTGGTAACCTGTCCGGACGGAGGAAAGCTTGAATTTAAAGCCGAGATTTTGGATAAGCAAGGCAAGTTAGAATTTATTGAACGTGACCCCCAGCATAAAGGGCCTTCTCCTAAGAAAATGGTCATTGAAGTGGTTAAGGCAAAAGGTAAATGTAGTTTTGGATACAAAGTTGGGGATAAATGGGAAACTGTGGGGTTAAAATGTATCCCGGGATTTTGCGGAGCGGCATTCCACACCGCCTTTCCGGCTTTGTTTGCCTTAAACTTCGGAGCAAAGTTTTTCTTTATGCAGGATCCGGATTCAATCGATACGGTAACCTGCCCTGACGGAGGGGATATTATTTTTAAAGTTACTAGGGTAGAGGAGAAGAAATAACTTATGGCTAAACGCAGAGTAGTTGTTACCGGAATCGGGGTAATTTCGCCTAACGGTATCGGGAAAATTAATGCCTGGGAAGGGTTTTCAAGCGGTAAATCAGGGGTGCGCAAGGTGACCGGTTTTGATGTTTCGGTTTTTAATACCAAGATTGCCGCCGAGGTAAGGGATTTTGATCCTTTTAAATTGGGCCTAAATCACCAAGAGGCTATGCGCATGGACCGTTATGTTCAATTTGGAGTTGCTGCCGGTAAAATGGCTATTGATGACAGCAAATTGGATTTTTCAAAAGAAGACACCCAGCGTATCGGCGTATGTTTGGCAAATGCGATATGCGGGACAAAATATATGGAAGAGGAGTTCGCTTTGGTCACGGAAGACGGACATAAACCGATTGACCCGGCTTTAGTGCGCCCTGATTTATATGATGCGGCTATGTTCAATACTCCTTCCATAGAAATCAGCGCCCGGTATGGATTAAAAGGAATCTGCAATACAATTTCTACCGGCTGCACCGCGGGGACAGATTCTTTGGGGTTTGGCCTTGAGAGTATTCAGGATGGAGAGCAGGAGATAATGATTTGTGGCGCAGCCGAGGCCCCGCTTACCCCGATAACCTTCGGCGCTTTTGATGTAGTCAATGTTTTGTCCGTGCATAATGACGAACCGGAAAAGGCATCCCGGCCTTTTGATAATAAACGCGATGGTTTTGTGCTTGGAGAAGGCGCGGGAATTTTAATCCTCGAGGAATTAAGTCATGCTCTTAAACGTAACGCGCCGATTTACTGCGAAGTTTTGGGGTTTGGCACCAGCTGCAATGCTTTTCATATGACTGATCTTCCTTCTGACGGCAGGGCAATGGAAACCTGTATCGGACTGGCATTAAAAGATGCGAATGTTGCATGCGGCCAGATAGATTATATTAATGCCCATGGATCAAGCACGCGCATGAATGATATTTTTGAAAGCAATGCCTATAAGGCAATTTTTGGCGATTACGCCTATAAACTTCCGATTAGCTCGCTTAAATCCATGATCGGGCATCCTTTGGCAGCGGCAAACGCCGTTGAGATGACCATAGTTGCGATGATATTTGAGAAAAATATCCTCCCGCCGACTATTAATCAAGAGGAAAAAGACCCGCAGTGCGATTTATATTATATTCCGAACCAGGCAATACAAAAAAAAGTTAATATGATCATGAAAACATCAAGCGGTTTTTCAGGCATACATTCTTCGCTTATCTTTAAAAGGTTTGGTGGATAATGGGGAAAATAGCAATTACAGGAATCGGCGTAGTCAGCCCATCGGGAATTGGAAAACGGCAATTCTGGGCGAATATTAAGAGCGGCAGGTCTTTTATTAAAAAAATTACCCGTTTTGATGCTTCTCTTTATCCATCGCATATCGCAGGGCAAATTGATGACCTGGAAAAATACAGCCATATATCCGAAAGGCTCTTAAAAAAGATAGATGCCTTTTCGCATATGGCTCTGGTTGCTTCGGAGCTGGCTTTGCAGGATGCCGGGATTGATATTAAAAACGAAGATCCCAGCCTTATGGGTATTTTTTTGGGAAACGCCATCGGCGGCTGGCTTTATGCGGAGACAGAATTAAGGGATTTATATTTAGAAGGCAGGGAAGGAGTTTCTCCTTATATGGCCAGCGCATGGTTTCCTGCTGCGCCGCAGGGCCAAGTGTCTATTTATTACGGGATCAAGGGTTTTAGCAAAACCGTTGTTAGCGACAGGGCGAGTTCTCTTATGGCTTTAGGTTACGCAAAAAAAGTACTGGAAAAAGATAAATTAAACATGATTTTGTCAGGCGGGATGGAGGCTCCGGTTACGCCTTATGCTTTATTGTGCTGTAATACGTATGGGTCGCTGTCAGAAAATAATCAGAACCCGAATGAAGCTTACCGGCCGTTTGATAAAGAGCGCAGTGGTTTTGTTATTGGTGAAGGCGCAGGCATTGTGGTTATGGAAAGTGTAGACAGGGCTAAAAAAAGAGGTGCCAGTATTTTAGGCTTAATCAGCGGCTACGGCTATTCTTGCGACGGGGTAGATAGGATTAATTGTTCCGGCGACGGAAAAGAGCTTGCCCGGGCAATTAGTATGGCGCTTAGTGATGCAGAGGCAAACATAGAAGAGATTGGTTATATTAGTTTGGACGGTTTAGCGGTTGGCCTTTGGGATGATTCGGAGATCAAGGCTTTAGAGATAGTTTTCGGAGAGTATTTAAAGAACATTCCTGTAAGCTGTCCGAAATCCATGTTTGGAAACCTGCTTGGGGCAAGCGGTGCGCTGGATATGATCATTGCGCTTTTGAATATGGAGCATGGTTTAGTTGCGCCGACATTAAATTTGGAAACACCGGTTTTAAAGGGTTTAAATTATGTTGCCAAACAGGCAAAGGAATACAAGATAACAAAATCTTTGATCATTTCCCGCGGAAGAGGAGGGATTAATTCGGTTTTGGTGATTGAGAAACACCCCGCGCTATAGGATTGCGCGGGTGCGCCCTTTTGGGCTAGGAGAAAAATATGAAGATATTATTTGTTATGCCAAAGGTTGGTGCTTGGGCAACACATGGAATACATAGATCCCCGAATCAGCTGTATGCGCATTGGGCTGCCTATGCCAGGGAAAGGGGGTATACTGATGTTGCCGTAATTGACGGAAAAGCCGACCAGCTCCCGATGGAAGAGTTGATCGAAAAAGTAAAAACCATAAATCCCGATATTGTCGTAATGGGTGAACAGCTGCATGGTTACGGCGGTTACGGTGTTCTGCGCCATTTCCGCGATGCGGCAGCCGGGATAAAAAAGGCGCTTCCCAAAACTAAAATTATCGTCGGAGGTCTATGGTATTCGGCGATGCCCGTACCTACCTTAGAAGAAAATCCCGCTATTGATTTTGTAGTTATGGGAGAGGAAGAGTCTTTTGGGGATTTGATTGAGGCAATAGATAAAAAGAAGAGCCTTAAAGATGTGGGCGGGGTAACTTCGCGTATTGACGGACAGATTGTTATGGGTCCGCATAAACCATTAATGGAAGATTTAGATAAATTGCCTCTTCCGGCCTATGATTTATTCCCCATGGACAAATATGTCGGCCATACTTATTGGAAACCGTTTGTAGATATGGTTACTTCACGGGGATGCCCTTCAGCTTGTACCTTTTGTTATGAATGGGACCAGTTTGACCCGCGCTCTCCTTCGGATTTCTTGAAATGGCGCGCTAAATCACCGGAAAGAGTTATGGAAGAGCTTAACCTTTTGCATAGAAAATACGGCGTTAAAGTCGTAGTCATCCAGGATGATAATTTTAACGTAGACCCGAAAAGGGTACAAAAATTCTGCGAGCTTAAAAAAGCTTCCAATAATCCGATTAAATGGGTGTCATTAGGCCGGGCCATAGATTGGGTGAACTGTGAATCGATACTCCCGATGATGAAAGAAAACGGTCTGTTCATGGGAGTTTTCGGCATCGAAGTTACCACGCAATCGGAACTGAAGAAAATCGCTAAAGGTATCACAATTGAACAGATTAAAAAAACCATAGAGATGTTCCGTAAGAATGATATCGCGATTGTCGCCGATATCATGATGGGTTTTGATTATGATACCGAAGAGATAGTTAAGCAGCGTTTTGAGTTTACCGATCAGGTAGACCCGGATGTCCTCTGGGTAGGCTATGTTACTCCTGCCCCGAATTCTCCGATGTGGCGGATTGCTTTAAAGAAAAATTTTATGGACCCTAAAAAAGTGGATTTTTCCCAATGGGATTTTCTGCATCCGGTAATTCCTACCGACTATCTTACTACGGAAGACCTCGGCCGCCTGGGTTCCTGGTGTATGCGGGAATTTTTCTCCAAGCCTGGAAGGATTAACCGGATTATGGAAAGTAATTTCGATCCTTTAGCCAAGCTTTGTTTTAAGGACGTTATGGATGGAATCAATAAGTGGGAAGCCGCTGCTACTAAAGGAGAGGTGCAGATATAAAAATTTTTTAAAATTTGGGGTCCTGACACTGCGGCACCCTACCGTGCTCAACTATCGTTTGCGCGCGGCAGGGGACCCGCCTCCGTGTCACCCCGAAATATTTATAAACAATTTTTATGTAGGGAGGATAAATGGACACAAAGTCAAAAACTAAAGAAGTTTTAAGCAGCCTATTAAAGGTAAAGATTGACGAGCTAAAAGACGATGTATCTTTGATCAATAGCATTGGAGTTGACTCTACCGAAATGGTTGAGTCGGTGATTGCCTTAGAGAAATCCTTCGGGGTAAAACTTAGCCCAAAAGAGATAACTAAGAATTCAACTATTAATGATATTGCAGAAAATATTCAATCAAAACTGGCCAAATGAAAATCATAGACCTAAGCCTGCCAATAGATGAAAAGGCCTTTGAGGTGCATAAGGTTAGAATCGAGCGGATAACCCATAAGGAAGGCGTGAAGAAATTCAACCGCATGATTATGGGTAAAAGCTTTTTAGGTAAGCTCAAGTATGCTTTTGGCCGGAGGATAATTAAAAAAGGCCAGCTGCCGGATGAAGAATTTTTATCTTTGGAAATAGTCCATGCTCCTGTTCATATCGGGACCCACCTGGATTACTCTTTCCATTATGGGTCAAAATCCGAAAACCGGGCTTCTAAGTGCGCAGATGAAATACCTTTAGAGTATTGTTACCAGGATGGGGTCAAGCTTGATTTACGGCATAAAAAACCCAACGAAGTGATTACTGCAGATGATATCGTTTCTGCCTTAAAAGAAATAAACTATCAGCTTAAACCTCTGGATATAGTCTTAATCAATGCCGGAGCCGATAAGCTTTTTGGCAGCCCGAAATATTTCACCGATTATCCCGGCATTGATGTGACGGCGATAGACTTGTTTTTAGATAAAGGGATTAAGATTTTTGGTGTGGATACCATGGGTATTGACCGGCCTTACAGATTTATGCTCAAAGAATTTCTTGAGTCAAATGACCCAAAGAAATTCTATCCGGCGCATTTTTACGGGCGTATTAGGGAGTTTATTCATATAGAACGGCTGGCGAATTTAGAGAAGCTGCCGGCCAGCGGTTTTAAGGTGTTGTGTATGCCGGTGAGGATTAAAAACACGGGTGCTGCCTGGGCGAGGGTGGTGGCTATTTTAGAAGAATAGTTTACAATTTACTGTTTACAGTTAACCGTAAATCGTTATGCAAGAATTCGACTTTGAAAAACTTAATGTTTACCAAAAAGGGCTGGATTATGTCCATGAGCTCTTTGTAATTTATAAAGGTTTGCCTAGAGAGTTTAAACATACTGTTGGAGATAACCTTATAAGGGCAGGATTATCTATAACCAATAACTTAGCAGAGGGAAGCGGGAAAAGGTTTAAAAAATAAAAACACCGTTATTACTCAACCTCTTTAGATTCGACAAGGGAATGTATCTCAGTTTTGAATGTTTTATTAAAAGAAGCTCTTATTGAAAAAGAAAAATACGACAATTTAAGATCTGCGTCTAAAGAAATCACCAGCATGTTATTTGGTCTACTTAGTTCTTTAGATTAACTGTACACAGTACACTGTAAGCTGTACACTTTTTTCGACCGAAAGGAGAAAAAATGGGGCATACTTGTAATTCGATAATTATTAACGCTCCTTATGATTTAGTTTTCGATATTTCTAATGATATCGTGCGCTGGACGGAATTATTCGGGGCCGAATATAAGAAAGCAGAGCTCTTAAAAAGAGAAGGCAATAAAATCACTTTTCGCCTTACCGACGAAGATGATAAATCCTGGCAATCCTGGAGGCTGCTTTTTAAAGATGAATATTTTACTTATGCCCAGCGCAAGGACCCTTTGTTTCCCTTTGAGTATATGAAAATTATCTGGCTTTATACGCCTAAGCCCGAAGGGGTAGAGCTGGCCTGGATTCAGCATTTTCATATGGACGCTAAAGCTAAATTCAATGATCAGCAGGTTGAGGGATTTATTAATGAAGGCTCGCAGCATAATCTGAAGATTTTTAAAGAAATTATTGAAAAAGAAGCGGCTAAGTGAGAACTTCTACATTCATTATTCTTTGTTTAGAAGGAGCGGTTTTATCCTTCAATGTGGCCGCGGCTGCGGCATTGATTCCTTCTATTGCTTCTGATTTTGCTCTTTCTCAATTTATCGTAGGCAAAATAGTCTGGTTATATATGCTGCCTTATGGCCTTGCGGCATTTTTCTACGGTCCGCTTGTGCGCGCGATTGACGCGCGTAAAGTAGAATTATACTGCATATTCTTATTTTCTTTAGCCAACCTCTTGGCGGGTTTAAGCAGAGATATCAACATTCTTTTTATCGGGCGGTTTTTAATGGGCCTTTTTGGGGCTTCGGTCATCCCGCTCGGTTTGGTCCTTATTGCCAGATGCGTAGAAAAGAATAGGCGCGGAAGATTTATCGGAATATTTTTCGGCTCAACTTTTATTGCCTCTTTATCAGGTTTATTTCTAAGCGGCCTTGTTCATTGGCGCTTGATTTTCATCATTCCGGCAGTTTTAGGCTTGTTCCTTTGGGCTGTCATGTATGTTTATCTGCCGAGTTTTAAAGATGGGCTTGAAGGTTTCCGTTTCGGGTACTTAAGGGCTTTTAAAGATAAAACAGTTATCAGGATTTTTATTTACATCTTTCTTATAAGCTTGGTTTATCACGCGGTGCAGCAATGGCTGGGGGTTTATTTTTCTACGCAGCTATTATTAAATCAATTTACCATTAGTATGCTGCTTACCTTAACCAGTTTAAGCGGTATTTTCGGTGAGCTATGGGGCGGCCATCTTGCCGATAAGCTCAGCCGGCAAAAAGTGATAAGCATGGGCATTTTAGTTATGGTTATCTGTATTTTCTCGCTTTTATTAAAATTACCTGTGGTTTTACTCGGCCTGGTTATGGTTCTTTGGGGGCTGGGCTGGACTTTTAACCATGTGGGGCTGGCTACAATGTTGACTGATTTACCAAATGAATTTTTAAATGAAGCGGCCAGCTTAAATAGCGGGATACGTTTTATTTCAGGGGGAATCGGAGCCGGCTTGGGCGGTATAATTATGCGTGAAAGTTTTAATTTAGGTTTTATTGTTTTTGGCCTTGGGCTGTTTTTACTTTTATTTTTCAACAAAATATTTAAGTTTAAACATTAGGAGGATTATTATGGGTACAGATTTAAAAGGAAAGGTTGCCATAGTTACGGGAGCCAGCCGGGGTATAGGCAAAGCCCTTGCTTCTACCGCGGCAAGTTTAGGGATAAATTTAGTTATCGGCGCGCGCAACGAAGGGCCTTTAAAGGAAACCGCGGAAGAGATTGCCAAAAAATTTAAAGTCCAGGTTTTACCGGTAGCATGCGACGTGACCAAGCTGGAGGACCTTGAGAATTTAGTTAAAAGCGCCAAAGAAAAATTCGGTACAGTGGATATCCTGATCAATAATGCCGGGGTATCCAGCCAGTATCCTTTTCAGGAGCAGCCAATTGAGGATTTTGAAAGATTGGCGCATACCAACTACCTTGGTTATGTAAGGCTTATCCGCCTTCTGATCAATGATATGATTAAGAATAAGAGCGGTTCGATAATCAACATGGTATCAGGCTCAACATTATGCGACCCCCTCCCAAGAAATTTTATTGTTTACAGTTCGCTTAAAGTAGGTTTAAGGGCTTTTTCCAAAGGATTATTTTGGGAGCTAAGGGACCATGGGATTAAAGTAACCTCGATATTACCCGGGGTAACCGATACGGATCTGACTGGAAAACTTAATGAGATTACCAGTGACACATCGCGATTAATGAGCACGCAGGCGATTGAAGACGCGGTGCGGTTTGCTTTAACTGTGCCGGCTAATGTCTGCCCTTTAGAGATTTCGGTAATTAATCAGCAAACGCCCTGGACCGCCCCGGTGATACCGTTTAAACAGCATCATCCGGGAAAGTAGCAGCAGATAAATGCGGCAAGAATAAAACATTAATAAAGGAGAGACAAATGAAGAAATTGGTTTTTTTGACAATGGCGTTAGTTTTGTTGCTAGTCGGTGCCTGTTTAGCAGCAGGCGATGATCTATTGCTTGAAGATTTTGAGATCGTAGTTTCAGGGGGCCCGGAAGGGACAGTTGATTTTGGCGCAGGGAATGGGTCTTCTGTTACAGTAACCGAAGCAGGCGATATCAAGAATAGCGGGAATAAGGCATTAAAAGTTGTCTATGATGCTGCGCAGGGAGGATACATATATGTGTCCCGCGGTTATGGGCTTGATGCCAAGAATGCTAATTGGGAGCTTAAGCCTTCTGATATTAAATGGGAGGATTATAAGGCGATATCATTTTATATCTATGGCGAAGATTCAAAAAACAAGATTGCCTTCGATGTTAAAGACAGCGGCGGAGAAATCTGGCGTTTTATTGTCGAGGATGATTTTAAGGGATGGAAAAGAGTAGTCTGCAGTTTTGATAAGTTTGTTGTCCGCGATGACTGGCAGCCGCAAGACGCGGATAATAATGCCCAGCTTGACTTTCCGATTAAAATATTCCAATTTGAACCGCTTCCTGAATCAAAGGGGACGCTTTATTTTGATACGGTAGAATTAGTCAAGAAATAAAAGGGGGAAAAATGAATAATCAGGATATTAAGAATCTAAAGAAACGGTATTTTATCTGGTTATATAAAGGCGCCAAAGAAGTTTTTGATAAATTCGAGCGTAAATTTACCCAGTTAGATATTGATAAGGATATCCTGGATGAAATGGAAAAAGAGCTTTTAGGGTCATATCTGCCTCATGAAAAAGACGCTCTGCAAAAATATATCAATGACTTTGAGAAATATATCGAAAATAAGGAAAAGGCCTGTTCGGAATTAAGGGACCAAGAAAAGAAGATAAATCCGGAATTTATTTTTTCCGAGATAAAGCTGAATGCCGTAGAAAAAGCGATTATTAAGGAAATAGGCAAAAGGGGGCTTGAAGAAATAAAATCTCTTTATGAAAAAGAGATGACCGAGCGTATTTTAAAGAATACCCAGACCCATTAATGTAGTATCTTCTTAGCGGAGAAAATATTAATGTTCATTGATGCACATAGCCATTGGCTGCCGGATGAAATAATTTCCAATGCGCACTTTTTTCATAAAGGGTGGGCTGATATCGAAGGCCAGCTGAAAATTATGGATGCAGCAGGTATTGATGCGGCGGTTCTTACGTATCCTACGACAGACGCGCATTTAAAATTAGGCAGTATAAGCCGGGTAGCCCATATTTATAATGATAATGTCGCAAAAATCTTAAAGGCCTACCCTAAGAAGTTTATCGGCGCAGCTATACTGCCGGTTGATAATTCCACGGATATGCGCGAAGAATTAAAGCGGGCAACCGGAGAATTAGGGTTTAAAGCAATTTCCTTTGCCTCAAGCTATAACGGAATTTACCTGGATGATGCAATGTTCTTGCCTATATATAAAGAGGCAGAAGAAAAGGGTATCCCGGTATTTGTTCACCCGCAGATTGTTAATCCCATAGGCTTTGAGCGGGTAAAAGACCCGTTGCTTACCCCTGTGATCGAATATGTTTTTGACACCACGATTTCTGCGGGCAAACTCTTGATGTCAGATATATTCCGCCAGTATCCAAAGGTGAAATTTATCTTTGCCCATTTTGGCGGCGCGATCTGTTATTTAAAACAGCGTTTTGATACAACGTACCAGATGCTAAGGGGTTTGAATTTTGTTAAAGACCTGCAGGCCCTGCCTTCGGATTATTTTAAGAATATTTATGTAGACACTAGCGGCGATACAACTCGTGCCAATTTCTTATTAAGTTTAGATTTAATGGGGCCAAAGCGGATTTTGTGGGGCAGCGATTGGCCTGCAAAACAGGATGTTGCCGGAGGCATCAAGGCTGTCAAAGATTTGGATATTCCGGAAAAAGATAAAGATAATATACTGGGAGGAAACCTGATTAAGCTCTTAGGTTTTAGCTC
>JAQTQQ010000002.1:31264-105943 GCA_028712175.1 Candidatus Omnitrophota bacterium | reverse complement strand
ACCTGGTATGGATTTTTCAAGTAACAAGACCCGCCACAAAGATTGGCGGGTTCAATTCGCGCATCAACTTACTCAGGCTATCGTGTTCGTAAGTTAAGCTCTCATTGAAGGAGAAACCAACATGCAAATGCAGAAGGATGTTCATTTAACCGGCAAAGATTTAACGCAGATGGTCCAGCTTAGGCCGCAGGATGTGGGTAAATATGCGATTGTCCCCGGCCCGCGCGACCGGCTGGATGTTTTAATGAAGAAAATAGACAGCCCCGTGCGCAACTTTTCATTCATGGAATATACTATGTATACCGGCACATATGAAGGGATCAAGATTACCGGGATTAACGGCGGGAGGTTCTCAACAGATACATCGATTACTACCGAAGTAATGTGCAATGCAGGCATTCAAAATATCATCCGTATCGGCTCCGGCGGTGCGCTTGATGAGAATATTAAGGTAGGCGACCTGTTCGTTGTGGATGAGGTTATCCGCGGGGACGGGGTAACCCCTTATTATGTGAACGGCGACCATAAAACCAAAAGCGATAAGCAGATTTCCGACCTTTTATTCGAAACTGCCCAGGCTATGGGCTTAAATGTCCATCGCGGAAAGGCCTGGACTACCGATGCTTTATTGAGGGAGACCCGCGAGATCGTCGAAGCCAAGCGTAAGGAAGGGGCCAGGGCGGTTGATATGGTTTCATCGACGCTTCTGACCATTTGCCAGACCTATAATGTCAAAGCCGGCTCAATTTTGGCTGTCAGCGATAATGTAATTACCGGCGAGATGGGCTTTATGAATCCGCTATATTACATGGCGGAGGGTAATTTGATTAAGATTGCGCTTGAGCTAGTGAAGAAATTAGAGGGTAAGTAGGATTGTCATTGCGAGCCCGAAAATGGGGTCAGAATTATTTTAATTAAGAACGGGGGCAGAATAAAATAATTCTGACCCCATTTTCAGAGGAAGCTAAATGAAACTTTCACCATTATTTTGGCCGATACAATTAAAAGGTAATACCATTTATATCCTGGATGAAACTCAGCTGCCCCAGAAGCTCGCTTATATTAAAGCGAGAGACTATCAGCAGGCATGCTGCGCGATCAAGCAGATGAAGACTCGCGCCGTAGGCCAGGTGCTTTTGGTTATGTATACCTTTCTTTTAAGCAAGCGGCAGAATAAAGATTTAAATAAAGTTGCCAGAACAATTAATGCTACCCGTCCGACGCTATCATTTAAATCTTTGACAGAAATGGTCCTTGCCTGGGATAAAAGCCCGGCACCTTTAGAAAAAAGTATCTTAGGTTTTTTAGAGATGCTTAAAGCTAAGCGTATAGAGCAGGCAAAAGATGCAGCCAGGCTTCTTAAAGACCGGGATGTGGTCCTTACTCATTGTAATATCAGCGGTTTGATGCCTTTAATTGCCCAATTTGCCGAAAAAGAAGGCAAAAGAATAAGTTTTTATGTTACCGAGACCCGGCCGTATCTGCAGGGATCCCGGCTTACTGCTTGGGAGATTATGCGCGCAGGTTTTAATGTCACTATTATCACCGATAACATGGTAGCCTATTTGTTATCAAAAGGAGTGGTAACCAAGATTATTGTCGGAGCAGACCATTTGACCTTAAACGGCGATATCGCAAACAAGATTGGTACTTACCAGATCGCGGTAGTTGCCCGGTATTTTAAAATACCTTTTTATGTGATATGCCCGCCCGCCTCAAAGCTGAAAAACGGCAAGCAGATAAAAATTGAAATCCGTCCGGATAATGAATTAAAGATTTATCGGGGGTTGGCTCTTGCGCCCAAAGAGGCCAAGGCATACTATCCTGCTTTTGATGTTACTCCGGCAAAATTAATTACCAAACACATTTATATGGGGGTATGATGACAGAACAAGAAATAAGATTAGAAATTATTGAGGTAGGCAGAAGGCTCTATTGCGCAGGGCTTGCTGTAGCTAAGTCAGGTAATTTAAGCCGGCGTATTGACAATGAGAATATACTCATTACAGGCACGGGTACGTTTTTGGGCCAATTAAAAGAAAGCGACATAGTTAAAGTAAATTTAGGGGATAATAAGTTTGAAGGAGAGCTAAAACCAAGCTCAGAGATTGCTTTACACAGCTTGGTTTATAAAAATTTCCCCGCGAGGGCCGTTGTGCATTGCCACCCACCGTTAATTAACGGGTATTTTGCCGTCGCTAAATCACTTAAGGCGATGAGTTTTGAGACCAAATTCTATCTCGGGGATATTCCCGTGATTCCACAGGAGACTCCAACGGTTACCGATCCTGCCGGTGTTATCGCTGCCTTAAAAACAAATAATCTGGTTGTCTTAAAGAACCACGGGACGGTAGCAATTGCCGATAAGTTTGAAGATGCTTTAAGCATTACCGAAGCACTGGAGGAAGCGGTCAAAAGCGCAGCTATCGGCCGGCTGTTTGATAAAGGAATCCTGGATGATCTGGATCTTGCTTTAAAAAATGATTTAAAACGCAATAATGCATCCTATGTTATGTTTAGCCGGGAGCATATCCAGGCAATCGTTGATTTAGTCAACAAGGATGAATTTATCGCCCAAAAAGGCAAAGAGCTGGATTTGACTTTGAAGCTTGCAATTAAGCTGGATAACAGCGATGATGTTTTTAAATTTATTTTTGAAAAAGGAAAAATTGTGGGATTAGATACAGACAGCGATGCCCCTTTTGTTATTTCAGCTCCTGCTATTGTATGGAAAGAAGTGTTTTTAGGGCGCCTTGATTCTTTCGTGGCAGTCACCCAGGGCAAAATGAAGTTAAGCGGCCAATTAGGCCAGCTATCCAGATGGTATGTCCCGTTTAACCGCCTGTTCGCTTTGTTTAAAGAGGTAAAGATTAAATGAGCATAAAATGCCCGCTTTATATAAACGGTCAATTCATCGAAACCGCGGATAAGCAGAATATTATTAATCCGTCTACGGGAAAAGTAATTGCCGAAGCCTGCCTTGCTTCGGAAAAAGAAGCTGAGTTAGCAATAGCTAGCGCAAGAGCGGCATCCGACCAAGGCCCCTGGCCGCAATTTTCTCATCTTCAGCGTAAAGAGTTTATTTTAAAAATAGCCCAAGGTATTTTGGATAATGCCGCAAGCTTAGCGCAGTTAGAGATGCAGAATGCTGGCAAGCCGATAAAAGAAACTACTTTTATGGATATCCCTTCAAGCGCCAAGGCTTTTGAGTCTATAGCAAATAATTTTATTGATTATTTGCAGGATGAAGAATTTAGTATTTCGAATGAAGCAAAGGGAAAAGTGCTTAGCGAGCCTATGGGGGTCGTGGTTTTAATTATCCCATGGAATTATCCTCTTTTGATCGCCTGTTGGAAATTAGCCCAGGCATTAGCCGCCGGCAACGTGGTGATCCTTAAGCCATCAAGCCTTACCCCGGTTACAGTTTTAGAGCTGGCAAAGATTATTCATAATTCCGGTTTGCCCGCAGGGGTAGTCAATATCATTAACGCAAGCGGCTCAAAGATCGGAGAGGCGCTTTGTGCCGATAAACGGGTAGACATGATTTCATTTACCGGCAGCAATGAAATAGGCAAACAAATTCTGCAATATTCTTCTAAAAACGTAAAGAAATCGATTATGGAGCTCGGAGGCAAATCTGCCAGCTTGATATTTGATGATGTTGATTTAGATACTGCAGTAAACGGTTCACTGGTTTCAATTTTTTTAAACCAAGGACAGATGTGTACGGCAATGTCGCGGATTTTTGTGCAGGAGGATATTTACGATAAATTCCTAGATAGTTTTATAGAAAAGGCGAAGCGTATAAAATTGGGCCTGGCAGATGATTACCAAACCCAGATGGGCCCGTTAATCAGCGATGCGCAGCGCAAAAAGGTGATCGGCTATATCGAAAAAGCAAAAGCCGAAGGAGCCAAGGTTCTCTGCGGAGGCAAAATTCCCGATAAAGCGGAGCTAAAAAACGGTTATTTTTTTGAACCTACGGTCTTAGTCGATGTAGGGGCGCATTCGCATATATTTAAGGAAGAAGTTTTCGGCCCGGTAGTTTTAATCCATAAGTTTTCAGGCAGCGATGAGGCAGTGGCTTTAGCTAACAGTATTGATTTTGGTTTAGCTGCCTGCATTTGGAGTAAAGATTTATTCCTGGCGCAGGAGTTAGCCGGAAGGCTAAACGCAGGAGTTGTCTGGATTAATACCTATGGCATGTTCTACAACCAGCTTCCTTACGGAGGTTTTAAGCAGAGCGGATTTGGCAAGGAACTCGGCCGTCAAGGGTTTTTGGAGTATGTCCGTTTTAAAAGCGTGATAATCGATCAGTCCGACGGAGGAAAACCTCTGGTTAATTATTGGTATGGATTTTAAACGAACCTGGCATTTTCCTTTTAGTTTTAGCCGCAGGCAGAGGGGCTAAAATTAATTCATAAGGAGGGGGGTAAGATGAATGTAGTTGAAGTTTTGGAGAAAAACGCAAAAGAGTATGGACAAAAGCCCGCGATTATCTTCCGTCAGGAAAAGATTTCTTTCAGCCAGCTTAAGGATAAAGTATTTTCTCTTAGCCGGGCATTGCTTAAGCTGGGGGTAAAACCCGGGGATAAGGTTGCGCTTTATCTTCCCGGCTGTCCGGAATATATTTTCAGTTATTTGGCCGGCTGGTCTATCGGCGCATGTTGTGTGCCCTTGGATTTTATGCTCACCGAAGAGGAGATCATTTCATGCCTTTCTCACTCCGAAGCTCATGTTTTGATTACCAAACATAAGGCCAGTATTTCATTAACTCGCCTTAAGGCAGAGTTGCCGCTTTTGGAGAATATCATTGCCTGCCATTCTAAAGAAGAAGGCGCTTTAAATTTTGAAGAGTTATTGAACGCCGGGTGGAATCAGCCTCTTAAGGCAGAGATTAAGGAAAAAGACCATGCCATAATTTTTTATACCTCCGGGACTACCGGAAAGCCCAAAGGGGTTTTAATTAATTATGCCCAGCTTGACGCGCCTCCTAAGTCTATGGCATTTTTTGTAAATTCAGATTTAAGCGCAAAAGATACCACTCTTTGCGCATTACCTTTTTCGCATTTAGGCGGCCTAATCTATATTCAGAATACAATTACCTTCGGCCTGACCATGGTCTTAATGGAACGTTTTATGCCTTTGGATTTTCTTAAGAACGTGCAAAATTATAAGGTTAATTTCTTTTGGATTGTTCCTTCGATGTATTATGCGCTGCTGCAATTGAAAGAGTTTGAAACATTTGACCTGTCCAGCCTGCGTTGGATTGTTACCTTTGGCGCCTCAAGCTCGCCTGAAGCTTTACGCAGATTTCATCAGTTTTGCCCCAAGGCACACCTTTTAAATGGCTGGGGCCTGACCGAAACAAATGCCCCGACCGTAGTTTTACCTATGGGCTCAAGTAAAATCGAAAGCGTAGGGTTGCCTGCGCCGTGGATAGAGGTTAAAATATTTTCGAATAATGGCGAACAGGTTCCTTGCGGAGGGATTGGAGAAGTAGCCGTAAAAAGCTGGGTAGTTTGCGAAGGATATTTTAAAGATGAGAAATTGACGCAGGAAACTATCCGCAAAGGTTGGTTTTATACAGGGGACCTGGGGAAATTTGACGAGCAGGGGTTTCTTTATATTGTTGGTAGAAAGAAAGAGATGATAAAGGTAGGCGGGGAAATAGTCTTTGAGCCGGAGGTAGAGGCAAGTTTGCAGAAACATCCGGATATTGCCGAGGCTGCCGTAATCGGCGTGGCCGATAAATTAAGAGGCGAAGTTCCCAAGGCATTTTTAGTAGTTAAGGAAGGAAGAGACCTATCCGCAGAAGACCTGCGTTTTTTCTTACGCCAGCATCTGGCGCATTTTAAAATTCCGCATTATTTTGAGTTTTGCACGGCACTTCCCAAGAACCGCACCGGTAAGATCGATAAAGAACAGCTAAGAAAGTAACTTTTTAATGCAGGATATTAAAGAATTCAATTTAAAAGAACTCCGGGATAAATTGCTTAACTTGGGCAGCCATAAATATTACGCTCAGGCTATATTTAACTGGATTTACCAGAAGGGTGCTTGCGAATTTAGCAGCATGAGCAATCTGCCTGTTTCTTTAAGGCATGCTTTGGCGCTTGATTTTTATATTCTGGGTTCAGCGCTTGCGGATTTACAGGTATCAAGCGACAAAACAGCTAAATTTCTTTTTGAATTAAAGGACGCAAACCTTGTCGAGGCTGTGAGTATTCCCGTATCCAGCCGCCTGACCGCATGTATTTCATCGCAGGCAGGATGTAAATTTTCCTGTAACTTCTGCGCCAGCGGCCTTAAAGGTTTTAAACGAAATTTGACTAAAGGAGAAATTCTCGATGAAGTTTTATACTTAAAGAATAATGCCAAAGTTAACCAGCTTACCCATATTGTATTTATGGGTACGGGTGAGCCGCTGGATAATTATGATAATGTGCTGGAGGCAATCCGCATAATTAATTCTCCGGTTGCTTTTAATATCGGAGCAAGGCGGATTACTATTTCAACTTGCGGGATCATCCCGGGCATAGAGAGGCTTAATTCCGAAGACCTGCAGATCGAACTTTCTATATCCCTGCATGCTCCCGATGACCAGACGCGTAGCCGCCTTATGCCGGTGAATAAAAAATACCCTTTAGCGGCATTAATAAAATGCTGCCATGAGTATACTGCTAAAACTAACCGCCAGATAACTTTTGAGTATATTCTAATCAAAGGTATTAATTCCGGCCTTGTTTATGCGCAAAAATTAGTTATGCTTTTAAAAGATTTAAAGCTGGCAAAAGTCAATTTGATCCCGGCAAATCCTGTTTTCGAACTAAAGATTTTTCCTCCTTCTCAAGAGGAGGTAAATTCTTTTAAAGAATGTTTGTTTAAGGCCGGGATTAATGTTACCTTAAGGAAGGAGCGCGGGCAGGATATTGATGCTGCTTGCGGGCAATTGAGGCTGAAACATGAAAAAAAATAATTTTAGTTTTTTGTTGTTAAGCCTTAGGCCGTTGGCCGGGGTATTAGCTCTTATATTAGTGTCTGGCTGCGCAAAGCCCGAGATTAAGAACCTTGATTCCAAAGGGTCAAGTATAGTGTGTTTTGGGGACAGCATAACTTTTGGTTATGGCGCCGCATGCGGCGAGGATTATCCTGCGGTGCTGGCAAAATTAGTAAAACTACCGGTAATAAATGCCGGAGTGGACGGGGATACTACCTTGGCCGCTTTAGAGCGTATAGAGCGTGATGTTCTGGTTAAAAACCCGCGTTTGGTTATCGTGGAGTTTTGCGGGAACGATTTCCTTAAAAAAATCCCCAAGGACGATACGGTTAAAAACCTGGCCAAGATTATTGACCTTATTCAGGATAAGGGGGCAATGGTAGCTTTGGTAGATATCAGCGCAGGGATGTTTTTTCGGGAGTACAGAGCGGCTTTTAAGAAGCTGGCGGTTAAGAAAAAGGCAGTATTCATTCCCGTTCTATTAAATAAGATCATTACTAATCCTGCGATGAAAAGTGATTTTCTCCATCCGAACGCCCGCGGCTATCAAGTAATTGCGCGGCGCATACATCAGGCAATTGCTGCATACATAGAATAAGAAATCCAAATAAGGATTACCCGCTTGTTTTATTTACGCCCGCCATTATTCTATTAGAGTAATCATTGCAGTAAATTAATTTAGTTTGACTTTTATAAACCACAGCTGTATAATCCTTTTTTTTCACAAAAGGCTAGGATTAGCTTAAGAGTTAATTATAACTAAGCATTTTAAATATGGAGGGGGAGTGGTTATGAAGGCGATGCAGGAAGAAGATTAGAAAATAGGTTTATTTTTTAGCCACGGGGAAACTGAAAAATTAATAAATGAATTGACAGCGTTTGGAGAATTAAGATGAAAAAATGTCCTCATTGTACAGAAGAGTTGCAAGATGAAGCAATAAAATGTGAATATTGTGGCCGGGTCATGGGTAAGGATAAGAGTGAAACGACAGAAGAGAGCTGGGAGATAGATAAAGATATTATTGAGGAGCTTGAGAAGATGAGAGCGATGTTTGTATCCACAAAATAAGAGAAATTGCCTCAAGATTAAAGTTTCTGCCGGCTGCTAGAAGTTAAATGCCGAAGAAGGGAGTTGCCCGCCACTAAATCGTTGGCGAATCCTTAAAAATTTATGCTGGAGAAGGGAGTTGAACCCTTACGAGGTTGCCCTCATCGGTTTTTGAGACCGACGTGTATGCCATTCCACCACTCCAGCAGAGATTTTTAGGTTGACCCCGTTAGAAATTATGATATTATTATTCAGTGTATTTCTAGCGGAGTTGACGCTAAGCATTTTATATTCTAAAATAGCAAAGGTCAATAAATATTACAAAGGATTAATGGGGCTGTAGCTCAGCTGGGAGAGCACTTGCATGGCATGCAAGGGGTCAGGAGTTCAATCCTCCTCAGCTCCACCAATCTGTTATAAAGGGCGGATAATTTCCGCCCTTTATTTTATAAGTTATTGACGCTGATTTCAACGAGGAGTATAATTTAAATACTATGATTCTAGGCGTGCATGTCTCAGGGGCAGGGAAAATTTATCAGGCGCTCGATGTTGCCCACAGTTTAGGCTGTGACACCATGCAGATATTCAGCCGCAGCCCGCAGACCTGGCGCAACGGCTCTCAAATCAGCCCTGATGATATTAAGGAATTTAAATTTCGGCGTAAGAAGTTAAAAATCAACCCGGTTTTTATCCACATATCCTATTTAATTAACCTGGCTTCTCCCGATATCAGGCTTTGGCGTGGTTCCATTCAGGCTTATATCGAGGATATCCGTGAGGCAGAGAAATTGGGCGTTGACTATATCGTTACACATATGGGCAGCCACAAAGATACCTCCGAAGATGCCGGGATTAAAAGGTTAATTGAAGCATTGAATATCATTATAGAGAAAACAAAGGGTTCTAAAGTCGGTATTTTATTAGAGAATACATCCGGCAGCGGCTCCTGGCTCGGTTACCGGTTTTACCACCAGCATAAAATCCTGAAAGGTATCAATGAAAAAACGCGGGTAGGGTTATGCCTTGATACTGCGCATGCATATTTAGCCGGGTATGACCTGGCAGTCAAAGAAGGCCTAGATAAAATGATTGACGAAATCGAAAGCATGGTGGGGGTAAAATTAATTAAATTAATCCATCTTAATGACGCAGCCGGTGAGCTGGGCTGCCACCATGACCGGCATGACCATATTGGAAAAGGCAATATCGGGCTAGCAGGCATGAAAAGGATTATCAATCATCCTAAATTGAAAAATATTCCTATGATCTTAGAGACACCTAAGAGTGCTGCCGACAGCGACAAGAAAAACCTGGATTTGGTGAGAAGATTGGGGCGGAGATAATATGTATTACAATTTTAAGGAAATCGAGAAGAAATGGCAAAAGAAATGGGCTAGTACCAGTGCTTTTTGTGCGCAGGCAAACCCTGAACGCAAAAAATATTATTTACTGGAGATGTTCCCTTATCCTTCCGGCAAAATACATATGGGGCATGTGCGTAATTATACTATCGGTGATGTTGCCAGCCGTTTTAAGATGCTGGAAGGGTATAATGTAATGCATCCCATGGGTTTTGACGCTTTTGGCCAGCCGGCGGAGAATGCGGCGATAAAAAATAAAACCAAGCCAAGCGACTGGACGCATAAATGCATTAAGGAAATGGAAATAGAATTAAAGAAGATGGGTTTTTCTTATGATTGGGAGAGGGAGGTCTCTACCTGTGATAGCGATTATTATAAATGGAACCAGTGGATTTTTTTAAAAATGTTCGAACGCAATTTAGCTTATAAGAAGGCCTCCGGAGTAAATTGGTGCCCCAGCTGCCAGACTACCTTAGCCAACGAAGAAGTCGTAGACGCAGGATGCTGGAGATGCCATACAAAGGTTGAACAAAAAGACCTGGAGCAGTGGTATTTAAAAATTAGCGAATATAAAGAAAGATTATTAGAGGATTTAAGCCGGCTTAAAAACTGGCCTCCACGGGTCTTAGCCATGCAGAATAACTGGATCGGTAAGAGTTCGGGGGTCGATATTTATTTTCGCCTGAAAAATAGCGACAAAATAATCCCGGTGTTTACTACGCGGTGCGATACTATCTTCGGGGCGACTTATATTGTTTTGGCTCCGGAGCATGCGTTAGTTAAAGAGTTGATTAGGGGGAATGCGCAGGAGAAAGAGGCTTTGGAATTTATTAAAAAAGTCTCCGCTATCAGCAAGATAGTGCGCTCTGCCTCCGATGTTAAAAAGGAGGGAGTATTTACGGGGAGTTTTGCGGTTAACCCCGTGAATAATGAAGAAGTGCCGATTTGGATTGCTGATTATGTTTTAATGGAATACGGGACAGGGGCGATTATGGCTGTGCCAACGCATGACCAGCGTGATTTTCTTTTTGCCAAAGAACATAAATTACCGATGCGTATTGTGATTACGCCTAAAGATGGCCCTGTAAAACTAGCAGAGGGTTTATCCGGGGCTTATGAAGGTGATGGGGTTCAAATCAATTCCGGAGAGTTTAACGGTTTAACTAATCAAGAAGCAAAAATAAAAATAGCACAGTGGATGGAGGATAAAGGGATCGGAAATATCCAGACGCGCTTCCGCCTGCGTGACTGGTTAATCTCCCGGCAGCGTTATTGGGGCACTCCTATTCCGATAATTTATTGTCCGTCTTGCGGTGTTGTCCCGGTTCCTTATGAGGATTTGCCAGTAAAACTTCCTGCAGATGCCCCGTTTACAGGTGAAGGCGGAAGCCCGCTTGGCAAGGTTAAGAAATTTGTAGAAGTAAAATGCCCCAAATGTAAAGGCAGGGCCAGGCGGGAAACCGACACTATGGCCACTTTCTTTGACTCTTCCTGGTATTTTCTAAGGTTTTGTTCCCCCAAATTTGATAAAGCGCCGTTTGATGCAAAAGAGGCCGCATACTGGATGGCAGTTGATCAGTATATCGGCGGAATTGAACATGCGATCCTGCATTTATTGTACTCAAGATTTTTTACTAAATTTTTTCAGGATTTGAAAATGATAGATTTTACCGAGCCGTTTGATAAACTTCTTACGCAGGGCATGGTCTTAAAAGACGGCGAAGTTATGTCAAAATCCAAAGGTAACATCGTTGATCCTGACTCAATGATTAAAAATTACGGGGCAGATGCCCTGCGCCTGTTTATTTTATTTGCTGCCCCCCCGGAAACTGAGTTGGAATGGGATGAGCGTGGGCTGGAGGGGGCACTTAAATTCTTAAACCGGATTTGGCGCATCCGCGAGAATTTAAAAAGTGCGGCAGGTCCGGAAGTTATAAAGTGTCTGCATAGAACGATAAAGAAGGTTAGCGAGGATTTTAGCGAGTTTAAATTTAATACCGCAATTGCCAGCTTAATGGAGTTAACCAACGCAATTTATCAGTATGGCGCGGATAAGCAGGTTTTTTCGAAGTTCCTGATTATGTTTAGCCCGATTGCGCCGCACTTCTGCGAGGAGCTCTGGCAGATTTTAGGCAATAAAGAAAGCATCTTTAAAGCTAGTTGGCCAAAATTTGACCCAGAATTTTTGGTTGAAGAGAATGTAGAGATGGTAATCCAGGTTAACGGTAAACTCCGCAGTAAAATTGAAGTGCCTTCCGATATATCCCAAGA
The DNA here is from genome assembly GCA_028712175.1 of Candidatus Omnitrophota bacterium. Taxonomy (GTDB): domain Bacteria; phylum Omnitrophota; class Gorgyraeia; order Gygaellales; family Profunditerraquicolaceae; genus UBA6249. The sequence goes on along the minus strand of JAQTQQ010000002.1, from coordinate 94,263 downwards.
TAAACTTAAAGAGATGGTGCTTGGTGATATTAAGTTAGCCCCCTGGTTAAAAGGCAAGCCTCCGAAGAAATTCATCATCGTTCCCAAAAAACTCGTAAATATCGTTATTTAATTATCCTTATTAGCTCTTAGCTCGTAGCTCTTAGTTATTAGATTCTATCCCGAGAAAAATGGGGTCAGAGCTAATTTATCTTGCCTTAGATCTAGATAAATTAGCTCTGACCCCATTATTCAGCTGACCCCATTTTTCAGAGCTACGAGCGAATTAACTTTCTAACACATCTTTAATATCAAAAAGCAATCTCTCGTAATCAATAGGTTTTTCAACGTAGACGGTAATCCCGCTTTTGGCGGCAATGTGTTTGTCTATTTCTTCGTGTTTCAGAGAGGCGGCAATAATCGGGGTATTTATAAAATCCGGAAGGTTTTTTATATCTTGGGCTACTTTAAATCCGCTTTCATCAGGCAGGACCAGGTCAAGAAGTATGCAATCCGGCTTCTCTGCCAAAAGCCTATCCATGCCTTCTTTTGCGCTATAAGCAACTACAGTATCATAGCCGGCCTTTGATAACTCCTCCTTGCTTTTTTTTGCGATATTATAGTCGTCGTCAATAATCAGGATCTTTTTGGGCATACCTAAAGTATACATCATAAATTTGCTGATTACAATCCTAAGAAAAGCTGCCCTTTTAGATGAAATGCTCTGCCTGTTGTGGCTGTTTTGCCTGCCTGTACGCCGGATAAAGTTTTGATATTTTTAGGTTAGATTTTGAGTTTATTTCCGTCTATTGAAAGAGAGAAGGAAAAGCACGATGATCAGCCTGACACCTGAAGAAAAAAAGGTCATTTTATTTCTTTTATGTTTGGCGTTTTGCGGTTTAGCCATGAGTAATTTGATTAAGATAAACAGCAAAGTAGAAAAAGCCATATATCCGCAGGTCCACTTAACCAAGGTAGACCTTAACAAGGTCAGTTTGGGGGAATTAGTCAGGCTTAGGTGTGTTTCTGAGAAATTAGCCCGGCGCATCATAGAACACCGTGATTTTCATCAGGAATTCGCAAGTTTAGAAGAGTTAAAAGATATAAAGGGGATTGGAGAGTATCGCTATGAGAGATTGAAAGAGGTCTTTTTCGTCCAATGAAGAGGCCACTTGCATTATTGGCCTTATTTTATTGCCTGGGAATTATTTTGAGCAATTTATTGCGGATTAATTTCTGGGTCATTATGTGTATAGGGTTAACCATTGTTTTTGCCGCGAATTTACTAAAAAAGCATGATTACATATTCTTCGCCTTTGTCTTATTTGCAACCCTGCTTATTGGCGTATTAAGTTTAAAAAATTCTTGTACGCTGTCCAATACTCATATCGTTAATTTTGCTTACCCCGGGGCCTGGTGTAGTTTAAGCGGTTTTATCGACAGTTTCCCCGAACCTAAAGATAAGCATATCGAATTTATCTTCCGCCTTAAAGAAGCTCAGATAGAAAAATATAAATGGCGTTGTTGCGGCAGGGTATTAGTCAGGACAGAGGTCCGGCAAAAGCTAAATTACGGGGACAATTTAATGCTTATCGGGAATCTCCAGCCGCCGCCTGCTCTTGTTCCTATAAGAGGCAGCTACAAAAATTTTCTGGCCCGTAAGGGCATTTACTTGGTAATGCGGGTAAAAGACCCACGCCAGATTATCCTTAAGCCGGGTAAGAGAGGGAATAAGCTGGTTGGATATTCATTTTGGCTGCGCTCTAAGGTTGAGCAGGCTTTTAGCCGGTTTCTTAAAAGTGTGCCGGCGGGCATACTTTCCGCTATGGTCTTGGGGCAGAAACATAATATTCCCTGGCTGGTAAATGATTCCATGGTTAAAGCCGGCACCGTGCATATCCTGGTAGTAAGCGGTTTTAATGTGGGCATTGTAGCTTTTATGGCCAATTTATTATTTAAAATCATGCGCATACCGCGCCGAGGGAGGATTATTTTGACGCTCGCCTGCCTGGTTATTTATTGTTTTCTAACCGGTGCCAGTAACCCGGTTGTGCGTGCTACTATAATGGGTATAATATTTTTATCAGCCTATCTTCTTAAAAAGCAACCGGATATATATAACTCTTTGTCAACAGCAGTGGTATTTATTTTAATAATCAATCCTCAGCAGGTTTTCGATATTGGTTTTCAGCTGTCTTTTGCCAGCGTATTTGCAATAGTCTGCCTTTATCCAAAACTAAAAAAGTTAATCCGTCTGGACACCTGTAAAATCAAGATCTGGAGATTTTTCTGTGAAGGCTTGCTGGTTTCGTTTTCAGCGTGGCTTGGAACGCTGTGGATCATTGCTTATAATTTTCACATTATTGCTCCGGTAACAGTTTTGGCAAATGTCTTTATTGTCCCGCTTGCTTCAATAATTACCTTATGCGGGTTCACTTTGGCTGTTTTTGGTTTGGTTTGCCCCGCCTTAGCAAATCTTTTTAGTTTTCCGGTTTCCTTTTTGATTAATCTTCTTTTAAGTTTAAATGCCGCAATAATTAAGGTCCCCTTTGCTTATTTTTATCTTTGACAAACCCGCCCGCCTATGCTAAATTGGAAACATTAGAAAAATAATTTCAACGTTTTCCCCGGTTTTATGCAGCTGCCCGGGGAAAGTAATGCGGAACCTTATGAAACGTATAATCTTAAGTCTGTTAATAATTTCTTTTTTATCCATACAGCCGGCATATTCTTATTGGATTTGGACTCCTAAAAGCGGCAAATGGGTCAATCCTAAAAACCTGCCTAAGGATAATCCTACGGAACAATTTGCCTATGCCAAGAGCTTCCTTGATAGCAATAAGTACGAAGAAGCAAAACGTGAATTCCGTAAACTGCTCAAGGCTTATCCTAAATCTGCCGAGGCTGCGGAAAGCCAATATTATCTTGGCCAGATAGAAGAGAAACAGGGTAAATTGTATGAAGCCTATCTGGCTTATCAAATGGTAATAGATAAGTATCCATTCTCCGAGCGTATCCAGGAGATTATTGAACTGGAATATAAAATTGCCGAGAAGTTTATGGCCGGAGAGAAACGTAAGGCATTGGGTATAGAACTGCCTGTTGATAATCCGGCAATTGAGATATTTTCTAAGGTAGTCGATAACTCCACTTATGGCCCTTTTGCCCCGAAGGCGCAGTACAAATTAGGCCTTGTTTTAAAAGGATTATTACGTTATTACGAAGCAGAGGAGGCTTTCAATAAAGTAGTTTCCCGTTATCCGGATAGCGAGTGGGCATCTGCGGCAAAATTCCAGATTGCTACCTGCCGGGCGAGCTTGTCTAAAGGGGCTGCTTATGATCAGGGGGCAGTGCAGGAAGCAAAGGAAAAGTTTGAAACTTTTGTAAAGGAGCATCCCGATGCCGTGCTTTCTTTAGAGGCAGAGAAGAATATTGCTCAAATTAGAGAGAAAGAAGCAGAAGCAAATTATAATACCGCCCGTTTCTATGAAAAGCAAAAAATCTTTGGGTCGGCCAAGATCTATTATAATGACATAATCGATAATTACACGGGCAGCCCTTGGGCCGTAGAAGCTGCGGTTAGATTACAGATAATGGAGCGTAAAAATGAAAAATAGGTTTGGGGCTTATCTTTCTTTGGCTTTTGTTTCCTGCTTTTCGGTTGTCCTGCTATGCGGGTGCGGTTACACTACCCGTTCGATGCTTACCGGTAAATATCGGACAATTTACATAACCCCGTTTTTGAATAAAGTAGATGTAACTCAGGAATCCTATTCTGCCAATAAATACCGTATTTATCGACCGATGTTAGAAACTGATATTACAAGAAAAGTAGTTAATAGGTATCTTTTTGACGGTAACCTTAAACCGCAGAGGGAAGGCCAGTCGGATTTGGTGCTTAAAGGGGAATTGGTCGAATACCGCAAAGACCCTTTGAGTTATACCGAAGATAATAATGATGTCACCGAATACCGCATCAATATCTATGTGAATTTAAGCCTTTGGGACGTAAAAGACGATAAGCTGCTTTGGGAAGAGAAAAGTTTTAACGGCAACTATTCTTATTTTACAAGTTTTGCTACCGGCAATGTAATTAAGGTGGCTGAAGATACGGCGGTAAATAATGCAGTAGAAGATCTGGCTCGCCGTATTGTCGAGCGCACAGTTGAGCAATGGTAATATGGCCTATCCCATTAGAAATAATACAGACCAGACTGCCAGCGGTTATATCCATGAGCCTGTTTTTAACGGGGTATACTTATTCATCGGCAGCGATGCAGCGGCTAAAGAAACCCAGCTTAAGAAAATAAAACAGGAATCCCTTCCAAAAGAACTGCAGGATTTTAACCTTGATACATTATACGCCAAAGAAATAACCTTAAAAGATATCCAGGAGCGGTTTCTGGCTATTCCGCTAAAAAGCTCCAAAAGAATTATCGTCATTAAAGACGCGCATTCTCTTGATGAGGCATCCCGTGATTTTTTCCTGTCTTATTCTAAGAAACCGCACAAGCAGTTAGTTTTGGTTCTTGATTTTGAATATTACGATTATAAGGATAAGCTTATTAAGGGGATTTCCCCGCATGCGCGCACACTGCGTTTTAAGGAAACGGTCAACCCGGATACATTTGCTTTAAGCCGGCAGATTGAATTAAGAAAAACCGATATCTCTCTACGGTTGTTAAATCAGCTCCTTAAAAACGGAGAAGCCCCGGAGCGTATCCTGGGAGGATTACGTTATTCATGGGAAAAACATGGAGTAGAGGGCAGTGCCGCCCGAAGGAAACTTAAGCTTATTCTTGGCTGCGATATAGAGATAAAAACAGGCAGGATCCCTCCTGCCTTTGCTTTAGAGAAATTAGTGGTTAGTCTATGCGGGTTTGTTTAATTTACGCATAAGGCGCGATTTTCTGCGGTTAGCCGTAGCAGAGGAAATGATATTTTTCTTGGCTGCCTTGTCTAGCTGAGAGAAAACTTTGGAAATAAATTTTTTTGCCTCGGCGTCTTTTTTTGCGATTAGTTCTTGGAATTTCTTGATCGCTTTTTTAAGCTGTACCTTGACTTTTAGATTGCGGTCGTGTTTTCTCTTGTTCACACGGTTACTTTTTAATGATGTCCTGCGTCTTGGCATGTATTCTCCTTATCCACAAGGGTAGACCCGCGCAGCTGTTTATAGGCACGGGGGTGTTAGTTAATTTTATCCCCAAAGAAAGAATACTCTGTATTGCTCACTTAAGGGGATTTATGAGTTAATATTATTAGCATAATTCGTTATTCATGTCAATAACCAAATATCCTAAAATCAGCCAGAATCAGTCAGTTGCGCGCTGGGCGGCTACCATTAGCTTAGCTACCTTTATTTCGCGTATCCTCGGGTTTATAAGAGATGTAATTATTGCCCGCCTGTTCGGAGTCTATGTTTATGCGCAGGCATTCGTTATTGCCTTTCGTATACCTAATCTATTTAGGGATATGGTTGCCGAAGGTGCTTCTAACGCCGCGATTGTCCCGGTTTTAAGCGAATACAGCCTTAAGCGTTCAAAAGCAGAGTTTTGGGAGTTGGCCAATCTCCTGCTTAATTTACTTATAGTCGTTTTGAGCGCTATAACTATATTGGGTATAATATTCTCTCCGGTTATTGTGCGCATGATTGCCCCCGGGTTTATCGCCTCTCCTGATAAACTTCAGGCAACGATCAATCTAAACCGGATTATTTTCCCTTATATACTGCTTATCGGCCTGGCTGCCTATGCCATGGCTGTGCTTAATTCGCTTAAAGACTTTGCTGTTTCTGCGTTTGCTCCCTGTCTTTTAAATATTGCTATAATTATCTGTGCAATGCTTTTCGGGGAAAATATATTAGGATTAGCCACCGGAGTTTTAATCGGCGGCTTATTGCAGCTAGCGGTGCAGGTGCCTGTTTTGTATAAAAAGGGATTCCGGCCAAAACTCGCTTTATGTTTTAACCATCCCGGGGTAATTCAAGTTAGAAAGTTAATGTTGCCGCGCCTTGCAAGCAGCGGTATTTATCAGTTAAATAATTTTGTAGACTCAATTTTTGCCTCACTTGCGGTAATTGTCGGCGAAGGGGGGGTAGCGGTGCTCTATTTTGCCTACCGTCTTATCCAATTTCCCATTGGTATCTTTAGCAACGCTATTGCGCAGGCGATTTTACCTACTTTTTCTACGCAGGCATTGGAAGAAACCCATGATGAGCTAAAAGCCACTCTTTCCTGGGGCCTGCGCGCAGTTTTTTTTGTGATGCTTCCTGTAACCGCTATTTTTATGGTTTTGGCCCAGCCTTTGGTCTTTACTCTTTTCGGCGGGGGGAAGTTTGATTTTAGTTCAGGATTTTTGACTGCCAATGCTTTGTTTTTTTATAGCATAGGTTTAAGTGCTTACGGAGGGACAAAAATACTGCAATCCTGTTTTTTTGCCCTTAAAGATACGGTTACTCCCACAAAAATAGCCGGTTTAGCTTTAGGCATAAATACAATTCTCAATGCCGTGCTTATGTTCCCTCTTAAAATCGGAGGCCTGGCTTTAGCCACTTCCATTTCCGGGATAATTACTTTTTTATTTTTGTTTTTTATTTTAAAGAAGCGCCTGAATGGGATCGCAGGGCAAAAAATATTGAATTCTTTCTTGCGCATATTAACAGCTTCTTTTTGCACCGCAGTTGTGTGTTTTTTGGTTAATCGCGCGTTAAATTTTGTCTGGGCGTTGTTTTTCGGGGCATTATCATATTTTGTTTTTTGTTTTCTTTTTAAAATTACCGAGCTTAAGGAGTTTATGCAAAGATCATTATGGGCCAAGCGCAAAACCTAAAAGAAAAAATACTACACGCACCTGATTTGCCCGGTGTTTATTTGATGCGCGATAAGCGTGGCCAAGTGCTATATGTAGGTAAGGCTAATTCATTAAAGAAGCGCCTGGTTAGTTATTTAGGCAGGGATTTATCCAGTAAAACTATAGCCTTAATGGCTAAGGTTGCAGATATCGAATTCAGGTTATCCGCCGATGAAAGTATGGCGCTTTTGCTTGAGGCCGGGCTTATCCATGAATTTAAGCCAAGATATAACATTTCCCTAAAAGATGACAAGAGTTTTCCTTTCGTCAGGATTTCAAAGGATAAATTTCCCTCCGTATCTATCGTCCGCGGGAAAAAATATGCCTCCGGCAGATACCTCGGGCCTTATACCGATGCTAAGCTGTTAAAGAGCGCCCTTAAAATTATCCGGCACAGCTTCGCCTATCGCTCTTGCGGAAACATGCCGAAACAGAGTTGTATTTATCATAGGATCAATCTTTGCCAGGCTCCCTGTATCGGGCGGATTAGCGCTAAAGAATATGCAAAAGTTATCGGAAATATCGTTTTAATCCTAAAGGGTAAAAATGACTTATTGATCCGCAGGCTTACTAAATTAATGCAAGATAAAGCCAAAACTCTTGATTTTGAAGCTGCGGCCAGCTTGCGTGATCAGGTTATTGTTTTGTCCGAGATGCCTGTTACTAACGGTATCGGCAATCGTAAGGGCCAGTTAGAGGATTTAAAAAGCAGGCTTGGCCTCGGTGTTTTACCGGTAAGAATTGAAGGATTTGATATTTCTAATTTATCAGGCGATCATGCGGTTGGTTCAATGGTAAGTTTTTATAACGCTAACCCGGATAAAAATAATTACCGGCGGTTTCGCATAAAAAGCTTTAAAGGAGTTGATGATTATAGAATGCTTTCTGAGGTGATAAGGCGCCGTTATCTCCGCCTGATCAGGGAAAAGAAGGTTTTTCCGGACCTCTTGGTTATTGACGGAGGTAAAGGCCATCTATTAACCGCCTTAAGGGTGCTTAATGAATTAAACATCGTTATTCCTTTGGTCAGCATTGCCAAAGTAAAAGAGAATATTTATGGCAGCCAGAACTTAACGGCGTTAAATTTTCCTAAGGATAGCCCGGCAATGAACTTGATCCGTAAGGTCCGCGATGAGGCGCATAGGTTTGCCGTAGGCTACCATCATCTGCTGCGCCGTAAGGGGCTAATCGGCAATATGAGCATGACCGGGCAAAAGGAGCAAATTAGGGACCAGTAAAATGCCGAATTTTCAGAGAATAAGAAGCTTGTTATTTTATTTAAGCCTGTTTTTGTTTATTACCGGGTTACCTTTTATCATTGCTTTTTCTCTGGGCTACAAATTTAATGCGCGTACCTTTAAGTTCTCTAAAACAGGATTAATCTACGTAAAAACTCAGCCGGAAGGAGCCAGGATATACCTTAATGGCAAGTTAATGCCCGAGAATACCCCGGCGAGTATTTATGAGCTGGTCAGCGGGGTTTATAAAATAGTTTTAGAGCTGCCGGGGCATTATCCATGGAAAGGAGAAGTGGATGTAGAGGCGGGCAGGGCGCTGCGCCTTGACAAGATTATTCTTTTCCCTCTGCGGCCCGACCTTCAGCAGCTGAACAGGGAAAAATTCTCCACCTTTCGTATTGATGCCGAAAAAAGAATGATATATTATCTGGATCAGGAAGGTAAAGTCGTCTACAGGTCGGATTTAGACGGAATTAATTTTGTAGATTGTGCAAGCCTCCCGGATAAATTTGCTCAAATCACCGGTTGGGGCATTTCCGCGGATAAGAAAAAAATGTTTATTTTTAGTCTGCATCAAATTGGCGTAGTCTTTTTTGATGCTGAAGCCGATCATGATTATTCGGATGCGGCGATATTGTTGGATTACCCAAAAGAGAAAATAATTGATGTATTTTGGCATTCAGATAATTATCATTTGATAGTGTTAACCAATAAACATGTCGGGGTGATAGAGTCTAGGCCAAGGGCTGTACCAGTTAACCTTGTATCATTGAATAATGAAGAGGCGTATGCATTTTATGACGCCAAAGAAGATGCTCTTTATTTTAGCGACGGCCAAAAAGGCCCCGGCGGGGTTTTTTATAATAACCTGTATAAGTTAAGGTTGAACACAGACCTGTATTTGCTGGGGATAATAAGAAAGAAGGCGAATGAATAGAACGGTTTTTCTAAAACGAATCCTTGAGATTATTCCCGGAGGATTATCTTGGGGCATAATCATTACGCTTGTTTTATTATCCATTCTGCATCCTGTAGCAAGCGCGATTGTGATTATAACTTTTGATTTTTATTGGATTATACGTACGGTTTATTTAACTACCCTTTTAATCCTGGCTCACCATAGGCTTGCGGAAGAAAAAAACAGAGATTGGATTAGAAGCTGCCTTGAATTACCCGCGGATAAAGATTTTAAAAGGATGTACCAGTTAATTATATTTCCGGTATATAGCGAGGGGTTGGAGGTATTGCGGCCATCGCTAACTTCTTTAAGCGCAAGCAACTACTTAAAAGAAAATTTTATTGTGGTTATGGCGTTTGAAGAACGTAATCCCGCTTCGCGTAAAATTGCCGCAATATTAGAAAAAGAATTCGGCTCAAGATTTGGGGCGTATTTATCTACTTTTCATCCTGATGGGCTTCTTCAGGAGAGCCGTACTAAGGGGGCGAATGCTACCTGGGCGGCTAAAGCCGCCAAAGGTTACATAGATTCTAAGAATATTGCCTATGACCATGTCATTGTTTCTTGTTTTGATGCCGATACTTGTGTTGACCGTGAGTATTTCGGCTGCCTTAGTTATCACTTTTTAACTTCTGATAAACCGCACCAGGCAAGCTATCAGCCTATGCCGGTTTATAATAATAATATTTGGCAGGCGCCTTCTTTTGCGCGCCTAATCGAGATCAGCAGTTCATTTTGCCAATTGATTGAAAGCATGCGCTTGGAGAAGTTTGTTACGTTCTCAAGCCATAGCATGAGTTTTAAGACATTGGTTGAGATCGATTATTGGCCGACAAATATGATCTCCGATGACTCTGTGATTTATTGGAAAGGATACCTGCATTATAATGGCGATTATCGCGTGATCCCGTTATATATTACGGTTTCTATGGATGTGGCCTATTCCAGCAATATCTTAAAGACGATGGTTGTTCAGTATAAGCAGAAAAGAAGGTGGGCATGGGGAGTGGAAAACTTTCCTTTTGTAGTAGAAGGTTTTATAAAAAACAAAAATATACCCGTATTTAAAAAGATAAGAAGGTCGTTTCACCTTTTGGAAAGCCACGTTACCTGGGCTGTATGGGCGGTTATCCTTGCGGTTATAGGTTATTTACCGGTATTCTTCGGAGGGGCTTTTTTTAATCAGACTGCTATCGCCTATAATTTACCAAAGATTGCCGGGTTGCTGTTTAAGTCTACGATACTGACAAGTTTGATTTGGATATTCTTAAGCTGGACAATTTTACCAAAGCGCCCTAAGGGGGTAAGCTGGCTTAAAAATATTGTTTTAGTTTTAGAATGGTTTTTTGTGCCGTTTATAATATTAATCATCGGGTCGTTTCCGGCGATAGATGCCCAGACCCGGCTTATGTTTGCCAGATACATGGAATTTAATCCTACATTAAAAGGCAATAGGGTGGTATAATATTTTCGGAGGGAAAATGGATATTAAAAAATTAATGCAGGAAATGGTGCTTAGGAACGCTTCGGATCTTTTTTATCGCGCCGGAGGCTCGCCTCGTTTGCGCATCGACGGGACAATAATTACCATGGATGCTAAAGTTTTAAGCGTAGACGACGTTATGCTGGCGACGGAACAATTGGCCAACACGAGGCAGCTTGAGACTTTTAGGGCTAAATTAGATGTAGATTTTGCCGTGTACTTAGAGGAATTTGACCGGCGTTTCAGGGTGAGCATATTTACTCAAAGAAATTGGCCTTCTATTGTTATTAGAAACGTTCATAATACTATAGCTACTTTTGAAGAGCTTAATTTGCCCATTGATATATTAAAAAAACTATCAATGGAAACTCGCGGGCTTGTTCTTCTGACCGGGACTATGGGCAGCGGAAAATCGACCACAATTGCCAGTATGATAGAGTATATAAATACTGTTGCTAAGAAGCATATCTTGACCGCAGAGGAGCCTATTGAATTTACTTTTGAGGACAAGCAGTCGATTATAAATCAGCGCGAGCTAGGGATTGACGTTAGAAGCTATCCGACCGCTTTGCGCGCGTTTACTTTACAAAGCCCGGATGTAATGTTCATCGGAAACATCCGCGATTATGATACAGTCTCCAGTACCATGGCTGCCGCAGAAACAGGGGTGCTGGTTTTAAGCACCCTGCATACTATTAATGCTTCCCAGACCGTTGAAAGGTTAATAAACCTTTTTCCTCCGCACCAGCATCAGGAGATAAGAAATCAGCTGGCTTCCTTGCTAAAAGGGGTTATTTCTCTTAGGCTTGTGCCTGCTAAGGAAGGCGGTGGACGCATACCGGCATATGAAGTTATGCTTCTTACCCCGACTATCAGCCGCCTTATCCGTGAAGGAAAGATCTGGGAAATACCGCAATATATAGAAGAAGGCGCAGTATTCGGCATGCAATCATTTAACCAGTCTTTAGTGAAACTGGTATACGACGGTAAAGTAAACTTAGAGGATGCCGTTTTGGTTGCGGATAACCGCGAAGAATTTATGTTAGCTTATAAGGGAATAATAAAATCCTAAAGGAGTCATGATGGTTGAAAAAATTCAAACAGAGCTTAATGATATCGGCGTAAGAATGGAAAACTTAAGAGGTTATCTTTGACGTTGAAAATAAAAAGCAAAAGATAGAAACTTTATCGGCTCAAATGTCCGGTGAGGGTTTTTGGGGCAACGCAGAAGAGTCTAGAAAAACGGTAAAGGAATTAAAGAATCTAAAAAGCGTAGTTGATCCTTGGGAGCAGGCTTATAAGAAATATCAAGAGCTCGCCGAGATTATCCTGCTGCTCAAAGAAGAGGATAAAGAGCTGGTTTTAGATTTGGAGCTTAACGCGGGTTCTCTTTTAAAAATAGTAGACAAGCTGGAATTTCAGGTGCTTTTAGGCGGAGCGCTGGATAAGAACAGCGCGATTTTAAGTATTAATGCCGGCGCCGGAGGGACGGAATCATGCGATTGGGCGGGGATGCTCTTTAGAATGTATAGCCGTTTTGCCGAAAGCCATGACTATAGTGTAAAGACAATTGAATTATTGGATGGCGAAGAGGCAGGGATTAAAAATGTTACTGTTTTAATTGAAGGGCCGTATGCCTTTGGTTATTTAAAAGCAGAACGCGGAGTGCACCGCTTGGTGCGTATTTCTCCCTTTGATGCCAATAAGCGCAGGCATACTTCTTTTGCTTCGGTTGATGTAATCGCCGAAATAGAAGAGGAATTTGATATAAAAATAGAAGAAAAAGATTTGCGCGTAGATGTTTATCGTTCTAAGGGCGCAGGCGGCCAAAGCGTCAATACCACGGATTCGGCGGTAAGAATTACGCATATCCCCACGGGCATTATAGCCCAGTGCCAAAATGAACGCTCGCAGTTTCAAAACAAACAAACGGCTTTAAAGATACTTAAGGCGCGTATTTATGAGGCTGAGCAGGAAAAGAAAGAAGAAGAATCAAGACAGCTTGATATGGATAAGAAAAAGATTGAATGGGGGAGCCAGATCCGCTCTTATGTTTTGCATCCGTATAATATGGTCAAAGACCACCGCACGGATTTTCAAACCGGAGATACACAGAAAATCTTAGATGGCGGACTAGATGAATTTATTGAGGCTTTTCTGAAATTCAGCGCAAAAAATAAGGAAAAGAAATGTTAGGGGCAGTTAAGAAAATCATATTAAACAATAAGCAGGGACGGATAAAGAAAAGGTTTCCTAATTTGAATATAACTTTACATCCTGATATGCCCAGCCCTTCAATGGATAAGATGGTTGAGGTAGCGCATCTGGTTGAGGCGGTTAATTCTTTTGAGGCCCGGATAAGTTCGCTTAACGATAAAGAGCTTGCTTATAAAACAGAGGAATTTAAAAGTCATTTAAAAGCCAAATCCGAAGAAATTAACGAAGAATTAGAGCAGTTTAAGCAGGCGATGCTTAGCGTAGCTATCCCCGAAGAAAAAGAGAAATTAAAAGAAAAATTAAAATTCAGCAGGAATAAAATCTTTGCCGGTATATTACCCGAAGCCTTTGCCGTAGTCAGAGAAGCCTCCCGGCGCACGATAGGGCTCAGGCATTTTGACGTGCAGATTGCAGGCGGTATTATTTTGCATGAAGGCAGGATCGCCGAGATGTCTACCGGCGAAGGAAAGACGCTGGTTGCGACATTGGCAGCGTATCTTAATGCCTTATTGGGTAAAGGCGTGCATATTGTTACGGTTAATGACTATTTGGCCCGTCGCGACCGCGAATGGATGGGGCCAATTTATGAATTTTTGGGGTTATCCGTAGGCACTATTCAGCATGATATGTCGGATGAAGAAAGGAAGATTGCTTATGCCTGCGATATAACCTACGGAACAAATAACGAATTCGGCTTTGATTATTTGCGCGATAATATGAAATATTCTATTGATGAGCTTGTGCAAAGGCCATTTTATTATGCGATCGTAGATGAAGTCGACTCAATTTTAATTGATGAGGCGCGCACCCCTTTAATTATCTCGGGGCCCGCGGAGGAATCTACGGAAAAGTATTATCTTGCCAAGAAAATAGTCGAACAATTAAGCGGCCGCCGGATCACCCAGCATGATGAAATTGACGCAAAATACAAAGGTATAGATTTAGGCCAAGGTTTTGATTATATAGCGGATGAGAAGGCGCAGACCGTGGCTTTGACTGAAAGCGGAGAGCTTAAGGCTTCCAAACTCTGGAACGTAGAAACACTGCATTCTTTAGAGACGATTGAATACCGCCACCATACAATCTCGGCTTTACGTGCCAAAGAGTTTTTCCAGCGTGATGTGGATTATGTAATTAAAGATGGCCAGGTAATTATCGTAGATGAATTTACCGGCAGGCTTATGCCCGGCAGGCGCTGGTCAGACGGTTTGCATCAGGCTGTCGAGGCCAAAGAGGGATTAAAGATTGAGCGGGAGAATCAAACACTGGCAACGATTACTTTTCAAAATTACTTTCGTATGTATGAGAAGCTGGGGGGCATGACCGGTACCGCTTTTACCGAATCCAATGAATTTAAAAGCATTTATCAATTAGATGTAGTGGTTTTACCGACAAACCAGCCATTAGTACGCCAGAATTATCCCGACCGTATTTATAAAACCGAAGATGAGAAATTTGCTGCCGTAGTGGAAGAAATTGCGGAATTAAGTACCTTGGGTAAACCCGTATTGGTCGGTACAATTACTATTGATAAGTCCGAAAGGCTTTCGGATATGCTTAAGCGCCGCGGGATTGCCCATCAGGTATTAAACGCTAAACATCATGAAATGGAGGCATCTATTATCGCCCAGGCCGGAAGATTTAAAGCTGTAACTATCGCTACAAACATGGCCGGCCGCGGCACGGATATACTTTTAGGAGGCAACCCGGAATTTATCGCAAAAAGCGTAGCTAAGCAAAAATTAAATCCCGAAGACTCTGATTATAACAGCCAGTATCAGGAAATTCTTGAGCGTTATAAAAGAGAAGCATCTTTAGAGCATAACAAGGTAGTGGAGTTAGGGGGGCTGCATGTTTTAGGAACAGAACGCCACGAAGCGCGTCGCATTGATAATCAGCTGCGCGGCCGAAGCGGCCGTCAGGGCGACCCGGGTTCATCGCGTTTTTACGTATCATTAAAGGATGATCTTATGCGCCTGTTCGGTTCAGACAGGATTATCGGGTTAATGGATAAATTAGGGTTAGAAGAAGGCCAGGTGATTGAGCATCCATGGGTAAGTGGATCCATAGAGATTGCCCAGCGCCGGGTTGAGCAACACAACTTCGAAATTAGAAAACAGCTATTGGAGTATGATAATGTAATGAATAAGCAAAGAGAAATTATCTACAGCCAGCGCCGGCAAATCCTGGAAGGGTTTTCCTTAAAAGATAATATCACCGAAATTATCTATAAATTAATTGAGGACTATCTCAAAATATACAGCAGCCAGAATACGTCCGAAATAGATACCGCAGGGCTAGTTAACTTTGTAGTCTTAAATTTCGGATTGGAGCTCAATGGCAAGGCATTTGCGAATCTCAGCAACCAGGATGTAAAAGAAAAGCTAACCGAAGAGTTATTGGCGGCATATCAGGGCAAAGAAGAATCTATCGGCCAAGAGTTACTGCGTAATTTAGAACGTATGGTTTTCTTGCAGATTATTGACGCTAAATGGAAGGACCATCTTTATGCCATGGATAGTATGCGCGAAGGCATTGGTTTGCGTGCTTATGGCCAAAGAGACCCTTTGATAGAGTATAAGCGGGAAGCCTTCGGAATGTTTAGCCAGATGATTACTGCTATTGAAGAAGATTCCGTGCAGACTATTTTTAAATTACAGCCGGCTAAACCAGATAGGTTCCAGGGGGTGTTTGGTTCTTTACCCAAAGAATTTTCGCATCCGGCTACGGATCAATTTCAAGTTTCTCTTCGGCAAGATGAGGCGGAGGAGTCTGACGCTGTGCCCCAACAAAAACCGGACTCTAAACCTGTGCAGCCCAATCAGCCTAAGGTGGGCCGCAATGATCCTTGTCCTTGCGGGAGCGGGAAAAAATATAAAAAATGTTGCGGAAAATAAGTTCTCCAGCCCTTTCTATTGCCGCTGCGGTTTTATTATCCCTTTCATTTTCCAGTTTTAATCTCTGGCAGCTTGCTTGGTTAGGTTTTATTCCTCTCTTCGCCGCGTTGGAAAATAAGAGTTTATTCCGGTCGTTTATCCTCTCTTACCTCTCGGGAGTTATTTTTTGGTCATTTACCGTTTATTGGCTTGTCCATGTTACCCTTTTAGGCACAATCATTCTGATTTTATATCTTGCTTTATATTTTGGCCTTTTTGGCATAAGCGTAGCTTTTCTGAGGCGGATACCGGTCAATGGGGTCCTGTTTTTGCCTAGTTTTTGGGTCGTTCTTGAGTATATCCGTAGTTATTTGTTCACCGGTTTTCCGTGGGCGCAGTTAGCATTTTCGCAATATAAAAACTTACCCGTTATTCAGATAGCTGATATTACAGGCGCCTGGGGAGTTTCGTTTTTAGTGGTGTTTGTTAATTCTGCGCTTTATTTTGTTTTAACTTGCGGCCTGCCGGTTGCCGCAAGGGTTAAGAAACTTATTGTTCCGATATTGTGTTTAAGTGTTGTTTTGGCATATGGATACTGCAAAATATACCGGGTTCAGAGATCAGAGTCCCAGGCACCAATTAAGATTTCTGTGATCCAGGGCAATATCCCGCAGGACCTAAAGTGGGATAAGCAGGCAATCGGATTTATCCAGAATAGATATGAAGAGTTGACTAATTCTGCATCCGCTGATAGGCCGGATTTGATTATCTGGCCGGAGGCCTCCGTACCTTTTCTCTGGGGAGAGGATGAAAGCGAATTTAGGAGTGTTTATTCCCTTGTGCGCCGGATAAACACCCATTTATTAGTGGGGACGGTTTCACATTACGGAGAGAAATATTATAACAGCGCCTTGTTTATTGATAAATCAGGGACTCCCCAGGCAATCTATAATAAGCTGCATTTGGTTCCTTTCGGAGAATTTGTCCCGTTTAAAAATATCTTTCCGTTTTTAGCAACGATTGCTCCTATTGGGGATATTACCGCCGGCAAGGATTATACCATATTTAAATATCCGCAGCCTTTTGGCGTACTTATTTGTTTTGAGGATCTTTTTCCGGAATTATCCCGCCAGTTTGTAAAAAGAGGGGCAAAATTTTTGGTCAATATCACCAATGATGCCTGGTATAAAGAAGGCAGCGCTCCTTATCAGCATTTTGCTGCTTCAGTTTTTAGGGCAGTTGAAAACCGCGCTTATCTTGCGCGCTCCGCTAACACCGGAATATCTGGTTTTATTGATCCATTTGGAAAGATTTTGTCTGTGGTAGAAGACGCAAGAGGCAAAGAGATATTTGTAAGGGGCAAGATAAGCCAGGATATTTATCCGGGCAGTTCCGCAGGCACTTTCTATAGCCATTACGGTGATTTTTTTGTTGTTTTATGCATGCTACTTGTCGCTTATGCTATAATGTCAATCATAAAAAATAAAAGATGAAAAAATTTTTCTTGGTTGTTTTAATCATATTAACAACTTATGTATTTTTAGGCATAGCTTCAATAGACAAACGATATTTTGTCTGTCCTATTGAATACAAAAACGATATTATTGTACGTAATGATGCTGGCGGAAATGGGGTATTTGCTGCAACCCGTTCCGGAGGCAGGAGGCTGCATAAAGGCATTGATCTTCTTGCGGATGTCGGCACGCCGGTCTTAGCCGCTAAAAGCGGCAAAATAATCAGCGCTGCCCAGAATTTCGGTATGGGTAAATATGTGATCGTCCAGCACAAAAATGATGTCATTACTGTATATGGCCATTTATCAGAAATCCTTGTGCGAAAAAATGACTATGTCGGCCAAGGCCAGGTTATCGGCAAAGTCGGCAGGACAGGAAATGCCAGATACCGGAGTATATTGTCCCACCTGCATTTTGAAGTTAGAAAAAATGGCATTCCCCAAGATCCTCTTGAATATATATAATTTATTTTCTCGACTCCGAATTAGTTAAATGATAGGATATAAATATGCATAAAAGAAACTTTATACTTTTCTTAATGATTTTACTGCTTGGCGGATGCGCAAGAGTGCAAAAATCGGATATAGACCTCTGGGGTCCTATACCGGAACTTGAGTCTTTTAAGAAGGGTGAACGTATTTTGATTTTAGCTCCGCATCCGGATGATGAGTCTATTGCCTGTGCCGGAGTTATCCAGCAGGCGGTTAATGCAGGGGCTAAAGTAAAGGTGGTTTATCTGACCAATGGGGACCACAATGAACTGGCTTTTATTGTTTATAAAAAAAGAATTATTATGCGCCAGGGTGCGTTTATCTATATGGGAAAAATACGCCAGAAAGAATCACGTGAGGCGATGAAATTTCTTGGTTTAACCGAAAACGACCTTGTGTTTTTAGGATACCCTGATTATGGGACATTTGAAATATTCTGTAAATATTGGCAGACCAAGAAACCATTTCGCGACCGCCTGACAAGAATATCCAGTGTGCCGTATAAAGATAACCTTTCTTACGGTGCCCCATATTGCGGGGAGAGCATATTAAGGGATTTGGTCAATCAAATATTAGATTACAAACCGGATAAAATATTTGTTTCGCATCCGGCGGATGTCAATGTTGACCACAAAACATTATATTTATTCCTTCAGGTGGCTTTGAGCGATTTAGAGGGGTTGATTACCGCTCCCCGTGTTTATCCCTATCTTGTGCATTTTGTCGGATGGCCCAAGCCAAGGCATTACCATCCGGAATTAGATTTGTATCCTCCGGGTAAATTCATTAATTCTAAAATTAACTGGTATCGTTTGAATTTAAGTTTTGAGGAATTAGATAAGAAACACCAGTCCATACTTTTTTATAAAAGCCAGACACAATCTAGCGCCTTCTATTTATTTTCCTTTGCCAGAGAAAATGAGCTTTTTGGCGATTATCCGCCTTTAGAATTAAGCGTTCAGTCGACGCTGAAGGATAAAATTATTTCTTATTTTGGCGCCCAGGAGATGTTTAAGGAAACGGAATACCCTCAAGAGGGCAAGGAAGTAGAAGTAATGGAAGAAAAAGGCTCTGTTAGTTATGCCGTTCAGGATAATTATTTTGTCGTACGACTAGATAAGCCAAAGCGGCTTAGCAGCAGGTTTGGCACGCTGCTTTATGCCTTCGGGTATAGCAAAAACAAGGCCTTCGCCCAAATGCCGAAAATCCGTATAATTACTGCGGGGAGAAAATGTAAAGTATTTAATGCTAAGAAGAGGATTGCTAACCATGGGGTGATTTTAGAGTTTGCCAGGCAGAGCCTAATTTTGAAAATCCCGCTTGAACTTCTGGGAAAACCGGATTATATACTGACTTCGATTAAGGCTTATCATGGCAATTTGCCTATTGATGTTGTGGGTTTCCGGAAAATCAGGATCAAATAGGAGGAGATATGTTAGAGTTTAAGGCAATTATGATTGATAAACCGCCTGATCTTAATTTTATCCTGGGTCAGAGCCATTTTATTAAAACAACCGAAGACTTGTATGAGGTATTAGTTAGCAGCGTGCCGGGTATAAAATTTGGTTTGGCATTTACTGAAGCCTCCGGGGCATGCAAAATAAGATGCGAGGGCAACGATGAAGCGCTTAAGGAATTGGCCTCTAAGAATTCACTTAAGCTTTCCTGCGGGCACAGCTTTATTATTTTTATAAAAGAAGCGTATCCTATTAATATTCTAAATGCCATAAAAGATATTCCCGAAGTATGCAATATCTATTGCGCTACGGCTAACCCGACGGAGGTAGTTATTGCCGAAAGCCCTGCTGGCAGGGGGATAATGGGGGTAATTGACGGCCTGCTTCCTAAGGGCATAGAGGATGCGGCCGATATTACCTGGCGTAAACATTTATTGCGTAAAATGGGCTATAAACTCTGACTTGTATTGCAAGCCGGCAGGATTTTACCGGATAAAAGATTATCTGCTCAAATTTTCTTGTAATCTAGGGATGATTTGCTATAATTTTAATAACTTAAATTAATATCTATATGGATTTTAAAAAGATTCGTAAATCCTTCAGCCATTTTGCGGCTTGGTTCGGGTTAAGTCTATGTTCTTTGATAGTTAAGGTGATTCCCGCCGGGTTTCTTTACGCTTTTGCCAGAAGCATTGCCGCTTTAGCTTATATATTCGCCGGGAAACAGAGGAAAATTGCTTTGGATAGCTTGAATATTGCTTTTGGGCAGGAAAAGCTCCCCAAGGAGATTGAGAAAATAGCCAAAGACTGTTTTACATATATGGCCAAAAGCGCTGTTGAGCTCATGTTCTTCTTTGATAAACCCCATGTTCTAAAAGAGCTGGTTGAAATTGTCGGCCAGCAGAATCTGGATGAGGCATTAAGGGGCGGCCGGGGGGTAATTCTAGTCAGTGCGCATTTTGGTAATTTTCCGCTGCTTTTAGGGCGACTTGCGGTTGAAGGGTATAATGTTGGCGGGATTATGCGGCCGATGCGCGATTCAAGAGTAGAAAAGATTTTTCTTGAGAAAAGGGCTAAGTTTGGAGTCAAGACGATCTATAGCCAGCCGCGCAATGAATGCGTAAATAATACCATTACCGCTTTACGCAACAATGAGTTGATTTTTATTCCCATTGACCAAAATTTCGGTACAGGGGGAGTATTCGTAGACTTTTTCGGCCAGAAAGCGGCAACTGCCACAGGCCCTGTTATTTTGGCGCAGAGGACTCAAGCCGCCATTGTCCCGTGTTTTATCACCAGGCAGCCAGATGATAAACATAAGATAATTTTTGAAGCGCAGTTACAGCTGGCTGAAGGCAAAGACCCTAAGGATACTATATTGATAAATATCCAGATGCTCACCGGTATCATCGAATCTTATATACGTAAGTATCCCGCGGAGTGGGGGTGGATTCATCGCAGGTGGAAAAGCAAGCCTAGTTAAAAAAGGAGGTGTATCTATGGGGCAGGAAGAGAAGAAGTGTTGCGGCACAGAGGATAAATGTTGTGATGCAAAAAAAACAATGTCTATGATTTTTAAGGTTATCTTGGGTTTAGCGCTTTTAGTTTTAGGAGGCTGGCTGACCCTAACGTTCTGGGAATCACTTCTCATGATTATTAAGGGCGGTATAGGTTTATTTTTGATTTTAGCCGGAGTAATTACTTTAGCTATAGCTAAAGAATAATTAAGGTAATCAAGGCAGGTAAGGATAAAAATGGCCGTTTTCTTTTTGAAAGGAAAACGGCCATTTGGATAATACAGCTTATTTTCTTTTTGCTATTATCCGTTTTTCGTATATAATATATAAAAATTGTATACCTCGATTAAAAATATAATTAGGAGAGCAATATGGAAACAGTTATCAGAAGAGAGTTAATTACGGATAAAAGAATTTGCCGGATCTTTGCAGCAGGGGTTTTTATTATTTTTACTACTTTATCCGCATTTGTGCGCATACCTTTGCCTTTTACCCCCGTTCCGTTTACATTGCAGACATTTTTTGTTTTACTTTCCGGCGCCTTGCTTGGCAGGAAACTGGGGGTATTTACGCAATGCTCTTACATGTTTTTAGGTTTGACCGGGCTTTCAGTCTTTACGGGTTCTGGTAGCGGAGCACTTTATTTGCTCGGGCCTACAGGGGGTTATATAGTTGGTTTTATCTTTTCCTCTTTTTTAGCCGCCAGATTATTCGAAAAAGAAGAGAAAAACCATTTGATTATTTTTCTAAGATTTTTATCCGCGGATATTATAATCTTGGCTAGCGGCATGCTTTGGCTAAAGGTTAGTTTATCCTGTTCGTTAAGCCAGGCTTTTTTGATCGGATTCTTCCCGTTTTTATTGGGGAATGTATTTAAAATTATTCTTGCAGTGCTTGTTTACAGATCAATGCATTCGCGCATCAAGGCAATTCTTTATTAGCTACTAAGGTTATTAAAAGTTTGTCTTTGATAAATGAAAAGTCTGTCTTTAAAACTGCTCTCTTTATTTTTATTGGCTTTTTCTATTGGCGCCTGCGCTAATTTTTCCGGCATGACGGCCCACCAGGCGCTCTCCGTTGGCATATTCTCCGCGTCAATCTTAGGGACTCTTTTCTTTTGGGATTTCCGCCTCAGCTTTGCTTTTATCGGCACATCCGTATTGTTATTGACCAGGACTGTTGATTTGGAACATGTCATTGAGTTCTCATCGCTTGAGGTCATTCTCTTCTTAATTGGAATGATGGTGGTTATCGGATTGCTTAAAGACTCCGGAGTTTTTGCCTGGATTGTCAGCCTTATTTTACGGGTTCCCAAATTAACCGGCAAGAAGTTTGTTCTTTTTGTCGGGATTATTTCCGCTTTACTTGCTTGCACGGTTGATGAAGTGACTTCTATTATCTTTATTGTGGTTGCGGTTTTAGAGATTTGTGATTACTTTGAAATTAATCCCGTTCCGTTTGTTATAATCTCTGTTTTAACTACCAATATCGGCTCCGCGGCTACGGTCCTGGGAAATCCAATCGGCATACTTATTGCTTCAAAATCAGGATTAACCTTTGAAGATTTTATCGCAAAAGCCCTTCCTTTGGCGGTAGTTTGTTTAATTGTTGCTATTTTCATCCTCTTATTCTGGTATAGGAAATCGATAAAACTTCTTGATGAGCAGATACAGAGGCTGGGGGCTAACGATATATTAATCAGGTTGATTTCTGTGCCTCCGGAGAAGGACCTCAAAGTAAGCTTAGGTATATTTGGGATAATGTTGGTTTTGATCTCTTTGCATCACCGTATGGAATTGGCTTTGGGGCTGCCCGTTAATACCGTATTGCTGGTCGTCCCCTTGGTTACAAGCGGTTTTGTGATGATTTGGAAACATCGTAAGGCCAGGAAATATATCGAAAAAGATGTCGAATGGTGGACTTTGCTCTTTTTTTTGCTTTTATTTGTGCAGGCAGGGACGTTGAAGTATACCGGTGCAACTGTTTTTATCGCCAAAAACTTATTAGCAGTTACCGGCAACAACCTCAATTTATTGACCGGTATTGTGTTATGGATAAGCGCGATAGGCTCAAGCGTTTTGGATAACGTGGTTTTGGTAGCAGCTTTTGTGCCGGTTGTCCAGGGTTTTCATAGTTTGAATATGAACCTGCAGCCATTGTGGTGGGCATTGCTTTTTGGCGGGTGCCTGGGCGGGAATATCACCTTGATCGGCTCTACCGCAAATATTGTAGCAATAGGAATCCTTGAAAAAGAAGGCCGGATTAAAATAAATTTCTTTAACTGGCTCTGGGTGGGTTTAACCGTGGGCTTAATTACTACGTTCATTGTTATGTTTGCGCTTGTTTTTCTGCCATTTTACAGATAACTTGACAAACAAGAAATTCTGTGATAATTTGAATTCACCCTTAAAGGAGGCCAAGATGGAGTTCAAGAAAATTGTGTTTTTATCCATATTTTTCATTTCAATTATAGCTGTTAGCTTTGTTGTGTTTGCCGAGGAAGCCCCGCGCGCCGGCGTAGAATCTGTCGTGATTGCTTCCAGTCAACCTATCCCGGAGCAGGAAAAGAGCGATACGCAATGGGCTTGGGGGGAAGTGATGAATCTGGATATTCCGGCAAAGTCTTTTACCATCAAGTACCTTGATTATGAAACTGATCAGGAGAAAGAACTTGTTTTGGTTGCTGACGATAAAACTACCTTTGAGAACGTAAAAGGCCTTGATGAGTTGAAATTAAAAGACACTTTAAGCATAGATTATGCGGCCGGAGCTGATAATAAAAATGTAGCCAAAAACATAAGTTTGGAAGCACTGGATGCTGCTCCTGTGCTTATCCCTGAAACGCCTGTTAAAGAAGAGGTTAAATCGGCCGAGCCTATTTTAGGGCCGGTAACTGTACCGGGGTCGCCTGTGTTGGTGAGCCCGGAAGCGATGGCGCCGGTTATTGCGCCTACAACAGAGCCAGCGCCTAGAGCCATAGAAACGGAACTACCTTCGGTAGCACCGGTATCTGAATTGCCAGCGGAAACCAGCAGTCAAGCACAATAATTATTTATATAGCAAATTATTATAAATAGGCAGGGCTTAAAACCCTGCCTATATTTTATATGAAAGATATAAAATTAATTATTTTTGATTTAGACGGCACTTTAGTGGATGCTTACGCAGCAATAGAAGCCAGCTTTAATTATGTAATGCGCAAGTTGGGGTTAAAGGAAAAAAGCGCCAAGTCCATCCGCCGGGCAGTCGGCTGGGGAGACCTTAATTTGCTTAAGCCCTTTGTGTTGAGGCAGGATTTAGGCCGAGCCTTAAGCTTATATCGGAAGCATCATAAGCACAGCTTGCTTAAGTATTCCCGTCTTTATCCGTATGTCCGCCTTCTTTTGGGGCGCCTTCAGGCAAGAGGCTATAAATTGGCAGTGGCCACAAACCGCCCGACGAAATTTTCTCTTATACTATTAAAGCATTTACGTATATTTGATTATTTTGATTATGTGCTTTGCGCCGATAAATTAAAACAGGGTAAACCTAATCCCGAGATATTGAACAAGATAATCAAAGAATTATCCTTTAAAAAGCCGCAGGTTTTATATGTGGGGGATATGGTTATTGACGCCGAAGCAGGGAGGCGGGCAAAAATTGACACAATAATTGTTACCGGCGGCTCAAGCAGCACCATTGAGATTAAAAAAGAACGGCCGTTTAAGATAATTACCAAGCTTAGACAGCTTATGGATATATGTAAGCCTTAAGCGGTTAGGTTTCCCTTGACAGCCGGATTAATCGGTAATATATTAAAAGTAAGCATGAAAAAAAGCTTTAAAATCTTTAGTTTCGCACTTATTCTATTATTTTTGGCAGGGTGTTTTTCAACAAAGCCGCATTCTGTTTTGGATAAATCTTTGACCGGAGAGCCGTTAAACCCTTATTCCGGACCCAAGGTTAAGATTACGGTCAACGATTTTGAATTAAAAACCTCCGGTATTTATGCGCAAGTTGGGCTTGCCTTGAAAGAATATTTCATTAGCATTTTAAACGACACAAAGCGTTTTATTATAGTTTCCCCTCAAGAAGCAGATCTGGCTGTTAGCGTTGAAGTCATTGAATTTATCCCGGAGAGTTCAGGGGGTAAGAGCGGTTTAGCCGGAGGCGGAAGCAGCGCCAGCAGTTTTATGGGTGGTTTGTTAGGGGAGCCTTTAAACAAAGCAAATATGCAGTTGCGCCTGCGTATTATTGACAGGGCGACCTCGAGCATAATAAGCAGCCGGGATATTCAGAGTCAGGCAGTGGAAAACCCGGGAAATAAAAAAATAATGACCCCGCATGATAAAATATTTAAGACAGGTTTAAGCGAATATGTCGGGACTCCGATGAGCAAGGTCATTTATGACTGTTTGATTGAAGCCGGCCGTTTTATCGCGCAAAGTGTCCCGCTAAGCTATTACAAAAACTAACTATGGGAAAAAGAAAACGAAGAGGAAAGCTTAACTGGCGTTCTAAGAAAGCCAATAAGGGCAGAAAACCTAATTTAGGTTAGATTCCTGCATATGGTTTTATTGTGTATTTTAGCCAGTATATTTTTGGTCAGTATTATATCCTTAGTGGGTATTATTACTTTGTCCATAAAGGATAATCTGGTGCACAAGATGCTTTTTTGCCTGATAGGTTTTTCTGCGGGCGCACTCTTCGGTACCGCATTTTTACACATCCTTCCGGAATCTCTGGAAAACAATAAAAGTGAAACTGTATTTTTTTATATAGTACCCGGAATTATAGCCTTCTTCCTCATGGAAAGGTATTTGCATTGGCGGCACTGTCATGAGGATGGCGGATGTAGGACGCATGCCTTTACTTATCTGAACCTGGTGGGATGGATTTCATAATTGTATTGACGGAATGGTAATCGCAGAAGGTACTTTTATTTAATTTCGCCTCTGCAACCATGGCCGTAATCGGAGCAGTCGTGGGGTATTTTATAACCGATATAAGCAGGAACTTTTCAAATTTTATATTGCCGTTTACTGCCGGAGGTTTCATTTATATAGCGGCAAGCGATTTGATTCCGGAACTCCACAAAGAAAAAGGCCTCAAGCGCGCAACCGCCTCTTTTATTGCTTTTTTGCTGGGGATAATTTTTATGGCGCTGGCAAAAAATTTCTTACCAGAGCAACCCTAATTTAACTAAATTGATAGATGAAAATAAGAGCATTGGCTTTAATCTCCGGCGGACTGGATAGTCTGTTGGCAGCAAAACTTATTCAAAACCAGGGCATAGAGATAACCGGCATACATTTTAAAATCCCTTTTTGTAAATTAAATTTCAAAGAAAAATACCCCGAGATCGGGATGAAAATAATCGAAGTTGATTTGGGCAAAGATTTTCTCTGCCTTATCCGTAAACCGCGTTACGGATTCGGCTCGAATATGAACCCTTGTATTGACTGCAAGATTTTAATGTTTAGTAAAGCTAAAGGATTAATGCCCGGCTTAGGAGCCAGATTTATTGTTTCAGGAGAGGTTCTTGGCCAACGGCCGATGTCCCAGAACAAGCAGGCTTTAAAGTTGATTCAGGAAAGAAGCGGGCTCGGGGATTTTTTGCTGCGTCCGCTATCTGCGCAGTTTTTTCCTCCAAGCTTAGCGGAAAAAGAAGGGTGGGTAAAAAGAGAAAAGCTCCTTAATCTTAACGGGCGCTCGCGTACCCCGCAGGTTAAATTGGCTGAAAGCTTGGGTGTTTTAAACTACCTGACTCCTGCCGGAGGGTGCCTTTTGACAGATCCCTGTTTTTCCAAGAAGCTAAGAGAGCTTTTACTTCACAATGAACTAAATTCGGATAATTTAGAGCTTTTAAAAATAGGCAGGCATTTTCGTATAGGAGAAAGAACCCGGCTTGTTGTAGGCAGGGATGAGAAAGAAAATAATCTTATTCTTAAATTCGCAGTACGCAAAGATTATTTAATGTTTCCGCAAAGCGATCTTGCCGGACCAACATGTTTAATCAGGGGGGCAGTTACCAGAAAGCAGGTACTTTTGTCTTCTCAAATAACTTCCGCTTATACCGACGTCCACAGCTTAAAAGAGATAAAAGTTTTTTATAGGAAGGTTCCGGAGACAAAAGATACTCTGCAAAAGGTGGCTTGCGCAGCCAAAAAGGATTTTGCGCGCTTGTTAATATAAAAATGAAAGAAGCCGCGCTTTATACCCGATCAGAAGCACAGGAAACAGACTGCCAGCTTTGCGCGCATAGATGCAGGATAAATGACGGCAAGTTTGGTTTTTGCGCAGTTAGGCAAAACGTCGGGGGGATCCTTTATACCCATAATTATGGAAAGCTGGTTGCCTCAAACCCGGATCCTGTTGAAAAAAAACCACTGTATCATTTTTTACCCGGCTCAGACGCATTTTCTATTGCCTGTGCCGGCTGTAATTTTCGCTGCGGATTTTGCCAAAACTGGCAGATCTCCCAGGCCAATTTTATTAACCAGAGCCCGGGTGAAGATTTTAGCGCCGAGAATGTCATAAAGCTGGCTAAACAGAACAATTGTAAATCAATAGCCTATACTTATACCGAACCGACGATTTATTTTGAGTTTGCTTTAGAAGTAATGAAGCTGGCAAAGGAAGCAGGCTTGTTTAATATATTCGTTACGAATGGTTACATGACCAAAGAAGCTTCGCTCCTGCTTGGTCCGTATCTGGATGCGGCTAATATAGATTTAAAGTTCTTTAAAGAAAGCTCTTACCAAAAAATATGTTTCGCTAAACTAAAACCCGTTCTTGATTCTATTAACCTATTGCATGATCTGGGGGCCTGGGTTGAGGTCACTACTTTGATAATCCCCGGTGAAAATGACACCCCGGAAGAATTGTCAGGTATAGCGAACTTTATCGCTGCGCTGGACGCAAATATCCCTTGGCATATTTCCCGGTTTCATGCAGACTACAGGTTTGATAATTATGCGAGTACCTCCGAAGCCGCGCTTAAGGCTGCTTATGAATTAGGCAAAGCCCGGGGGCTACATTATATATACGCAGGCAATACCACAGGATGGGGCCAGGATACTTTTTGCAGCCGATGCAAGAAGCTTTTAATAAGAAGAGTGGGTTTTGATATCGCCGAGTTCAATCTTTCCGCAGGCAAGTGCCTGTTTTGTCAGGCGCCCCTTCCCGGAGTATATGTTTAGGCAGATTTTTGCGCCAAAAGTTAGAGATTGACAGTTTTTGGGGTTAGGGTTAAAATAATAAAGGAAGCTAGTTTTAGTTCAAATACTGCCCCTAAAATAGATAGGGGTATATTTTTTACAACCCTGAGAATGATGGAAAATATAGAGCTTTTACCTAAAAAATGCATTATTTTCTTTGATTTTGACAATACAATTGCTACCTGCGATGTTTTTGATAATATGCTTTTGCTTTTTTCCAAGGATGACCGCTGGGTAGAGCTTGAGAAAAGATGGAAGAGCGGCAGGATAGGTTCAAAGACCTGCTTGGAAGGCCAGCTTAGGGGGATGGAGCTAAATAAAAGAAATCTCGATGCCTATTTACCAAAAATTAAGCTAGACCCTTACTTTAAACGGCTTTACAGGTTTTTGCAGGCCAAAAAAATTAAAACCTTTGTTTTAAGCGATAATTACGATTATATAATTAATCGTGTCCTAAAGATCAACGGAATAAATAAACTTAAAGTTTATGCCAATAAGTTAAGTTTTCTTAAAGGAAAAGTAGTTACGGATTACCCTTTTAAAAATAAAGATTGTCAAGTTTGCGCGCATTGTAAGACAAAAAACCTCCTGGCAAGGTCTCTGAAGGGCTCGACAATAATTTATGTTGGTGACGGCCAGTCAGATGCCTGTCCGGCAAAACATGCACAGGTTGTATTCGCAAAAGACCATCTCCTCAGGCATCTTAAGGACAGTAAGAAGGATTATATGGCTTTTTATAACCTGAAAGATGTTTTTGTTTATTTGAAAAGGAAATTAATACGGGAGTGAAACTGGCTTAAGGGCCGTTTTTTAAAGATGCGTTAAAGAGGGCGCTTGAGAAATCATAAAATTTTCTTATGCTGGATAAGGGCTTACGTATTTTGAATTTTGATAATAGTATCGTTGCCCAGCGTAAACTTTTTTCTGAATATTTAACCAAAGTTGTCGATTTTACCGGCCTGGCTAACTGCGCCAGGCTTTTTATGCCTTCCGGAGTACGCAGTAAGATTCTTAGGGATTTAGGAGATGACGGTAAAAATTACCCCTGTTTCTTGGGCTCCGGAGATTTTCACCATATCAGCGAAGTGCTGACCAGCCGCATTAATGAAGAAGCCTGCCTGATTGTTTTTGATTTTCATCCGGATTGGGATTTATTCTCGCCTCGTTTTGCCTGCGGTTCCTGGGTTAATCAGGCGCTCAAGAATAAGTTTATCGTCAAGTGCGTGCTTATCGGGCCGGGTTCAGAAGATTTATCTTTCCCTGCGCTGCAGACAGCTAATCTCGGAGCTTTATCCAGCGGCCGCCTTGAGATTTATCCTTACAGGAAAAAACCCAGCCGTGTTTATTTCAGGGGCCTTAGGCAAAGTCAGTCCATTGCCGTCAGGAAAGGTATTTTTTCGGATCAAATCATTTGGGACCAGTTAGAAAATAAAGATTTAGCCGGTTTTTTCCTCCAGCTAATCAGGCGCCTGCCTACGAACAAGGTTTATGTGTCAATTGATAAGGATTGCCTGCGGGCCGATTACGCGCTTACTAATTGGGAAGAAGGATTTTTGAGTTTAGAGCAGCTTTTGGCTACATTAAGGCTGATACGGCACAACCTGGATATAGTTGGTTTAGATGTGACAGGAGATTATTCGCCGCCCCGGATAGCGGGAAGAATTAAAGCAGCCATATCTAAGTTCGACCATCCTAAGCACCCAAGCGCGGATAATTGTTTGCCTAGTTTAATTACTTCTGTAAATGAGCGGGTTAACTTGCAGTTGCTTCAGGAAGTGTTTTCTTAGCCCCTATATTTTTTAAAAAACTCTTCAGTAGCTTGGGCGACTTTATCCCGTTCTTGATCCGCTGTGATAATGTGGTAAGAGTTTTTCAGAAACACAATCCTTTTTTCTTTTGAGCTGATGCGATTATAAATATAATAGGAATTCTTTGGGCTGGTAACATCGTCATCTTCTGCCTGCATCAGCTGTATCGGTGTTTTTATTTCTTTAAGCACTGAGATTACTTTTTTTGCCAAAAGTTCATTTTGGTACATACAGGATACCGGGATGACCGGATATCCGTAAAGGTGCACTTTACTGTAATCAAAAAGCTTAGCCTCTTTATAAAAACCTTCGATTTTTGCCCTTAGCCGCTCGTTTTTTATTCCGTATGGGTATTCTTCTTTAAAATATATCCAATATTTCAGTTGAGTTTTATAAGCCAGAGGGAGAAATACCCTGGATTTAGGGTTACCCCAACCGTCAAAAAAAAGGGTAGGGGAGAAGCAGTTTAACGCTCTTACCTTATGAGGAAATTCATGAGCCAACATGATACCGATTAAAGCGCCGAAAGACAGGCCCGCTACAAAAATATTTTCATAATCATTGGCGTATTTGATGAATTCGCTGCGTATTGAATCGTAAAGAGTCTGCCAGGATGTCCTTTTTAGACAGGAGATGGATTTGTCGTGGTTAGCCATTAAGGGGGCTATAACGGAAAACCCCTGCTTATTTAAATGTTTGGCGATAGAGCCCATTTCTTTGGCTGTGCCGGTGAGCCCATGGATCAAAAAACAAAGATTTTTATCCCCTTTAAGAAAAAAGCCGGTATTGGGTATTTCGGTGACTAAACGCCTGTCTTCCTTTAACGAGAAAACTATCATATTTTTCTTTAGATTTTACTCAAAGCCTTAAGTATATTTTTCAAGTCGGACTCATTTAAAAAGCTGCTTGTACTTAAAGAGATTGTCCTTTCAGAAAGCGTGCGGCTATTGCCGCATTCTGTATTAGGAACAATATCTTTTAAATAAGCATAATCCGTGATTGCTTTTAGGTATATCTGTGAAATACCTAGCCCGGAATTCCTAAATAAACTTAGGGCAGAGTCGCGCTTTTTAGCATTTTCAAACAAAACAGCAAGATAGGGATAGCTTGCTGTTGTTTGTTCCAGCTCAACAATAGGTTTTATTCCGGGGATATTCCTTAACCCGCTTAAATAGATTTCTATTTTCTTCCGCTGTTCATCGATCCTTTCCTTTAAGTTAGGGAAATTAATATGCCCGACATACTCTCTAAAAGCGGAAATCTTATGTATCGGAAAATCAGGTTTAAAATATTCACCCATTGCTTTTTCCGGGTTATTGCGTAATTGCCAGAATAACTGCGGAAGCCTAAAAGCAAACCAAAACAAGCCGGGCCGGTAGAAAATACTGTAAGCAAAAAGCTCGGTGATCTTTAAAGATTCAGATAAGGTATCCCGGCGTATTATTTCTCGAGCAGTATCATTTAGGGCCCCGGAGAATTTAGGGTCATTCGTTACTGCGATCCCCCCCTCATAAATTGAAAGGCCTTTGCCGCGGCAAAGGCTAAAAAATGAAAACTGGCCTAGGGAACCGGTTTCTTTGTTATGGTATTTAGCGCCCAAGCTCTGTGCGCAATCCTCAATGATAAAGGCATTAGAAGAACGGGCGGTTTCTTTAAGCGCAAGGAAATCTATAGGCAGGCCGCCTAAATGCACGGCGAGTATGGCAAGAATATCATTATCGGAAGAGCAGATATTCTTAAGCTTGATTAAATCAAAATCAAAATTATTCGCGTTTGTATCGCATACCTTTATTTTTAAGCCGGATTTTTTTATTGCCAATGGTATTAGCGGGCAGATAATAGCCGGGATAATTACGGTTTTTTTATTGGAAAGTTTTTTTATAGTCTCCAGGATCAAGTAAAATGCAGCGGTACCTGAATAGGTAAGTAAGGCGCTTGGAGAGCCTAGGTGTTTTTTGAAATCTTCTTCCAGTAGCCCTCGGGGATGTTTCTTAAGGCAGGATGCGATTAGGGTTATTATTGAAAGCGGCCAACCTGCGGTTGGAGGGATTTCTCGTATCAAGCTCAACTTATAGTTCCTTTTCTGTTATTCTATTTATTCATTTTATGCTAAAATAACCGCAAATGCAAGTTAACTCTAAGATACTAGATAATATAGACCAGATAGGCCGAGAGAAATGGGATGCTGTTTTTGGGGGTATCCCGGAGAGCTATTCTTTTTATAGGGCATTAGAAAACTCTGAGCTTATCGGTTTTAGATTTTATTATCTGGTTATGGAGTGTGATAGCGAAGTCGTGCTTATTGCTCCGCTTTTTTTAGCTGATTTTAACCTGGATATCGCTGTGGAGGGCTGGCTTTCCAAAATTATTAAACCTATCCGCAGGATTTTTCCCCGGTTTTTAATTATAAATACACTCTTCTGCGGGTCACCTTTTGGAGAGCATGGGGTTTTGGGGGTTAGCCGGGATTATAAAAAAATCCCGCAGCTTATCCCGTTTTTGTCGGAAGGCATAATGGGTTTTAGCAGGAAAATCAAAGCTCCACTTATAATCTTTAAGGATTTTCTAAAACAAGACAGGCATTTTCTCGATGCTTTGGTGCAGGAGGGGTTTTCGAGGGTAGAAAGCTTCCCCGGCGTGGTTCTTGAACTTAATTTTTCTTCTTTTGAAGGCTATATTAAAAGCCTGGGCAGTTCTACCCGCAAGAATTTAAATAAAAAAATAAGACTGGCGAACGAGCGGGGAAATATAGAGGTCAAAGTTGCCTGCGATGCGGGAAACCAGATTGACCAAATATTTAAACTTTACGAAAATACTTACCAAAGCGGTCAAACTAAGTTTGAGCGCTTAACCAAGAAATTCTTCTTACAGGTTTCTCATGATTTAAGCCAGCATGCCCGCTTTTTCCTTTTTTACGTAGAGGGCAGGCTGGCCGCTTTTAATCTTTGTTTTGTTTATGATGATTTGCTCATTGATAAGTTCGTCGGTTTCGATTATGATATATCTAACAGATATAATTTGTATTTTGTCAGCTGGGCCTATAATATTAAATGGTGCATAGACAATTCTTTGCGCTATTATTACCCGGGGCAAACTGATTATCAACCGAAGATTAGGCTTGGCGGAAAGCTTATTCCGCTTTATGCTTATTTAAGGCATAGAAATATATTTTTCAATTTTTTTATTAAGTTGCTCATTCCTTTCCTCAAGCCGGATAATTTTGATAAGGAGATCAGGAAATAAGCCATATGTTTAAAAAAAAGGTCACGCTTAAAATATTGGTATTGCTCATTGCTAGCGATTTGCTTGAAACAACGGTCCACTTCTTTTTTAAGAAAAGCGCCTTGTCTCAAGGCAGCTCTTCTGTATTGGATTTAGCCTCGGCCCTGGTATTTTTAAAAGGAGTTCTTGCTTCGCCGTTTCTTTGGGCGGCTTTATTCACTGTTGTCCTAATATTTATTATCTGGTCTACGGTGCTTGCAAAAATAGACCTAAGCGTAGCCGTGCCTATCGCAAGTTTTAGCTATATCCTGGTCCCGGTAGTTTCCGTTATTTTTCTACATGAACATATTACTATCTTAAGGTGGGGCGGAATATTGCTTATTCTTGCCGGAGTTATATTGGTTTCTATAAGCAGTAAAGAAAGGATTGTTCCGGTAAAATGAAAGAGGGCCTGTTAGTAGTTCTTTTCCTGATTGCTTTGACCAGCCTCTGTGATACTATAAACCAGCTATTTTTAAAATCCGCGATAAATTCTTTAAATTTTACGCCAACTTTTAGTATTACAAATATTTTTAAGTTTATTTTCCAATTGATCCTTAAGCCCCGGCTTTGGTTGGGTTTTGTTTTTAGCGCGGTATCTCTATGTATTTGGCTGGTCGTGCTTTCTAAGGCGGACCTTAATTTTGCTTTTTCCGCAGACAGCATGCATTATATTTTTATTGCTCTGGCATCCAGGTTGATTTTAAAAGAAAAATTTAGTTCTTTGCGTTGGCTGGGCACTGGATTAATTGTTTTGGGAATTATTATCATTAGTTTTACTTAAAATCTCGGAGATTATATGAGCCCTAAGGCGGTATCTTTAGCCGTATTTTTGCTTGCCTATTTATTATTTATACTCCTGCCGCATAGGCGCACGCTTGTGGCATTGTCCGGGAGCATTTTACTGGTTTTGACTCAAGCAGTATCTCTAAAAGAGGCTTTTTTTGCGGTTAACTGGAACGTTATGGGTATATTTGTGGGCACCCTGATTATTGCCGATGTTTTTATGCAGAGCCGTGTTCCTGCTTATATTGCCGAGGCAGTTGTAGATAAGGCTAAGAATACAGCCTGGGCGATTTTATTTATTTGTGCTTTAAGCGGTTTTATTTCTGCCTTTGTGGAGAATGTGGCTACGGTATTAATCGTAGCGCCCATCGCCCTGGCTTTAGCTAAAAAGTTAAAGATCAATCCTACGAACATGATGATTGCCATTGCTGTTTCTAGCAACTTGCAGGGGGCAGCCACCCTGATCGGGGATCCGCCAAGCATGCTTTTGGGAGGGTTTGCTAAGATGAATTTTGGGGACTTTTTCTTTTACAAAGGAAAACCCAGTATATTTTTTGCCGTAGAGCTAGGTGCGCTAGTTTCTCTGTTCGTGCTTTATTTTATATTCAGAAAACACAAGCTGAAGGTACGTCTTATCCCTGTAGAGAAAGTGAAAAGCTGGGTGCCTACTGTTTTATTGGTGAGCCTAATTGTTTTATTAGCGGTTTCCTCATTTTTTGATACCGGCTTTAGTTCTCTTGCCGGGAAAATCTGTATGGCTTTTGGTATTATTGCTTTAATTTGGGAGAAACTGGCTAATAAGGCCTCGATTGCCTCTGGGCTTAAGAAATTGGATTGGGATACGACATTTTTCTTGATAGGTATTTTTATTATTGTAGGGGGGGTTTCGCTCACCGGGTGGATCCAGGTGCTGGCGGATTATCTGGCTAGTCTGGTTGGCAGCAATATTTTCCTGGGTTATACGGTGATAGTATTTTTTTCGGTCATCCTTTCGGCATTTATCGATAATGTCCCTTTTTTAGCCGCGATGCTTCCTGTAGCTATGATTATGGCGGATAAATTACAGGTTAACCCTTCCTTGTTCCTTTTTGGCTTACTTATTGGAGCAAGCCTAGGGGGCAATATTACGCCTATCGGGGCATCAGCCAATATCGTTGCCTGCGGACTGCTTAAAAAGGAAGGGTATCCGGTTAAATTCGCGCATTTTATGAGGATAGGCTTTCCTTTTACCATCGTTGCGGTAACCGCTGCGTATTTGTTTGTTTGGTTTATTTGGAGGTAAAATGCCCGGAGCACAAACCTGTTGCCGAAATAAAAACAAAAACTGGTGGCAGAATAAGTTATTTGTGGTTACCGCGCTTATCTTTATCTTGGTGGCCTTTTCATATATTTTCCCTGCCTTTGAAGCCTTTCGTAAGGTTTTATTCCAATATTTCAAGTCAATTTGGTGGGCAGTAGCTTTGGGTTTATTTTTAGGCGGAGTTATTGATTATTATATCCCAAGGGAATATATCTCGAAGGTTTTGTCCAAAAGGTCAGCGCTGACCATTGTTAATGCAGTGTTTTTGGGGTTCTTAATGAGCGCATGCAGCCATGGGATATTGGCTTTATCCATCCAGCTGCATAAGAAGGGGGCAAGTAACCCCGCTGTAGTAAGTTTTCTTCTGGCAAGCCCTTGGGCCAACATCGCAGTATCTATGATGCTGGTTAGCCTCTTTGGGTTAAAGGGAGTTCTTGTTATTATTGCCGCTATAATTGTCGCGATAAACACGGGTTTTATTTTTATGTTTTTAGAAAAAAAAGGATTAATTGAGAAGAATATGAACATTGTAGAGGTGCCCTTAAACTACTCAATTAAAAAAGATTTCTATGGCCGCCTTAGAAATTATAAATTTAACTTAAGTTCTTTGCGCAAGGATTTAGAGGGAGTGATGAACGGTTTAATTATGCTGTCTCAGATGGTCCTCTGGTGGATACTCTTGGGCATGCTTATTGCCTCGCTTGCCGGAGCGATGATTCCTGCGCACTTATTTCATAGGTTCATGGGCCCGAATTTATTCGGGTTAATTGTTACTTTAGCTCTGGCTACGGTAATTGAGGTCTGTTCGGAAGGCTCAAGCCCACTGGCTTTTGAGATTTACCGGCAGACTGGAGCATTAGGAAATAGTTTTGTGTTTTTAATGGCCGGGGTAGTTACGGATTATACCGAGATTGGTTTGCTTTGGAGTAATGTCGGCAGAAAAGTGGCATTGTGGATGCCGGCGGTTGCCGTACCGCAGGTTATAGGGATAGGGTATATATTTAACTTATTAATAAAATAGAAAAATTTTTCTTGACAAATGATACTAATATGGTATCATTAATGTAAGTTTAAAAGAAGGGGGTGATTAAGCATGGGTGTTTCAGTCAAGTATATGTTAAGGCCGGTGGCCCACTGTAAAGAGGGCTGTAGTAGGTTGTCCCGGGTAAGACGTTAAACTGCCCAATTTTATTATCGGAGGTTTTTGTGAAACTTATTACTAGAAATACCGATTATGCGTTACGCGCAATTTGTTATATTTCTAAAATAAATGATCTTGTAGCTGTTGCTGAACTGGTTAATAAGCTCGGTGTTCCAAAGCCGTTTATGCGAAAAATTCTGCAGCAGTTGACAAAAGAGAAGATATTAGGCTCTTATAAAGGACAAGGCGGAGGTTTCAGGCTTAAGAGGGGCGCGGATAAGATTTATATAACCGATATAATGCGTATTTTTCAGGGGCCCCTGGGGTTAAACGGGTGCTTTCTTAAAAAAGACGCCTGTCCTAATAAAGGTAAATGTGTTTTAAGAAAGAAAATCCGTTTTATTGAAGGACAGGCGCTTAGGGAACTTAAAAAGATAACAATATCATCTTTGATAGAGGGGTAGGTCATGTCGTTAAGAAAGATTATTAATATTGATCCTGATAAATGTAATGGTTGCGCTTTGTGTATACCTAATTGCCCCGAAGGCGCAATCCAGATTATTGATCAGAAGGCGCGTTTAGTCAGCGATTTATTTTGCGATGGGTTAGGTGCTTGTATCGGCCATTGCCCTAAAGGCGCTATTAGCATAGAAGAAAGAGAAGCCGTGGCCTATGATGAAAGAAGGGTTATGGAAAATATTATTAAGCAAGGGGTTAATGTAATCAAGGCGCACTTGTTTCACCTGAAAGATCATAATGAGGCAGGTTATTTGAAACAGGCCTTGGATTTTTTAAAGGAAAAGAATATTGAGATTAAGTTAGAAGATGCCTGTAATATCAATCAGCCCTGTTTTAGCTGTCCGGGTTCAAAGGCGATGGATTTTAGAAAAAAGGATGTTAAGGCAAATTCGGATCAATCAGGCATAGAATCTTTTCTTGCGCAGTGGCCTGTACAGTTGCGTCTTGTTCCGGTCCATGCCCCGTATTTTGAAGGCGCGGATATTCTAATCGCTGCAGATTGCCTGCCTTTTGCGTATGCAAACTTTCATCAAGATTTGTTAAAAGGCAGAATTCTTCTGGTAGGTTGTCCAAAGTTAGATGATATCTCTTTGTATAAGGATAAGCTCAAACAGATTTTCACGGATAATAATATCAAGTCCGTGACTTATGCTCATATGGAGGTTCCTTGCTGTTTTGGTTTAATCGCTCCAATTAAAGAGGCTATAAGCAGTTCAGGCAGGGAAATACCTTTTGAAGAAGTTACTATTAGTATTAAAGGAGAAAAACTCTCGTGATTGATAAATGCCCCGGCCAGGATTTTCGCAAGGCTGGCATAGAAAATATAATTTGTTCAAAATGCGCCTATGCGGCGGAGATCTTTACCGATGAAATTAAAGTAAGATGTCCTAAGTGTAACGGTTTAATCTGTAGGGATAAACTGCCTTCTTGCGTAGATTGGTGTAAGGCAGCGAGAAATTGTATAGGAGAAGAGAAATGGAAACAATTAAAAGGGGGGTAGGCTATGTTTTGCTATCAATGTGAACAAACAGCAGGCTCGACAGGGTGCACAAAGCTCGGGGTGTGCGGCAAGAATGAAGATATCCAGAGTTTGCAGGATACGCTTTTATACGGATTAAAAGGCATTGCAGCTTATGCCTATCATGCCCGCCAGTTAGGCGCTCGCGATGAACAGGTGGATGCTTTTATGCATGAAGCGCTTTTTAAAACTATAACCAATGTTAGTTTTGATCTTAATCAACACCTAGAGTTAGTTTTGAAATGCGGAGAAATAAATTTAAAGACAATGGAGATGCTTGATAAAGCGCATACGTCAAGATTCGGTAATCCCGTGCCTACGCAGGTTGAAACAAAAACGGCATCCGGGCCAGGGATTTTGATTACCGGCCATGACCTGCTTGACCTTTATGAACTGTTAAAGCAGACCGAAGGTACAGGAATAAATATCTATACACACAGTGAAATGCTCCCGGCGCATGGTTACCCTGAGTTAAAGAAGTTTAAACATCTGGCGGGTAATTACGGCGGAGCCTGGCAGGAGCAAAAGAAAGAATTCAATGCTTTTAGCGGGGCTATTCTTGCAACTACAAACTGCGTATTAATACCTCCGGAGAATACCTATTTGGATAGATTATTCACTATAGGCATTACCGGTGTTCCGCAGGCAACGCATTTAAAAGAGCGCAATTTTAAGCCCTTGATTGAAAAAGCCAAATCCCTTCCGCCGTTACCTGAAAACCCCGGGAAGAAAATCTGGACAGGTTTTCACCATACGGCTATCTTAGGGCTGAAAGATAAGATTGTAAAATTAGTTAAGGAAGGTAAAATTAAGCATTTTTTCCTCATCGGCGGCTGCGATGGGTCTAAGCCCGGTCGCAACTACTATACGGAATTTGCCGAGAGCGTGCCTAAGGATTGCGTAATACTTACGCTGGCTTGCGGAAAATACCGTTTTAACAAACTGGATTTTGGGGATATCGAAGGAGTACCCAGGTTAATTGATGTTGGCCAATGTAATAATGCTTATTCTGCCATTCAGGTAGCTTTGGCGTTAGCCGGCGCGTTTAACTGTACGGTTAATCAGCTTCCTTTGACTTTGGTCCTTTCGTGGTTTGAGCAAAAAGCAGTTGCCATTTTACTCTCTTTGTTGTATCTTAATGTCAAAGGAATCTATATCGGGCCAACCCCTCCAGCGTTCATCAGCAAGAATGTTTTTGCAGTCTTACAGGAAAAATTTGAACTAAAATTAATCAGCACTCCGGAAGAAGATTTAAATAGAATATTGAAAAAATAATAAGGAGGCGTTTATGGCAGATTTAAAGGATTTACTGCAGAGTGCGGACTGGAAAACCGAGAAACATGTTCCGGTTATCGAATGTCCCGCAAAGATAAAAAAAGGCGGTATTTTAGATATAAATGTCAGCGTAGGAAGTTCAATAGCGCACCCCAATACTACAGAGCATCATATCAAATCTATTGACCTGTATTTTTTGGCCGCAGGAGAAAAGTTCCCATATCATCTGGCGCGGTTTGAATTCATTGCACATGGTGAATCTACGCAGGGCCCGAATACCAGCACAATATTTTCCGAGCCCAAAGCCAGCGCTTCTTTCAAGACTGAAAAAAGCGGCACGATTATGGCCGCCTCTTATTGTAATATCCATGGTATTTGGAAAAGCGAAAAAGAAATCGAAGTAGAGTAAAAGCAGCTTATCTGTCGCTTGACAGGTAAGCTGAGCGGCTAAAAAGGAGGGTAGTATGTGTATGTTCATGCCGAGATTATCGAGCTTAACAGCCGTTGTACCGCTGGCGATTTTATTGACAATAAGTTTTTTTGTGCTTTTTGCCGTGCGTAAGGTAGAGGAGAAGGGATTAAAGATTTTCGGTTATGTTGTAGCAAGCCTGCTTTGGCTGGCAGCTTTAGTGGTTTTTTCAGGAGCAATCTATAATATGCAAGGTGATGCTGTTGCGATGAAACCCATGGCGCAACAGAAGATGAAAACTTCCTGCTTGGGGCAAGCGGCCAGGAAAGATAAAATGCCCGGGATGCTCTTGCCTGATAAAGGCATGCCTGTTAAAGATGAAAAGATTCCTAAAATATCTAGCTACCAA
Source organism: Candidatus Omnitrophota bacterium (assembly GCA_028712175.1). Classification (GTDB taxonomy): domain Bacteria; phylum Omnitrophota; class Gorgyraeia; order Gygaellales; family Profunditerraquicolaceae; genus UBA6249. The sequence goes on along the minus strand of JAQTQQ010000002.1, from coordinate 54,559 downwards.
GGCAATAAAGGAATTATCTATAAAGCTGAAGAAGATATTCGATTATAATCTTTAACCTTGGAGGGAAAATGAATAAGTACAAATGTTTAGTTTGCGGTTATATTTACGACCCCAATATAGGTGACCCGGATAACGGCATTACCCCCGGAACGAGTTTCGAAGATTTACCGGATACCTGGGTGTGTCCTGAATGCGGAGTAGGTAAGGACCAATTTGAAAAAATAGTCTGATATTTAAATGCCACAGAGTTCAAATGCCCGTTGAGACTGAAGCTAGAGTAAAAGAAATTATCCAGCGTAATTATAACGTAAAAAGTTTCCGGCTTGAATTGAGCGATATTGCTGATTTTAAGGCCGGCCAGTTTATGTCTGTATCTGTGGGGAGAGACCCGGGACTTAAAAAGTATCTTTCTATTTCCAGTTCTCCCACCGAAAAATGCTATTTAGAGTTTACCAAGAAATTAAGCGAAAGCAATTTCTCTAAAGCCCTAAATAATTTAAAGGCCGGCGATAAGCTGACTATCCAATATCCTTTCGGGAAGTTTGTTTTAGACGAGGTTTCGAAAAAGATAGCTTTTTTATCCGGCGGGATAGGAATTACTCCCATCCGCAGTATCTGTAAGTATATAGTCGATAAATCCTTAAGCACGGATGCGGTGTTAGTGTATTCAAACCGTTCGGTGCGTGATATCGTTTTTAAGGATGATTTTGAAGCAATGCAAAAGAATTATCCTCTTTTAAGGGTGGCGCATGTCCTTTGCGAGACTGAACCGGGATTTAAGTGCACAGTAGGTTTAATTGACAAGAAAATTGTAAAGAACGAAATCCCGGATTATCTGGAAAGAAAGTTTTATCTTTGCGGCCCGCCGCAGATGGTCGAGGCAATGCATAAAATATTGGTCGAAGATTTACAGCTGGGGGAAGAAAGAATAGTCAGGGAGAACTTCCAAGGGTATTAGGTTAGAAGTTGTTATTTACCGGTGCAAGATAAACAGGAGGGCCCATGGCTGCCATAGAAATATTGCCGAATATATATTCCGTAGGGGTGGTGGATTGGAATGTGCGTAATTTTCATGGGCATACATATACTACGCAAAGGGGCACAAGTTATAACGCCTATCTTGTTATAGATGAGAATGTCTGCCTTATTGATACTGTTTATGGCCCATTTGCCCAGGAATTAATCGACAACATCAAGGAGATTATCCCGCCGGAGAAAATTGATTATGTAATTGCTAATCATGTTGAGGCTGATCATTCCGGAGCGCTACCCTCTGTCATGCAGCATTGCCCAAAAGCCAAAATATTGGGTACTCTTAAGTGTAAAGAAGGTCTCTATAAACATTATTATAAAGACTGGGATTTCCAGGTTGTTAAAACCGGTGATGAGTTAAAATTAGGTAAGCGCAGGCTTTCTTTTATTGAGGCGCCGATGATCCACTGGCCGGATAGTATGTTTACATACTGCCCGAGCGATTCCCTGCTTATGCCCAACGATGCCTTTGGCCAGCATTTTGCTACATCCGAGCGTTTTGATGATCGGGTTGACCAATGTGCGCTAATGGATGAGGCTGAAAAATATTATGCCAACATTCTTTGGCCGCTTGGCGCGGTAATTTTAAAGAAAATCCAGGAACTCCAAAAGTTAAACATACCTATTAAAATGATTGCTCCCAGCCATGGGGTCATTTGGCGCAAGGATCCGGGTAAAATAATAAATTCCTATCTTTCCTGGGCTAAAGGGGAAACTAAGGATAAAGTAGTAATAGTTTATGAGACGATGTGGGGCGCAACCGAGAAGATGGCCAGAAAAATTGCCTCAGGCGTTGAAGCCGAGGGGTCAGAAGTTAAGCTTTATGACATAGCCACCAGCGACCGGACAGAGGTGATTACGCAGATGTTATCTGCTAAGGGGTTTATTTTTGGTTCCTCTACTCATGATAATGATATGCTGCCGAATATTGCCGCGTTCCTAGAGATTGTCAAGGGGCTTAAGCCAAAAGGCAGGCAGATAGGTTTTTTCGGCTCATACGGATGGGCCGGCGGAGCAATTGCGGAGATGCAGGAAATGCTTAAGAATTGTGGTGCTGATTTTACGGCTGCCGGCGTATCTTTTAAGTACCTGCCTGATAAAACCGAACTAGAGGATTGTTTTAAATTCGGCAGTAAGTTTTCCAAACTTTTAAAATGAAACAACTTACCCAGGAAATAATCGATTTTCTTTATGCCCAGGGATTTGTGATAGTTGCCTCTATAGACAAAAACGGCTTTCCCCACAGTTCATGCAAGGCTATAGTTAAGGCTGATTCTGAAGGAAGGATTTATCTTGTTGATGTCTATCATGGAGTGACTTGTGAGAACATAACACGCAATCCTTTGGTGAGCATTAGTGCGGTTGATGAGTATAAATTTACAGGTTATTGCCTTAAAGGTAAAGCAAGTATTGTGCCTAATGATGATATCAGCCAGGAGATAATTAAAAAATGGGAGGATAATATAACCTCCCGGATTGCAAAGAGGCTATTGGCAAATTTGTCCAGAGATAAAATCCACCCCCATCATCCCGAAGCAAGCCTCCCCGGCCCGAAGCATCTTATTGCTTTTAAGGCAGAGCAGATAGTTAACCTTGCTCCGGGACATTTAAGAAAGGAAATATAATATGGCTAAATATGTAAAAGTTTACAGTACCCCCACTTGCCCTTGGTGCATTAGGGTTAAAGATTTTTTAAAAGAAAATAAGATTGAGTTTCAGAATCTTGATGTTGCAGCCGACCAATTGGCTGCGGATGAGATGGTAAAAAAAAGCAACCAGATGGGGGTTCCGGTTTTAGATATTGATGGCCAGATTATCGTCGGTTTTGATAAGGAAAAGATTAAGCTCGCATTGGGGATATAAAATCTTTCTGCTGCAGCATAAATGACTATGCAAATTTATGATTTAATTATTGTTGGGGCAGGGCCTGCGGGAATTACCGCCAGCGTCTATGCGGCAAGGCAAAAATTAAATTTTTTGGTCATTAGCCTTGATATCGGGGGCCAGGCAGCATGGAGCGGAGACATTGAAAATTATACCGGGTATCAGTTTATTACCGGGCCGGAACTTGCGAAGAAGTTCCAGGAACATATGAGCAAGTATGATATTGTACTTAAAGAAAACGAAAATGTCATCAGGCTTAAGAAATCCGGTGAGATTATTCTGATTGAAACCAACAAGGCAGATTACCGGGCAAGAAGCGTAATTATTGCCTCGGGTAAGAAATCAAAAGAGCTGGGGGTAAGAGGGGAAGTAGAGTTTAAGAACCGAGGCCTGACATATTGTGCGACATGCGACGGCCCGCTGTTTGCAGGTAAAGAAGTAGCGGTTATCGGAGGAGGTAACTCTGCGCTAGACGCAGCTATGCAGTTAGTCAAAATTGCCGGGCATATTTATATTATAAATAATACGGACCGTTTAGGGGGAGACAAAGTAGCGCGTCAGAAGGTCGAGGAGGCGGATAATGTTACAATTTACAATAATTCTCAAGTTTTGGCTATTCTCGGAGATAAATTTGTTAATGCCATTATAATAAAAGACAAGGGCAAGGAAAAACAATTAACCGTTGGCGGGGTATTTGTGGAGATCGGACTTATTCCTAATTCCGCGTTTGCGGAAGGATTGCAAATGAACCAAAACAAAGAGATAAAAGTTACGGTAGATAACCGGACTAATATCCCGGGGATTTTTGCCGCAGGAGATGTTACGGATGTTCCGGAAAAACAGATTATTATTGCAGCCGGCGAAGGCTCAAAAGCTGCGCTGAGCGCTTTTCGTTATCTGGCTTTAAAAAAGGAATCTTAAATAAATAAGTTGCGGGTAATCTTTAAGATGGTAAAATAACCCAAAAAGGGAGGAAAGAAAATGAGAGATAGAATTGAGAAAGCTTTAGATAAAGTAAGGCCGATGCTGGCTGCCGACGGCGGCAATGTGGAATTAGTTGATGTTACCTCTGACGGTGTGGTTAAATTAAAACTAAAAGGAAGCTGCGGATGTTGCCCAATGAGCTCAATGACCTTAAAGAACGGGATTGAAAGAATTCTTAGGCAGGAAGTCCCTGAGATCAAGGAAGTTATAGCGCTATAAACATTTTAGTAATGTCCCTTCAAGATAAACTAGTTCGTCTTAAGCGTTTAATTTCCGGATATAAATCATGCGTAGTGGCATTTTCAGGCGGCCTGGATAGTGCTTTCTTGCTCAAAGTTTGTTCAATGGCGCTTCCAGCAGATAAAATTCTGGCAGTCACGGCTGTTTCTGCTACTTATCCTGAAGCAGAATTGTCCAAGGCAAAAGTATTGGCAAAAGATATAGGGGTAAGGCTCAAAGTAATTAGGACTAAAGAATTAAGCAATAGAAAATTTACCGCTAATTCAACTAAACGCTGTTATTTTTGTAAAAAAGAACTTTTTACAAGGCTGCTTACCATTGCTAGAAAAAATAAATTTAATTTTGTATTGGAGGCAAGCAACCTAACGGATGAAAAAGATTACCGGCCGGGAAATATAGCCAAAAAAGAGCTAAAGATAGGATCTCCTTTGCTTAAGGCCGGATTTAGCAAGGAAGATATCCGTAAATTAAGTAAGAAGTTTGGTTTATCCAGCTGGAATAAGCCCAGTTTAGCCTGCCTTGCTTCGAGGATACCTTACGGACTAAAGATTACGGGCCGACTGTTAAAGCGCATTGACCGCGCAGAGCTGTATCTTTCGAGCTTTGGTTTTAAGCAGGTACGCCTACGCCATTATAACGGGCTTTGCCGTATTGAAGTAGAAAAAGGAGATTTGCCTAAACTATTAAATAATCGTCAACCTATAGTCGAGAGATTAAAAGGATTAGGCTATAATTATGTTACGGTAGACTTAGAAGGTTATCGAACAGGCAGCTTAAATGAGGCAATTAATAAATGAATCCCGCACCTTCTAAATAAAAATATCTTTTTAAGAGGGCAGGGATTAAGGGGATAGAGCAGAAATAGTGTTGAATAAACAAGAAGGTGCGTGATGAAAAAAATATATTTAGATTATGCGGCAACTACGCCGACTGATCCGGAAGTTTTAACTGCGATGGAGCCTTATTTTTTTGACAAATTCGGGAACGCCTCCAGTCTTCATAGCTACGGCCAGGAAGCTAAGAAGGCTCTTGAAGACAGCCGCCAGATAGTTGCGGAATCTATTGGAGCTAAGCCCGAAGAGGTTGTTTTTACTTCCGGGGGGACAGAATCAGATAATTTTGCACTTTTAGGCGTAGCTTATGCGTTAGAAAAAAAAGGCAATCATATTATTACTTCGGTTATCGAACACCACGCTATCAGCGAGCCGGCGAAATTCCTGGAGAAAAGAGGTTTTAAGGTTACTTACCTGCCTGTAGATAAGAATGGGATGGTTTTGTGTGAAGACCTGAAAAAAGCGATTACTAAAGAAACAATCCTTGTCAGTATTATGCATGCTAATAATGAAATCGGCACCTTGCAGCCAATTGCCGCCTTAGCGGAGATCGCAAAAGCAAAAGGCGTCTACTTTCATACTGATGCCGTACAGACATTCGGCCATATCCCTATAAATGTAAATGAGCAAAATGTAGACCTTTTGTCTATTTCCTCCCATAAGTTTTATGGCCCCAAAGGGGTAGGCGCAATATACATCAGAAAAGGCACGCGCATAGAAACATTTATGCGCGGAGGAGATCAGGAAAGGTCCCGGCGCGCATCCACGCATAACATTGCCGGAATAGTCGGTTGCGCCAAGGCAGTCCAGCTTTGCCAAAAAAATATGAAGAAAGAGATAGGTTTTCAGAGCGCCTTGCGGGACAGGCTTATTAAAGAAATTCCTGCTAAGATCGGCGAGGTTAGGCTTAATGGCCACCCCACGGAGAGATTGCCGAATAATGTAAACTTTTCTATTTCTTATATAGAAGGGGAATCGATGCTTTTAAGCCTGGATATGCTGGGGATCTCAGTTTCGACAGGCAGTGCTTGTACCTCCAGTTCTCTTGAGCCATCGCATGTGCTCCTGGCTATTGGCTTAGATCATGCTACCGCGCATGGTTCGCTTAGAATAACTCTTGGCCGCTGGACAAAAGAGAGCGATATTGATTATCTGCTAGATAAGCTTCCTCGGGTTGTGCAGAAATTACGTGCGATGAGCCCGCTTTATGAACCCGGTCATTCCAAGAAATCTTCTTCATAAGAAAGGGGCGGGAGCATGAAGGAAAAAATACTCGATTATTTAAATAAAGAACATGACTATATTTCAGGGGACCAGATCAGTAAACACCTCGGCATCAGCCGGCAAGGTTTATGGAAACATATTCAGGAGCTTAAAGATTCCGGTTATGAGATAGTCGCTGTTCCGCATTTGGGGTACCGCTTGGAGTCGGTCCCCGACAGGCTTTTCCCTTTTGAAATTTCCCGCCAGCTTAATACCAAATTTATCGCCAAAGATATACATTATTTTGAATATCTTGATTCGACAATGAACATGGCCATGCAGCTGGGGATGAAATCGGTCCCAAGTGGATCTCTTGTATTAGCCGAATCCCAGACTAAGGGCCGCGGAAGATTAGGGAGGAACTGGTTTTCTCCGAAATACAAAGGAATTTATTTGTCGTTAATCTTAAGGCCAGCCATTGCACCTGCAATCTCTCCCGTGCTTACGCTCCTGGCCGCAGTGAGTATTTGCGAGGCGGTTAAAAAAATGTTAAATTTGGATGTACAGATTAAGTGGCCGAACGACGTTTTTATTAATAACAAGAAATTTACCGGCATCCTTACCGAAATGAACGCTGAAATAGACAAAATTAACTTTGTGGTTATAGGGATCGGCCTAAATGTTAATAACGATAAGAAATCATTAATTGCCCAGTCCGCTTCTTTAAAAGAGTCTTGTGGCCGTATGGTAAACCGGATTGCATTATTGCAGGAACTTTTAAGGCGGATAGAGAATAATTATTTTTTATTAGAAAACAAAGGGGCCGGGCCTATAATTGATAAATGGCGGAGTTTTAGCCTTACTTTAGGCAAACGCGTTAAAGTGTATTGCCAGAACAAGCATATTGAAGGATGCGCCGTAGATATTGATAATGACGGAAGCCTGCTTATACGTAAAGACTCTGGGTTAATTCAAAAGGTTTCAAGTGGAGACGTTATGCACTGCCGTTAACCGTAAACCAAATAATAATAATTGGTTGACAATTAAGCCGCTCGCTTTATAATTATCATATGTTTAAGATAAAGCTAAGCGGTTTTCTTGTTGTTATTTTTTTGCTTCTTCCCCAACAAACTTTCTCCTCTGAAGATCGTCCCCTGGATTTAGAAACACTGGTTATTGCCAAAAAGAGGCAGTTTCTTCTAAATACCTATAGCATCAGCCCAAACCAAAGCAAGGTTTTTAATTATGAAACTGACCTAGAAAACCTTATGTATTTGCCTGTGGATTTGCAGAGCCGTTCTTTAAGAAGTGCGGTACAGACGGATTTTTCGCTGCGCGGGTCTAGTTTTTCACAGGTTTTGATTTTGCTTAACGGCTCCAGGATAAATGACCCTCAGACCGCTCATCACAATGCCGACATTCCTTTTACCAAAGAAGATATTGAAAGCATAGATGTAATTCCGCATGCAAGCTCTTCTTTGTTCGGCCCGGATGCAATCGGGGGGGCAATAAATTTTAAGCTAAAAGAGGCGGGGGCAAAAGAAATGATTTTAGAATCAGCCTTAGGCAGTATGCGCAATGGCTATGGTTTAATTAGCGTAAGCGATAAATTTAGAGATTTAGGATTTAGGGTATCTATAGAAGATGCGCAATCCGCAGGGTTCCGTTATGATACTGATTTTAAAAAGTTTACTACTTCCTTTAGCGCTTCCTTAGCTTTAGCCGCCGGCAGTTGGGATACTAACTTTGGTTATCAGGAAAAAGAGTTTGGGGCCTATGACTTTTATACCCCGGGATTAGGCTATCCTTCTTGGGAGAAAACCCGGACATATTTGGCTGCTAGCGCGCTTACTTTAAAAGACGATGGGTTTTTGATCAAGCCGAGTTTTCTCTGGCGCAGGCATTTTGATAAATTTGCCTTAATAAGGACGGCGGCTAGTTTTAATGACCATCGTACCGATAGCTATACTCCTGGGCTCTATTTGCAAAAAGAGGCTACGGTTTTGGGTAATCTGGGTTTGGGTTTGGAATGGAACCAGGAGAGGATTACTTCGACTAATTTAGGCAGGCATAATCGCGATCGCAGCAGCATATTCCTGGATGATAGCTTTAAGGCCGCTCCGTGGCTAGATTTAGGTTTTTCTTTGCGCATGGATGATTTCTCCGATTTTGATAGAGTGTATACCGGCTCTGCGAGCGCTAAATTCAGGTTGACTGATAAAACAGCGTTGAGTTTGGGGGTTTCAAGAAACATGCGCATTCCCTCATTTACAGAGCTTTATTACAGCGATCAAACGACGGTTGGAAACAATGATCTGGCACCTGAAAAAGCATGGAACTATCAGGCAGGTATTGAGTACAAGCAGGGAAGCTTTTCGTCCGCATTTGTTTTATTTTTACGCCATGAACGCCAGATGATCGATTGGGTCAGGCCTGATAGCGGCCAAAAATGGCAGGCAAGAAATTTTACGCGCGATAATGTATTTGGAGCCGAATATTCTATACATAAAGAAATTAACAGCTTGCTTAGTTTAGATGCTAACTATACTTACACAGATAAAATTATCGATAACCAGGGGTTTCTCTATAAATACGGCGCGAATTATGCCCGGCACCTGGTTAACACGGTTTTTAATTTTGATCTTCTTTTTGGGCGCCAGGAGGTAGGCTTTAGTTATAAACAGCGCCCCCAAAGGCGCGGGTGGCTATTGGTAAATGTGGGATTTAATTACGAGTTCAATAAAAAATTAAAAATCTTCTTAAACTCGACCAATATTTTAAATGTTGAATATCAGGATATCGCCGGCGTACCTCAACCCGGCCGTTATGCCGAGGCAGGCTTAAGGGTGGAGTGGTAAAAATAAATTTTCTTTTAACCGTAAAATATCGTATAATAATTTAATTTATTAACCAAAAAGGAAAAGGCCAATGTTTGTACACGCAGTTTTATTTGAAATAAAGCCCGGCGAAGTTGCTAAATACCGCAAGGACAGCTTAATCTGGGCCAGCCATACCAAGAAATCCGCCGGTTTTGTTGCTTACCATACTATGAAGCGTTATGGGTTTGGGAATCAGTATATTTCGTTATACCAATGGGATAAAAAGGTCAGCCATGACCGTTTTATGCGTAAATACCACGACTGGTTAGTTGCTAAATCCCGCGCTAAAGTTAAAGTTCTGGGTTACTATAATCTTAAGGCTATCGACAAATTATCCTGATTTAGCTCTTAGCTCGTAGAAAACCCGGCATGGCCGAAGGATGAAGGATGAAAGTTTAAAAAACAGTCAATAGGCTATTGTCGATGAAGCCTTCTTAGATTGAATCTTTTATCGTCCATAGCCCATCGTCTATAGACCACAGATGTTTTCTAAAGTCAAAACTATAATTAAACTTAAAATATATTGACAAATCAGGGAAATATTATAAAATTATTATTGTAGTGAACAAGGGAGTAGAAGTCTTGAACCGTAAGGAGAAAGAATGACACGCCTTACGGTTTTTTTGTTTTCATACTTCTTAGAAGTAGCTATAATTTTAGTGGAAAGGAGGAAGCAAAGAAAATGGCAAAAGGCAAAGTAAAATGGTTTTCCAATCAAAAAGGATATGGTTTTATTACTCCTGAGAATGGTGCTGATGTATTTGTGCATCATACTGCAATTCAGGGTGAAGGCTATAAGACTTTAGAGGAGGGCCAAGAGGTTGAGTTTGAAATCGAAAAAGGTCCCAAAGGTGAACAAGCTACTAAAGTAGTGAAGTTATAACCTCATTTGGAACAAAGAAAAAAGGCCCGGCATAAGATGCTGGGCCTTTTTTATAACAATACATATGAAAAAAACTGTGGTTGTCGCGATGAGCGGGGGGGTAGATTCTTCGGTCGCCGCGGCTTTATTAAAGAAGCAGGGGTATGAAGTAATCGGAATAACTATGTGTTTTAATCTTGCAGCCAATGCCGGTGTAAAGCCATCCTGCTGCGGGTTAGACGGCATTGAAGATGCCCGCCGGGTATGCCACAAATTAGGCATCCGGCATTATGTTATAAACCTGGATAAAGATTTCTACCGTCAAGTAATTCTGGATTTTTATCAAGAATACCTTTCCGGCAAGACCCCGAACCCTTGCGTAAGATGCAATCAATTTATAAAATTTAACATTTTATTTAAAAAAGCAATTAACTTAGGCGCGCAATTTTTAGCTACCGGGCATTACGCCAGGATTGTAGAGTCAAAAGAGGGTTACCTGCTTAAGAAGGCCAGGGACCTTAAAAAAGACCAGTCGTATTTTTTATATCGTTTAAACAAGGCTCAGCTTAAGAGGATTATCTTTCCGTTAGGAAATTTTACTAAGCAGCAGGTCAGGCGAATTGCTTCCGGTTTTAAGCTTTGTGTGGCAGAAAAACAAGACAGCCAAGAAATCTGTTTTCTGCCCAATGGTAAATACAGGGATTTAATCAAAGGTAAAAGGCCGGATTCTATCAAGCCGGGCCACTTGGTGGATAAAGAAGGGAATATCCTTGGTATGCATCAGGGGATAGTGAATTATACTATAGGCCAACGCCATGGCTTGGGGATAACTACAGGTTATCCCCTGTTTGTTACGGAGATTAATGCTAAAAATAACCGGATTATTGTAGGCAGGCGCCAGGATGCCTGTAAAATATGTTTTTTAATAAAAAACAAACATTTTATATCAAAACCTTTTAAAAAGAAAGTTGAGATTAAGGTGAGGATACGCTATAATCATAAAGAAATGCCGGCTGCTGTTTATCCTGTTAAAGACAAGCTTAAAGTAATTTTTAAGAAACCGCAGTTTGCTATAACGCCCGGACAATCCGCAGTTTTTTATTCTAAAGACACAGTCTTAGGCGGCGGAATAATCGAGAAAGCGATTAGTTAAAATGATTAAGGAAGACAAAGAATTAATTTCTAAGATCAAGGAATTAAAGAAAAAACGCAACGCCATCATCTTAGTGCATAATTATCAGTTGCCTGAGGTGCAGGATATAGCAGATTTCCGCGGTGATTCGCTTGAACTTTCGCGAATGGCCGCAAAAACCGACGCAAAGGTGATTGTTTTCTGCGGGGTTTATTTTATGGCTGAGACCGCTTCTATTCTTTCTCCGGATAAATTAGTGGTTATGCCGGATACATCTGCCGGCTGCCCCATGGCAAATATGATGAATGCAAATGATTTAAAGAAACTTAAAGCACAGCACCCGGACGCTGTGGCCTTAGGCTATGTAAATACTTCAGCAGAGGTAAAAGCTGAATTAGATTATTGTTGTACGTCTACTAACGCAATCGCCGTAATTAACGCCTTAGGCGATAAGAAAGAAATAATTTTTGTCCCGGATAAATACCTGGCCGATTATGTTTCTAAGAAAACCGGCAGGAAGTTGATTACCTGGCACGGTTTTTGCCCCACACACGTTAAAATATTGCCCGAGGACTTAAAAAGAGAGAAGAAATTTCATCCAAAAGCGAAGGTTATGGTCCATCCGGAGTGCCTGCCAAACGTAGTGGAATTAGCCGATGCCGTATTATCTACCAGCCAGATGGCTAAATATGCAAAAGAAAGCCCGGCGAAAGAATTCATCGTTGGTACGGAAGCAGGACTATTGTACCGCCTAAAACAGGATAATCCGGATAAAGAATTTTATTTAGCCAGTGAACGCGCGGTGTGCCCGAACATGAAGCGTACTACGCAGGAAAAAGTCCTCTGGGTGCTCCAGGAGCTTAAGAATGAAGTCAAGGTGCCTGATCATATAAGAAAGAAAGCGCGCCTGGCAATTGATCGCATGCTGGCAATTGTTTAAGGAAGAGCTCCCGTGAATATCCCCATAGTATTTGAAGATGATTGGCTGCTTGTGGTTAATAAGCCGGCCGGGCTATTAACTGTCCCGACGCCAAAAAATGAATCGCGCACCCTGACAAGTATTTTAAACAAGGATGCAGAGGAAAGGAATTTAAAATACCGCTTATATCCTTGCCATCGTATTGATCGCCAAACTTCAGGGTTATTGATTTATGCCAAAAGTAAAAGCGTAGAAGCCAAACTGGCGGATGCCTTTAGAGACAGAGCAGTAAGTAAGAAATACGTTGCTTTTGTGCATGGAAAATTACCGAAAAACATCGGGCAAATCAGCTCGAGCATTGAAGGCAAAAGCGCTCTTACAAAATACAGGGTTTTAGAGGCCAGAAGCAATTATAGCGTGGTGGAAATTTCTCCTGTTACCGGCAGGACCAATCAGATCCGTATCCATTTTAAAAGTATCCAGCACCCCTTAGTCGGAGAGGATAAATTTGCTTTCCGCAAAGATTTTGCTTTGCGTTTTAAGCGGGTTTGCTTACATGCCAAGCATCTGGAATTTAGGCATCCAGAGACCGGCAATATTGTGGCTGTTGACTCATCTTTACCGGAAGATATGCAGAAGTTTTTAGAAGGCCATTAATTTTTAGGAGAAGATAATGCATTTCTTGGATGTTTTGATATTTGGTGTCGTCGAAGGAATTACCGAGTTTCTGCCTGTTTCTTCGACCGGGCACTTAATGCTAACCGCAAAACTCCTCAAAATAAGCCAGTCAGAATTTATTAAAAGTTTTCAAATCGCTATTCAGCTTGGAGCGGTGCTTTCGGTAGTTATCCTGTATTGGAATAAGCTTATAGAAAGCCGTAGAATATGGAAGCGGTTATTAATTGCGTTTTTGCCCGCGGCTTTCATCGGCGGATTGTTGTATACAACTATTAAAAGGTATCTTTTAGGAAATAACGAGGTAGTGCTTTGGTCCTTGCTGGCCGGCGGGTTATTTTTGATTGTATTTGAGTTGTTTCATCATGAGAAAGAGGATGCCACAGAAGAGTTGTCCGGCATCTCTTATTTACAGGCATTGATTATTGGTTTGTTTCAATCAGTGGCGATTATCCCCGGTGTTTCCCGGGCTGCAGCTACGATTATCGGAGGTTTGGCTGTGGGGTTAAAAAGAAAGACTATCGTAGAATTTTCCTTCCTTTTGGCCGTTCCTACCATGCTTGCGGCAACAACCCTGGACCTTTTTAAGAGCGCACAAATATTTACTCCGGATCAGTTTGTCTTTCTTGGGGCAGGTTTTATTATTTCATTCTTAGTTGCAATTATCGCGATTAAATTTTTGCTTGCTTTTATCAAGCGCCACAGTTTTATACCTTTTGGGATATACCGCATAATTATTTCTTTAGTATTTTGGTTTATTCTGAAGTAAACGGAGGGAAGTTATGAGTATTATAGTATTGGGCACAGTAGCATTAGACAGCGTAAAAACTCCTTTTGGCAGACGTAAAGCGCTATTAGGAGGTTCAGCTGCACATTTTTCCATGGCTGCCCGGCTTTTTACAAGGGTTAATCTTGTAGCTATTGTAGGAAGTGATTTCCCGAGAAAGCATATTGCTTTTTTAAGAAATAAAGGGTTAAACTTAAGCTCTTTGACCATGGATAAAGGAAAGACTTTTAGATGGGAAGGCGAATATAAGGGGGACCTGAATTCAGCGTTGACTCTTAATACCGAATTGGGGGTGCTTTCGGTATTTAAACCGCAGGTATCCGAGCAGCAGCGCAGGATAGAGAATATATTTCTGGCAAACGTTGACCCGGATATCCAGGAGCACTTGCTGCGTAAAATGCATTCCCCTACATTAGTCGGCTTAGACAGCATGAACTATTGGATAAATACTAAACGCAAAGAATTGATTAAGCTGCTTAAGCATATTGATATTTATGTGGCCAATGATCAGGAAGCAAAAGATTTATCGCAAGAAGGCAATTTGATAAAAGCAGCAAAACGCCTGTGTTCTTTCGGGCCTAAAATGGTGCTTATTAAAAAAGGCGAGCATGGGGTTCTCTTCTATGCAAAGTCCTCCGGATTTATTTTTTCTCTTCCTGCATATCCGGTTGAGAAAGTAATTGACCCTACGGGCGCAGGGGATACTTTTGCCGGAGGGTTCATGGGATACCTGGCAAAAAGCGCTAAAGTTAATTCTCTGGCGATTAAGAAAGCGCTGGCTTATGGGACAGTGGCCGCATCTTTTAATGTGGAAGATTTTGGTTTATCTAAGACCAGTAAACTTACGCCACAAGATTTGGAAAGGCGCCTGGTTAAATTTAGAGATTGCTTTTCATTTTAAAGGGAGGGCATTATGTTAGCGGATGATATTTTTAATGATTATAAAGAGGCAATGAAATCCAGGGATGCCTTAAAAAGCTCTGTTTTAAGTTTTCTGCGCGCAGATATGCTTAATCAGGCCACGGCAAAGAAAAAAGATAAGCTTGATGACACAGAAATATTTACGGTGATAAAAAAACAGATAAAACAGCATCAGGATTCTATCGAACAATTTACGCTCGGCGGCAGGGTGGATGCTGCGGAAAAAGAGAAAAAAGAGCTGGAGATATTAAAAAGATATTTACCCGAAGAAATGCCAGTTGAGCAAATCAAATGTTTAATTGAAGAAGCGGTTGCCTTAACCGGCGCAAGCGGGATTAAGGATATGGGCAAGTTAATGAAAGAGCTTACCGCAAAGACAGCGGGTAAAGCAGACGGCAAATTGGTCAGTGATTTAGTTCGTGCAAGGTTAAATACTCCTTCCTAAAAAGAAAGCCTGCAATGTTTGCTTCATTAAAAATCAGGTATTTTCGTATATATTGGATAGGCATGTCTGTATCTTTGGTAGGCACATGGATACAAAGTGTAGCCCAGAGTTGGTTAGTATTCCAGCTGACTAATTCCGCTTTTCTTTTGGGGGTGGTGGGCTTTCTTGGTTCAATACCTATATTTGTATTTTCTTTGTTCGGCGGAGTTCTTGCCGACAGGATAAACAAAAGGAATATACTGATTTTTACCCAAGTTTCTTTTATGTTTCTGGCTTTTCTATTGGCGGTCCTGACCCAATTTAAAATTATCACTCCTTGGCAGATCATGGTTATAGCACTGTTTAATGGAGCGATTATGGCGTTTGACGCCCCGGCAAGGCAGTCTATAGTGGTGGAGTTGGTGGGTAAAGAGCATCTTTTTAATGCAATTACCCTCAATTCAGTAGCCTTTAACTCTTCGCGGATTATCGGGCCTACGGTTGCAGGGGTATTAATTTCGGTAATTGGGATGAGCGGGTGTTTTTATTTAAACGGAGTAAGTTTCCTTGCGGTAATTATCGCGCTCTTATATATTAAGCTCGGCCCGGGTATAGAAAAGAATAATAATTCAGCCTTAAAGGACATTAAAGAAGGTTTGATTTTTATCAGCCGTAACCACCTTATTTTGGCTTTGGTAAGCATAGTGGCCGCAATGAGCCTTTTTGGTACATCTTATGTTATACTTATGCCGGTTTTTGCCGAGAATGTGCTCGGCGCAGGGATAAGAGGGTTGGGAGGGTTGATGTCTAGCACCGGTATTGGCGCTCTCATCGGGGCCTTGGCGCTAGCCCGCCTGGGGGATTTTAAATATAAAGGAAGATTGTTAATAAGCTCGGTATTTTTGTTTTCTATCTCGCTTATATTTTTTTCCTTATCCAAAAATTATCTTTTATCCGTTTTTATCCTGGTTTTTATAGGTTGCACCAGCGTTGTTCCAATCGCCCTGATTAATACCCTGTTGCAGATCAATGTCCCGGATAAATTCCGGGGCAGAATAATGAGTATTTTTATGATTACTTTTGCCGGGGTTATGCCTTTTGGCAACCTTATTTCCGGCAGTCTTGCGCAGGCCTTAGGCGTGTCAAGGGCCCTGTTCTTCTGCGGTATGACCTGCTTAGTCTTATTTGCGATGATCAATCTTTCTTTTAGCAAATTAAGAAGGCTCTAATAAATATCATTTGATTTCTTAATAAATTTTGATAAGATTATTGTTATTGAACCTGACTGCCGTTAGGCAGGCGTTAGTCTAAGGAGATGGCTAGGTCCCGTCAGTTAAAATAAGCAGGCTGTCATATATAATTAATTTTAGAGAGGAGAGTAAGTATGAAGAGGTTATTAAGCTTAGCGGTTGTGGTTTTAGCGCTTGTGGTATTATCCGGCTGCGGGAAAAAAGAGGAAGCAGATGATTTACAGCCGATTACTATGGAGTCTTTAGGGGCAATTAGCACTTCGGTCCCTGCTGCTACGGAAATTAAAGTACAGTCGTCAGGCGCGGTTGTTGAAGCAGTTACGCAAGTCAAAGAAGCATTGCCTTTGCCTCCGCAAGGGCCTTATAAGCCAACAGCTACCGAGATTCAAACTGCTTTAAAACAGGCAGGATTTTATAGCGGCAGTATTGACGGAAAAATTGGCCCAAAAAGCAAAAAGGCGATTGAGGATTTCCAAAACGCCAACGGTTTAAAGGTTGATGGAAAAGTCGGCCCGAAAACCTGGGAAGCGCTGGGTAAATATTTGATTACGGCTTTAGAGCCCGCTAAAAGATAAATAGAGCCTATATTGGTTTGTTATATAGGCCGGCGCGGAGCAGTATCAGGAAAAAGATTAAATATTGTTGATATAGGTATCTTTAAAGAGGATCCCGACATTTTATGTTGGGATTTTCTTTTTTACGGTGCTATAATAAGTTCTATATGAAACAATTCCCGCATAACTTTCTTTGGGGCGCAGCTACCAGCGCGCATCAGGTTGAAGGGGACAATTTTCATAATGATTGGTGGCTTGCAGAGCAGAACCATGCTTTAAGAGAGGCATCAGGCCAAGCCTGCAGGCATTATGAACTTTATGCCCAGGATTTCCAAATAGCCAAAGAGTTGAACCACAATTGCCACCGTTTTTCGATAGAATGGAGCCGTGTTGAGCCTGAAGACGGAAAATTCGATTTTTCAGCGATAGAACACTACAGGCATGTTATTGCAAATTTAAAAGACCAAGGCATTGAACCAGTTGTTACCCTGCTTCATTTTACTAATCCTGTTTGGTTTAGCCAAAAAGGCGGATGGGCTAAATTTAAACTCCAAAAATATTTCCTGCGTTTTGTAAATAAAATAGTCGGGGAATTCGCGGGCGAGGTAAAATTCTGGATAACTATAAACGAGCCGCTGGTTTATTCTTCGCATTCCTTTCTTTTAGGCGCCTGGCCGCCTAAAGAGCATTCTTTATTTAAGACAGCCAAGGTTACCCTTAATTTGGCCAATGCACATATTAAGGCCTACCGCATCATACATAAAATTTACCGGGATAAATCATTAAACAGGCCCATGGTCAGTATCTCGGCTAATTTGCAGGCATTTGAGATTTGCCGGCCGACATTAAAGAATAGATTGGCCGTATACCTGCGGCATAAACTATACAATCTTTATTTTATAGATGAGCTTAAACGCAAAAGAACTCTGGATTACATCGGGGTTAATTATTATGGCAGGAATCTTGCGGATGTAGAAAAATGGGGAATCAAGCATTTATTATTAGATACCTGCCCCTATAATCACCATCCGTTACGCAAAAATTCTTTGGGCTGGGATATCTATCCGCAGGGGCTATATAAACTTATGATTGCCCTTAAGAAATATAACCTTCCTATACTGATTACCGAAAATGGCGTATGCACCGAAGATGATAATCTAAGGTGGGATTATATACGGGAACATCTGGAGGAATTATTTAAGGCGATGGAAGAGGGGGTTGAGGTTTTAGGTTATATCTATTGGTCGCTGATGGATAATTTTGAATGGGACAAAGGTTTTGGCCCGCGGTTTGGGCTTGTTCATATAGATTACCGGAATCAAAAGCGTACAATTAAACCCAGCGCACGTAAGCTTGCCCAAGTCGCACAAAGCGGTGAAATTTAAATGAACATCAGGGATAAAGAATTTATAATAAAAGAGATTCCATTTTTTGCCGGCTTAAGTAAGGCAGATCTTGCGATAATACATGCAAAAAGCCAGATTGTTGAATATTGCAAGGGGCAGAATATCTATGAAGAGGGTTCCGGCCCAAGCGCTTTTTATTGTATTATTTCAGGCAGGGTGCAGATCTATACTAAAGACAAAAACGGCGGACGGTTAATCTTAGAATATCTCCACCGCGGCAAATATTTCGGCATCATTTCTTTGCTTACTAACGAGCCGCATTCGGTTTCAAGCGAAGCGATTAATGATTGCCACATTTTAGTGATTAATAAGGAAGATTTTGATTCTGTTTTAGAAAGTATTCCGCATTTGGCTATTGATTTAAGCCGGACATTAAGCCGGCGCCTTAAGCGCAAAGACATACATCAGAAGAAAATCTTTGAAAGTACGGTTATTTCTGTTTTTAGCTCTTATGCCCAGGCAGGCAAAACCGTTTATGCTTTAAACCTTGCCCTTAGTTTAAATCGCGAAACGCATAAATCCGTAATTGTCCTGGATATTTTATCCAAGGATAAAACGCCAACATTGCCGCGCAAATTAGATATCCAGGATCCGCCTATATTGGATTTGTCTTCTGTTCCGGATATATATGTTTTGCCGAAAGACTTCATTTTAAAAAGTAATTTTGGCATAGATTTGAGCTGTTTTTATTACGAAGAAGATAATGATGTATGCCTGAAAAGGCTGATTGAGATTTTAAGCCTATTGGTCAATGATTATCATTATATCCTTTTGGACCTGCCTGCGGCCATGGACCGCTCGATTATCAGTATGCTTAACCAGTCTGACCTTATCCATATATTAAGCAGCCCTGACCCCACAGATTTAAAACGTACCAGCAATCTTGTTTACCGGCTTAAAACAGATTTCAATTTTGACTCTCAGAAGATTAAAACCATTGTTAACGAATATAAGCTGGCCAAGATTAATTATTCCAGTCAAATTGATATTTTGGGGCAGGATATTTTTGCAACCGTTCCTAAAATAAAATTTGATGCGCTCGAGCGGTTGATTATTGATGACCCGGAGTGCGAATATTCTAAAGTAGTCAGGCGCATTGCCCGCCAGCTCGGCGATTGCCTGGTAGGATTAGTCTTGGGGGTAGGCGTGGGATACGGTTTTTGCCATGTGGGGGTGTTAAAGGTTATCGAAGAAGAGCATGTTCCAGTTGATATTATTGTAGGCTCTAGTATCGGCTCATTTATTGCAAGCCTTTGGGCTATCGGAAAAAGCAGCAGTGAGATTTTAGAGATCGCCCGGGAGTTCAGGGAACCAAAACATATCTGGGGGTTAGTTGATATAACTTTTCCGCGTTTTGGTTTTATTAAAGGCAATAAATTGTACCGCTTTCTTAAAAAACACCTTGGGGATAAGACTTTTTATGACGTAAAGCTTCCTTTAAAGATAATTGCCAGCGATGTAGGCAAAAAAGAACCGAAAATTTTAGATAAAGGTTTATTAGTTGATGCTATAATGGCAAGTTGTTCCATGCCGGGGGTATTTGCCCCTTTTAAGTTCAGGGAAGAGTTTCTTTTTGACGGGGGAGTTACATACCCTTTGCCTTGCGAGCCGCTTATGCAAATGGGCGTTAAAAAGATAATCGCGGTAAATGTTACACCTTCCCGCGAGGATATTCTAAAACAGTTGGCAAAACTTAAAGAGGGGGCTTCTTTAGATCCTACGGGCAAAAGGGAAGAAAATAAGCCGCCAGGCCTACTCGGCAGGTTAAAAAATATTTTTAATTTTAATATTATTAATATTATTTTTAGCAGCGTGGAGATTTTGCAGTCTGAAGTAGCCCGCAAGGAAGGTGAGTTAGCTGATATTGTTTTGCATCCTGACACATCAGGATTATTTTGGCTGGAGCTGCATAAGTCCGTTGAATTCGCCCGACGCGGAGAAGAAGAGGCGCGTAAACATTTAGATAAGATTTGGCAGTTGATTAATGAATAATAAAACGGAGGGAGATTTCAAAATGAAGATGCGATTTGTTTTGTCCGGTATATTATATCTCTTGGTTGCTATTGTTTCGGGGTGCGCAACTATTAAAGAAGCAGGAAAAGGTTTTATTGGCGTATCTACCCAGGTACTGGAGGATAAACGCAAGGATGCCATAAAGAAGTCTTTTGCCTTAAGTTATAATGACTGCTACCTTCAGGTTAAGGACATTTTAAGCAAGCAAGGCCAGGAATCTGTTATATACGCTATAGACCAGAATAAGAAAATGATTGCTGTCTATCTTTCTTTGACGGATACTACGCCCGTGGGGATATTTTTTACTGAAGAGGCAGGGTCCAATACTTTAATTGAAATATCCAGCCCGAGTACTTATGCCAAAGAGGAAATTGCAAACAGGATTTTTAGCGGGATAGGCGAATTAATTAAACCCAAGGTGAGCCAGGAGAAGATATCCGATGTTAAATAAGAATCCGCAAATTAATAATTTAATTAAAGAATGCCACCGGGTTGCTAAAAGCAAGGGCTGGTGGATTGATACGCGTAATGACGGAGAGTTAATCGCGCTTATGCATTCTGAGCTGTCAGAGGCGCTGGAGGCAATGCGTAATCACGCGGGGAAAGATGCTTTGGCCGAAGAGCTTGCAGACTGTTGTATCCGTATATTTGATTATTGCGGTTCACGCAAGATAAATTTGGAGAAAGCATTGCTTAAAAAGATTGAATATAACAAGACCCGTCCTTATCGGCACGGAAAGAAGTTCTAACATGAAAAGGGGGAACAATGCCATACGACAGCAGTTTGGACGCGCAGCAATTCAGCCGTTTTTGGGAAAATGATTCCGGGAAAATTGTGGTAAGTGTTTATTCATATAATAACGGCCCTAAGAAAATTCAGATCGTTAGAGAGATAAAAGACAAAAATGGCGAGTATGCTTTTGCAAAACTCGGCCGCCTGACAAAGGATGAAGCCCTAGGGGTAGTGCCTTTAATTCAGGATGCGTTAAAAAATATGTAGGATTATGACGGAGAAGAAAAAAAGGGATAGTTGGGGCTCGCGGCTGGGGATTATTATGGCTGTGGCAGGTTCTGCTATAGGCCTTGGTAATTTTCTTCGTTTTCCGGCTAAAGCTGCTGCAAACGGCGGGGGAGCTTTTATGATCCCGTATTTTATTTCCTTGCTTCTTCTGGGAATTCCGCTTATGTGGATAGAATGGACCTTGGGCCGTTACGGGGGAGGTTTTGGGCATGGCACCGCTCCCGGGATATTCCACAGCGTTTGGCAGAAAAACCGCTTTATTAAATATTTCGGAGTAATTGGAATATTCGGCCCGCTGGTTATTTTTATCTATTATGTTTTTATTGAATCCTGGACCTTAGCCTACAGTTTTTTTGCTTTAACCGGAAAATATACCGTTCTTTCGGATCAAAGTTCTCTGCGCAGTTTTTTGGCAGGTTTCCAAGGGCTGGAGAAAAACCAGTATTTTAACGGCATAGGAACCGCCTATTCATTTTTCTTGATTACTTTCTTATTGAATATTTGGGTAATTTATTATGGGATAAAAGGAGGGATAGAAAAACTCTGTAAATGGGCAATGCCGCTTTTATTTATTTTCGGACTTTTGCTTATGATCAGGGTTTTAACATTAGGCACTCCGGATTTAAGTAAGCCTGCCTGGAATGTCTCCGGGGGGCTTGGTTTTTTATGGAACCCGGATTTTTCTGCGCTTAAATCCGCCAGGGTATGGCTGGAAGCCGCAGGCCAGATATTTTTTACTTTTAGCGTCGGCATCGGGGTTATCCTTACTTATGCCAGTTATTTAAAAAAAGCCGACGATGTCGTCCTTTCCGGGCTTACTGCCGCAACTACTAATGAAATTGCCGAGGTTATTCTCGGGGCAAGCATTATTATCCCTGCGGCATTTGTATTTTTTGGCCCGCAGGATATTAAATCCATTGCTCAATCGGGGGTATTTAACTTAGGATTTGTAACTATGCCGCTTATTCTAAATAAGCTGCCTTTGCCTGAACTGTTAGGGTTTTTCTGGTTTTTCTTGTTATTTTTAGCTGGAATAACCTCTTCAGTTTCACTTGCGCAGCCGGCAGTCGCTTTTTTAGAAGATGAATTTAATATTAACCGGAAACGCGCGGCTTCTATATTTGCGGTAGTTTCATTCATACTGGTCCAGCCTGCAATATTTTTCTTGGGGCGGGGAGTAGTCGATGAATTGGATTTTTGGGGAGGGACTTTTTTTCTTGTGGTTTTTGCTACGATTGAAACAGTATTGTTTGCCTGGGTGTTTGGTATGAATAAGGCATGGGAGGAGATACATAAAGGCGCGGACATGTCTATACCAGGGGTTTATAAGTTTATCATTAAATATATTACTCCTTTATTTTTATTTGTTATATTAGGGACGTGGCTTATGCAGGAGTGGCTGCCGATAATTACGATGAAGAATACCGCTGTGGCAGATAAGCCGTTTATTTTTGCTACCCGCCTTGTTTTATTGATTATATTTGCAGTTTTAGCGGTTTTGGTTAAAATTGCCTGGAAGCGCAGGAAGTTTTCTGCAAGCAAAGAGGAGAAAAAGTGAAATTAGAGGGATGGGCCTTTTTAATTCTTTCCTGGGGATCAATTTTAAGTATTGCCGCTTTTTGTTTTATGAAAATCTTGAAAAAAAGGAGATAAAATGAAAAAGTTTTCTTCACTAGCCCTATTGTTATGTTATCTATTATCAATTTGCGGATGCGCGCCTTTAATTATCGGAGCAGCCGCAGGAGGCCTTGGTGCGTATGCGGTAAGTAAGGATACTGTGCAGGGGAATACTGATAAGAGATATGAGGCGCTTTGGGATTCGGCTCTAAACGTTATTCGGACACGCGGTTTAATACAAGAGGAAGATTTTGCAGCAGGCTATATTGAAGCAGGGGTTGAGTCCAGCAAGGTTTGGATAAAGTTAACCCGCCTGACACAGGCGACGACGAGAGTAAAAGTCTCTGCGCGTAAATATCATTTTCCGAATATGGAGCTTGCGCAGGATGTCTTTGTTAAGATTATTACCGGAGTAAAGTAAGGTACCGGTATTTTTCTCTTTTCTTTTCTTGGAATTTGTGTACAATATATCAAAAGCTAAGAGTAATATATTTAGCCGAGATAGCTCTCCGCCACAAAGCATTGGCGGATTCGCTAAGACGCAAAAGTTTGCCGAGATAGCTCAGTGGTAGAGCGCGGCCCTGAAAAGGCCGGCGTGGGGGGTCCGATTCCCTCTCTCGGCATTTTTTTAGAACCCGCAATTTGCGGGTTTTCTTTTT
>JAQTQQ010000002.1:20044-31164 GCA_028712175.1 Candidatus Omnitrophota bacterium | reverse complement strand
TCCGTTTCCAGAACTGGCTTTTTCTATACGTAAACTTACACTTTTTTTACATTGGTTGCTTGATCGCCTTTTGGGCCTTGGGTAACTTCAAACTCAACTTCATCGCCTTCTGCTAGAGTTTTGTATCCTTCTCCAACGATAGCGCTGAAGTGAATGAATACATCCTTACCATCTTCAGAAGTAACAAAGCCGTAACCCTTTTGATTGCTGAACCATTTCACTTTACCTCTTGCCATTTCTGTTTCTCACCTCCTCCAAGAATAAAAAAATCCGCAAAGCATAGTTAATTTCTATTTTTGCTTTGCGGTTTGTACGTGTTGCTGATCAATTTCTTTACTTCTCCTCCAAAAAGCCATTTTTTCCAATATATCATGAATTATCGGTTTGTCAACATGTTTTATAGCTCTAAGTGAGTGATTGACTATTAGTTAGGAATTGATATAATATTTAGTAATTTGCCGATGCAGCTCGGTTTGTGCCTGCCTTGAGCCTGCCTGACGGTAGTTTAGGGTAAGGCAGAAAGCAGGATGATATTTATTTTCTTTGCTGGCGTAGCTCAGTTGGTAGAGCAGCGCTTTCGTAAAGCGCGGGCCGGAGGTTCGATCCCTCTCGCCAGCTTTTATTCGTCATATGGCCAGATTGCGTAAAATACTCAGAAATCGAGACTTTTTCCTGTTATGGATGGGGCAGATTATATCCCAGTTGGGGGACAGGCTTGGGCAGATGGCTTTAATTGCCTTTGTCTATATGCGCGCCCCGGGTTCAACCCTGCAAATAGCTAAGATACTGTCTTTTACTATTATTCCTGTATTTCTTATTGGCCCCTTAGCCGGGGTTTATGTTGACCGTTGGAACAGGCGCAGGACGATGTATGTATGTGATTTTATGCGCAGCTTATTAGTATTGGCTATTCCGCTTTTTTTGTTTTACACTAAAAATCTGGCTCCGATATATTTAATAATATTTATTGCCTTTTCTATCGGTAGGTTCTTTGTACCGGCAAAACTATCAATTATTCCGGATTTAGTAGATAATAAAGAACTGCTTTTAGCCAATTCCCTGATTAATACCTCCGGGATGATCGCAGCAGTCTTGGGGTTTGGAATAAGTGGCATACTTGTAGAGCACTTGGGGGCTAAAAGCGGCTTTTACCTGAATTCTCTGACCTTTTTGATCTCGGCTATTTTTATTTTTCTAATTTCAAAAAAGTTTGTTGCAAAGGTCAGCTTTGAAGAGGTAGGCAAAGAGATCGTTGAGGTAATTAGAAAATCTGTTTTTCAGGAGATAAAAGAAGGGATTTTTTATTTTATTCGTAAAAAGGATATCCGTTTTACGGCAGGCATAATCTTTGCTCTTTGGTCGGCGTTAGGCTCGGTTTATGTAGTGATTATTGTTTTTGTGCAGAAGACTCTGCATTCGGCAACCAAGGATCTCGGGCTTTTGGTTATGTTTTTAGGCATCGGTTTATTCCTGGGTTCTCTTGTTTATGGTAAATTCGGCCAACGCATCTCGCATTACAAAATTATTTTTGTTTCGCTCGTTTTAAGCGGCATAATGCTTGACATTTTTGCCCTGGCAATATATTATTATCCCAATTTTATCTTGGCTGCGCTTTTAGCTTTATTTCTTGGCTTAATTATTGCCCCGATTATGATTGCCTCTAATACCATAATCCACAATGTTAGTGATAATGAAATGCTGGGAAAGATTTTTAGCTCTCTGGAAATAGTTATGCATTTTGGTTTTCTTTTGTTCATGTTTATCAGCAGTATCCTTGCCGAAAGATTCTCGCATTTGTTAATTTTAGTCGTTGTTGGCGTCTTGCTTAGCTTGCTGGGCGTAGTCAGTTTATTTCTAAACCGAAAGGTAGCATGGTTAGGTTAACGGAAAATAAGCATTATTCAGAAGACAAGCCGATTGAAGAATTGCCTAACCCTCCGAAAGTATATCTTCCCCTGATTCAGCATTTAGGAAAGGTCTGCAATCCGCTGGTAAAAATCGGAGATAGCGTGATTTTTGGCCAGAAGATCGCCGATATTGAAGCCAATGTTTATGCGCCTATACATGCTTCAATATCCGGTAAAGTAATTGCTATTCAGAATTGGCCGCATCCTGTTTTAGGCAGGGCAAAAGCAATAGTAATAGAGAGTGATGCCCGGGTTAATCAGCCGGGATTCAGCTTAAAAAGCCGGCAGGAGATAGATAAACTTACGGCGCAAAGCTTAAGAGAAATTATTTTAAATGCCGGAATAGTCGGAATGGGAGGAGCGAGTTTCCCCACGCATATAAAATTAAATCCTCCTAAGCCGCTGGAGACTTTGATTGTTAACGGGGCGGAATGCGAGCCGTATTTAACTTCAGATGCCCGCCTGATGGTAGAGAAAACTGTCGAGATATCTTTAGGTATAGAGTTGGTTGCCCGGTGTTTAGGCATAAAAAATGTTTACATCGGCATTGAGGACAATAAGCCGGAGGCGATAAAAGCTTTCTCTAAGTCTTCCGGTATTAAGGTTAAGGTTTTAAAATCAGATTATCCTCAAGGCGGAGAAAAGCAGTTGATTCAGAATATATTGGGGAAAGAAATCCCCAGAGGAAAATTGCCCTTTGATATCGGAGTACTGGTGCAGAATGTAGCCACGATCTATGCGGTTTATGAGGCAGCCTATAAAGGCAAGCCCTTAATTGAGCGGGTAGTTACGGTTACGGGGAGCTGTTTGAGCAACCCAAAGAATTTATTAGTGCCGATAGGCACACCGATAAGAAATTTGATTGAATTCTGTTCTCCGCTTAAAGAAATGCCGGCGAAAATTATTATCGGAGGCCCGATGATGGGTATTGCCCAGTATACGCAGGATGTTCCGATAATAAAATCCAGCGGCGGCATATTACTGATGAACGAGAAAGAGGCAAAAGTTCTAGATGAAGATCCTTGTATCCGCTGCGCGGCATGTGTCCGGGGATGTCCCGTTGGGCTCATGCCTTGCCAGATTAATTTAGCTTCAGAAAGAGAGCTGTGGAATTTAACCAAAGAATATGGGGCTACTGATTGTATTGAATGCGGCATATGCAATTATGTCTGTCCCTCTAACCGTAGATTATTAGAGACGATTAAAAGGGCAAAACTGGAGTCGGTTAAATGAAAGAAATGATGCGTTATGGTTTTATACTGGCGCTGATTTGTGTAGTTGCCGCAGGGTTGTTGGCTGCGGTGAATTCGCTTACTCATCCTAAAATTATAGCCCAGACCCAAGCCGAGGAGCAGGCAGCGCTTAAAGAAGTTATGCCGCTTGCCTCAAAATTTGCCGAAGTCAAATCCGATAAAGATAAGGATGCGTTGTATTATAAAGCATTCAATAATCAGGATAAGTTGGTCGGTTTTGTTTTTAAAGCCAGCAGTAAAGGCTATTCCAGCCAGATCCAAACTTTGGCGGGAGTTTTCCTTGATCAAAAAATCAGCGCTGTAAAAGTAATTTCTCAAAACGAAACTCCGGGATTAGGAGCCAAGATAACTGAAGATAAGTTTAGTGAACAGTTTAAAAACCGGAGCAGCTTAGATTTATCCGGCGTAGAGGCAATTACCGGGGCAACGATCTCAAGCCATGCGGTAATCAGCTCGGTAGAGAAAAAAGCACGGCAAATAAGAGAGTTGATAAAAAATGAAAGATGAGTTTATAGTTTCGGGTTCGCCGCACATACATAAAAAAAACTCAATTTCCCGGATTATGTGGGCGGTTGTAATCAGCACCGTCCCCGCAGGTATCGCCGGTATAATTATCTTTGGGCTGGATGCTTTATGGGTAACGCTCTCTGCGGTAATTGCCGCGGTACTGACAGAATTAATACTGCAGGTATTAACCAAGAAAAAGATTACCGTTCTAGACGGCTCGGCCGTAATTACAGGCATAT
Organism: Candidatus Omnitrophota bacterium; assembly: GCA_028712175.1. Lineage (GTDB taxonomy): Bacteria > Omnitrophota > Gorgyraeia > Gygaellales > Profunditerraquicolaceae > UBA6249. The sequence continues at coordinate 27,258 of JAQTQQ010000002.1, read as the reverse complement.
TGTTGGCATTTAATCTTCCCTCAAATGTACCGTTGTGGCTTCCGGTTATCGGTGCGGTATTTTCCATTGCTGTCGGTAAACAGATTTTTGGCGGCATAGGCCAGAATATTTTTAATCCTGCTTTAGTAGGCAGGGTGTTCCTTATGGCAAGCTGGCCGAAATATATGACCACTTTTGTTAAGCCTTTTAATTATGATGCCGTAACAAGCGCTACTCCGTTAGCAGCGCTTAAAGAAGGCAAAGTTTTAGAACATATTTCATATCTGGATTTATTTCTGGGCAACCGCGGAGGCTGTATTGGTGAAACATGCATTCTTGCGTTATTGATTGGCGCGGCGTTTCTTTTGATAAAAGGCTATATTACTTGGCATATACCGGCAGTTTATATTTTTACTACCGCAGCATTTACTTATATTTTCGGCGGTGCCCAGCTTTTTAGCGGGGACTGGTTGTTCCATATATTAAGCGGCGGCCTGGTCCTAGGAGCTTTTTTTATGGCCACTGATTATGTAGCGACTCCTTTAACGATTAGGGGGCAGTTAATCTTTGGCCTGGGGTGCGGCCTGCTTACCGCGGTTATCCGTATTTGGGGAGGATACCCCGAAGGAGTTTCATACGCCATATTAATGATGAATGGCGCAACGCCGTTTATTGACCGCTATACCAAGAACAGGGTTTACGGGACAAAATGAAAGATCTTGTTAGAGAATTTACTAAGGGTATCTTTAAAGAGAACCCCACATTTGTATTAGCTTTAGGGTTATGCCCGACACTGGCAGTATCTGTTACGGTTGCTAACGGCATAGGTATGGGTTTGGCTGCGACTTTTGTATTATTGGGTTCAAGCGTAATTATCTCTTTAGTCCGTAATTTTATCCCCGGCAAGATACGCATACCTTGTTTTATCGTAATTATAGCTACCTTTGTTACAATAACCGAATTATGTTTGAAGGCCTATAGCCCGGTGTTAAATCGGGCTCTAGGTATATATGTCCCGCTGATTGTTGTTAACTGCATAGTCTTGGGCCGCGCAGAAGCATTTGCTTGCAAGAATAGTGTACTTAGTTCGTTGCTTGATGGTTTAGGCATGGGGGTAGGTTTTACCATTGCCCTTATCATGATTTCAGGGATAAGGGAATTTCTAGGTTCAGGCCAGATATTGGGGCATACCTTAATTAAAGGATTTGAGCCGGTATTTGTTTTTGGTATGCCCTCAGGGGCCTTATTGGTAATCGGCTTATTGCTTGGATTATTTAATGTCTTGAAAAATATGAAATCATGAGTATTCAACAATTTCTAACTATTTTTATTTCTTCGGTATTTATTTATAACGTTATATTGTCGCGTTTCTTAGGCTTATGTCCGTTTGTGGCTATTTCAAAAGATACGAAACAGGCCTTTGCTATGAGCGCGGCAGTTACCTTTGTGATTACGGCATCAAGCGTTGTAACTTGGCTTATCTACCGGTTTATCCTGCTTCCCTTTAACCTGGCGTATTTACGCACCATTTCATTCGTGCTAATAATTGCCGCACTGGTGCAGTTGATTGAAATGGTGATTAGAAAGACAAGCCCTGTTTTGTACCGGGCTTTCGGAATATACCTTACTTTGATAACTACAAATTGCGCTGTATTGGGTGCGGCAGTATTAAATGTCGATATGTTTTTTATAGACGGTTATGCGGTTGCGGGGGGTTTTTATTATGCAGTTTTCCAGGGTTTTTGCATGGGTTTAGGCTATACTCTAGCCATGCTTATAATGAGCGGGATAAGAGAGAGGCTTGAGCTTTGCAATGTTCCAAGGGCTTTTAAAGATTTTCCCTTGGCTTTTATAATTGCTGCGGTCTTAAGTTTAAGTTTTATGGGTTTTAGCGGGTTTAAATTCTAATCATATGGAAATTTTAATTGCTATTTTAACCTTAGGTTTTTTAGGGCTGCTTTTTGGGGTAGGGTTAGCCGTTGCCTCAAAGAAATTTGCTGTTCAGGTTGACCCGAAATTAGAAGAGGTGCAGCATTTGCTTCCCGGGTCAAACTGCGGCGCCTGCGGTAATCCGGGTTGTTTTGGTTTTGCCGAAAACTTAGTCAGCGGCAAAAGCGATATAAACGGCTGCCGGGTTTGCAGCCAGGAGATTAAAGAGAAAATCGCCAAGATCATGGGGGCATCTCTTGAGAAACAAACTAAGAAAGTAGCTACTTTGCATTGTAACGGAGGCATAAGGGTTAAGGATAAGTATTTATATAATGGCGTTAGTGACTGCGTTAGCGCTAATTTGGTTTTGGGCGGGCAAAAGGAATGCGTCTTTGCCTGCCTTGGTTTTGGAACATGCGTAAAGGCCTGTCCTTTTGGCGCAATCTCTATGTCCAAAGAAGGGTTGCCGGTAGTCGATAAAATAAAATGCCGTTCTTGTAATAAATGCGTGTTAGCCTGTCCAAAAAAATTATTTTCACTTGTATCCGTAACTTATCCCGTATATGTGGCATGCAGTTCGCATGACTCCGCCCGCGACGTAAAGAATGTATGCTCCGTTGGATGTATTGCCTGTAAATTATGCGAAAAGGCCTGTAAATTTGATGCCATCCATGTAATAGACAACCTTGCGGTTATCGACTACCATAAGTGCACTTCTTGCAAGGAATGCGTAAAGGTTTGTCCTGCTAAAACAATAAGGATAAGAGAATGAACTTAGCCATATTTGCCTCCGGGCGGGGAAGTAATTTTTCGGCAATCACCAAAGAAATTAAACAGGGAAAAATTAAGGTAAAACTGGTGATCCTTGTTTGCGATAATCCAGAGGCGTATGTAATAAAGCGTGCGCTTAGGGCTAAGGTCAAAGTAATTCTGGTTAACCGCAGGGATTTTAAAAGCAGGGCCGATTTTGAAACAGCAATAATCCAAAGGTTAGAATGCTATAAGATTGATTTAATTGCATTAGCCGGGTTTATGCGTTTACTCAGCCCCGCTTTTGTCAGGCAATACCGCAACCGCATTATGAATATTCATCCTTCGCTGCTTCCCGCATTTAAAGGCGCCCATGCGATAGAGGATGCTTTTAACCGAAAATCCAGTTCTACGGGAGTCACCGTACATTTTATTGATGAAAAAGTAGACCACGGGCCGATTATTTTGCAGGAAGAGATAGAGATCAGACGCAGCGATACCTTGACCTCGCTTGAAAAAAAGATACACGCCGTAGAACATAAACTTTATCCGCAGGCAATAAAGTTATTTCTTCAAGGTAAAGTTAGGATAAGGCGCAGGAGGGTGTCCGTTTCTACTCTTTAGGATTGGCAAAAATTGCTGTCTGATTAAGAATTACTTTTCTTCCGGTTGCCTCATTCATTAATTCCACCAGCGTAAAATCTTTAAATCCGTAGGTGCTTAAGGTATAAGTAATTATTTTTAAAACCTCTTTATCTATATCCGCGTTACTTTCGACTTCCGGCTTCTGAAATTTTAACCTTATGCGCCCCTGGATTTGATCAGCGATAAACTCTTCCAAAGTTATCTCATAATAGTTCAAGTGGCTGCCTTCTTTATCCCCGACAACCTGTAATGATACTCCCGTGTCCTGGACAATGCGGTGCTGGTATTCGGTTTGGGAGATAATATTATAGGACAGTTTTTTAAAGTCCAATAAATGGAAGGTCTGTTTTATCTCTATGCCGTTTTTGATATCGGCGGTAACAATGCAGAAAAATACGGGTTTTTCTTCTTTGGAGAGTTTTGTGCTCATGAGTACTCTGCTTATAACCCGCAGCAAGTTAAAAATCTTTTCTCTGCTAGCCTTGTTTATCTCCATTTCCTGGTGTTTTTCATTTTCTACGGTAGGCCTGATAAGGTAGCTGACTTTTAATATTTTTTCTTGCAGGGAATTTTCTCTTTCCTCCAATAAGAATCTTTCAATGTACTTTTCCGGCTTGGCAGGTTTAGTTAAAATATCTTCAAGCGGCATATATGCCCAAAGCGTGTTACCTACGAGGCGGGTTACAATATCAAGATTGTATTCTTTTTTAGAGATATCTTTAACTGCTTGGGCTATGTCTTCTTTTAAGAATGACGGAGATGTGGAAGAGGAACAGGCGGATAAAAACAAAACAAACGGTAAAATTTTAAGGACGGCTCCTGCCAAACTCTTTGAAAATGGCTTCAATTTCATCATAATTAAGTTCGCTTTTTGCTACCAGTTCTTTGGCTAAGCGGTCCATAAGCGGTTCTTCTTTTTTAAGCAGAGTAGTTACTTCGTTAAGGCAGGAATTCAATATATCCTGCACGTCAGCGTCAAGTTTTGCTTTGGTATCTTCGGAGATTTGTTTTACGATTTCCCAGTTGCCCAGTAACCCGCTTTTACCCATGCCGCAGACCCAGACCATGTTGTGGGCATTATGCATAGCGCTTGAAAAGTCCCCGTATACGCCACTGGTTGTAGCATTGTATTTTATCTTTTCGGCGGCGTAAGAACCAAGGCTGATTTTAATTTTACTCAATATTTCATTGGAGTCTTCGATGAAAGTGTCTTCTCTTTCCGGGATCCAAGTTGCTCCTCCTGTAGGGCCGCGGGGCGTTATAGTTATTTTAAAGACATCTTTAGACGGTGCCAGGAGATAGGTGGTGATGGCATGCCCTGCTTCATGGTAAGCAGTCTGCCATTTTTCCTTTTCGCTTAATCTAATTCTGCGTTTTATACCGAGGGCGATTCTTTCTCTGGCTTCGTCGATTTCTTTCATGGAAATCGACGAATTTTGATTGCGTACGGTGATCAGCGCGGCTTCCCGTACGATATTAGCGATATCTGCAGGAGTTTGGCCTACAGTGATACGTGCCAGGCGGTCAATTTTTACATCCGCCGGGTTATATCTGACCTTGTCCAGATAGTAAGCAAAAAGTTTCTGCCGGTCCCCAAGGTTTGGTTTATCTACGATGATTTTACGGTCAAACCTTCCCGGCCTAAGTAAGGCAGGGTCAAGATAGGTTTCTTGGGCATTGGTAGCTCCGATTAAGACAATATTATAATCTTTGTCTTTTAAGCCGTCCATTTCAACCAAGAGCTGGTTTAAGGTAGTATTATGTTCGGTGCTTCCTCCTCCGAACCCGCGGCTCAAAGAACGCTGCGCGCCTACCGCATCAATTTCATCAATGAATATTATGCATCCGCCTTCAAGTTCAGCCAGCTGTTGCGCCCTTTTAAAAAGTGAGCGCACGCGTCCGGCTCCGACCCCGACAAACATTTCCACAAATTCCGAACCCGACATGGAAATGAAGGGGAGCTTGGTTTCTGTGGCGATTGCTTTGGCTAGGTAAGTTTTGCCGCAGCCCGGCGGCCCTAGCATAAGGATGCCTTTTAAAATCTTTCCGCCGATACGCTGCAGGCTGGCGCGGTCCGTAATTAATTTAACTATCTCCAAGGCCTCTTCTTTTGCTTCGTCCATACCGATAACATCGCGCCAGGTTACCCCGACGTCAGCTCCAGCTATGGATTTTTTAGTAGTTTGAGAAAATGATTGCGCGCCGCGTTTGAACATCAACCAGTACCACATGAATGTATAAACAAGACCAAAAATAAGGCCCGTAATTATTCCCATATATAGCTGTAGAGGGATCATGGCCAGTTGTGACTGGCGCAGGTATGATTCCGACTCGTTCCAAGCGCGTATGCCGACGGTTATAAGCATAATCAGGGATATTGCTAATGCGCTTAAAAGGATGAAGAGAACAGCTTTTATCCAATGCAGTTTTGCGTAGAATTTAATCTTTTTCCAGTTCATAAGTTCTCCTAAACTCTTTTGATTTTCTCGATATAATTACTTAGAAAATAACATATCTATCAGCCCAAGTCAAACCTTTTCTTGACTTAAGGTTTATTGAATGTATAATTATTAAGTTGCTTAAATTTTTAAACTTTAAGGAGAATGTAAAATGGTAAAAATTAAGAAAGTTTTTGCAAGGGAAATTCTTGATTCGCGCGGTAATCCGACGGTTGAGGTAGATTGTTTACTGGTAGGTGGTATTTTAGGGCGTGCCGCAGTTCCTTCCGGTGCTTCTACCGGGGATAACGAGGCTTTAGAATTAAGGGATAATGATAAGGACCGCTTTTTAGGCAAAGGGGTATTAAAGGCAGTTAGCAATGTTAACACCATAATAAATAATGCAGTCAAAGGCAAGCAGGCAGATTTTACTAAGATCGACCGGCTTTTGATTGAGCTGGATGGCACTGAATTTAAATCTAAACTTGGAGCAAACGCTATATTAGGGGTTTCTATGGCGGTGGCCAAGGCGTCCGCGCTTTATGCCAAAAAACCGCTTTATAAATTCTTGGGACAGGATAAAGCCAAAATCCTGCCTATCCCGCTGATGAATATTCTAAACGGCGGCATGCACGCAGATAATAACCTTGATATTCAGGAGTTTATGATTATGCCTCAAGGCGCCGCAACATTCTCGCAGGCATTGCGTATGGCAGGCGAGGTTTTTCATAACTTAAAATCAATTCTTAAATCTAAGAAACTTTCTACATCCGTAGGAGATGAGGGTGGTTTTGCGCCAAACCTTAATTCTAACGAGGAGGCTCTGGCCCTGATTATTGAGTCAATAAAAAAGGCAGGGTATGCTCCGGGCCGGGATATTTCTCTGGCGTTAGATTCTGCAGCAAGCTCTTTTTATAAAGACGGTAAATATACTTTTGATGGTTCGCAAAAGACCTCCCAAGAGATGATCGCTATCTACGAAAACTGGCTTGAGAAATACCCTATTTTGTCGATTGAAGACGGGCTTTCCGAGCACGATTGGAGCGGTTGGCAGGAGATGACCAGAAGGATCGGCGGTAAAGTGCAGTTGGTAGGGGATGACATTTTTGTTACCAACCCTAAAATATTTAAAAAAGGAATTGCAGAAAAAATAGGCAATGCTATACTGATAAAGGTCAATCAGATAGGTTCGCTCTCTGAGACACTCGAAGCTATTTCTATTGCTAAAAAGAATAAATATAACGCTATAATTTCTCACCGTTCCGGTGAGACCGAAGATACAACTATCGCGCATTTGGCTGTAGCAACCGGAGTAGGCCAGATTAAAACCGGTTCCTTGTCCCGCACCGACAGGATTTGTAAGTATAACGAACTTTTAAGGATCGAAGAAGAATTAGGTAAAAATGCTGTTTATGCGGGTAAAACTTGCAAGCCAGAGGGCAGTGGTTTGCCGTCCTCTAGGCAAAGCCACAA
>JAQTQQ010000002.1:0-19944 GCA_028712175.1 Candidatus Omnitrophota bacterium | reverse complement strand
CAAGCCAGAGGGCAGTGGTTTGCCGTCCTCTAGGCAAAGCCACAAACCAAAAGGCAGTGGTTTGGTTTCCTAATTAGCCAAAACCAGAAGAGATAAATGCTCTCCACGTTAAGAAAAGCATTATGGCTTTTTGGATTTTCAGTTTTACTTTTGATTTTATTCCTGCCGGGCTATACTAAGCTGCAGGAATCCCGAGTCAAGATTCGCCAGCTTGAAGAGAAATTCCGCAAGATAGCTATTGAAAATTATCTTTTACAGGAAGAGCTTAAGCGGGTTGAAAATGACCCGGTTTATCAGGAGAAGCTCGCACGGGATAAGATGGGAGTGGTAAGGAAAGGCGAGATCCCGATTAAGATTTTCTCTGAAAAGAAACGATAAATAAATTTCGCGGGGTGGAGCAGCCTGGTAGCTCGCAAGGCTCATAACCTTGAGGTCGTCCGTTCAAATCGGGCCCCCGCAACCATTGCCCGCTAGGGAAACTTAGCGGGTTTTTTTGTTGTTATGGGATTATTTTGGGGTTATAATTAAATAAATAACCAAGGATAAATTATGGCAGAAAAAAGGTTAAGTGTTTTAGCATTAATAATATGTTTATCTTTTATGGCTCCCGCTTTTGCGGAGACTATTGTTTTTAAGTCCGGTAAAACCATAGAGGGTAAGTTAATCGAGAAGTCCGATAAGCATGTAAAAATAGATTTTGAAGGGATTACTCTGGTATATTTTATTGATGAAATTGAGAGTATTGATGGAGTAAGGCAAGAGGCGCCTCTAACAAAAGAATTGCCTTTAGCAAAAGAAGAACCATTGCCTAAGGAGAAGAATTTTTTCCCCTCACGCCCTAAAACTGCGGAAGAGTCCCGGAGAAGCGGGGTTGTTTCATATAAGCAGGGTAATTTATTGCAGGCAATAGCTGATTTTACCAGTTCCATTGAAGCTAACCCTAAAGATGCCGAGGCACACTGCAGTCGAGCTATTGCCTATGCTCAACAGGGTAACTTTATTCAAGCCATATCTGACTACACCAAAGCCATTGAAATTAATCCTAAGTTTACAGTGGCTTATAATAACCGCGGGCTTGCCTATGCTATTGAAGGTAATTTACCTCAAGCCTTATCCGATTGCACTAAGGCCATTGAAATATACCCAGGCTACGCGGATGCTTATTACTACCGTGGGTTTGTTTACACGCAGCAAGGTGGTTTCATTCAAGCCATATCTGACTACACCAAAGCCATTGAAATTAACCCCAATTATGCCGAGGCTTATTTCAACCGGGGGCTTACGTATTATGGGATGAAAGAATATGATAAGGCGCAGGCGGATGTGCATAAGGCAAAGGCATTAGGGTATATTGTTAGCCCTGAATTACTCAATGCGCTTAAGCAGGCAACAGAAAAATCAGGGTAAGTTTATTTATTGTTTTAGGGGGATTTTGAGGTTATACTTATAGTGTAAGCGCAAGAACAATGGAAAGTGTAATTTTAGAGAGGGATTGAAAGATGGATAAAATTGAAAAAGGGCAGAGCACGCTGGAATATGTAATTATTTTAGCTGTAGTGCTTGTTGCGATTATTACGGCTGGGGTAGTGGCCAGGCCGGCTGCCAATCTCATAGCGCCATTTACGCAAACTTCTCAAAAGTAAAGCTTAATTGCCTTGGTTTCCCTTTAGCGGGGCGCGGCAGATTTCTTACCCTTTGTCTAAAAAATGTTGACAGAGGGTTTTTCTTTATATTAAAATATTCACATAGGCATAGAGGATCCTTAATGAGTAAGCAGTATATGCGCCGCAAAGTCAAGGCTGCGTAAAAAGGCACAATTAATTTTCTAAAGGAGGTGTCTATGAAAAACAAAATTCTTATTGGTGCTGTGATCGTGTTGGCGGCAGCTTTTATTTTTGAGAATGCTTATTTGCTGGGCCGGAGGCATAGCAGAGAAGGTTTTAGGAGGAATATCCCCATGCGGTATGAAGCGCTGCCCGCTAAGGCATTATCCGCAAATGATTTCTCAGCGTTTCGCCAAATGAATACTTGGGACCCCCTTGAGGAGATGAATAAAGTTCAGGCAAGAATGGCGCAGATGTTTAGAAAAAGTTTTCCCGAAGGGTTAAATCAGGGGCATCCTTTTGGTGCAGATGCGCTTGTTGAGTCCGGCATAAGTCTTAATGTTAATGATACGGAGTCCGCATATACTATAAAAGCCAGTTTGCCGCGCTTAGAAAAAGATAAAATTCAAGTTCAGGTTAAAGGCAGGCAGTTGGTAATTTCAGGCGGCCAAAAACAAGTCAAATCTAAACAAGATAAAGATTATTACAGCCAAAGCTCAAATTATGGCCAATTTTTAAGCAGTTTTATGCTCCCTGATGACGCAAAAATAGACCAAATAAAATCAGATTATAAAAACGGTATTTTAACTATAACAGTTCCCAGAGAAAAAGCCGCGCAATCCATGGGCGAGAAGACCATTAAGGTGCCGGTAAAATAATTATGCCTTTTTAAGGATAAATTCCCTTAAGCAATCTTAGAAATATTTCTACGTTTTTTTTGAATCCGTCAAATAAGAAATCTAACGGGTTTTTTGTTGTTTTAGCATTATTATAAGGGTATAATTGAATCGTGGCCAAAACTGGAAAATTATTGATTCTGTTGTTGTCTTTGGGGATATTTGGATGCGCCACTACCCTGAAATACGAGGCTAAATTGAATGAATGGATCGGAGCAAGCGAAGATTCTTTGATTGCATCCTGGGGGGTTCCCGACAGGCAATATAATTTAAATGACGGGAAGAAGGCTGTTGAGTATGTACGTAAAGATACCATAAGAACCGGCGGCTATACATACACAACTCCGCAAACAGTATATCATTCCGGCACTATAGGGGATAAGCCCTACAGCGGTAAATCCATCCAGTATACAGTACAAACAGAGCCGGCACAGAAGTATAAATTGTTTTGCAAAACAAGCTTTATATTAAATACCAAAGGCATGGTTGAAAGCTGGCACCACGAAGGCAACAACTGTGTTTCTCAATAAATAAGCAACAGGATTTAGGATGAGAAATCTTATTTTTGCCACAGTAATAATATCGGCGTCATTTTTTTCCGGCGCATATGCCGAAAAATACGATTCTACTTTAACAAACAGCCGGTTTGATCAATACTCACCCAGCAATTTAAATAATCCTTACAGCCAGTATGAAACCCAGTATTCCCCGAAAACATTGAGCAGCCCTTACAGTGTAAATAATCAATTTTCTGTGCAGAATACAAACTTTGCCAATATAGAAGAACCGCATGACTATCGAACCGGGATTAAAGACTTAGGGGTAAAGGCCAAGGCGTCTAAGGCAAGAAAGGAGTCACCCGAGGAGGCCTATTTGTCAAGCCTGCTTGATAAGAGCGGCACCCGGGAGAAAGGCCTACCGCTGTTTATCCCGTTATTGCTGCTGTCTTCTTTAGCGATAGCAGTAACAATATTTGTTATTATCGGGGTATTTAAGAAATAACTTTAAAAAGGAATCAATATTTACAGGAGCAGCTATTATAAATATTTTATTGTCATTTGAGCCCTCTGGAGCCCCCCGGAGGTTTTTTGTTGTTTTGGCGCAAGGTTAGGATATAATAAGAAAAAATAAGCGGGATTCGGGATACCGCACAATGTGCCTGTCGAGTATAAGAGAATATCGGGAATGGTTATATCTGGCTTCTAAAACTTAAAAAAGGACCAATAGTATATGAGCCCAAAAAGAATTTTAAAAGCAAAGATAGGAGAATTGTTGTTGGAGCGCAACTTGATATCTCAAAAGCAGCTGGATAAGGCCTTAGAAGAACAGAAAGAAAAAGGAGGCTATATAAGCCAGCATCTTATATCATTAGGTTATGTTAGTGAGATAAACATAGCGGAGTGCCTTGCAAGCCAATACGGCTTTGCGTACCTGCCCCTTGAGAGATATGAAGTATCCCCCGAAATCTTAAAAATCATGCCCTTTAAATTAATTAATATTTATTCTCTGCTTCCTTTAGAAAAATCCGGGAATTCTCTTGAGGTAGTTATGGCGGATCCTCTGAATGAGGGCGTTATAGATATGCTCAGGCAGGTCACCGGCTGCGAGATTGAAGTTTTTATCAGTACATACAGTGAAATAAGAAAAGAAATAAATAAATATTTTCCCGAAGAGATGCGTAATGCCAATAAGGGTGAAATTGATGCCGGGGGTTTGGTTAAAGGGGAAATGCTTAAATCGTTTATCCAGGTTAAAGGTTATGGCGACGGCAAAGAAAAGAGAAGGTATAAGAGAAAAGAAGTGGATTTAGAAATGCTTTATTTTCTGCAGGATAAAAGCTGTAAGGCCAGAATAAAAAACATAAGCTACGGCGGCCTTATGTTTATTTCGGAGTTATTTATACCGGTTGAGAAAAATATATACACAAACATCGTTTGTAAGATTTTATTGCAGGATGTAACTATTAGTGCAGTAGTTCAGGTTATCAGGGTGGAGAAATTATCCGAAACCCCTCCTAAATATAGCATAGCCGGTTTTTTTAACTTTATAACCGATGAAGACAGGCTAAGGCTTACAATATTACTGCAGTAACGGCTAGCAAACATCAAGGTTATTTATGACTGATAATTTATATAATTTTACCGATCATGCGGGCAACTTTAAGTCTTCTACCGCCAATAAGATCACTTCCCTGTATCTGCCGCTTTGTAATGAATTCATCATGTCTTCCATATCGCCTGATTTGCATGGCGACATAAAAAGCAGCCAGAAAAACTTTTTGCTTGCACCGGTCTCTCGGGTTGACCTGTCTTTATCCAGGGCTTCAAGAAATTTCTGGATTTATATAGACCGGGACAATATCTGGTCGGCGGCAGGTGTTTCCAAGAATTTAAAACAGCTCCGGGAAGATAAGTTTCTATTAGAAGCTGGCCAGCTTTGGCAGCGCGTAAGCCGGGAAAATAAATCAATTGGCTTAAAATCCGAGATCCTTTCGTTTGTCCCTTACCGCGGTGCCTTAGAAATTATGCAGGTTACTATAACCAACATAAGCAGAAAGAAAATAAGTTTTATTCCTTATGCGGCGATACCCTTATATTGCCGCGGCGCGGATAATTTACGCGACCACCGCCATGTGACTTCACTTTTAACCAGGATTAAAAAAGAAAAGTATGGCATTAAAGTTAAACCGACCCTGCTTTTTGATGAGGCCGGGCATAATGCGAATAATACCGTTTATTTTGCGGCCGCCTGCGGTAATTTGGGAAGGCCTGCGCAGTATATTTATCCGACGCAGGAATCCTTCTGCGGAGATTCCGGGGACCTTGAAGCCCCCGAGGCGGTTTTTGAAAACAAACTTCCTCCTAAAACGCAATTGCAGGGTAAAGAGCCAATGGCAGCAATGCGTTTTTCGCAAGCCGCGCTTAAGCCCGGATCGCAGGCGAGCTATATAGTTATTATGGGCATAGGCCAAAAGGATTGTAATTTAGCCTCTCTAATGAATAAGTTTAATAACCATATAAAAGTAGAAGCATTTCTTGAAGAGGCCAAAAAATTCTGGCAGGCGCAGTCCGGGTCGGTAAATGTCTTAAGCGGAAACAGTCATTTTGATAATTGGCTGCGCTGGGTAAATGTCCAGCCGGTTTTAAGAAAGATATTCGGTTGTTCCTTCCTGCCGGATTTTGATTATGGCCGCGGCGGCAGGGGGTGGCGCGATCTTTGGCAGGACTGCCTCGGCCTTATCCTAAGTAACCCCAAAATTGTGCGCAGGATTTTAATTAATAATTTCTCCGGGGTAAAGATTGACGGCTCAAATGCGACGATTATCGGAAAAAATCCGGGTGAATTTATTGCCGATCGCAATAATATCAGCCGGGTGTGGATGGATCATGGTGTCTGGCCAATGGTTACTTTAGAGCTGTATATCCATGAAACCGGAGATTTAAATATTTTATTTGAGCAGGCCGCGTATTTTAAAAACCATCAAATTAACCGCTCAAGAAATATTGACTGTAATTGGAATGAAGCCTTGGGGAATACGCTTAAAACAAAATCCGGGTTAATTTATAAGGGTACAATTGCAGAGCATTTGCTTGTGCAGAATCTGGTCCAGTTTTTTAATGTTGGCAGCCACAACCATATTCTCCTTGAAGGAGCGGATTGGAATGACGGATTGGATATGGCAAAAGAGAACGGGGAAAGCGTTGCGTTTTCGTCGATGTATGCAGCGAATCTTTCTACTTTGGCAAACCTGTTGCTTAAAACAGGCTTGCCATATTTAGAGTTAGCGCAAGAATTAAAGGTTTTACTCGTCGATTTTGACTATTCGGATATTGCCAAGAAGCGTAAAGTTTTAGAGGAGTATTTTTCTAAAACCGGAAAACATCTTACCGGCAGGAAGATCCGCATGGATGCCGCTCTGCTTTGCCGCTCCTTGGAAAAAAAATCTCTTTGGATGAAAGAGCATATTCAAAAAAAGGAGTGGTTGCATGAGGGGTTCTTTAACGGTTATTATGATAACTGTAAGCATAGAATAGATGGCAAAACAGGCAAATTTTTGAGGATGACTTTATCATCTCAAACATTCCCGATTATGAGCGGTGTAGCAAGCCCCGGCCAGATAAAGAGAATAATACCGAATGTTTATCGCTATTTATATGACAAGTCTGTCGGAGGCATACGCCTTAATACTGATTTTAAAACAGAACAGCATAATTTCGGCAGGGCATTTTCTTTTTCTTACGGAGACAAGGAAAATGGGGCGGTGTTTAGCCATATGGTAGTAATGTTTGCGTATGCATTATACAAGCAAGGTTATGTGCAGGAAGGCTGGAGGGCTTTAAGTTCATTGTACAAGATGGCAGCCAACACCGAAAGAAGCAAAATGTATCCATGCCTGCCGGAATATTTTGATATTAGCGGTAAAGGGATGTATTCATACCTAACTGGTTCAGCAAGCTGGTTTATGCTTACTTTGTTAACTCAGGCCTTTGGGGTTAGGGGTAGGCAGGGGGATTTGCTTATTGAGCCTAAGTTATCAAGTGAACAATTTAAGTCTACGGATAAAATAAGTATCAGCCGCGTGTTTGCCGAAAGGCCGTTAAAAATTATTTATATTAATTCTAAGCGCTTGGCATTTGGTAAATACCGTATTATTAATCTTAAGCTTAATTCAAAATGCCTCCCAATAGACCAAGCCCCCCAAGTTGTTGTTTCCAGGGAAGTTATCCTCAGCCTGCCTAAAAATAAGCTCAACGCAATAGAAGTACATTTGGGATAATATTGTTTTTGGCTCTTAGTCATTAGCTCTTAGTATTTAGGCATCTTTTTATCGGATTTACTATGAGCTAAGAGCTGCAATCTAAGAACTAAAACGCCTATTTTTTTCTTTACAATATATATTAATGCCGTTATAATAAATCCCTCTGTTTGTTTAATTAAAAAGGGAAATCAAATGAAAGATAAAATTCTGAAATTAGGGCTTCCTAAGGGCAGCCTTCAGGAATCCACTTTTAAGATGCTTAGAAAGGCCGGGTTTAACGTAAACCTTCCTAATTCCCGTTCTTATTTTCCGTCGATAGATGATGTAGAAATTCAAGCAACGCTCCTGCGTGCTCAGGAGATGTCGCGTTATGTCCAGGATGGTGCCCTTGATTGCGGCATTACCGGAAATGACTGGATCCTCGAAAATAAATCCGAAGTGGTCAGGATCACCGACCTGGCTTATTCCAAGCAGAGTTTGAATAAGGTAAGGTGGGTTTTGGCTGTTCCCCAGGCCTCCGGTATAAAGAGTGTTAAAGATTTGAATGGCAAGCGGATCGCAACCGAATTAGTCAATGTGGCAAAAGATTATTTTCAGAAAAATAAGATTAAGGCTGAGGTGGAATTTAGCTGGGGGGCAACAGAGGTAAAGGTAAGCGCGGGGTTAGTCGATGCGATTGTCGAGCTTACTGAAACCGGTAGTTCTTTAAGGGCGAATAAGTTAGTTGAAATCGCCACGCTTTGCGAGTCGGTAACCCAGTTTATCGCCAATAAAAATGCTTATAAAGACAGTTGGAAGAAATCCAAGATGGAGCAGATTGCCATCCTTTTAAAAGGAGCAATTGCCGCCGAGGAAAAAGTAGGGCTGAAAATGAATGTAAAAAAAGAAAATCTGAAAGCAGTCTTGGAAAAGCTGCCGGCGTTAAAAAATCCTACAATTTCCGGCTTAAGCAACGATGGATGGTTTGCCATTGAAACGATTATAGACGAGAAGGTGGTTAGAGTGCTTATTCCTGAGTTAAAGTCGGCGGGCGCTCAGGGTATCATTGAATATCCGTTGAATAAAGTTATTTATTAATAACCAGGAGAAATAAGTAATGCCTTGCGGAAAGAAAAGAAAAAGAC
This sequence comes from Candidatus Omnitrophota bacterium, assembly GCA_028712175.1. Classification (GTDB taxonomy): domain Bacteria; phylum Omnitrophota; class Gorgyraeia; order Gygaellales; family Profunditerraquicolaceae; genus UBA6249. Next base: position 11,561 of record JAQTQQ010000002.1, on the reverse strand, counting down.
AGAAGATTAAAACCCATAAGCGCAAAAAAATGCGCCGCCGTCTTCGTCACCTGAAAAAAAGAGCTTGGGGCGGTAAAGGTTAAGCCTTTACTTATGAATTTTAAATATTTCATCAGTGTAATTTGTTTTTGCCTTACATTGGCCTTGATTGTTCCTTCTGCGCAGGCCGTAGACTCCGGTAACTTAAAGAGCCAAGGTTTAAGCCATTATATCATCGGGGTTTATTCTGATGATCTGGGGGATCTTGATAGGGCTATTGCCGAATATCAACTGGCGCTTAAGTTTGACCCCGACAGCTCGTTATTGCATTTAAAACTGGCATCCGTTTTTATTCAAAAAGATGATTTGGCTTCCGCAATTGAACATCTTAAATCGTCTATAGGCTTGGATCCTTTGTCTGTAGAACCGCATGTTACATTAGCGATTCTCTACTCGGCCCAAAACAAAGAAGATTTAGCAGTGCAGGAATATTCCGTCGCTCTCAAGAATGCCGTCCGGTTCCAGCCGAAAAATATAGAGATATATAAAAGTTTAGGCGCGATTTACCTGCAGCAGAAGAAACTAAAAGAAGCAGAAGGCATTTTTAAACTGATTATCGGCTTGTCCCCGAAAGACCCGGAGGCGCATTTTTATCTGAGCAGTATTTATTTTGATTTAAAAGATTATCTTTCGGTAGAAAAAGAACTCAAAACTGCGCTAAAATTAAAACCTGATTATCCCGAGGCCCTGAATTTTTTGGGATATTTTTATCTATTGCAGGATAAAAATATTAATCAGGCGGGTGCCTTGATAAAAAAGGCTTTGAAATTTGAGCCTTCTAACGGCGCTTATATTGACAGCTTAGGCTGGTATTATTTTAAAAAAGGAAAGTTTAAAGAGGCATTAATAGAATTAGAGAAAGCAGCCTCTCTTTTGAGCGACCCGGAAATATACGACCACTTAGGGGAAGTCTTTCTAAAATTAGGCAATAAACCAGAGGCAAAAATAAACTGGGAGAAATCCCTTAAATTAAATCCTGCGCAAGATAAGATAAAAGAAAAACTGCAAAAACTCACCAATAATGGGAAATAACCAACTAACGGTAAAAGAGCTGGAAGCCAGGGCCCGGATTGTCCGGCGTTTAATTATACAAATGCTGGCTGCCGCAGGTTCGGGCCATCCCGGAGGAAGCCTTTCCGCGGCGGATTTAATTACAGCGCTATATTTTAATATTTTACGTTTTGACCCAAAGAACCCGGAATGGCCGGAGCGCGACCGTTTTCATATGTCTAAAGGGCATTGCTGCCCCCTTTGGTATGCGGTGTTGGCGGAGTCAGGGTATTTCCCCAAAGAGCAATTATTCACTTTGCGGCAATTAGGTTCTATCCTTCAAGGCCATCCTGACCGTAAGACTCCGGGAGTAGAAGTGGCTTCAGGTTCCCTTGGCCAGGGGCTTTCTGTTGCCATGGGGATGAGTTTGGCCGCAAGGATAGATAAAAAAGATTATCGGGTTTATGTTTTACTGGGGGACGGAGAGTCCCAGGAGGGTAATATTTGGGAGGCAGCTATGGCCTCAGCGCATTTTAGGTGCGATAATCTATGCGCTATCCTTGACTCTAACGGATGCCAGATCGACGGAAAATGCGAGGACGTGATGGGGTTAGAGCCTCTCTCTGCTAAATGGCAGGCTTTCGGCTGGCATGTTATTGAAATTAACGGGCACGACATGCAGCAGATTTTATCTGCTTACGAAGAGTCCCGTAAAATTAAGAATAAGCCCACAATAATTATTGCCCGTACGGTAAAAGGTAAAGGCGTATCTTTTATGGAAGGGGTAATCGGTTTTCATGGCAAGGCTCCGACTGCTGAAGAAGCACAGAGGGCCCTAAAGGAACTAGAATAATGGCAGAGCAATATTACCAAAGGGATGTTTATGGGGAAACATTGGTTAAGCTGGGCGCATTAGACAAGAATGTTGTTGTGTTAGACGCGGATCTTTCAAGCTCAACGCGCACCAATCTTTTTGCACAGAAATTCCCGGATAGATTCTATAATTTTGGGGTGGCAGAGCAGAATATGGTGGCTACCGCCGCCGGACTCGCCAGCTGCGGTAAGACGGTTTTTGTTTCAACATTCGCCGTATTTGCTTCAGGCCGCGCCTGGGACCAGGTTAGGCTTGCCGTAAGCTATAATAATTTCAATGTAAAAATAGTTGCCACCCATGCCGGCATTACCGTCGGCCCGGATGGCGCAAGCCATCAGGCTCTCGAGGATATTGCGCTTATGCGCGTGCTTGCCAACATGAATATCGTTGTTCCCTGCGACGGACCGCAGACAGCCGATGCGATAATGGCAGCAGCAAGTTTGCCGGGGCCTTTTTATGTGCGGCTAGGCAGGCCAAAAGTTTCTACCATTGAAAATAAGGGTGCCTTTAAGTTTGGAGAAGCCCAACAATTGACTGACGGCGATGATGTAACCATTGCTGCCTGCGGGATCATGGTTTCTGAGGCGCATTCCGCAGTAAAGAATTTGGCGCAGAAAGGCATAAAGGCGCGCCTGATTAATATTCACACAATCCGGCCGCTTGATAATGAAACTATTCTTAAGGCCGCGCGCGAAACTAAACTTATTATTGTTTGCGAAGAACATAATACTATCGGGGGCTTGGCTTCCAGTATTGATGAAGTGGTTGCCGAGAGCTTCCCGGTAAAAGTGGTCCGTGTCGGCGTGCGTAATCGTTTCGGCCAGTCAGGTACTCCGCAGGAGCTTCTAAAAGAATATAATCTAACCAGTTCGGATATCGAGAAGGCAGTTTTATCTAATATTTCTTAAACAGAGCGTAAGTTCATGAAGCAGCCTTGCCCGCCTTTAGTTATTAAATCTTTTGCTAAATTAAACCTTTACCTGCAAGTTTTAAATAAACGCAAGGATCAATTCCATAATTTAAACACTCTTTTCTGCCGGATTGATTTGGCGGACACAATCATTCTTAAGAAACGTAAAGATAATTTGATCAAAATTAAATGCGACAGCCGGCATGTCCCAAGCGGTCCAGCCAATCTTTGCTGGCGTGCGGCTTGGCTGTTAAGGCGCAAGTTTAATTTGAAAACCGGGCTTACTATAGAGATTAAAAAGCGTATACCGGTTGGTGCGGGCTTAGGCGGCGGTTCGAGTAATGCCGCCAGTGTCATTTTAGGATTAAATAAATACTGGCATTTAAACTTACCTAAAAAAAAATTAGCGAGTTTAGGGGCGGCTATCGGTAGCGACATTGCGTTTTTTATCTATAATGCTAAATTCGCCGAAGCGCGTGGCCGGGGTGAGAAAATCAATCCCCTATCTTCTTTGGCCAAGCTTAAGCTTTGGTTTATCCTGGTTTATCCCCATGTTAAAGTTTCTACTCCTTTAATTTACCGCAAATTCGACAAATTTTCTCAAAGAAACCCGGATTTTGGGCAAACTAAAGAAGTTAAAAAGCAAGATAAAAATCAAGGTGCGGGGTTGACAATACCAAGGCCTAGTGTTAAAATATTTGCTTCCGAGTTGCTGAAAAATGGCCAGGGATTTAAAGCCAGCTATCTTGTTAATGATTTAGAGGTTATCACCAGCAGCCTTTATCCTGTAGTTAAGCAGGTTAAGAAATCGCTTTCTAACATAGGGTTAGAAAAAATAATGATGTCCGGCAGCGGGCCGGCGGTTTTTGCGGTCTGCAGCTCTTACAAACAAGCTAAAGATTTAAGCGGCAGGTTAGCCAGAAAACATAAATCTTGGCAGGTTTTTGTAACTTCTGCGATTTAGTTACCGTAACATTAGGCGAAAGGCGCGGTCATGGAGATAACCGAAGTCAGGGTAATATTAAAGGATTCTTCGGATAAGAAGTTAAAGGCATATGCCACGGTTACTTTTGATAATGTTTTTGTGGTCAGGGACATAAAGGTGATCGAAGGAGCATCGGGCCTGTTTATTGCCATGCCTTCCCGAAAAGTAAAACATGCTTGCCCGAAATGTGCTTATAAGAATGAATTGCGCAGTAAATACTGCAACCAGTGTGCTGCGCCTTTACCAGTTGAGGCTAGCACTCAGCGTCCAGAAGACGTGTCAGTCAGCCAGGCCGAGCATAAGGACATTGCCCACCCTATAACGCAGCAGTTTAGGGAAAGTTTGCAGAAGAAAGTTCTTGAGGTTTACGCCAAAGAGAAAGATAAAATTAAAGTTTGAGCCCCTTTGCCCGGTAGTGTAATGGTAGCACATCAGAATTTGGGTCTGACTGTCAAGGTTCGAATCCTTGCCGGGCAACCATAGACTAACTAAATATGAAAAAAGACATCGCCGTAATAATTTTAGCCGCAGGTAAAAGTACGAGAATGAAATCCGAGGTGCCAAAAGTATTGCATTCCATCTGCGGCAGGCCGATGCTTGGCTATGTTTTGGATTTGGTAGCGAGTTTAAAATCCAGGCACGTAGTTGCAGTCTTAGGGCATAAGCAGGAACTTGTGCGTAAAATTCTGCCCAAAAGCGTTAAAATTGCCATCCAGAAAAATCTTATCGGGACCGCCGATGCGGTAAAAGCGGGGTTATCAGCTTTAAAAGGTTTTAAGGGTACCGTGCTCCTGCTTTATGGGGACAATCCCCTGTTAAAGGATAAGACGCTCAAAAAACTTATTGATTACCACCTGAAAAATAATGTCGATGCCACGTTATTAACCGCGCATTTAAAAAAACCTGCCGGTTATGGCAGGATCATGCGCGATAAATGTTTTAATATTTGCGGTATAGTCGAAGAAAAAGACGCCGATGAGGTGCAAAAAGATATCAAAGAAATTAATACCGGGATTATGGTTTTTAAAAAGGATAAATTGGAGGAGAATTTAAAATATATCCGTCCGAATAACCTTAAAAAAGAATATTATCTGACAGATATAGTTGAAATTCTGGCCAAGAAGGGTTATCTGGTTGACGGTATCAAGGTTGAAGATGCCCAGGAAGCGCTTGGGATTAATACCCGGAAGGAACTTGCCCAGGCCGGTTCTCTTATGCAAACAAGAATTAATGATAAATTTATGCAGGCAGGCGTTACTATAATGGACCCGAAGTCTACCTTTATTAATTTTGGCACAAAAATCGGCTCGGATACAAAGATTTATCCCTTTACAGTGATAGAAAGAGGTGTTAAAATTGGTAAACGTTGTTCAGTGGGCCCCTTTGCGCACCTGCGTGAAAATGTCGAGCTTAAGGATGATGTTACGGCAGGCAACTTCATTGAAATGGTGCGCGCCAAGATCGGTTCCAAAACATTAGTAAAACATTTTTCTTATATTGGAGACAGCACTCTCGGCTCAAATGTAAATATCGGAGCAGGGACGGTTACGGCTAATTTTGACGGTATCAGAAAAAATAATACGATTATCAAAGATAATGTTAACATCGGTTCGGATACCATAATTGTGGCTCCGGCAAAGATCGGCAAATTTGCAGTTACCGGTGCGGGTTCGGTAGTTACTAAAAATATTCCGGATAAAACAGTTGTTGCGGGTGTTCCGGCGAGAATTTTAAGAAAATCTGTTTTTCCTGCGGGCAGGTAAGGTTGCCGCACCTTATAAATATTTGATTATTAAAACATGCGGATTGACAAAATAAATAAGAAAGAAGGTGCATGATGGATAAATTAGCGGTTTTTAGCGGCAACGCGAACCTCCAGCTGGCTGGCGCTATCTGTAAAGATTTAAAAGTAAGGTTGCAGGATGCCTTTGTCGGGAAGTTCAGCGAAGGAGAGATTCGCGTTAAAATTAATGATAATGTGCGCGGCAAAGACGTATTTATAATCCAGCCGACATGCCCGCCTTCAAATGACAATCTTATGGAATTATTGATTATGATCGACGCGCTTCGTCGCGCAAGCGCCCTCAGGATTACCGCGGTTATCCCTTATTTTGGTTATGCCCGGCAGGACAGGAAAGACCAGCCGCGCGTGCCGATTACCGCAAAATTAGTTGCTAATCTTTTAACCGTAGCCGGGGCAAGCCGGATTTTGACTATGGACCTGCATGCGGGCCAAATTCAGGGATTTTTTGATATCCCCGTGGATCATCTGTTTTCAGTAGGTGTTTTTGTTGACCATATATCTAAAATGAATTTAAAAAATTTAGTTGCCGTTTCCCCGGATGTCGGAAGCATCAAAATGGCAAGGGCCTATGCCAAAAGAGTTTCTTCCGGGCTTGCTATTATCGATAAACGCAGGGTTTCTCCGGAGAGGGCCGAGGCAATGCATATTATGGGAGAGGTAGAAGGTAAAAATGTTATTATCGTCGATGATTTAATTGCCACCGGCAGTTCCCTAATTGAAGCAGTAGAAGCCCTAAAGAAGGCAGGAGCAAAAACTATTTATTCGGCTATTACGCACGGGATACTTTCGGGCCCGGCGATAGAACGTATTGAGCAGTGTAAAGGCTTAGAAAAATTATTTATTTCTGACAGCGTGCCTTTGCCGCAGGAAAAAAATAATGCAAAAATTCAGGTACTTTCAGTGGCCACTCTTTTGGCCGAGGCAATAAAAAGAATACACAACGAAGAATCAGTCAGCTGCCTATTTGATTAGGAGAGAAAGGTAGGAATGGAAGAGATATTTCTAGAAGCAGAATTAAGGGATGGAACGGGCAGGGCCAAGGCAAAGGACTTAAGGGATAATGGTTATTTGCCCGGCGTGGTTTATTTTCACGGGAAAGATGCCTTATCCGTAAAAATTCCGCGCGGCGCACTTTTAAAATTAGTACATCAATATCGCCTTGAGAATACAATTATTAATTTAAAAATTAAGGGCGATAAAAAGGCCAGCGGAAGGCCCTGTATAGTCAAAGAAATGCAGCACGATCCTGTGCATGAAGATATTATCCACGTAGATTTTAATGAGATTTCTTTAACTGAATCCATTAAAGTCAATGTTCCTGTTGCGGTCAAGGGCGAAGCTATCGGCGTTAAACAGGAAGGCGGTTCGCTTGAGCACTTGCTTTGGGAAGTAGAGGTGGAATGTCTGCCTACGAATATTCCTAAGAATATAGAGGTGGATATTACCGCGCTTAAAATGGGAGAGGCTATCCATATAAAGGACATGGTTTTTCCTGCGGGGACTAAGCCTTTGAATGACCCGGCGGCAATTGTTTTACATGTTATTGCCCCGATGAAGGAAGAGGCGCCGGCGGAGGCTGTTGAAGGAGAGGATAAGCAGGAGCCGGAAGTAATTAAAGAGAAGAAAGAGGTTCCCGGAGAAGCTGCTCCAGCGCAAGATACAAAAGAAAAAGATAAAAAATGAAGCTAATTGTTGGCTTGGGGAATCCCGGATTAATTTATGCGGCCAGCCGGCACAATATAGGTTTTACGGTTTTAAAATCTTTAGCAGCTTCTTTGAGGGTTGAATTTAAGAAAGATATTTCCGTCTTTGCTTTAGTGGGTAAATTAAAGCACGCCCAAGACGAAATAATCTTTGCCTTGCCGCAGACTTACATGAATTTAAGCGGCGTAGCAGTTAAAGCCTTACTTAAGAAATTCCGCATTACCGCGGAAAATGTTCTGGTGGTTTGTGATGATCTGGATCTGGATTTAGGCAGGATGAAGATCAGGCCGAATGGCTCAAGCGGCGGCCAACGCGGCATCAAGTCAATCATTGAGCATCTTGGCACGCAGAATTTTAACCGTTTGCGTATAGGAATCGGCAGGCCGAAAAATACCGAGGATGCCGCAGAATATGTTCTTTCGGGATTTTTGTCCGGAGAAAAAGCAATAGTTTCCAAAGTTAAAGATGAAGCGGCCAGCTGCTGTATGAGCTGGGCAGAAAAAGGTATTACCGAAACCATGAACACATATAACATAAGCCTGCCGCATGGCAGAAGGAGAGGAAAGTAATGAATAAGTACGAAGCGATGATAATTGTTAAACCTGATTTATCCGATGAAGATAAAAAAACATTGTTTAAACAGATTGATGATGCGGTAACCAAGTGTGGCGGTTCTATAGCCCAGTCAGGGGTCTGGGCAGAAAAGCGCAAATTATATTTCCCGATTAAGAAATTTATGGAAGGTGTTTATTACCTGGCAGCTTTTACTGCTCCTTCCGGCGCGATAAAGGAGCTTCGTAATATCTATAAGCTCAATGAAAATATCTTAAGATTTTTATTTACTCGTATGGACAATTAAGCTTGCTTATCCTGCCAAAACTCTGGCAGGCGCAGGCAGGGCTGCCAAAGGCAGCCAGGGAGAAATGACATGGCTAGTTATAACAAAGTATTATTAATGGGGAATTTAACTAAAGATCCGGAATTACGTTATACTCCGCAAGGGACAGCGGTAGCTAACCTGCGCATGGCGGTCAATCGTAAATACCGTTCTAAAGATCAAGAGTTAAAAGAAGAGGTCTGTTTTATAACCGCGGTGGTTTGGAACAAGCAGGCAGAAACATGCAACCAGTATTTACATAAAGGAAGCAGTGTTTTTGTCGAAGGCAGGCTGCAGTCGCGCAGCTGGGAGGATAATACCGGCGCTAAGCGTTCGGTTATTGAGGTTAGGGCGGAACGCGTGCAATTTATGGGCGCGCCGGGCCAGCCTAAAGCCGCCAGCATTACTAACGAGGCGCATTTAACGGAAACATTACCTGAAGAACCAAGCAGCGAGTCAACATGGTTAGCAGAAAGCGAGGACGAAGCACATGAAGGTTAAAACAAGAGGTTTTGGCAAAGATAAAAAGATTATTAAGAAAAAGAAAGATTCCCTGGGCCCGGTAAGAAAAAGATTCTGCCGGTTTTGCGCTGATAAATTAGGCAGCATTGATTATAAAGATATAAAAAGGCTGGAAGTATTTGTTACCGAGAAAGGCAAGATCAATGCCAGCCGTTTTTCCGGAAACTGCGCCAAACATCAGAGGAGAATACGGGAGTTGATTAATAAAGCAAGATTTTTATCCTTGCTTCCTTATACCCGCTAAAGATTGATATGGAAGTAATTCTAAACCAGGATGTAGAAAAAATCGGGCGCAAAGGCACGGTAGTCCAAGTCAAAGAAGGATTTGCCAGGAATTTTCTTTTTCCTCACAATTTAGCCAAACCGGCAACAGCAGACAGCCTTAAGAAATTGGAGCAGGAGAAACAAATAAGGCTTGCACAGTTTGCCAAAGCTAAAGAGGAAGCAACCCAGATTAAGAAACGCCTAAGTGAATTATCTTTAACAATTGCCGCTTTGACCCAGGCAGAAGAAAAATTATACGGCAGTATCCACGCCGGCGAAATATCCGAGGCATTGAAAGAAGAAGGATTTTCTGTAGATAAGAGCAATATTGAATTAGCCGAACCGATAAAATCTTTAGGAATTTATGAGGTACCCGTAAAGCTGCATCCGGAGGTAACTGCCGCGGTTAAGCTTTGGGTAGTAAAAAAATAAGAAATTCACCGCAGGATTTAATTTTAGATAAGCTCCCCCCGCAGAATCTCGAAGCAGAGATGGCTGTATTAGGCAGTATGCTTTTAGATGAGGAGGCGGTTTCTGCCTCTTCCGAGAAGCTGGATGCAAGCTGCTTTTATAAGGATACCCACCGTAAAATATTTCAGGCGATAATTGACCTCTATAATGCCAATAAAGCCGTAGACCTGATCACTTTAACCGATGCTTTAAGGATTAGCGGTTCGCTTGATGAAATCGGCGGGGCGAGCTATTTGACCTCTTTGGCAAATGCCGTTCCCACAGCCGCTAATATCAATCATTATGCCGGCATAGTCCGTGAAAAATATATTTTACGCACTTTAATTAATAACTCTACAAAAATTGTTACCCTTTGCCATGAAAGCGAAGGAAATATCGCAGAAGTTGTGGATACGGCAGAGAAGCTTATTTTTGATGTCAGCGACCGTAGAAATCAGGGCAGCTATCTGCACCTTAAAGATATTATCAAAGACAGTATTGAAGCAATCGATAAACTTTATCAAAATAAGGCGCATGTTACAGGCGTGCCTACAGGCTACGTAGATTTTGATATTAAGACCGCCGGGCTGCAGCCTTCTGATTTAGTTATTATTGCAGGCCGTCCATCAATGGGTAAAAGTGCTTTTGCCCTTGGAATTGCCGAATATGCCGGCGTAGTTGAAAAAGTACCTACTGCTATTTTTAGTTTAGAGATGTCTAAGGAGCAATTGGTGCAAAGGATGCTTTGTTCGCATGCCCGGGTTGATGCGCATAAAGTAAGGACCGGCTATCTTGCTACAAGTGATTGGCCGCGCCTTACCGCTGCTGCGGGTAAGCTTTCCGAGTCGCCTATTTTTATTGACGATACCCCGGCAATTTCCGTAATGGAATTACGCGCAAGGGCGCGGCGTTTAAAATCGCACCATGATATAAAATTAATTATATTGGATTATATGCAGTTAATGCGCGGTTCAGCGATGAACATGGAGAGCAGGCAGCAGGAAATTTCCGAAATATCGCGTTCCTTAAAAGCTTTGGCAAGGGAATTAAATGTGCCGGTTATCGCCATAAGCCAGCTATCCCGGGCAGTTGAATCGCGTACCGACCATCGCCCCCAGCTTTCGGATTTAAGAGAATCCGGCGCAATCGAACAGGATGCTGATGTGGTTGTGCTTATTTTGCGGGAGGAATATTATAATCCTTCTCCTGAAAATCAGGGAATAGCGGAAGCAATTATTGCCAAGCAGCGTAACGGCCCGGTGGGCTCGTTGAAGCTTGCATTTATCAAAGAGTTTACCAGATTTGATAATCTGGCGCGTATTGAATAATATTTGATTTAGAAGGCCTATTCCTATATAATAAATAAAATGCGTAAATCACTTCCAGCGTTTCTATCCGCCTTACTTGTCTTTAGCATAATATCTTTTTTTTCTGCCCCGATGCCTTTGGCTGCCCAGGAGGAAAAAAATGCAGCAGCTGTTGCGGAGCAATCCCTGCCGGAAGTCCTAAAAAGTGTTACCGCAATAGAAGTAGCAGGCAATAAATCCATCAGTACCAATGTTATTATTTCCAAAATGAAGACGCGCGTCGGCAGCTCCTATCAGGAGAATATTGTCAGCGATGATTTAAAAAGGCTTTATCTGCTCGGGTTTTTCAGCGATATTAAGATTAATACGGAGGCTTACAAGGACGGCCTAAAGGTTATGGTTACCGTTGTAGAAAGGCCGATAATTGATAAAATTTCATTATCCGGGATCAATGTCATTACCATGAAAGAGGATAAAATTAAACAACAGTTAAAATCCCGGTCGGCGCAATATTTAGATTATCCTTCTTTGGCTGAAGATGTGCGGATATTAAAGAAGATGTATGAAAAAATTGGCTACAGCCAGGCGGATATTACTTATAAAGTGGACTTAAACTCTGAAACAAATAAAGCTAATATAAATTTTAGCGTTGTTGAAGGTAAAAAGGTGCGGGTTAAGAACATTAATGTTGAAGGCAATACATCTTTCCCGGATGCCCGCATCCTTAAGCTGCTTAAGACTAAACGCGCCTGGTTTTTTAATGCCGGGGTCTTAAAGGATGAGGTAATCAAAGAGGACATAGAACGTATTAAATCATTTTATCAGCGGGAAGGTT
>JAQTQQ010000012.1 GCA_028712175.1 Candidatus Omnitrophota bacterium | reverse complement strand
CGGCCGGGTTTAGCATGGGGACTTTCGTCGGCATCACAATAGAAAGAAAGATAGCCATAGGCAACATAGCTGTTCAATTCATTACGGGCAAGGATCCGTCCGGTTTATTAACATATTTCCGTGCTAACGGATACGGCGCAACTGCAATTGATGCGCAGGGGACGTCCGGACCGGTCAGAATAATTTTCATTATCGTTAGGCGTAAATTATTGGACAAAACGTTAGATATAATAAAAGAATTCGATTCGAATGCTTTCTATACCATAGGAGATGTGCGGGCATCAGCGCGCCTTGGCCCGGTTATCTAAGAGGGAATGAATAATGTGCCCATTTTTTGTTGCTCTGAGACCGATTGGTTATTACGGCTGCTACGGAGAAGGTTCATTTCATCCAAATATTAAACGTAAAAAGAAGTATTGCTTCGGCAAATTTAGCGATTGCTTATTTATCAATGGGAAACTAAGCCGGTTATTATTAAGCCGGCGCGAAAATTATGAAATCATGGATATGAATATCTTTGTTTGGTTAATGCAAAATCATTTGATGGATCTAAGAAAGGACTCAAGGATGGCTACCGAAAAAGAACTTAAGAAATTTAACGATGATTTGCTTAAAAGCTGCTGTTTGACGCAGGAGGCTATAAGCAAAACATCCGGCGTTCTCATGTTTTTTGACGCCCAAAAGATGCAGGAAACCATTGATAATAATAAAAAGATCGGAGTTTTCTGCAACGACTTTCAGGAATATTTCTCTGGCGTGATTAATCAGCACCAGCCTGAAGGTGAGAATTCAAAATTTATATTCTCAGGGATAGCCGTAAATAGAACTAAAGCAAATTGCGGATCTGATTGCAGGCATTGCAGCAAACCCGTTAAGCTTAAATACAGGTATTCCGGATAAATATAAAATTAATATTTCCCAGTTTGGCAGGATTTTTCAGAATATAGTTTGGGATTCCGTTATCGCTTTCTTAAAGAATGATATGCTGCTGGCAAAAGAGACTTTTTTCAGGAGCCTCGGGCTCAAAAGAATATGCAGCCATATGCAGGAAAGTTTTTTAGAGGCCGGTAAAACAGCCGAATCTGCTGAAAGCAGCGAATCAACCGTATTGTTTATTATCCAGTGCGTAAAGGATATTTCTGCGCATGCTGTTAATATTGCCCAAATTGTCACATCCAAATCAGATGAGGCTGAAAGTAGAAACTAAGGAGTTAGAGATGAAAGATAAGCAAATTTATATAACAAAGCAGGATTTCGAACGTCTAAAGGAAATAATCAAAAATATGATATCCCGGAAGGGGATTGACAGGCGGTCTCTTGATGAGCTGGAGCATAGCTTTAGTTCTCGGGACGAATCAGGATTGATTAAAGAAGTAAGAAGAATAAAGAATTCAAGAAATGATACAGAATGGGAGCGGATTGAAGAACTCGGGGCTGAACTGGACAGGGCAACTATAGTTGAAATTGACAAACTCCCCCAAAATATAGTTACCATGAATTCAAAGGTTTGCGTTAAAGATATGGATACGGGCAAAGATGAGATTTACCAGGTAGCATATCCTGAAGACGTAGATATTGAACAAAACAAAATCTCTATTTTAGCTCCTATCGGCACAGCAATATTGGGAGTTAAGGTAGGCGATGTCATTAAATGGAAAGTCCCAGCGGGATTAAGAAGGCTCAAGATAAAAAAATATTGTATCAGCCCGAAGCAGCCAAAGATTACCATCTCTAACCAGTACGTAAAATAGAGAAATCGTAAATATGAGTTTAGGAGGTTGAAAAATCAAGGAGGAGGCTAAATGGCTCGGAATGTTGTATTAAGCATAGGAGAGACGATAAAATATCCCGTAGATCGCACTGGTATAATTGAAAAGATCAAAGTAATTTCAACGGGGAGTTATGTTAACAAGTTTGAATATAAAGGCAATGATGAAGATATAGTTTTGACCTTAAAAAATGACCATGGCATAACAAATCTTTGGCTTAAAGACGCCTCTATTTCTAAAATAAATTAAAATGGGTTGTAAACGCAAAGGAATAATTTCTGATAGGTTGCTGGGAGTTAGAATAAAGAGAGTAGATAATAATGCCAAGAGATTAATTGTAGAGGAAAGAGTAGTTAGTGGAGGCAAGATAAAGTGTATAGAGACAATTTTTGTTGTAGACATTCACGCATTGATTATAGGCAGATGTAATAAATTTGTCGCTTTAACCGATATAAAACCCGGCAGTAAGGTTAATATAGATTTTATAAAAACTCGAGATAAAAAAATGCTGGTTAAGGGTATTGCCATATTAGATTAAGTCTTATCGAAAGGAGGTGGATAGAGAATAGTATTTTAGGTAATAGGATAAACAAAGTCGTTGAAAAGAAAGGAGTGATCAATGGCCGCAAAAAAAATTATGTCCGACAAGAAAGATTCTCTCGTTGCATCCGGGAAGTTGTTTGTTGAGGTGCAGAAGAAAGCATACTGTATTTGGGAAAAAGAAGGTAAGCCTCAAGGAAAAGATTGGTATATATGGCTTAAGGCAGAAAAAGAAGTCTTAGGCGGATAAGAAATAAATATTTAAGCAATACAGATAAATAACCTTTGGCCTGAATTTTCAATGCTGTCTGTTTGCAAGTTGGTAAGGGTTTCTATCTGGAAGCAGAATATTAAGGAGAAGCCATGGCAATAAACGTATTTGTCAGTTTTGACCATACCGACCAAAAGCAAGTTGAATCCTTCAATTTTATTAAAGGCAAATCGAAACATGTGTTTGAGTCTTATGATTATTGCTTCAAAGAAATATCGGCTAACGGGAGCGAAAAATTGCTGCAATGTCAGCAAAATGATAGCCGTTCAAAAACAATACGGGAAGAGATTATTAAGAAATTTGAGCAGTGTGCCAAATTAGCCGTTTTAATCGGAAATGAGACTTATAAGAATGCTTGGGTGGAGTGGGAAGTCAATAATTTTTATAAAATGAAAGATGCGCTTTTACCTGGGAAAGCGTGGATGAGAATTCGCGGTATATTTCTTGAAGGCTGCGAAAAAGCAATAGCTCCTAAGGCTCTGGAATGCAGGTCGACACAACATTTGGCGTGGGATCCAGATGCTTTGGAAAAATGGATAGAAGCAAGCCCTTGCACATAAAAATAGTTTTTTAAGCCTGCCTGAAGCAAAATTCCGTTCTTGAATATTTTGTGTGCTTGCAGTATAATAAAATTCACTCTTTTTTCTTTGCAAAATTTTACAGCGTTTCTAAACGCTGGCCCCAAGAGATTTTGTTTGTTGTTTCGTGCTGTTTTTAGGCAGTAACAGAGGCAAGTCGAAGCAAAGTCGTACAAGCCTTAAAATTGGCAAGAAGCGAGCGCCAAAGGAGGCCTTGCTTCGGCAAAGGCTGACTGTTGCATGAAAATACGGGGCGCGCTCCGCGCGCAGAGCATTGATATAGACTAAGAGTATTTTGACGGTGCTTGCTGGATACAAGCTCTAATCTTATCCAGAAAGGACCACAATTTTCTTGGCTGCCCCCAGGGGAATCGCTAATCAGGCGGATGCCTATCTGATAAATGTGTAAGAAAATAATTTCTAATTTCGTTTTTATTTTTGTCTTTTGGCTTTATGCAATCTGTTTTGCCTCGATAAAAGAGCCGGATTTCGCCGGCAAGTTTTATCCCGCCTCAAAAGAAGAATTATCAAGGATGATTGATGGTTTTCTGGAAAAAGCCGAGCCTGTGCCTGCAGGCGGTGAGGTTCTTATGCTTATCAGCCCGCATGCCGGCTATGGTTATTCGGGGCCTACTGCTGCGTTTGGTTATAAGCTAATAAGAAATAAGCCTTATAAGACCGTAATTGTTTTAGGTACAAGCCACCACAAGGCTTTTAATGGTGCCGCTGTTTACGGGCAGGGTTCTTTTTTGACCAGTTTAGGGCGAATAAGTATCGACGAAGAATTTGTTAAAAGCATTACCGAGGGAAACCCGGAGATCTTTTTAGATGAATCAGCATTTAAAAATGAGCACTCGGTGGAAGTGCAGCTGCCCTTTTTACAAAAAGTATTGCCAAATTCTTACCTCCCGGATAAAACAGGATCAACCGGGAATTACCGCTGGAAGATTGTACCTGTAATTATTGGAGATTGTTCGCTTGAAACCTGTAAGCATATTTCCGGTTTGCTTAAGAATGCTATCGGAGAACGGCGGGATGTCCTGTTGGTTGTTTCTACCGATATGTACCATGGTTATGATTTTAAAGAGGCCGAGAAGATTGATACATTTACCCTTGGCCTGATTGAAAAAATGGCTTACGAAGAATTATACTACGCGCTTCGGGACGGGAAAGCGAGCGCCTGCGGAGGGTTTGCCAGCGTAATCGCACTAAGTTTAGCTAAGGATATTGGCTGCAACAAGGTGGAGGTGTTAAATCAAACTAATTCTGCGCTTGTAACCGGAAATCTTACTAAAGGAGATTGGACCGTAGGTTACTTAAGCTGTGCAATTGCTTATCCGAAAGGAGAAAATATGCTAAATAATCAGCAGAAAAAAGAGCTCTTAAAAATCGCCAGGGATTCAATTGCAACATACCTAAAAACAGGCAAGAAGCTACAGGTAAGCCAAAGCGATCCGCTGTTAAACCAGAAAACGGGTTCTTTTGTTACACTTAATATGCACGGCAATCTAAGAGGTTGTATCGGTAACCTTATAGGTAATGCGCCCCTTTATTTAACCGTACGCGATATGGCAGTTGAAGCGGCGGTAGGTGACTTGCGATTTAGCGCGCTTAGTTTATCGGAACTTGAAGAAACAGAGATAGAGATCTCTGTATTATCTGCGTTAAATAGGGTAGTTTCAGCGGATGATATAAAATTAGGCATGCACGGAGTTTTGGTGCGTAAGGGCGTCCATAGCGGGGTATTCCTGCCTCAGGTAGCGACGGAAACCGGCTGGAGTAAAGAGGAATTCCTGAATAATCTTTGTGCGCATAAGGCAGGGTTGCCTGCGGATGCCTGGAGAGACAAAAACACCGAACTTTATGTTTTTACTGCGGAAGTTTTTTCCGAGAAAGAACAAGGAGAATGAACCGTTTTTTTGTAGAGCATATTCAAATTTCCGAAAATTTAATTTTTTTAGATGACCCTAAGCAGCTGCATCATTTAAGGGACGTGCTTAGGGTCAGGCCTTCTGAGAAGATCGGAATTTTTGATAATTCAGGCAATGATTATATCGTTTTGGTTAAAGAGATTGGATTGTCGTCGGCAAAGCTTGAACTGATGGAGAAAAGAATGCATGATCAGCCCGGGTTAAAAATTACCATAGCCTGTGCCATACCAAAAAATGCCAAAATGGACGATATTATAGATAAGCTTACGCAGTTGGGTGTTGAATGTATAATCCCGCTTGAAACAGAGCGCGTGATTGTTAAGCTAAGCAGGCAGAAGAAAATTGAACGTTTGGAGCGCTGGAACAAGATTGCCTTAAGTGCTGCTAAGCAGAGCCAGCGAAGCAGGCTTCCGGTAATAAAAGCAGTATCCGGTTTAAAAGAAATAATTGCGCGGGCCGGTGACTTTCCTTTGAAATTAATACCTACCTTGGAGGGAGAAAGAAAAACCCTTAAGGCACTTATTCATAGTGCACCAAAAGATATCAATTCGATAATGGTTTTAATCGGCCCGGAAGGTGATTTTTCTCCTGAAGAGATTGTCTTGTCAAAATCGGCCGGTTTCCAGCCTGTAAGCCTTGGCCGGCAAGTTTTACGGGTTGATACCGCAGCAATTGCGGTTGTAAGTTTTATAAAATTAAATGAACCCTGCGCCCTCTAAATCCCGAACCGTAAAATTTTTTACTCTAGGATGTAAAGCTAACCAGTATGATACCCAAAGTATCCGGGAGAGGTTTTTAAGCAAGGGATTCCGGGAGTACTTTGGCTATAAATTACCGGATTGTTTTCTGGTGAATACCTGTACTGTTACCGCCGGAGCCGACCAGAAATCACGCAATATTATCCGCAGGTGTATTCACGCAAATCCTAAAGCAAAAGTAATTGTTACCGGCTGCTTAGTGGAAAATGACTGGCAGTCATTAATGGAAATTAAGGGCATTGGTTTAATTATAAAAAAGAGTTTCTTTCCTGAAGGGATAAGCAGCTTTAGCCAGCATGCCCGCGCTTTCTTAAAAATCCAGGATGGATGCAGTAATTTCTGCACCTATTGTAAAGTAGCTTTAGTGCGGGGAAGACAGCGTAGTAAAAAGCTCCCAAAGATAATTCTTGAGGCCGAAAAACTTGTTGCCTGCGGGTACAAAGAAATTGTGTTGACTGGTATTTGCCTCGGTGCCTATGGGGATGATCTTTACCCAAAGAAAAGCTTGATTGATGTGGTTGATTCTTTAGAGAAAATTACAGGTTTATTGCGTATAAGATTAAGTTCGATAGAAGCGGGAGACCTGAGTCCATCACTGGTTAAACGCCTTGAAACCAGCAGGAAATTTTGCCGCCATATGCATATTCCCATTCAGAGCGGGGATGATTTGATCCTAAAAATGATGAATCGCAAATATACTAGGAGGAAATACATAGATTTAATTACCGGATTAAAACGAAAGATCCCGCATCTTTCTATTACTACCGACTGCCTTGTGGGTTTTCCCGGAGAAACAGAAGAAAACTTCAGGAATACGGCTGAATTAATTAAAGAAATAAAGCCGTTAAAGGTGCATATATTCCCATATTCAAAAAGAGAGGGTACCGCGGCTGCAAAGTTCGGCGGGTCAGTAAAACCGGAGATAATCAGCGCCCGCTGTAAGCAATTAGAGGATATTGCTTATGATTGCCGGATTAATTTCATGCGGAAGTTTCTATCAAAGCAGGCGTATGTTTTGATCGAGTGCAGGAGCAAGAGTGATCCGGATTTTTGGGAAGGGCTGACTGATAATTATCTGCCGGTTAAATTAGCATTTAAGCCCGGTTTAATGAATAAGGTTGTCCGGGTTGCTCTTAGACGTATGGACCAAGACTGTCTTATTGGTGAATATATTGACAATTCTAAGATTAAATGTAGAATTAAATTATGAAGAAACACATTTATTACCATCATACCGACTGCGGAGGTGTAGTTTATTACGCCAATTATCTCAATTTTCTGGAAGAGGCGCGCACCGAATTTTTTTCTCTAAAAGAAGCTTCTATTAAAGCGCTTTCTGATGCCGGGATTATGTTTGTAGTTGCGCGTCAGGAGATAGATTATAAATTCCCGGCCAAATACGCAGATGATCTTGATATTAAGACTCAAGTTGGTGAAATGACTCATGTGCGTATCGAGTTTTTACATGAAATTTATAATCAGAATAAGCAAATTATAGTTAAAGCAAAGACCATCCTTGTTTGCGTCGATAAAAACCTGAAGCCCCAAGCCATTCCAGACGACTTACGTAAAAAAATATCCTCCAATTAATTAAAACTTGAGGTGAAAAATGGACAATCTTCTGAAGCTGTTGAAATCCAGGCGCAGTGTCCGGTTATTTAAAGATAAAAATATACCGGAAGAAGAGTTAAGGGAGATAATTGATGCCGCAAGGTTTGCGCCTACCGCCCGAAACATTCAGCCATGGGAATTTGTGGTGATAACGGATAAAAATATATTGTCAGAGATAGCTGGTTTTGGCCAAAACGCAAGCTTTATCTCTCAAGCAGCGGCTTGTATCGCTGTTTTTTCAACTGAAACGAATTATTATCTTGAGGACGGCTGTGCTGCTACCTGTAATATACTTTTGGCGGCTACCGCTTTAGGAATAGGCTCTTGCTGGATAGCCGGTGATAAAAAAACTTATTGCCCTAAGGTAAATTCTTTATTATATGCGCCAACAGGCTTAAAATTGGTGAGTTTAATTGCTTTGGGATACCCGCAAGAAGAAAACAGCTTTAAGCCTGTTCAGAAAAAAGGGTTAAATGATTTATTACATTGGGAGAGGTTTTGATGGTTAATCCGGGATTTATTTGGGTAGGTAACTTTGGTTGTTTGTTGCCTTTTCTCATTATATTTAATTTATTTTTCGGAAGGTTTATTTTTGATTCAACGTTTAAATGGTTAGGTTTCGAAGTTTTATTAATACTGATATTTATCCTGAGAATAAAAATCCTGGCGCGTAAAATTAACCGGCAGTGTAAACCTAAGCATAATGTGATTGATGTCCAGGGCCATGTGGTTGAAGAAGATAAGAAACTAAGGTGATTTATTTATGCCGATGGATTTTTCTCTGGTAATACCTACCTATAATGAAGGGCTTAATATAAAAGGTTTATGCGGCCAGCTTATTGGGGTTTTAGAGAATTTACATTGTGGTTTTGAAATTATTTTTGTTGATGATAATAGCCCTGATGGCACCTGGAGGGTCGCAGAAGCTCTGGCTAGAGAAGACAAAAGGGTAAGAGTTATCCGCCGCATGGGCAAAAGGGGGCTTGCCAGCGCAGTAGTTTCGGCTTGGGCGCTCTGTCGCGGTGATGTTATAGGGGTTATAGATGGGGATATGCAGCATCCTGCCGCAGCTCTTGAGAAAATGCTTAATTCTATTGTTGGCTGCCCTGCCGTTGATATCGTAATTGCCAGCAGGTATATCGCAGGTTCAACAGTTTTAAACCGTAGCGCTTCAAAGGCGTTTAAATCGAAATTAGCCGTTCTTTTTGGCAGAATATTTATCCCGGAGGTATTCAAGCTAACTACGGATCCATTATCCGGTTATTTTATATTAAGAAAGAAAGTGGTAGAAGGTGTGAAGCTTACCCCTATAGGATATAAGATCCTCCTTGAAGTCTTATCAAAAGGCAAGTATGAAAAAATCATAGATATGCCCTATGCTTTCGGAGAAAGAAAAAACGGTAGGAGCAAGGCAGGCCTAAGGCAAAGTTTTATTTCGTTGGTTCATTTTATTAAGTTAAGAAGAAGCCTTAAACCTAGAGTAATAATTTTTTAACAGGAAAAATGCGCTTTTACGGGTTTAACATAAAAAAGGAAACTGTTATTATATTAGCGATTTTGGCGGGCGCGTTTTTCTTAAGGTTATACCGCCTTGGTTTTCATGATTTATGGTACGATGAAGTATTCAGTATTATTATTTCAGAAAACTTCTGGGAAAACTGGAATCCTCCTTTGTATTTTTCGTTTCTCAACCAATGGATTAATCTCTTTGGGATATCTGAATTCAGCCTTCGGTTCACTTCGTTAATTTTTAATCTTCTGGGGGTCTATTTTACCTTTCTTTTAGCTAAACGGGTATTTAGCGCCCGTGTCGGCATCTTTGCTTCAATTCTGATGAGCTTATCGGCTTTTCAGATTTGGTATGCACAAGAGGCCCGGCCCTACAGCCTAAGTGTTTTGCTGGGAGTTGCCGCAACCTATTTTTTGTATACCGCCTTAACCGAAGAGAAGTTAAGGCACTGGATATTATTTGTCCTATTGTCAACTCTTCTCTTTTATTGCGATACTACCTATTTCGGCTTTTTTTTATTTTTCTCCCAGCTATTATCTGTTTTGATTTTTTCACGTAAAAAGATCTTAGGTGTTTTGTTTTTCCTGCCGGTATTTTTGTTTTTCCTGCCGCGGCTGCCTTCTTTAATAGCAAAGTTACTTTATATAAAGGAAGGGTTCTGGATACCTGCTCCGAATTTAAAATCATTGGTCATCACTATAGAGAATTTCAATCTTGGGTATAACATGCCTCCTTTTTTATATCAGATTTCCGTTTTATTAAGCTGTTTTCTTTTGTGGGGGTGTTTTTTATTGGCAAAAAGAGATATGGGTATTACTAGGAAAACTCTTTTTATTTTATTTTTATCATTTTTACCCATACTGTTAATATTTTTTGTCTCTAAGTTTTTTAGCCCGGTTTATCTTGACCGCGGTTTGATTATTTTCAGCCCGTATTATTATATTTTACTTGGTTTAGGTGCGGAGTATTTTTTCGGCTCTAAGCGGTTTAGCAGGATAATTATTTTTCTTCTGATTTCCCTTTTTGCTTTTGGGGCCTGCGGTTACTTTTACGATCTTATGTTTACTCCGGTTGAGCACCATATGGGGGCATATCTAAAGAAGCCATTTAAACCTTTAGCTTACTATATTAAAGAAAATTTCAAGAGTGCTGACATAATTGCGCATACTAATCCTTCTTCAAAGCTTCCTTTGGAATTTTATATTGAAAATCATAGAGATAGGCAGTTCTTTCTGTTTAAGTCCGGAATGATTGATACTAATTGGAATAGGCCGTTTTTGGCGGGGTGCAGGAATGTTGAAGTTGGGGATGTGGATTTATCGGCAAACAGCAGATTATGGCTTATTGCTTGCGATTGGCCTCGTAGCGGGATGCTGGATGAAAATTCTTCTCTTGTAAAAGCTGAATTGGATAAAAAATACTTTAGGGAGCTGAGTATTAATTTTGACGGATTATGGGTGTATAGGTATGTTAACAGTTCAAATGGTATTGACAAATAGTGTAGTTATGTTAAAGTATTGCCTAATTTTTAATAATTCATAAGCGCAATAAATTCCACATATTTTGAAAGGAGCGCAGTTAATGTGAGGTTTGACCTTTTGTTGTTGGCACCGGTTGGTTCGATTTTGGCTTTAGGTTTTGCGTTTTATCTTGCTTTAAGTATCCTTAAAATGGATGAAGGTACGGATAAAATGAAGGAGATTGCACAGGCAGTGCGTATTGGCGCCCAGGCTTATTTAAAAAGGCAATATCTGGGTGTTTCTATGTTTTTTGTTGTGGTATTTTTTATTCTTCTGGCTATGGCTTTAAAGAATTATCTGGTTATATTTGTTCCCTTTGCTTTCTTGACTGGAGGTTTATTCTCGGGTTTATCCGGTTTTATCGGGATGACTATTGCTACGCAGTCATCTAATCGTACAGCCCAGGCAGCAAGTAAGAGCTTAAATTCAGGCCTGCGCGTGGCTTTTTCAAGCGGCGCGGTCATGGGGCTTACTGTTGTAGGTCTTGGGTTATTAGATTTAAGTATTTGGTATTATTTTCTAAATTGGTATTATTCTGTTCACCCGGTTCCTTTAGGTACAGATAAAATCGCGGCGATTACCTCAACTATGCTTTGTTTTGGTATGGGGGCAAGTTCCATGGCTTTGTTTGCCAGGGTAGGCGGCGGTATTTTTACTAAAGCTGCTGACGTCGGCGCGGATTTAGTGGGTAAAGTTGAAGCAGGAATCCCTGAGGATGATCCGCGTAACCCGGCAGTTATTGCTGATAATGTTGGTGATAATGTCGGTGATGTTGCGGGTATGGGTGCCGATCTTTATGAGTCATATGTCGGATCAATTGTTGCCACTTCTGCCTTAGGTGTTGCCGCCGGACTCGGAGTTGCCGGGGTAACCGTGCCTATGGTTATGGCGGCAGTAGGTGTTATAGCATCGATAATCGGGACATTTTTTGTAAAAAGCGGCGAACAAGCCAGTCAGAAGATTCTTTTGGCGGCTTTACGCAAGGGCGTATTTACAAGTTCGGTAATAGTTGCGGTAATTTCCTTCTTTTTGGTTAAATATACTTTAGGTATTGAATATATAGGTGTTTATTGGTCGGTCCTGGCAGGTTTAATTGCCGGAGTATTAATTGGTTTATGTACAGAGTATTATACTTCCAGCGGCTTTAAACCCACCCGTTCTATTGCAGATGCTTCTTTAACCGGACCGGCAACCGTAATCATCGGAGGTATTGCCGTAGGAATGATGTCTACTGCTATGCCGGTAATTATTGTTTGTGTTGCCATATTGATAAGCTTTTTTGTTTCAGGGGGCGCGGCAAATTTTAATGCAGGCCTCTATGGAATTGCAATTTCAGCGGTTGGCATGCTTTCTACCTTAGGTATAACCTTGGCTACTGATGCTTACGGCCCGGTTGCAGATAATGCCGGTGGTAACGCAGAAATGGCTAAACTTCCTCCTGAAGTAAGAAAGAGGACTGATGCTCTGGATTCTTTAGGGAATACTACTGCGGCAACCGGAAAGGGGTTTGCAATCGGTTCAGCGGCATTGACGGCTTTGGCTTTAATAGCTGCGTACAAAGATCAGGTTATGCTTTTTGGAAAAGATATAAATGCAAATATGATGAATCCTACGGTGTTGGTAGGTTTGTTTTTGGGCGGAATGTTGCCGTTTTTGTTCTGCTCTATGACCATGCGCGCGGTAGGAAGGGCAGCTGGAAAAATCGTAGTGGAGGTGCGCAGGCAGTTTAAGGAGATAGTCGGGCTTATGGAAGGAAAGGCTAAGCCGGATTATGCGCGTTGCGTAAGTATTGCAACCGCAGCTGCGCAGAAAGAAATGATTGCTCCTTCAGTTTTAGCCATCTCTGCTCCAATAGTCGTAGGATTATTGATCGGAATTGATGCAGTTGCCGGTCTTTTGGTTGGGGCACTTGTTACCGGATTTGTTCTTGCGGTTATGATGGCTAATTCCGGTGGTGCCTGGGATAATGCCAAGAAATTTGTTGAAGAAGGGCATCATGGAGGTAAAGGTTCTCTTGCTCATAAGGCTACGGTAGTCGGAGACACGGTGGGGGATCCGTTTAAGGATACCTCAGGCCCGAGCTTAAACATATTAATTAAGCTTATGTCCATGGTTTCTATCGTATTTGCGTCATTTATTATCAGAAATAGTTTATTTAAGTAGAAGTTAACTTTTAATAAGGAATAGGGGACGTTTCCCGCTAAGGCGGAAGGGAAACGTCCCCTATTTTTTTTGTATTTTAAGGGTATTTTTAGTGTTATAATTATATTTATGGATGATTTGCAGTTTGTCCAAAGCTGCCTCAAAGGAAATAAACAGTCATGGTCAGAGTTTATTTCGCGTTATAACCGTTTAATCTATAACTACATATATAGCACTTTAGCTGTTAAAGGCCGAAATATATCTACAGAGCAGGCCGAAGATATCTTTCAGGAGATATTTTGTTCTCTGATAAAGGATAACTACAGGAAACTATCTACTTATAAGGGGAGGAATGGCTGTTCTCTTGCCAGCTGGCTTCGGCAGGTTACCATTAATTTTACCATAGATTATATGCGCAAGCTTAAGCCTATGGTTTCAATTGACCTAAGAGATGAAGAAGGTTTCAGTCTGGCGGATACGCTTAAAGAGGTTTCCGCTGGGGCAGTGGAGTTTCTTCATGATCAAAACAGGCGTAAAACTTTACAAGAGTGTATTAGCTTGTTGGAATCGGACGAACAGTTCTTTCTTGAATTATTATTGAACCAGGAATTAACTTTGGACGAAGTTAAGGATTATCTTAAGATTAACCGCGGCGCAGCGGATATGCGTAAAGGGAGGATATTGCAAAAACTTCAAGATTGCTTTAAAAAGAAAGGTTTTTTGGGTTAGATTTGATAAGCAGATCCGTCTATTGAATTGAGGACAGAATATGCCTGATTATTTAGAAGCAATAGCCAAGGTTATTTATCGAGAGTGGAAATCCGCAGGGCAGTTTACGGGGAAAAACCATCCGGATGAAGAAAGTTTAGCTTGTTTCGCGGAGAATAAACTATCGGGTAAAGATAAGGAGATAGTCCAGAAACACCTTATAAGCTGTAATATCTGCGCTGAATATGTCAGCGTTCAGCTGAAAATACAGCCGCATTTAAGCTTAGATCTTCCCCTGCCACTTGAAGAAAAGATTAAAAACATGGTTATTCATGGTTCTAAAGAAAACTTATTTGAAATATTTCTTAAGCTTAAGGATAAGGCTTTAGAGATTATTCAGACTTCCGGGGATGTACTTGTCGGCCAAGAGTTGATACCTGCTCCTGTATTACGCAGCCGCCAAATTAATGAGTTTAAAGAGGAAATAAGTATATTAAAAGATATCCAGCAGTTAAGGGTGCTCGCTAAGATCCAGAATAAAAACAGCAAGAAATTTAGCCTCGCAATCACCGTAAAAGATAAATTAAGTCAGAAGACATATAAAAATCTTAGGATAACCTTGATTAAAGATGAGATTGAATTGGAATCATATATGACTGATTCAGGAAGCAGCTTTTTTGAAAATATCCCGCCGGGTGATTATTTGGTTGAAGTGAGCCGAGAGGGCCAAAAAATTGCTGTAATTGATTTAAAAGTTAAAGCCTAATCCTTATGCCCCAAGTGGAAACGCTGATTTTGGAAGTATTTAAGCAGAATGACTGCCTTAAGATGGGTTTATTCGACCAGGGGCAAACTCTCCCCACCCTGCGCCATTATAGCCAGGTGGGGGTTTCTTTTGATGAATTAAAACAATTAAGTGCCGAGTTAGTCGCTGTTCTTAACTGGCCGGCCAATGATAATGTTTCTAAATTTGAGCAGCTAAAGAGCCTGCAAAAGATAGGGCAGTTATTTTGGAACCACCTGTTCAGCCGTTCGATCAAAGAAAATCTTAAAAATTCACCTCCTGCCGTATTAACTCTCTGTTTAGATGAAGAATTGATTTATATCCCTTGGGAGCTGATTTTTGATGGCTCTGATTTTCTCTGTTTGAAATTCAGTGTAGGCAGGTTAGTCCGCAGCAAAGGCGAGGCTACCCTTTTACAATACCGTGATTTATCCGATAGCCTGAGGATGTTAATTTTAGCTAATCCCAGCGCTGATTTAAAGAGCGCCTATTCTGAAGGGTTAAACATTAAGAACCAGTTTAATCATATGGCTAAAAAAGTCTATGTTGATTTTAAATCTACCAATATTGAAAAAAACTATGTAAAAAAGAATATCTGTGATTATGATATCGTGCATTTTGCCGGACACTGCGAATTTGATAAAAGGGATTCCAAGAACAGCGGATGGGTGTTAAGCGACGGGATATTTAAAGTTGAGGACATACTTAAAATGGGGCATAGCTTGAATTTTCCGGCCTTGATCTTCTCAAATGCCTGTCATTCTGCCCAAGTTTATCCACGCAGTATCACCGCAGCCAATAGCGCAGCTCTTAAGGGCCTAATCGATGCTGAATACCAAAGAGCTAATTATGGTATGGCCAGCGCATTTTTATTCGCCGGAGTAAGGCATTATATTGGTTCAATCCGGAAGATAGAGGATAAAGCTAGCCATGTCTTTGCCCGCGAATTTTACTTAAAACTGATTTCTGGCATAAGCGTAGGCGAGTCTTTACGCTTATCCAAATTGAAATTAGTCAAAGAATTCGGTTTAGACAGTTTGCATTGGGTAAACTATTTGCTTTACGGAGATCCAAGTTTTGTTTTTTTTAGAATTCATCAACGTAAAGAAAAGAAAAAGTTTGGCGTTATTTATAAAAAATTTAAGCTTAAGGTTGGGCTGGCGGTTATCCTTATTTTTTTGAGTGTTTTCTTTATTTTTTTATTCCCAAGAATTAATCCGGGAAAGCTTTTTCATTTTTTAAATTCACAGGCAGCATACCGTAAAGGCAATAATCAGGCAGCGATAGCTTTAAGCAAACGGGTAATCAGCCTTGATCAGAACTTTTTAGCTGCCTATCCAGTAATTGCCGACGCTTATCAGCGTCTTGGCGATAAAGAGAAGGCAAAAAAATATTATTTTGAATATGTGCTAAAGAGCGAAAGATTAAATAATAAAAACCATCTTACTGAAGCCTACATAAAACTGGGATGGTTCTATCATCTTGATGGCAAATATCCTAAGGCGGAGGAGCTTTATAATAAGGCGGTAAGTTTGAGCCGGCAGTTAAAAAATAAGAAAAATGAGGCCGTGGCTTTAAGAAAACTTGCCGTTTGGCACATTGATAACAGTAATTATGGGCAGGCCCTGGATTTACTGACTAAAAGCGCCGCAATTAATCTTGAGCACCCCAATAATTTTGAAAACACAAAGAACTTGGCATGCGATTATTTTGATATTGGTTTAGTGTTTGCAAATAAAAATGATTACCCTGCAGCGAAAGATTTTTATGTAAGAAGCATGAAAATATTTGAGCGTCTTAATTTAAAGAACGAATTAAGCGATTGTTATTTCAACCTTGGGGAAATTTATCTTTTTGAAAAAGAATATCAGAAGGCATCGGAGTATTATTTTAAAGGTTTAAGGATAGATGAAGGCCAGGATAATAAGGTTGGTTTAGCCTGTGACTATAACATGATAGGGGAACTTTATTTGGAAATGGAGGATTTGCCTATAGCGGAAGATTATTTTAAAAAGTCGTTTATTCTCTCCAGCCAGATCAATAGCCAGCCGGATATGGTAAATGCAGGGTATAACCTTGGATTGCTATATAAGAAGCAGGGGCGGAAGAATCTGGCTAGGGAATATTGGCGCAAAGCTCAGGAGATATCGCGCCTGGTAGATCCTGAAATGTATCAGGAAATCCGGCGGGAATTAAAGGAGATAGATACTATTTAAAAAAAACATAAAAAACTTGACAATTATTTTTTTTCAGTTATACTCTACTATGTTAATAGACTTAGTAGACAAAGGAGAGAAAATGAGAATTACATATAAAGGTGATTACGCAATGAAGGCTTTGTTAGATTTATCCATACATTATGAATTAGGAGTCTCTACAATTAATGATATTGCTAAACGTATTGATGCCCCGGTTAAATTTCTTGAGCAAGTCTTGCTTGATTTGAAAAAAGGCGGTTTTGTAGAAAGCAGGCGCGGAAATGTAGGAGGCTACCAATTAGCTAAAGACCCGGCTAAAATTACTTTAGGGCAAGTTGTTCGTTATATTGAAGGCCCGATTGAGCCAATTTCTTGTGTAGAAAAAAATTATGCAAAATGCATTGATTTAGGTTGTTGTCTTTTTAGGGAAATTTGGCAGAAAGTAGCTGATGCTACTTCAGGGATAATTGATAATATAAGTTTTAGCGATTTAGCCAATAAATATAATGCAAAAAAGGAAGTATTCGCCTATTCAATCTAAGGAGGTTTTAATGACTGTTAAAATTTATACTAAAAACATAGTTAACGACGCAATTATCAAGGATTTAAGCACTGCAGTTGGAAATTTGGATTACGGTACGGTTACGGTTAAAGTGCATGATAGAAGAATTACCCAGATTGAAGTTGCCGAAAGAAAAAGGTTCGATGATATCTGGAAAGAGGAAGGGGGTGGAATTTAATAATAGTTTGTTTCGTAGTTACCGGAATAACCGGGACTTTTTTAAAATAATATTATATTCCCGATACGACCAGATAGCTGGAGTAAGAGGTAAAAGTATTGGGGGTTTAACGTGAAAAAAATATTTTTGATAGTGTTCTTTTTATCAGTTTCTTTGACAAATGGTTTATTTGCCGGTGCGCCTTTTGTCAACCTTGAAGGCGTAGGCGGGGTAGCTTTTAATCCTTTGGCTTATCTTGCCGATTCAGACGGCGAAGATACCCATTTTAAGCTAGGTGAAACTGATATTATAGGTAAGCCCAGGCTTGGGGGATGGTATGTAAGCCTGGATAATGTAAAAGTTGATTGGACAGCAATTGGAATTGCTGACACGTTCTTTAAAAGGCTGGAAGTTTCATATGGTTATGAGACAATAGCACAGGATAATGCGTCTACTAAGCGCAAGAATAATCTGGGCGCCAAGCTTCTTTTACTCCCGGAGAATTCTTTTGATACAAAATTTTTACCGGCGATATCGGCAGGAAGCATTTTTAAACATACTTCAAATGTTACTTTAGGGGTCGATTCAAGTGGAGCTGATTTTTATCTGGTTGCGACTAAGTTGATTGATCATCTGCCCAGGCCGGTTTTACTTTCAGGGGGATTGCTTTCTACCAAGGGCAGGGTAACCGGTGTTTTCGGATTTGATAAGGATAGAGATGAAGTATTCTTTGGTAACATTGATGTAATTCTGCCCTGGAACTTTATCACAGGGTTTGAATATAAGCAAGGCGCAAGGTATTCTGATTTTAAAAACGCAAATTATTGGGATCTCCATCTGGCCTGGACGCCGAATAAAAATCTTTCGCTGATTCTAGCTTATGTTAATGCTGGTGGTCATAAATCTTCAAAGGTTACCGGATTAGGTGATGGGGTAGTATTAAGCGCGCAGTATGCGTTTTAGAAAACAGGGCATCTGCCCGGATAATAATGAAAGGGGTGTTTAATGAGCAAGGTTGACAAAAAATTAAGACTAGAAACGCTGGTTTTACATGGGGGGCAGGAAGCTGATCCGACAACAGGCTCAAGGGCGGTACCGATATATCAGACTACTTCTTATCAGTTTAAGAATTCGGAGCATGCGGCTAACCTTTTTGGCCTAAAGGAGTTTGGTAATATCTATACCCGTTTAATGAATCCGACTACCGATGTATTTGAAAAGCGGATGGCTTTGTTGGAGGGCGGCGTAGGGGCATTAGCAGTTTCCAGCGGTCAATCGGCAATTACCCTTGCTTTATTAAATATTGCCCAGGCCGGTGATGAAATAGTTTCTGCTGATAATCTTTACGGCGGTACCTATACCCTTTTTCATTATACTTTTGCCCGCTTTGGCGTAAAAGTTAAATTTGTCCCTTCGAATGATTTATCGGCATTTGAAAAAGCGATTACGCCTAAAACAAAAGCTATTTACGCTGAATCGATCGGAAACCCTAAACTCGATGTAGCGGATTTGGAAGGCATATCGAAAATAGCCCACAAAAACGGCATTCCTTTTGTTTTAGACAATACGGTTTCACCTTACTTATTGAGGCCAATAGACCACGGCGCCGACATTGTTGTTTATTCGGCGACAAAATTTATCGGCGGCCATGGCACCAGCCTTGGAGGCGTAATTGTAGATTCGGGAAAATTCGACTGGACTAACGGTAAATTTCCGCTGATTGCCGGGCCGGACCCAAGCTATCATGGAATTAATTTTGTCGAGGCCCTTAAGCCGCTTGGGAATATCGCTTACATTATTAAAGCCCGGGTTACTCTTTTGCGTGATTTAGGGCCGGCGGTTTCGCCGTTTAATTCGTTCTTGTTTTTGCAGGGCCTTGAGACTTTGCATTTAAGGATGCCCAGGCATTCTGAGAATGCTTTGGCCGTTGCTAAATACCTTAAGAAGCATGCAAAAGTAAGCTGGGTTAATTATCCCGGTTTAGATGATAGTCCCGAAAAGGAAAGGGTGAGAAAATACCTAAGTTCGGGTCAAGGAGCAATTATTGGGTTTGGAATCAAAGGTGGGCTTGAGGCAGGGAAAAAATTTATCGATTCTCTTGAGCTTGTTTCTCATCTGGCCAACGTGGGTGATGCTAAAAGCTTGGCAATTCATCCGGCTACGACAACCCACCAGCAGCTTTCAAGCCAGGAGCAGTTGGCCACCGGAGTTACACCGGATTTTGTCCGCTTATCGATCGGCCTTGAGCATATTGATGATATTATCTCTGATATTGAGCAATCACTGGAAAAAGCGTAGAATATACCGATATATATAATTAGGAATTGTAAGCTGTCTCTTTAAATAAGGAGTTAAAAATGGGGAAAATATATTCTGACATTACTCAAACCGTCGGGAACACGCCTTTAGTTAAACTAAACCACATTACTAAAGGATTAGGTTCTACTGTGTTGGTTAAACTTGAGTCATTTAATCCGCTTTCGAGTGTTAAGGACCGGATCGGTATGGCTATGATCGAGGACGCCGAGAAAAGAGGAGTTTTAAAGAAGGATTCTACTATAATTGAACCAACCAGCGGTAATACGGGTATAGCTTTAGCTTTTGTTTCTGCTGCCAAAGGTTATAAATTAATTCTAACCATGCCGGATACAATGAGCTTGGAAAGAAGGCAGCTTCTGGCAATATTTGGAGCCCAGCTTGTTCTCACCCCTGGTGCTGAGGGTATGAAGGGAGCCATAAAAAAAGCTGAAGAGTTGGGTAAAGAAATACCGGGTGGTATTATTCTACAACAGTTTAATAATCCGGCTAATCCCGAAATACACCGTAAAACCACGGCTGAAGAATTATGGAATGATACTGATGGTAAGATCGATATCCTTGTTTCAGGTATAGGTACTGGTGGCACAATTACCGGAGTATCTGAGGTAATTAAAAAAAGAAAACCCGGTTTTAAAGCAATTGGAGTCGAACCTGATGCTTCGCCGGTTTTGTCCGGAGGAAACCCCGGGCCTCATAAAATTCAGGGAATAGGCGCAGGTTTTGTTCCCGAGGTGCTTAATCGTGGTATAATAGATGAAATTATCCGCGTTAGCAATGATGATGCAGGAACTGTTGCCCGCGCCCTGGCAAAATCGGAAGGTATACTTGCCGGTATTTCTAGCGGGGCAGCTTTATGGGCAGCTTTAGAGGTTGCAAAACGTAAAGAAAATAAAGGTAAAGTCATTGTGGTAATTTTACCTGATACCGGTGAGCGGTATTTAACAACCTGGCTTTTCCAAGAGGTAAAAGTATGAATAAAGACAAGGTAATAAAAAATGACGGGGTAGGTAAAGTGCGGAGTCAGGTTTTTACTTTTGATTCGCTAAAACTTGAAAACGCAGAGAAACTGGGTCCGGTAAGCCTGGCTTATGAAACTTATGGCTCCCTAAATAAAGATAAATCCAATGCCATTCTTATTGCACATGCCTTATCAGGAGATGCGCATGCGGCCGGAGTGCATGAGGGCGAGGATAACCCCGGATGGTGGGATGAGTTTATCGGACCGGGCAGGGCTTTTGATACAGATAGATATTTTGTAATTTGTTCCAATGTGCTCGGAGGATGTAAGGGCTCAACCGGCCCGGCCAGTTTAAATCCAAAAACATCTAAGCCTTTTGCTTTAGAATTTCCTTTAATTACTATTAATGATATAGTTGCTGCCCAAAAACGGTTGATTGATCATTTGGGGATAGAAAAATTACTTTCTGTGGTTGGTGGTTCAATGGGCGGCCAACAGGTTTTAGCATGGTTGGTTAAATATCCCCAGAGCTTATGCAGTGCGGTGCCTATTGCTACGACCATTAAGCATTCCCCTCAGCAGATTGCTTTTAATGAAGTGGGCAGGCAGGCGATTATGGCTGATGCGCATTGG
Organism: Candidatus Omnitrophota bacterium; assembly: GCA_028712175.1. GTDB lineage: Bacteria > Omnitrophota > Gorgyraeia > Gygaellales > Profunditerraquicolaceae > UBA6249. Next base: position 11,443 of record JAQTQQ010000012.1, on the reverse strand, counting down.
AAGTCCGGTAACTATTATGAAGGTTTGCCGCCATCTAAAGGTTTGGCGGTAGCCAGGATGATTGGGCATATTACATATATGAGCGATAAGTCTATGGCTGAAAAATTCGGCCGTGCTAAAAAAGGAATTGGCGAGCCGTTTAAATTTACGGCTGATTTCGAAGTAGAGGGGTATTTGCGTTATCGCGGAGATAACTTTGTAAAGCGCTTTGACGCAAATTCGTATCTTTATATTACTAAAGCCATGGATAACTTTGATGCTTCAGGAGGAAAGCGTTTTGAGGAAGTTCTACGCGGTACTAAGGCAAAAGTATTAGTTATCTCTTTTAAGTCCGACTGGCTATACCCGGCCTATCAGTCTAAAGAGATTGTAAAGGCTTGCAAACTTGCCGGAGTGGAAACTACTTATTGTGAAATTGATTCAACTTATGGACATGATGCTTTTCTTCTTGAGGTAGCCGAAGAATCACATCTGATCAGGCATTTTCTTAAAAAAGTGTTTTATGCTTATGAGGTGACCGGTGAATATGGCGCATAAAGATATTCAGTTGGACCATGCGGTTATATTGGATTTGATTAGACCGCAATCAACAGTTCTGGATTTGGGCTGTGGCAATGGGGACCTTTTATACCTTTTGATTAAGGAGAGGAATGCACGTGTACAGGGTATTGAGATTGATGAGCAGGCGATTTATAAGTGTGTGGCTAAAGGACTAAATGTTTTTCACGGTGATGTTGACAGCGGCCTTGCCGAATTCAGTGATAAATCTTTTGATTATGTTGTGCTTAATCAAAGCCTGCAGCAGATCCTTCATGTAGATAAAGTTCTTATTGATGCGTTGCGTGTAGGTAAAAAAGTAATTGTTGGGTTTCCTAACTTTGCGCATTATAAGTCAAGGCTGCAGATGTTTTTTAAAGGAAGGACTCCGGTAACAGGGGCTCTTCCTTATCAATGGTATGATACTCCAAACCTGCATTTCTTGAGCATAACTGATTTTAAGAGCTACTGCCGCTTAAAAGATATTAAAATTGAACGCAGCGTTTATATCGGCCAGACAAAAATGATACCGTTTTTGCCTAATTTGCTTGCTCAAACGGGGATATTTATGATTTCTAAATAGGGAGGGAGCATGCCTTATATTAATTTAAAATTAGTTGGTAAACTTAATAAAGAGCAAAAAGAAATGATCGCTAAGGAGTTTTCCGATACATTATTAAAAGTCGCAAAAAAGCCCAAAGAGAGTTTATATTTGGTTATTGATGAGGTGGCAGGGGAGAATTGGGCTAAAGGAGATAAGTTTTTCGGTTAGATTCATTTTCATAAGAATTATCAGCTATGCTTTAAATATGAAGAATAAACCTTTAATTAGGATGATCCTATTGATTTTGGTTTTGACTATGGCCGGAATGGTTGAATATGTTTATGCTAATGCGCATAAGGATTGTTCTTGTTGCAGTAATCAATGTCCAGGTAAAGGAGGCTGTCACGATAAGCACAAGGAATGTGTTTGTGGTCCTTTAGCGCACTTTCAAGTTTATTTGTTCGAAAATGAACTGCTTTCAAAGCCGGATTTACTAAGCCAGTTTACCCCCAAATTACCATCTATTTACGTTTACTTATCTGTTAAATCCATCTTCCATCCTCCGAGAAAAAGCCTCTTTTAATCAATAACAATAATTAGGAGGTTAAAATGAATAAATACATACTTGTAGCAGCGTTTATTCTGGCTATTTTTTCTGCCTATAGTAATGTTTGGTCGTACGATGCATGTTGTCTTGAAAAAGCCTGCGCAAGCATTAAAACCAGCTGTTGTTCTAGCGGAAAATGCGTGTGCAAGAGCCAGTGCTGTTCTGAAAGCGGATGCAAATGTGCTGGTAATAAATGCAGCACGAAATGTAACTGCTAAAAAAGCAATTACAAGGGAGAGGGGATTTCCCCCCCCCTCCCTTGTAAAGCATAAGAAATTATTGACAAAGTGCTTTAGGGGTGTTTTAATAAAACGCGGGGAGGCTGTCAAGCAACCTGAGAGTTCTGCGTTACAAGCAGATTACCCATTTACCTGATCTGGATAATGCCAGCGGAGGGAAAATTCTATACCCTTATGCCCTGGCGTAAGGGTTTTTTGTTAAGGAGACCAATGATTATAAAGATAAACGGCAAATCTGAAGCAGTTAAAATGCATTCGAATATCGCTGAACTTATCTCAGGCAAGAGTTTATGCCCGGATAATTTGGTTCTTGAGCTTAATTACCGTATTGTACCAAGGCAGGATTGGCAGAATGTAGTTTTAAAAGAGAACGACACTATCGAGATTATAAGTTTTGTCGGTGGGGGGTGATCATGGAAGATTCGCTTGAGATAGCGGGGGAAAAAGTAAATAACAGGCTTTTTATCGGTACTGGAAAATTTGCAAGCTATTCAATAATGAAACGGGCCTTAGAAGAGGCTAAAGCAGAAGTTGCTACGGTAGCCCTAAGAAGAGTTGATGCTGATTCAAAAGCCGAGAATATCCTGAATTATTTGCCAAAATCTTGCCGGGTAATGATAAATACCTCTGGCGCAAGGGATGCTGATGAGGCAGTGCGTATCGGGCGCCTGGCAAAAGCAGCCGGCGCGGGGAATTGGATTAAAATAGAAGTCATCCGTGATAATAAATACCTGTTGCCGGATAATTTAGAGACCCTTAAGGCAGTTGAGATTTTAGTTAAAGAGGATTTTGTAGTGTTTCCTTACATGAGCCCTGATTTATCTATAGGCAGGAGAATGGCTGAAGCAGGGGCCTCTGCGATTATGCCGCTGGGTTCTCCTATAGGCTCTAACCGGGGGGTAAAAACACGCGAACTTATTGAGATAATGATAAACGAGATTAATCTGCCGATTATAGTAGATGCGGGGTTAGGGAAACCTTCGGAAGCGTGTGAATGTATGGAGATAGGTTCGGCCGCTGTTTTAGTTAATACCGCTATTGCTGTTTCCGATGATCCGGTCAGGATGGCCGTGTCATTTAGTAAAGCGGTTTGCGCCGGCAGGCTTGCTTATCTATCGGGTATTCCCGCAGCAGGAAAAATTGCCAGCGCCTCCAGTCCCCTAACAGGATTTTTAAGGGATAAAAAATGAGTTTTTATGATCTCTATCTGCAGCATAAAGATTTCGATTTAAAAAAAATTTTTAGCGTTGTTTCTCCCGGATCTATCCAAAATTCCTTGGAGAGAGATCTCCTTGATATAGGCCAGTATATACAACTTATTTCTCCGCAAGCTGAAAACTGCCTGGAAGGCATGGCTCAAAGAGCATATGCAATAACCCGGAGAAATTTCGGCAAAACAATCCAGCTCTATACCCCTATGTATTTATCTAATTATTGTGAAAATTCTTGCCTCTATTGCGGCTTTAATTTAAATAATAATATAGAAAGAAAAAAACTTAGCCTTAATGAGGTTGAGAAAGAAGCGCAATTTATTTCTTCATCCGGCCTAAAGCACATCTTAATTTTGACCGGCGAGTCTCGCCTTAAAAGCCCGGTTTCTTACATAAAGAATTGTGTTAAGATCTTAAAAAAATATTTCTCATCTGTGTCAATTGAAGTTTATCCTTTGGCTGAAGACGAATATTCCGAGCTCGTTGCTTCCGGGGTAGACGGCCTAACAATCTATCAGGAGGCATATGACCAAGAGGTTTATGCTAAAATGCATGTCAGCGGACCCAAAAAAGATTATAAATTCAGGCTGGAGGCTCCGGAGAGAGGAGCAAAAAGCAGAATGAGGAATATTTCTATCGGAGCGTTACTTGGGCTAGGAGACTGGAGAAGGGAAGTTTTCTTTCTTGGGCTTCATGCAAAGTACCTGCAGGATAAATTTCCGGATATCGATATTGGTGTATCCGTCCCCAGAATCCAGCCGCAGGTAGGAGATTTTAAGCCGATAAGCATGGTAAGCGATAAAAATATCGCGCAGATAATTTTGGCGCTTCGTAATTTTCTGCCCCGTATCGGTATTACGCTGTCTACGCGCGAGAACCCCGATTTTAGGGAGGCGCTTATTCCTCTCGGAATTACAAAGATATCCGCCGGGTCTACTACGGCTGTCGGGGGACATACCCTCTGTGTGGAGCACCTGCAAAAATATTCTCAATTTGAGATTCAGGATCAAAGAAGCGTGGATGAAATTAGGGGAATGCTTGAATGTAAAGGTTATCAGCCTGTGTTTAAAGATTGGTTGAATTTCTAAAAATGGATTCACTTCAGAACAGCCTGATTAAGAAAATCGGTAAAATCAACCTTAAGAAAATTCAGTCCGTAAGAATCGGACTGGCGGGTTTGGGAGGGCTGGGCTCAAACTGTGCGCTTAATCTTGTGAGGGTAGGTTTTAAAAATTTGACCATTGTAGATTTTGATAAAGTTGTGCCTTCAAATTTAGACCGGCAGTTCTATTTTCTTAATCAGGTAGGCATGGATAAGGTGGCGGCGCTTAAGAGAAATCTACTTAAGGTAAATCCGGAGCTGGATCTTGAATTAATTAAAAGAAAAATCAATAAAAACAATGTAACAGAGATTTTTTCTGGCTGTGACGTTGTTGTTGAATGCCTTGACCGGGCGGCTTATAAAAAGATGCTGGTTGAACAGCTGCTTAGTTTGGATAAATTTGTAGTGGCGGTATCCGGAGTCGCAGGGATAGGCTCAAGTGATGATATTAAAGTGCACAGGATAAAAGATAAATTCGTCTTAGTCGGTGATTTACAATCCGACATAAGGGATAAACCGGCCCTATCCCCCCGAGTAAATATCGCTGCGGCAAAACAAGCAGATTTGGTACTAGATTTTGTTATTAATGCGCTTTGATTTATATTTTTTCTTGGTGAATAATAAAGAGTGTGATAGACTTACTCATTAAACAATAAAAGATAATGTTCGCTATATTCAGAAAGAGCTATTTATGAAAAAAATATCATTGTTGCAAGCCGGAGAAAATGAAAAAATAAAGATCCTGGAGATTTTAGGCGGTTCCAATTTAGAAAGAAGGCTTATGAGTATGGGGGTATATAAAGGCAAGGAAGTCGTAAAATTAAGCCATATCGGGCTGCGGGGGCCGGTAGTAATTAAATCCGGAAGGAGCATTTTGGCCCTAGGCCATGGAGTTGCGGCCAAAATAATCGTAGAAAGATAATGATAAAGAAAATTTATTTGATTGGAAATCCTAATGTCGGTAAAAGTGTTGTATTTTCGCGTATAACCGGAGTTCAGGTAATTTCTTCCAATTACCCAGGTACAACCGTTGAGATCGCAAAGGGATATTTACGCTTAGATGAGCAGAAGGTTGAAGTCCTAGACTTGCCGGGGACTTATTCCTTAGATCCCAGCTCCGGCGCCGAAGAAGTAGCGGTATCATTATTGAGGGAGCTCCCGAAGGAAGATATCGCTGTAATCAATATTGTCGATTCTACGAATTTAGAAAGAAACCTTCTTCTGACCTTGCAGTTAATTGAAGAAGGTTTCCCGGTAATTGTTTGCATGAATATGTGTGATGACGCCAGCCACCGGGGCATCCATATAGATATTGGAAGGCTTGAAGAATTGCTTAAGGCTCCGGTAATTTCTACCTGCGCAGTAACAGGCGCAGGCATAAAATTATTAATTCAAAGGGTTAAAGAAGCAAGGCCTTCTTTAAGAAATAAACTTACGCATCAGGAGCTTTGGTTAGAAATTGGCAAAATTGTTGAACAATCTCAACGCTTAGAGCACCGGCATCATAATTTTAGGGAAATTCTGGAAGATGCTTCAGTGCGCCCTGTAACCGGTTTGCTTATGGCATCCGGGGTTATTTACGCCGCATTTAAGTTTGTGCGCTTTATCGGTGAAGGGATTATTTCTCATATCACTGACCCGATTTTCTTGAATTTTTACCAGCCTGTTTTAGAGAACCTTACTTCTCATTGGCAGGAAAAAGGTTTTTGGTATCATTTGCTGATTGGGGATTTAATTGATGGAAAAATTGATTTTAAGCAATCCTTGGGAGTTTTGACTACTGCTCCTTATATTGAATTTGGAATGGTGCTGCCGTATGTAGTGTCATTTTATTTTATTTTAAGCCTTCTGGAGGATATTGGGTACCTGCCAAGGCTGGCAATATTGTTAGATAATCTCTTGCACCGTTTAGGGCTGCATGGTTATGCGGTGATCCCCGTACTTTTGGGTTTTGGCTGCAATGTACCCGGAATTTTATCCACGCGCGTATTAGAGTCAAAAAGAGAAAGATTTATCGCCGCTACAATTATATCTATCGGCGTACCTTGTGTTCCTCTGCAGGCGATGATATTCGGCTTGTTAGGAAAATTCGGAGGTTTTTACGTTGGCGGAGTATACTTGGTATTATTTTCTTTGATTATTATCTTGGGAATAATCTTGAATCGTACGTTGAGCGGTTATAGCCCGGAATTTCTTTTGGAGATCCCTCCTTACAGGTTCCCGCCTTTATTTATGTTGTGGAAAAAATTGTATTTTCGCATCAAGGGATTTTTGATAGAAGCCTTGCCGGTAGTTTTATTAGGGGTATTGTTCATTAATATCCTTTTGTATTATAAATTATTTGATTTTGTAACAGGTATCTTTGCGCCGGTAGTTCATGGTTTGTTTGGCCTGCCCAAAGAAGCGGTAGTTGCTTTATCTATCGGGTTCTTAAGAAAGGATGTTGCTGTAGGGATGCTGATGCCGCTTAATTTATCCGCGAATCAATTATTTATTTCCGCAACACTATTGGCTATATCGTTTCCTTGCATAGCTACTTTTGTGGTTTTAGCTAAGGAGCTAGGGTTTAAGGGTATGATTAAGGCAACTTCACTTATGCTTTTTATCAGCATCATTATAGGTTCTTTGCTGCATTTTACAATTTTGCGCTAATAAGTAAATTTTTAATGGATAGGGGGCATTTCCCTCATAGCACGGAGGGAGTGCCCCTCTATTTTTTTAGTTAGATTTTTTCATCTCTTGCGTCCATTGTCTCAGGAGGTGGTAAAATGAATAAAAAATTATTGCTGACTGCGGTTTGTTTTGGGGTTATGAGTTGTACTCTTCTGGCGGAGGAATTGGTTTGGGAGGATTTAAGCAGGGGAAATTCCAATATTCAGGCAATTTTAGTTAACCCGCCTGATAATAAGGTTATTTTTGCGGGGGTCCCGGGGAGCGTATTAATGACTGATAATGCCGGCTTAACCTGGCGCAGAGTTTTAAGCATAAGAGGGCGGCTGCGCAATATTAATGTTTTAATAACAGAAGCAGGTGATTTTAATATAGTTTATGCTGCTACTGATAATGGTTTATACCGCAGCGGTAATTTAGGCGCCCGCTGGGCAAGAATTTTTCGCGGAAAGAATAGCCTAGAGAACCAATGCACTTCTGTGTTTAGTACTGCGCAGGGAATTTTTCTTGGCACAAGAGCAGGTTTTTTTGTCAGCAGGGACAAAGGAAGAAGCTGGCGGAAAGATAATGGAGAGATAGGAAAAAACGAGGTAATTAATATTGATGCTCCATTTAAACAAAACACAGTCGTATACCTATCTGCCGTAAATGGTATTTTTAAATCAATAGACAGCGGTAATAATTGGGAGAAGATTTTTGTTAGTAATAGTAAGGAAGATATCAGCCATGAAGACCTTGAGAACGAAGAAAGCCTCTTTAAGAAAACATCTGATTTGCGTTTTGTAAAAGCAGGTATCAATAATATTAATTTATTATACCTTTCTACATCCAAGGGTATATATAAAAGTCCGGACCAAGGTAAGAGCTGGATTAAGTTAAGTGAGTATGGCTTGTTGGATCGGGATGTCAAGATGATATGTGTATCGGAAAATTCGCAGATTTTTGCGCTTTGCCGTTCAGGAGTCTTCGTTTTCGAGGATTCGCATTGGGTAGAAGTTTCTTTCGGGCTGCCGGCAGGAAAATTTAATTATCTCTCGCTGGATAGTAAATTCAATATCTACGTTGCCGCGGAAAAAGGGTTATTCAGATCTAGTCCGCCTGACCTCTCCTCTTTTTCGCGTCAGTCTTTGATGCAAGAGTATCTTAAGCGTGAACCAAAAATAAGGGATGTGCAGAAGGCAGCAATAAATTATGCTGAAGTAGGTCCGGAAAAAATATCTGCCTGGAGGAAAAAAGCGGCAAAAAAGGCATTATTTCCTCAAGTGCGTGTCGGCCTTGACCGTAATTCAACTGATTTATGGCATTGGGAAGGTGGTTCGAGCACTAAAGCTGAAGATGATATTCTGCGCCGAGGGCAGGATAGTATTGATTGGGATGTTTCCATATCCTGGGATTTTGGTGACTTGATCTGGAATGACGCGCAGACAAGCATTGATGTGCGCTCAAAGCTTATGGTGGAGCTGCGCGATGATATACTGGATCAGGTAAATAAACTTTATTTTGAACGCTTGAGGGTAAAATCGGAACTGGATAACTTACCTATTGAGGATAGGAAGAAAATTTTTGATAAACAGCTAAGGCTTGAAGAGCTCACGGCTTCTTTAGATTCGCTTACCGCAGGATACTATTCAGATCAATTACGCCGGCTTGCGGATAAACATCGGGGTTAATTTTAAGTTGTCAGTTCGTGTTCTTAGACCACAGGAGAATCCGCAAAACAGCTAAAATCCTTATAGGCTATAATTGGTAAAAATAATAATTCCGGGAGGTTTATCCTTTAATGAATTAAATGAAGTCGTCCCGGTTATTTTCTTGGCTCGGGAGCGAAAGGTTCCGATGAAGGGTAGAGTTATTACATCGGGGCGGCTTAAGCGTTGCCTGGAGAAATAAAGCAAACTGTTTGCGTCAACTCCTTATCAAATTTCTTGCAATTTCGGAGCGTTTATGTTATTTTAATTAAACCTGCCAATTTTATTAACCCATTTATGTAAAAGGATTAAAGAATGAGTATTCAACATTTTACCGATGCTAATTTTAAGAAAGAGGTATTGGATTCAGAACTGCCGGTTTTAGTTGATTTTTGGGCTAGCTGGTGCGGCCCGTGTAAAATGATCGCTCCGTTTGTTGATGATTTGGCTAAGGAGTATTCGGGAAAAATGAAGATCGGAAAAGTTGATGTTGATGCAAACTCCAAGGCCGCTACCCAGTATGGAATAATGTCAATACCGACAATTATTTTTTTCAAAAAAGGCAAAGTTATGAGCCAGTTAGTAGGGGCGGTGAGCAAGCTCGATTTAAAGCGTAAAATAGAAGAGAACCTTTGATGCGTAAAATTTTTATTGCCGCTACTAAGCAGAATGACGGCAAAACCACGGTTTCTTTAGGGATAATCCGTAATTTACAGGAGAAATTCGGTAAAGTTGGTTTTATTAAGCCAATCGGCCAGCGCTACCTTCAGGAAGAGGGGCAAAAGATTGATGAAGATTCTATCCTTATCGAAGAGGTTTGCGGAATAAAATGCGGGCTTAAAGATATGAGCCCGATCGCAGTAGAAAAAGGATTTACCGAGAAATACATTTCAAAGCCGGATAAGAACAGTATATCTAAGCAAATCAAAGATTCTTTCCGCAGGATTTCAAAAAAGCAGGAATTGGTGGTTATTGAGGGAACAGGCCATGCAGGAGTGGGTTCGGTATTTGATCATTCTAATGCCGCAGTGGCAAAGCTCCTAGGATCAAAAGTAATTATTATTTCTTCTGGCGGCGTTGGCCGGCCGATTGATGAGATCATCTTAAATAAATCCCTTTTTGAAAAAGAAGGGGTTAAGGTTTTAGGCGTAATTGTAAATAAAGTCCTGCCGAATAAATTTGATAAGATTAACCGTTTAGTCAGGAAAGGTTTGGAAAGAAAAGGTATTGATGTCCTGGGTGTTTTGCCTTATGACCCTATGCTTGCCAGGCCTACGATTGAGCAGATTTTAGAGGAAACAAATTTTCAGGTGCTTTGCGGCAAAGAGTATTTAGAAAGCTCTGTGTCTAAGGTAATTGTTGCGGCGATGGAGCCGCGCGATGCCCAGCGTTATATCAGCGAAGATAGCCTTATGATCACTCCCGGGGACAGGGAGGATATGATTATGATTGCCCTTAACTGTTTCCGCGAGACAGTCAATACGAGATTAAAAGTTTGCGGAATAGTTTTGACATGCGGAATAATTCCGCAGCCGGCGGTTATGGATCTTTTATTTAAAGCGCATATTCCGGTTTTGCTTGCTAAGTTGGACACATATGATGTGGCAACCTGTGTGCATGATATAACGGTAAAGATCAGGACATGTGATACGGATAAGATTGATGCGGTTGTAAAATTAATTAAAGAATATGTAGATTTTAAAAAAATCTTGAAAGGAATCTAGGATGGATGCAATAGGGAGGATTCGCAGGAGAGCAGCAGAAAAAATAAAGACGATTGTTTTGCCGGAATACGATGACGCGCGCACCCTGGAGGCAGAAAAGATTATTCAGCGGGAAGCTCTGGCTCGTGTTTTGGTTTTGTCACCTGAAATGATTAATAAAAACGAAAAAGACAGGTATATCCAGCAATATTATGAACTTTATAAATCCAAGGATATTGACCTGGATACGGTAAAGAAACTTTTTTCCGATAATCTTTATTATGCGGCAATGATGACCAGGGAAGGTAAGGCTGATGGTTTAGTCGCCGGGGCGTCACATACTACCGCGGATGTGGCACGTGCCTGTATTCGTTGCATAGGTTTAGATGAACGTTTTACCATTGCCTCAAGCTGTTTTATTATGGATGTTCCGAATTGTGAATACGGGGATAACGGGACATTTATTTTTGCGGACTGTGGAGTGATCCCGGATCCTAACGCCAGGCAATTATCATGTATTGCTTTTACTGCGGCAGAATTAGCTGGTAAAGTGTTGAATATTACCCCCCGGGTTGCTTTTTTAAGTTATTCGACAAAAGGCTCAGCAAGGACTAAGGCCGCAGAAAAAATTTCCGAGGCTTTAGCTTTACTTAAAACTCTTTCGCCTACGATATTGGTTGACGGAGAGCTGCAGGGGGATGCGGCTATTGTTCCGGATGTAGCTGAAATCAAGTGCCCAGATAGCCCTATAAATGGACGAGCCAATGTGCTTATTTTCCCAAACCTGGAGGCAGGCAATATCGCTTACAAACTTGTTCAGCGTTTAAGCGGCTGCCGGGCATTAGGCCCGTTATTTTTAGGTTTAAATAAACCATCCAGCGATCTGTCGCGTGGTTGTTTTGCCGAGGATATCGTTGACTGTGTGGCGGTTACGGCAGTAAGGGCGCAATAATGAAAATACTGGTTATTAACAGCGGAAGCTCTTCTATTAAATATAAACTTTTCGATATGCCTTCTGCGCGTTTAGTTTCTAATGGTGTAATCAGCCACATAGGCGAAGAAGGCTCAAAATTCGGCAATCATTACTCCGGTTTAAAAGTTATACTTGAGGAAATCAGATCAGTTGAAGCAGTTGGCCACCG
>JAQTQQ010000001.1:91970-171864 GCA_028712175.1 Candidatus Omnitrophota bacterium | reverse complement strand
CTCCATCATCGATAACCGCGGCGCGGATTAATAATGAACGATACATAGGATCAAGCATCATCCAATGTATATTAAGAACACCGTTTTCATTGCTATAAAGCGCCTGATCGCCTAAATTAGGAGTTTCAGCCTCCGGAGCTAAATTTCTATCGCCAATAATATTAACGGTATGTATTCCTAAACTGCCGTTACCGCTTATCGCAGTTGCTATAGCCAGAGAATCTTCGGGGGTTCCTCCATTAACAATAACTGTGCGGTCACCAATCTGGATTCTTCTAGGCTCTGCTGGCTGCGGCTGGACGGCTGTTGGGGCGGATTGCCCTTCCTGAACAAGCTGTTGAGGAACCTGCGCAGCTTCCGGAGCTTGAGCAGGTGCAGGCACCTGCGCAGCAACTTCAGGAGCTTGAGCAACTTCTGATTCAGACACAGCAACAACAGGAGAAATAACGCGATCTGCTATTGTTTGTATGCTCAATTTCTCAGGTTTTACAACTCCCGGGAACCTCATTGCTGAAGCCACAAGCTTATTAAATTCATTTATGTCTCTAGGAGTATCCAAGCCTGATAACCTTAAAGGAACGGTTAAATGATATATGGCTTCGCCGCTAAAATTAGGCAAATTACTGAATTGCGAAAGAGGAGTAGAATCGAGAGCGCCTAATAATTGCTTTCTTGCTGCTTCATAATCCCTTCTTGCTCTAAATCCGGCCGCAGACCAAGGAGTGCCGGTTAAATCCTTCACGCTGATCCCCTGCAACTTCTCTATGCTATCAACCAGCGCACCATACATCTGCCTTAATTGCCTAAACAGCTCCCTGCCTTGCGCTGTATCGGTGTTTTCTTTAGCTTTATCCAATAACACCTGGGCAGGAATAACTATCGGGGTCAACAATAATACTGATAAATTTTGCTGCGCTCTATCTAAATCAAGCCTTGCGGCAGTAACTGCTTCTGCGGCCTTTACACTATCTGCTTTTTGCGCAGAGGCCTTTGCTGCCCTTGCTGCTTTAAGCGCCTCTTCTTTTGCAGCTATTTCGGCAACCGCATCCTTAACGCTCTGCAATGTTCCGATATTAACCATATTCTTAAGATCCGATAAAGTTATTTGGGGAGAGGCAGAATTTAACCCCTGGCTTACGCCCAAATTCAAGTGCACCATTTCTTCTAAGGCCTGAAGTAACGAGTCGTCCAAAGGAAGCCCTGCTTTCCTGATTTGATAAACTGCGTCAAATGCCTGTTGAGACCTTGTCTTAGCACCTACTAATGCTGCTGCTAATCCAGCTACTGCTTTAGCTTCGTCAGCTGCCGACTCTGCTACTACGGGAGTTTCTGGCGATACCGCGGGAGTTTCTGCTGTTATCGGCGTAACAGCAACAGGAACACTCATCTCACCTAACCCCTGGAGAATTGGGCTAGAAAGAGTTTCAGCTACAGCAACAGCCGCGGCAAATTTCTTACCCTCTGGGGTTAATTTACCGTTTTCAAAACTTAGAGGATTTTCTTGTTCCGATCTTAATAAAACCTCTGAAGCTGCATCTACAGGATGGTCTGCTACAAAGCTGCTCACATCTCCGGGCTTAATATTCCAACCCAAGCTTTGCTCAAATTTTGATAAAATTCTTGATGCTTCTACCTGGCTGGCCACGCTTTGTGGTCCGATTAGCCTCCCCACGCCTTCGGCATTGGCTTCATACAAAAGCCTATTATTAACCTCTAAAACTGCCAAGCGTAACGCTGCTTCATCGCCCCTTCTATAAGCCGCCTCTATCTTATTAGCTTCTTCAGTAAATATGCGCGGATCATCTATGGAAATTGACTGCACAAGCTCTCCGCCAATTCTTCTTTCAGCTAACTTTGCGGATATGCCGTCAATACTAAACCTGCCGCCAGCTTGAACAATATCAGTAGTTAAAGCAACATTTGAAACAGTCATTACGCCCCTAATTGATGTATCCGGAATTACCTTCGCTCCTACATTTGAAGCATCATAGAGTCCGCGCGCAAATACCAATAATCTACCCTGACCCACATTAACCTGTCTGTCGGATATTGCTTTTCCAATATCTTCTAATGTAAATGTGGGATTCTGGCTTCCCTCATCAACAAACATCACCTTAACATCTGTGCCGGCAAACTTCTTTTGAGCAGTAAGATAGGCCGCTTCCAAGCTTTCAGGGCTGTTACCGCTATAAACGAGTACGCGCACATCATCTTGGGCATTGAGCACTCTTGCAATAGCATCTTCGGCCATAGCTTCAGCGCGTGGTTTAAGAGAAACCCGGACATCCATGCCGGATAATATTCTAGCTGTAGGATCCTGGTCTACAATATATAAATCGGCTTTTAAGCCGGCCTTAAAAGTAGGCATAAAACCATCCGGGCTTGCAGTCAATAAAACGTACCCTCTGGCTGCGCTTAAGGCATCGGTATAACTTACGGAATTATTAGCCTCGCTTAACAGAGAATTTAACCAAACCTCATTTGGAGCTTCATGCTTTAATGAAACCATAACCGCGCGGGCGTTTAATCTTCTCCCATCAACCAGCCCATCGCTAAATATAGTCCTCTCTAAAGGGTCTCCTGTTTCAGGGTTACGCGTAAAATATTCGGCCATGGAACCATCATCATTTGTTTTAATTCCATAGAATTCAATACCCTGTTTTCCCGTAACAAAGGTATAGGCTGCGCCACGGAAATATTCCCTTAACTGCGCATCTGTATATCTTACGTCTGCATCCGGCAATGAGCCAGCCCTCTCTAAATTCCGGAAGTCCGCTATTAAGGCACTTTCCGCAGCCGGCATAAATTCAAACCTATCGGCTAATTTTTTTCCGTCAGGGCCTCTCTGATGCCGTATAATATCCCGCCAGTTCAACTTGCCAAACTCATCAACTCCAACTTCGGCTGCTCTTGCCTGAGCCAAATCATACATAATTTGATGGACACCCCTTAAAGCTTGGTAAGATTCCTGTTTGCTTCTGGCTAAATCATCCCACAGTATACGCCCAATGCCGTGAACCAATGCCGGAGCAGCCATGCCTGCTTGAGGCTCATCACCGATAACCAATACATCGCTTATCTTTTTAGTTTCGCTCAACAACTCAAATCCATGAACATCAGTGATATTTATTCTCCCTGCCTGAACATCGCCAATACCTGCGCTATCAGGATCTGCCCGCAGCACATTTACCTCTCTTCCTGCAAAGGCAGGATTGGCGGCAATAGCAGGTAAACCCGATTTTTGGGAAGTAACATACAAAATTTTTGTATCCGGATGCCTGGTTGTTAACACATCCTGAACAATGGCAGCCATTTGGGTTTTTCCGGCAGCAAAATTTGCGCCGATAACAGCGCGCAGGGCATGGGATGAAGGATTCTGGATCTGGTTTTCAACTAAATTTAACATTAAAACACCCATGCCAAGTTGCAGTTGTTCTCCCTGAATATTCCATGGCCGGGCATTCGGCCCCGCTGGAGTATTTCTTGCGCGCATCATGGAACCTAACGCCAAATCCCCATAAGGCCTTAATGCTGGGGAAAGTTGAGCAATTATAGCTGTTCTATTTTCTCTAGATAATCCGGAAAGATTAGTGCTTGCTTGATATACTTCATCTAGGCTAGTATTGCTCTTAAAAAGCTCTGTCAAAGATTGAACCGTTTCTATAACCTTATCTCCGTGAGGAGTAAGTTTTTCCTGTATATAACCACCAAGGTCAACGTTATCTATTTTAACTGTCTCAAACGGCGAAGGAGAAACACCTTCAGCAATCATGCTAGTAACAAATTTTAACGTCGCAGGAGCGACTCTGCCGCCTAACAAAGGCATTAAAGCCGCATACATTATGGCTCCTGTAATCGGCTCGGCAACGCCTTCATCAAGGATTCCTCCTACAACCGTTATCAAGCCAAATTTCAGCGCATTAGTTACCCTTAATTTTAAGAAATCAGTGGACAACCTGGAAAGGTTGGATATTGATAAATCATTGGACTTGACTACTCCGCCTTTTATGCCAAAATCAAATGCCTGAATTGCCCGAACTGATCTTCCTATGCCAAGAGGTAAATTCGGAGTAAGCGATGAGAATATAGGTAAAGCATAATAAAAAATCGGGCCAAAAAATACTGCTGTTGTAGCTGAATTAATAATACTATTCTCAATATCAGACCAATTTATATTCCATAAAGACCTTGACCCATCCTTATTAATCCATCCTCCGGCGCCCCAAGTACCAAAGATCTCTCTTCCTATAGCATCAATAGCTTGGTTTGTAATATTCCCGTTAACAAACGTATTATAGGTTCTACCCACAACATCAAGGGTCATGCCGAATTTAAACATTCTTACGCTTGATCTTGCCATAGCCTGAATTTGCCCCCCAAAAGTCTTAGCCATATTTGCTTCATACTCAGACCTAATTAATCCCGGAAGTTTATCAAGGCGTGCTGGATCAGCTTTAACAAAGGCTGTGGATGTAACAACACTTAGGCCTACTAAGCTGGCGAAACCGGTAGCAATGGTCAAATATTTTAACTCCAAATCTTTTTTCCCGAAAATATTGAATTTAATACTATCAGCCCAACTCTTATACTGAGGATTATTGGGATCCGTCAAATCAACTTCAGGGTTGGTCCACGGAGCCCATATTCTCCAATAGTTCCTAGCTTCATATCCGGCTTTGCCAAAATCAATTTTACCGTTATTTGCATATTCAGATGCCGCACCTATGCCCATATAAGTTAAGAATGTTAAAAGTTGGCTTGCCCCTAGATTTGCGGCAAATCTGGCGTGAGGAAGAAGCTTGGGATGTTGAGTAAATAATTTAGCTTGTTCCAGATTTCTAGCCCAAGATACATATTTAGGAAGGGCTGTTACAAGCGCTCCCGCAAAAACACCAATTCCTAAATCAACTACTAATTGTTTTTCGGTATAAGGAACCTTTGTAACAAAGCTATCTATAAAACCTCCGGAAACTGAAATAGCCGAAGTTAAACCTGTGTTAATAAACCACCTGGCAAAGCCGTGGGCTTTCGGGAAAAACTTGGCTGCTCCTGATCCAAACAATCCTCCGGTTACTACGCCCACCCCAAAATCAATTCCTGCCTGTTCAAAAGTATATGGAACATGTGTAAAGAGCGCGCTATCTATTACTCCTCTTGCTACATTAAGCGGGCCGCCAATAGCAGCCCATTTTAAACCTTGGGCAACAATAGGATTAATTTTCATGTTGGACAAAGCCGGAAGGACTGCTGGCGATACAGCCTTAAAGACTCCAAATGCCCCGCCAAAAAGCATACCTGAAGCATAATTTCTAAGGGTTGATCCAAAAGTCGGAGCCTGCTGAGCAAGAAGACTCTCGCCGGCGGTGCCCATTAAAAGAAAAGCCCGTCCGCCTGAGATAGCATTTGATAAAATAGTCGCGCCGGCTAACTTTAGTTGCGGCAAGGTGTTGGCCATAAAAACAGCTGCTTTACTGCTGACACCAGGTAGAAGCATTTGAGTGCCATTTACAGTGGATTTTACGCCTCCGGCTATTGATGGTGCCCATGCTGAAAGTCCCGCGCTTGCCAACATAAGCCCATGCATGCCGATTTCATTAAGATTACTAAACCCGATGCCGCGCCCGGTAGCAATAAAACTTGAACCCTGTAGAACAGCTTCATTTAAAGCGAAATTTAAAACCGTTCTGCCAACTATTGCCTGAGTAGCAGGAGAAGCTACCTTGCCTAAAGTAAGAAGCCTTCCTAAACTTTGAGCAACAGGCCTTCCTGCGATTTTAGTTATAGATAAGGCTTGAGATACAGATTGAAATCCGGCATTTAATGCATAGCTGGAACCTATATTGACTACGCTTTCCCCGATATTCATTGCCCTGCCTTGGCTATTAGCAGTAACTATGTGCCCCCTTGCTAAATTTGCATTAATTAAAACCGGGGAAGTATTTAACGTGCTAGCAACAACTCTTGGCACATAAGAGAGCCCTTCTTTTATTCCTGTGACAGCAGTGCTCGTGCTTGCTGTCTGCAATACACCTCTTGCCGTCCCAATGCTCTTTGCGGCCTGCGATATAACGCGGCCGGTTACAAAACTAAGCGCTATATTAGTTTCATCGCCTCCTGAAAGATAATGACCGGTACTACTATGAGATACTTCATTAGCAACAAAGCTTGTAGCAGGCGCCCAAAGATAAGGAGAAGTCGCTATGCGGCCAATTGTGGCAACAGTAGATGTTGTTGTAGAAGCTGCGGAACCAAGTAAACCCACTCCGCCCAAAATCGCTTCTCCAGCTGCGACATTTAATACAACATAGGAAGCCTTGCCTGCATACCCAAGCCCTTTTAAAAGATAGTAAGTAGGCTGGTCTATGTTTCCGCTTGCCTGGTAAATATCAGCCTGCTCAAGAGCATAGTTAAATAGATCTACGGTTCCGCCCTGATAGGTAGAAAACAATCCACCGGAGAAAATGGGGTTGTTGCCGGGAGCTACTTCCACTGTAAAGTTACTATGGGTATCCGGAAAATCGGTGTGCATCAGCGTTTCGAATTCTTCGGCATAATTACCATAGCTTTCAGCCGACTCAAACCACTTTAATCCTCCACCTTGTAACCTGGTTTTAAAACCAAATTCTACAAGTCCGGCTGCATAGTCTTTAGCTCCCCCGGCAAACGATTGTGCCTCTGTAGGATTAATATTATAACCTAATAAAGTCTGTCCTATGAAACCCTTTAAACCCGGCTCTTCTGCCATTAAAGCTGTTGAAGTCACAGCCTTAGAATATAAATCCACTCCTCCGCCAATTCCTTGGACTACAGCCCCAAAAAATGTATTCCATGTTTGATGTATGCCGGTTCCAACCGGGGCCAGCACACTTCCAACAACGCCTAAGGCATCACCGGCTGTTTTAACCGCTGGCAGCTCAAAGAACTGTGCTTCTGCAATAGCTAATTCCTGCCTTACGGCAGAACCGGGAGTCATTAACTGCTGCTGCATCTCTAATCTTTCTTTGTTACGCTGGCGTGCTCCATCGGTAAACTCAAGCTCATAGCTGCCATATGCCTGCATAGCGAAACCAAGAAGCAAACTCCCATCCCTTGCTTGCCTTATCTTCCCATCTGAAAATACATTTACCGAACCGTTCTGATTAAGCATGCCGTTTAAGACATTGCCAGTAGAATCAAAAGAAATACTGTTAGAATTCTTATCAAATATCAATTGGTTAGTCCCGGTGATATTCCCGCCGTCGTTTATTGCCTGATAATCTATATTTCCGGAATAACCGTTAGAGTTAATCGTATAATTTCTTAAATCCGAGGCGATAGTGCCGGTAAAGTTATAATTTAAATTGGAAACAAAGTTGGATGATTTGCCAAGTAATCTACCGTCGGATGTTAACGTTAAGGTATCGGGACCGTGGCCGGCGCCGAAAATGGGCTGAGCAACCGCTGGTTGTCCGGGCTGGGGCGGCGTAGTACTAGAGAGATAAACAGGTTGAGTGCCGACGGCATCCTTAAAGGTAAAATTAAGGTCGCTATAATAACCCTGGGCACCTTTTGGAATACCGTAGACAGCGTCTACATCCCTCCAAACACCATTCTCTGTCATAAAACGAGCGGTGTTATCAATGCCTGCAATGTTACCTGCAGCATCCCAGCTTATGCGTGTACCGAATTCTCCTAGGGCAGTCCTGGTGTTACCAAGCTTGTCTGCAGCATCCTGCAAGGTAACAGTATATCTATTGCCGCCTACAGGCTGCAGATACCCGGCATGAGTGCCGATAAGCTGACCGGACTTATTAAAAGAAATTGTCTGGCAAACATTGCCATTAAAAATCAAACCCCCTTCTCCTACAATTGTTTCATTGCGGGACTGCATAACCATACCAAAATCACCGTTGTAAATATCGTTATAAATACTGTAGCCCCTTAAATCTTGAGCAACTGTACCGGAGAAATTGTAGTTAAAATTGGAAAGGTAATTAGATGCCGGCCCGGCAAGCAAACCATTACTACCCAGGTACATAGTAGATTGTTCGGCGCGCAAGGTATCGGGTGTTGGCTTAGAATCAGGAGAAGTTAACATCTCTTGCCCCTGAGAAAGCGATCTATAAAATGGCTGGGTACCATCTGATAATGTAACGCTCAAGGGTTCATCAATATTTCCGCCTTCGATAAAAGTTACTTTTCTCCAATCTCCGGAGTCACCGGTCATAAATTTCGCGCCATAACCAACTCCATAGATATTGCCGGCTGCATCCCAGCTGACACGCGTATCAAATTCACCTAACGTAGCCCTGCTTATACCATATTTATCCGGAGCATCCTGAAAGAGGACAGTGTATCTATTGCCGCCTACAGGCTGCCAATATCCGGCATGAGCTTCTTTTAATTGGCCAACAGCATCAAAGGAGACTAAATCACCCGGCTTAAAAATAAGCCCGGCATCAGCTGCAGCATAGGCGCCTGCGCCTTGGCCTCTAAATTGCCTTACTAAATTATAATCCCCATTATTAGCAGTGTATCCGTCGATTGTAGGATTATAAATAGTAGCGCCCCTTAAATCCGAAGCAATTGATCCGGAGAAGTTATAATTCAAATTAGATAAATAGTTGGCAGCTTGGCCGGTTACCATACTATCTGCGCCTAAAGTAAGGAATAAACCATTGAAGTTTGTAGCAACAGGAGCTGGGCCCGAGACAGGATTATTGGTTTCGCTGCCCTGGCTAAAATCACCATAGATAAATTGCTTGCCATGCTCTAACTGAACACTTAAACGCTGGCCTCTTGTATCAATATCAATAACTTTACGCCAAGTTAAACCATCAGTCATAAACCTGGCATCTTTATCTATACCTGTGATATTGCCGGCTGCATCCCAGCTGACACGTTTATTAAGCTCGGCTAAAGCCGCATTGCCAAAAGGATCTGTAAATGATGCTGTATAGCTTTTACCTGCCATGTTCTGCCAATATCCGGCATGAGCTTCTTTTAATTGGCCAACAGCATCAAAGGAGACTAAATCACCCGGCTTAAAAATAAGCCCGGCATCAGCTGCAGCATAGGCGCCTGCGCCTTGGCCTCTAAATTGCCTTACTAAATTATAATCCCCATTATTAGCAGTGTATCCGTCGATTGTAGGATTATAAATAGTAGCGCCCCTTAAATCCGAAGCAATTGATCCGGAGAAGTTATAATTCAAATTAGATAAATAGTTGGCAGCTTGGCCGGTTACCATACTATCTGCGCCTAAAGTAAGGAATAAACCATTGAAGTTTGTAGCAACAGGAGCTGGGCCCGAGACAGGATTATTGGTTTCGCTGCCCTGGCTAAAATCACCATAGATAAATTGCTTGCCATGCTCTAACTGAACACTTAAACGCTGGCCTCTTGTATCAATATCAATAACTTTACGCCAAGTTAAACCATCAGTCATAAACCTGGCATCTTTATCTATACCTGTGATATTGCCGGCTGCATCCCAGCTGACACGTTTATTAAATGCCCCTACGGCGGTTTGTCCAAAAGCATCCGAGAACTGTACGGTAAAAGTACGATTGTTAATGGGCTGCCAATAACCAGCAGTATTAGGCGTGCTTACTCCGCCATTTCTATCCAATAAAACAATATCCCTATTCGATACGCTTAATCCGCCGGCGGCAGTAAAATCTCCGCCTAATCTCTGGATCCCTAAAGCGTAATCACCGGTGCTGCCAAACTCTATTCTTGCATTGCGATGGGTAAAATCAATACTTGCGTAAGACTGCGGATTTTTCCAGATTTCTTCTGCGGCAATTAAGCCTAAAGTTAAATTAGCCGTATAAGCTGCATGGGGATTCAAATTTACCTTCGGCTCCATCCTATATATAGTTTCAGCTCCGGCTACTTTAGTCAGGCTATATTCTGAATAGGGTGAATCTGGAGCTTTCCCGGAAACTCCCTGTTCATCATAAACTGTCGGGCGTGAAAAAATGCTGCCGTATGTCTTAAAAGATAATGAACGGTCATCTAACATGGCTACCGTACCCGACAAATCGGTGACACTATCAATTAAAGTCCCGGCACTATTGGTTATGCTTTGATTTATTTTTACATTCTCGTCTAAAACTGCGATACTAAAAGCAGGATTAACATTTCCTCCGGTCTGTCCGACAGCTAATCTTCCCAAAGCTAAAGAACCAAACCCTAAAGATCCGGGCGAAGCAGTAATTACGCTTTCCAGGATGCGGTCTCTAAATGGGTCTGTAAAGACGTCATAAGCGAATGTTTTATTATAAATGGCAGTATTAAAATTATTGCTACCCACAGAGGCTTTCTGCATATCAAAACTTAAACGGCCATCTTCAATTCTATTACCCTGCAAATTCCAGGCATAATCATTGCCTATCTGCACATACTGGTCTTTATATTTCGGAACATCTAAGGCGGTGCTTATCCTTACTTCCGGGCTCCAGAACCTGGTGCCTTCCCCAAAAGGCAAGCTGGCTTTAATACCGTCGGTTGAAAACTGTATTGGAAGACCGATCACACCGCCAATATTATTAGGAGTAGTGATTTTATGGATTTCAGCGGCTGCCTCTATGCCTCTTTCTATAAAGACGCGTGAGCCGCTTTCTAAAGTAGGCATGGCATCTAAACCTGCTGCTCCTCCTAACGGGGCAATCATAGGAGAAGCATGCAATTTTAACGGTGCATTTAAAGTAAAACCGATATTCCGGACACCCGATTCGGTAAGCGCAGAAGCCATCCTTATATCTAGGCGCTCAGCCGGTCCGACTTTATTGCCATTAATATCTATCTGTTGCAAAAGCGCCCCGGCAGAACTTAATGCTTTGTGATCAACCAATTCACCGAAATTCGGTTGATAAATATTAGTAGTAGCGGGAGTTGAGAGGTTTGCAAGAGAAACTTGGTGCCACGCCTGGCCCATTCCGTTAAAAGTATGTTCTTGCCCGCTTAAAGTATTATTTAAAGTAATATTTACATTAAGAAGGTCCAGGCTTGAAGCATTGGTAGTAAAGCTCATTTGCGCGCCGCCGGCTAAACCAATATAATTTGCGCTTCCGTAGCGCTCAAAATGCGATTGTGTAGGAGTAGCGTAGATGGCCACATTCGCAGGCATGAAGACATCTTTAGCAAATGGCAGATTGGAACCTTTTGGCCCGGCTACCAAATGGACATTTTGCATATTTAAGGTCAGCTCCGTTTGTTTAGGCTCAAGCGACCACTGGGCTAAATCTATTATCCCTGACCAGGAACGTATATTGGAAAATCCGGTAATTCTGGTATCCTCAACTTTCCAGTAACGGGTTCCTTGGCTGTTAAGATCAGTACTCAACATACCCGAAGTCTCTAAGCCTGAATACATATTTAAGGCAACAGGCACATTCCTTAAAGATGCCTCATCCGGAGCAAAATCCGGGATAAAACCGGTTATGGTGTTTGAACTTAACCCGACATGAAACTGGGTAGGGCTTTTTGTTAAATCAACCTGTGTCAAGTCTACGCCCACCCTTAAGGTGCCGAAGCCTGCGGGGTTTAAAGCATCTCCGACGACACTAAAGCGGGCATTTTCAAATACCGGCTGTAAGCCACCGCGCTCAGACCAATCCAAATTGACGAATGGCGAAACCAATCCTAAACCATGTCCATTTATAGTAGCAGAGTACATAAGTTTATCGGGGCCGGTATAGCCTAAGAGCTGTTGGTTGCCGTCTAAAATAACAGCTGGCTCCATAATTTTCGTTAAAGAAGGCACTTGGCGTAAATCGGCAAAACCTGTATATGATGGCACTATACCGCGCTGATTTGTCTGAACCACATAAAGTATAGGCTGTAAATCCTGGAGCGAAGAAGGCTGTAAGCTCTGGAACGATGCCATGGATAAGGTAGGCGAAGCCGCAATAGAAATACTTGCTCCCATATTGTTATATGAAGAATGAACGGCCCAATATGCCTGCGATCCGGAAGCTGCTAATCTGGAGTTAATTTCTCTGGCAGCCTGATACATCTGTGCTTGAGGAATATGCTTTATCAATACGTTGTTATTTATTGCCCTGTCTATAACACGGGCAGGGCTTCCTGATGATCGATTGACGTAAAATTGCCCGGGAATAAAGTATGAACTTAATCCAAGACTTAAAGTGTTGGAACTGGCATTAAAATTCGGAAAGACGGTAAGAAGAAAAGGTGCCCTGTTTGAATAGCCGCTGCTGGAAGTACCGCTAATAAGAGTCGCATATAGCCTGTCACTATACCCCAATGTTCCGGTAGGATTAATATTACGCACAGTCTCAGCGTGTGCTCCGGGGGTACGGTTCCCAATTAATTCAGAAATCGAATGGGAACTGGGCAAAGGAACCCATTTCCCTGTTTCAACGCTTCTAATTTGATAATCCAAAACCGTCCCCGGATCCTCTCCAAACCTCCTAGAAGTATCTACAACACGAACCTGTGTTTGGCCCAAATCCTGCCCTGCAACAACCGAACCTGATCTTCTGGACGCATCAGAGAGATAGAGCTGGAAAGCCTTACCAAATCTATCCGTGCCATTTACGTAAAGCCTGTCATTAGCATCTCTCTGGACTACGCCACCGTATGTAAAAGTATAATTCACCGGTGCGTTGCCTGCAGGTGTACGGAACTGTATAGTGACCCCTGAACCTGATCCTGCCGGTGGAACCCAAGCCCCCGCGCCTGATGAAGTATCCATAGTGGTCGGCCGAACAGTTGTTACCTGCCTGACAGAGGTTTGCGGGCCATAGGTCTGCCTGGAAGGCAGATAACTAACCCAGCTATTAGTGCGAGTAGTGGGTGGCGGAGCAGAAGGAGTACGCGATGGATATCTTCCGGATCCATCATCTAACCTGGCGCCCAAGATCTTTTTGCTTTCAGCCGGGGATAAAACTTTCAGATTTGCCGGTAATATATTAGTTAAAGCATAACCGCTAAACTTGGCTAAAAATGTATCTTTTGGTAAAAATTCCTCACGGTGATCCTGATTATAATAAATCTTATCTTCGCTTACGCGCGTAACTAAAACATAATGTTCATTTTTAAAATGCGCGATAAATGGGGTGAGGCTGGAAAGATCAATGCTAGAATCAACCTTAACCGGAAATAAATTGACTTTGAAAAATTTAGCTGCTTCAGAAAGGGCATACAAAGAGCTTTTAATGACTTCAGGCCTACCTTCCGGTCTGACCACATCATTGAGGATATCAACAGTTAAAGCCATAATTGCGATATCCCCTTCAGCAGCTTTAACCCCGGAATGGTTCAAATAGTCATAAAGAGCTTTTGATCCGCAAGGCCTTCCTTTTAGCCACTCAGTAATTTCATTAATTCTCTGATTGGACATTCTCAAAGGCTTATCTAGATTTATAGTCAGATTGGACGAAACCTTGATTGCGTTTATTGGTTTATTGGCTATATCTTTAAGAATGTTACGGATAGTTAAAGCAGTATCAATATTGTTAATATCCTTGAGGTACCTGGGAGCGATACTGCCTGCAGCAGGCTTATTCCAAATAACGCTCCAGTCATATTCAGCAGCTTGGGCAACCTGTTCTGGCAAAAAGACAGCTAAAAGAATAAAAGCAACCACGCGAATCCAAGTCTTAAAATTTGACTTGAACTCTTTTTTTGGTTGCTCAATCCTGGCTTCTGTCTGTTGCTCTTGTATATTCATTTTTTATCTAATTAAGTTAAGTAAAAAATAAATACTTCCCCTTGCCCCAAGATCTTCTAGATTTTTAATCATTCTTTTCATAAGGGTCTTTTTAAAATCTTTTTAAAAACTCTTATTAAGATTATAAATAAAAACCGAGTCGTCAATTCCAACTCTCGTCGGTTCTGGCAACCCGGCTATCCTTAGAAACTCCTTTTGATTTTAGGACCCGTGGCTTTGTGTCCTTAGATTACTCTAAGTTTACCTTTTCTTTGCTTCAACTTACAATCAAATATACCACCTGAGATAGACGCTGTCAAGTAAAATATTGTCTATTTTGTTAACGCTTTCTTTCTCTAAAAATACTTCAAATATCGGCCCCCTTTCCACACATAAGAACAGTACTATTTTTAACCAGAAAATGCGTTAATTTTAGAAAAGGGAACGTTTTCCTCCTATTTTCACAGACAAATGATCCACTATCCTTTCATATTATTTATTTTGAATCTGTTTGGACAAATCTCCAATCAGAGTGGACAATAATAATAGACCAGCTTATAGATTGGACAATAATTAGATTGCAGAAAATGGGGTCAGAATTATTTTCCGCTCCTTGGTCTACCAATCGGCCCAATCGAAACCTTCCTAAGAGTAAGGTGTTCTATGTAGGCTTTAAAATCAACATCTCCCACTATACCATTTTTATTAGTCATTTCTCTGATAAGTTTCAACGTGGCTTCTGGTAATAAGCTCTGGAAAAATTGACGATATTTAACCTGCCGCTCCTCAAGGCTATAACCCAGACTATCGTACCAAGGATCCAGTTCAAGGATGTTGCTTTTTTGACCAAAAGCCCTAAACCTATAGCTTGACCAAGGGTATAATTCTGGAAGGCAAGAGATATTTGCCCTTACAGGATTCATTTCGATATATCGTAGACAAATTAGAAAATATGCTTCTTTATCAACCAAAGAGCCCCTAAAACGCCCCTCCCAAAGTGTACCTGAACGCTTATACCTTTTGTTAAAATAGCGCACGTATTTTGCTCCCAGCAGCTTTATTAATAGGCTAATATTTTCTTTTTTCTGTATCGGCTCAATAAGCAGGTGGAAATGGTTAGCCATCAGGCAATAGCCATAAATCCGGCAGGGGTACTTAATCTTTGCTTCCCGAAGAACCTCTAAGAAGAAAGAGTAATCGTCTCCATTTAAAAAAACGGGGATTCTATTATTGCCCCGCTGAATAATATGATACGGCATGCCGGCTATAAATAAGCGCAGTCTTCGAGCCACAGAACATCCCTCCTTATTACAAGAGACGTAAAAGGAGGAGATTTCTAACGAAAAATAATTCTGACCCCATTTTCTGATAATTTTGTTATTAATAGGAAAACATTGCACCTTAAAATCCCAAAAAATCAAAATAGGACGTTAAAGACAAAAAGGGGC
The DNA here is from genome assembly GCA_028712175.1 of Candidatus Omnitrophota bacterium. Lineage (GTDB taxonomy): Bacteria > Omnitrophota > Gorgyraeia > Gygaellales > Profunditerraquicolaceae > UBA6249. Next base: position 156,756 of record JAQTQQ010000001.1, on the reverse strand, counting down.
GTTTCCCTGATTTCAAGAGGGAAACGCCCCTTTTTAGCCTTGCAATTTATTTAGAAACCGGTAAGGCCGCCTTTCATAAAAGTAAGCAATATGGGGCCACCGACAATAATACCAATTACTGGCATAATAAAGAAAATGAGAGGCAGGAGGATTTTGATAGGCGCCTGTAAAGCGGTCCTCTCGCCGCGGTGAAACCTTTGAGCACGTGCATCTTCGGAAAGTATAGCAAATGCCTCAGCTACCGGAGTACCCATGCGTTCTGCTTGGATAATCGTCTGAACAAAAGAGGTTATCTCGGATATCTCCAGCCTCCGCGACATATCTTTTAACGCCTGGATACGCGGTTTACCCCATTTTATCTCTTCAACAACAAAAGCAAGTTCCTCGGTCATCGGGGTATGAGGAGTCCTGTCAATTACCCATTTCACGGCATTTACAAAATCTAGCCCTGCTTCTATACACAGACCCAAAAGGTCTACTGTTTCCGGAAGCCTGCGCGCAATAAGGTATTTACGCCTGGCAACTTTACGTTTTAAATAAAAATCCGGGATAATATACCCTAGTATAATAAAAATTATTACTATTAGGGGATTGACTGTACCGGTCAATGATATTACCAGAACCACCAGTAAACCGCATAAAAGCAGCTTTAGGTTAAAAAATGCGCCGGGAGACATATTGATATGCGCAGTATCCAGGGACTTCTTAAGGCTACTTGCCATACCGGACTTTTCCAAAAATGCCCCAGTCGGGAAAAGATCAGCAAAATCAAATTTTGGTTTTTGGAATTTAACGTCTGTAGCATCCTTGGGGATACGCGAAAGCGAACTGGCTTGCGTAAAAACAATCCCCCAGAGTACCAGGATAATTGAACCAATGGCAAAACCGTATATAGCTATTTCCATATTATATTTCGATTGTACTAAATATTTTAATCAACAGCATGCCGACAGCCTGCAGTATCACTGCTATAATTAAAAGCATCCTGCCAAAATCATCGGTGAGCATAATATCAAAATGATGCTTATTCACCGAGAGGACCCAAGCCACAAATACAATCGGCAAAAATGACATAATTACGCCCTGCATTCTACCCTGCAAAGTAAGTGTCTTGATACTCTCCCTTAATTTGCGATTATCTCTAATCGTAACGGTTAGGCGGCTAAAAACTTTAGGCAGTTCACCGCCTGTTTCGCGGGCAACCATAAGGGCATTAACCACCAAACTAAGCTCATCAAGAGCCATACGTTTATCCAAGCGGTTCAGGCACTCTTCTAACGGAATGCCCATTCTATTCTCCCTAACCACCAAACCCAGCTCCTGGCTCATTGGCGCAGGCATCTCCTCAACCAGCACTTCTAGCCCCTGCAAAAGGCTTAAACCCCCTTTTATACAGCTGGAAAGCATATTAATGGCGTCCAAAAGCTGGTCATTGAACTTGCGGATCCTGGTTTTATAGCGGGCCTTTAAAATAAAATTAGGGATAGCTACGCCAATAAACGCACCGATAATCATAACGATATGGGATTGTGTAAGAAAATAACCAGCTGGGCCAAAAATCAAGGGAAGGATAAAATAGAGCATAACAATGCTTTTAGGGCTTTTGTCATAGAACATCTTATCCATTTCTTTAGCAAATACAGCCTCTTTCTTCTGCTGCCAGGACTGAATCTTCTGCATAATAACAGGCAAAAGGCTGAAAGAGAGCAGGATAACTGAACATAAAAGAAGGATATTAAGCAAGATAATCATATTTCTCCGTTATTGTTTAACGAGGAGTGTACTGTTCGCCACCGCCGATAGCATCGCCTGCCTGACGGTACTTACCCTGCAGGCTACGCTGATAATAAACTCCGGCAAAGATAAAAACGGCAATAATCACGATGATTACCGCAATATATTCTATTGTCGATTGGGCCTTATGGCCTGTTACTTTTATACGCATGATAGCTAGTGAGAATAGTGGTTTTCCTCGGTGAATCCGTAATCTTCGTTTTAGCGGTTTTGCCCTGTTGCGATGAAACTTCGGTTACGGTAATTACGCAAGTTTCTGATTTCTTTCTACGGAAAATCAAGGTAATTTTTCTTGTTTTACTGGTTATTTTCGGCTTATTCGCGACGTTTAAGAAGCCGGGCAATTTCCGGCAACTTGGGCAATCAACGGGCTCATCCTTGCTCTGAACAAACTTCTCATTATCAAAGGTCCAGCCATAATTTAGCATACCAGTTTTATAGAAAAAAACAACATCTTCGATGCTATTTTCTGTTTCATAAGCGCCGGCTATTCCTGCGGGCAGGTTTACAATAGAAAGCTGCACGCTGCCCGGGTAAATAGGCATATAACTTAATTTATCAGGCTTCTCCTTGCGCATCAACAAAAATTCTTCCTTGGAAGGGATATTGCTGATTGTAACTGTAAACTCTACCTGGCCCTGTTTGTCCTTTGAGGAGCGGCAAACAACAACTGCAATAAATTTATCTTTTATAAAAATCCCTTCCTCTTTTTGCTTCCATCCTGACCTGGCCATCTCTTTCTTATAAAACGAAATGACCTTGGCTTTATTCAAAGAAGTTTTATAAACTTCCGTAAATGATTTCACCGGACCAAAATTACTGGTTTTTTCCAGGATCTTTACGGCGTCTTTCGGTAAGGGTACGCCTAAATCAGAGGCGCAAAGAACGGAGATAAGACCAAATGTTGCAAAAAACAGCACAGAGGATATGGTTTTTATTTTAAAAATCATACTCACAGCCTTTTTAGTATTATTTTAGAAATGTTTAAATAAATTCTTATTCTTTAAAATATTCTTGCTTCTTTAATTTGTGTATCAAACAAATCTGTAAAAGTCCTCAATACCCCGAGATTATCGACATTAAATTCAGCCTGGCTAAAAGCGGTAACCTTGTTAACAGTAACCCTGCCTGTACGTTCATCTGTATGCCTGCAAAATACTACTACCGTACAATTAGTAACCCAGTCCGCCCAGGTAAGCTTAACCTCGTCAATTTTGGTAATCATCAGCCCCGGCCAAGGCCCAGCTTCGTCTTGGTCACCGGGGACTTTAACATCCTCGCAGGTTTTACTTGAGAACAATGAAGCCGATATGCTTTTCCAAACATTATTATAAATAGCAAAATTGAGCTCCTTTAAATTATGGATCGATAAAACTCCCCCGCCACCAGAGTTAAGATTATTTAATGCATTAATTAGGCATGATTGGTATGAACGCAAAGGTTCCACTAAAGAACGCGCGGTGGCAATATCCTCCTCCTTATTACAATGTTCATTGCAGTTATAAGGATTACCAAATTCATCATGGCAGGTATCATGCACCATGCGGGCACCGTCAGTATAGTTATAAATGACCATGCCATTGGCTGCGGCTGTTTTTAAAGCCAGATAAAAAAGCTTATAGATTTCTTTTAAACGGTATGCGCCTTCAACGTTAAAAGGATCATTTGGAAAAGAATAGCTTGGAATTTCAAGATCCGGGTCACAAGTAACACCGGCATAAGTAAGGGTCTTTATATGGGGATAATTCCATAAAGTATGCTCAACCTCGAAAGACTTTAACGCCGGTAAGTCTACGGTAACAGTAATACCGCAGCCGTTCGGGCTGGTATCGGCCCCGGGAGGCCAAGTTGTGCCGTCTTTAAATCCGCCGGTTCCCAACCAAAAACTTAGGGCATCGCTGCCTTGACAGCTGTTATTAAAAGCATATTTTAAGCCTACCGACTTAGCGTCTGTAAAATAATCATTCATAGTAAAAACTGAATTCATAAAATCAAGGGCGCGGCAATAATTTTCAGTCTGATTATATTTATAATTATCCGTAAGGAACAGCATATAGAGATTAAGGACTTCGACAGCCCCGACGCATTTTGCCGCCTCAAGGGCATATTCCGCAGCTGAATTAATTTCTCCGTCGGGATTATAATTCTGCAGGGAAGCATCTTTCTGCCAGGTCCATGTTTCGCACCCTCCGTCACGAATATTGGGTAATGCGGCTGACGCTGTATTTTTTGCAGCCACGCTAAAGGTATCTGCGTCGGTTAAATAAGTATCTGCCAAGGCGTACATGGTCCGGTAATACTCTAGGTCCAACTCGTAATAATCCCACATTTCTTCATTCCTTAAGCATAATTCATTAAAAGCTCCGGCGAGAATGGAGGCAGTAGCTAAAGACCCGGCGTCCGCGGCATTATCCGCGCAGGTTCTGGTTTTCGCAGAACTAAACATACCTTGGGCAGAAAGGGCAACGGCAAGTAAAGCAACTATGCCCACGAGTAAAAAAGGGAAAATCTGTCCGGAGAGCTTTTTTCTTACTTTGGAATGAATATTTTTATTACGATGGCACAAAGGCAATTTATCTCCTCAACTATTTTCTAAATAAATAGATCCAATCAGCCGAATCAGCAAAAACTGAAGCTTCATAAACTCTTTCAGGCTGGCCCGGAGAAGATTTCTGCCCTGCGTCTTTCCGGCTAAGATCATATGAATCTTGGCGGTTAGGGATATGCCCAGCTACCCATCTGGCCATGACATAAAACCCCGCAATTAGGCCTACAGCTATGATTAAAACCAAAGAAAATTCTAATGTTGCCTGGGCTTTCTTTATCATTCTAAAGTCTTTGTACGCTTTATACCACCGCTTTTATAAAAACCACCCTCGCCTAATTCATCGTGGAATGGATCCGAACTTAACGAAACAGTTGTGCCGGCAAAAGGCATACTGGCAGTAATAGTATCTGTGGCATCCATCCATTTAGTACTGCTGCTACGGCCCGCCTCTGTGTCTTTATAATACCGGGTTTCATTATGCGGAGAGGTAGTAACATGGGAGCTAAGCGTTACAGATGTATTGTATGGGGCTGGGCCCAAAGCAACTTCAAGTATTGCACCCCGGTTAAACCGGTAATAACCTTTTGCCTCATAGGGCTCATCAGTAGCCGGGTCTTTTTTGCCATGCGTCCAAAGCACCTGATTAGAGCTGCCGAATTGCTGTAACTCCCCTAATTCCATAGGATCAATCATGTTAGAACTTCTGCGAAAATCCGTGGTCCCATAGGAAGTAGAGCCCAAGGCTTTTCTTGCCATCTTCAAATTACCGCGGAAAGTCTGCTGCATATAAGATTGCTCGCGGTTATACTGTTCGCCGTATTTTATCGCGATAGAGAACGCCATAATAAGCAAAGAGCCCAATATAGCTAATTCTAAAACTGCTTGGGCTTTGCGGTCTCTTAACATTTCTCAATATCTCCTTACTAATCTGCTCTGCCTTAGAAAATAATACCTCCTAAGCTAACCTTATCAGATCCTACTCGCTGCGCTGATTATAAACAGAAACCGAATCCTCCCTGCCCTTTAAACTTCTTGCGCCCTTAGTAAGCTCTTTATACTCCATCGATGAATCTAAGTTAAGCGTGGTTGAACTGACCATCTTAGGATCTTCTACCGCCTGGCGCGTGGTTTCCGTAATATAATCGGTAACATCTTTAATCTTGCCCTGCACACCGCGCCTGACATAAACTTCCATCCCGATAACTACCAGCCCCACCAAGCCGATAAGCAAGGCTAAATCTATTAAATTTTGCCCTCTGCGTAATGTCATTTTATCAAAGTGCCTATAGCTTCATCAATTTGCCATTTAGAATCTGATTTTGTACCTTCTTCCTTGCTAAAGCTATGCGTTTCACCTGTAACATCTGGAGTAATTTTCCTTTTCTTCCAGGCTTCTTCCAATAAATCTGCCTCTTCAAGCAGTTCCCCTAATTCCTCGTTTGCCTTCTGCAGCTCTTTGGTTACAATTGCGAACTCTCCGTCTTCAGGAGGGCCGGGCCAGTCCAAATCGCCATCCCTGACAGATTTCGCTTCGCTTTTAGCTTCTTTAACCAGTGTTTCTTCCCACTCCTTTTTAAGCTCTATTATTTCTTTCTGTTTTTCTTCAATCTCTTCTAATATTTCTTCTAAAGCTGTATTCGGTTCATTTAAATTACCATAAGTAACAGTAGTACTGCTGCCGGATTCAGAATCAGAATCTGCTATTTTAGTCTGCCTGTTATGTATGGTCGTATTGCCCGGTTCATACTGCCAAGCGCTTAGCTGGTCGGCTTTATCGCGCACACTCCCTTGAAGCCCGCGGCTGACATAGACTAGCATAACAATAAGTCCAGCAGCCGCTACTCCAATCAAAAAAACATAATCTAGGGTCGATTGCCCTCGCCTCATTAGTACCCCGGAGTAAAATCCGATACGGTTTCAGAACCGGTTTTTGTCTGCCTATTACGGGTAATATTTGTCTCAATAGCACCACCCGCACTCATGTTTTCAACTTGGGTCATTTCAGTCTTTGTCGTATATGTTCCGGTAGTATACCCCGCAGAATATTGTTCCCCGATCTGGTCCGTCGAATCCCTAAGCCTTCCCTGAATACCTCTTTTCATATACACGCCCATAGCAATTAACGCCGCTACAACAAAACCGATCAAAATAACTACTTCAAGGGTAGTCTGCCCTCTTGATCTTGCGCGCAACATATTCACCTCCTGATTTAAATAAACTTATCGCTACTTTAACCTACTAATTAGCTGCTGAAATATTTGTTTTACCTGTTCTACTGCTTATATCCTGCCCGCTAATTTGCCTGGTTACGCCTCCGCCCTGTTTAGTCGTGGCTACTTCAGTACCGTCTCTGGTTGATGTCATATTAGTTGTGGTCTGATATAGCGGTTCATACTGTTGGGTTACCAAAAATGTTGCGGCAGGATCATTAGTGTCTACGGCATCTTTCATTTTGCCCTGAATACTGCGCTTCACATAAACCTGCATCGCCACCGCCGCGGCAATAACTAAACCAATCACAATTGCGTACTCTGCTGTGCTCTGTCCTTTTCTCAATAGCCTTAACATTCTTTCACCTCCTTAAAAAGTAACTTCGCCTACTTTATTTTGCATTGTAGTAGATAAATTATCGTATGAGTTTATCAACTTCGGTTTAAGCATTATCCCCACAGCAATAATCGCACCCACTACCGCCGCCAAAATTATTACATACTCCAGTGTACTCTGCCCCTTCCTGAACTTTTTCATCTTCCCCTCCTTCTAGTGTTAATCTGATCTGTAATAATTTAATTCATCTATGCTGCGCCTAACGCGGGCGTTTGATGAACGGTACAAATAAACAGTCATCGCAATAAGCGCCGCAGTGACGATAAGTACCAATATCCCATATTCAATTAAACTTTGCCCTTTTGCGGATCTTAAAATCATTTTAATAAAACTCTTTTTCTTGCCGGAACAATTATCAAAAATACTCTAACCCACATAGGCATGCATCGCGCGCTGAATATAAACAGTCATCGCAACAAGCGCCGCAGTGACGACGAGAACCAACATGGTATATTCCAGAAAGCTTTGTCCTTTAATGTATCCGGCCCTTAAAATCATTTTATCCAGAATTCTTTTTATCCTGCCAGCGCAAAAAATAAATTACTCTTACCTGCATGAGCCGGCTATCTGCAGTTTTAATCAATTTGCAATACTAAAATTATCGCTCATAATCTACCTAAATATACCATTTGAAAATAAAACAATCAAGGTTAATTACTCGCTATTTGAAAGCGTTTTCAAAACATAGGCGCCTGCTATTAGTTAATCTTATCTGCCTTTCATTCAAGCGGCAGATAAGATATTCCAGATCCTTTAAAAACTGGTATTCTTTAGCCACCTCAACCTTAACAACTACTCCGCTTTGCCCAACTTCAAGCTTTAACGGAAGGCCGTAAAATAAGTCGCTAGTTGCAAGATTATCTTTTTCCCTATACTCTGCCGGGAAAAAATGCCAGCGCAGATAAGTTTCCAGCATTTTAATATAAGTTACGAAGATCTTCTCCAATTCCACGCCCGGCTCCATTAATTTAGCCTCAAAGCTGTCTTTAGGAAAAAACTTTTGCGTGTTGTTATTATAGGCAAAAAGCTCGATTTTACGGCTAAAATCATGAAATGCCTCCTCAAAATTAGGCCAGCACCCCAGATATGCCTCTGCCAGTTGAGCCAAATCCAGCGGCTGTGGATCACTGCTAAGTATGACCATACGAATCTTCTCAGCCTGAGCTGTTTTTACGGCACAGCCTTTTAAAGTTATAGATTGATTTAAAGCCGCCCGTAAAAGGTCAATTTCGACTTCCGCCAGGTACAGATCCTGATTTATCGCCTCTATGTGTTTTAACTCAAAATCTCCGATCTTTTTTACCTTCCTGCTGCTTGTAAACTGCCAAGGCCAAAGCCCAAAAATTAGTGATAATTTTTTTCTATCATTTAAGGGCATGCTTTGGAGCTCCTCTAAGTTATTGCCGAACAAAGTTACGTTGGCCGGGCATTTACCTGCTGAACTGCCATTTAAAAGCAGGCCAAAGAAATCTTTTGAAGGTATATCATAGCCTCCGGCAGAAAATAAAACTAAAGGCTGGCCAAGGGTAAAATATTTGTTTAAGTTGTTCTTCAGTTCATATATAGAGCTTGAAAAATCATACGGGATATTCTTGGTAGGCCATGTAGAATGTAATTGTCCGTCCAAATTAATAATATCTCCGTCGGCAAGATGCACTTTTGCCCCCCGGGCTTCGGTAAAAGCAGCAGAGATAATTTTTACAATATCCGGTTGTATATTCTTAATTTGCCGGACTTGCGCAGAATAATTATCAAGTTTTTCCCGGGGGTATGGCTTAGCGATTAGGCCCCAAAACTCGGGGATATTATCATTATCGAATAAAGACCTGAATATTAACGTCTCCGTAAGATTTAAAAAATCATCCGGGGGCTGGCCCAACTCTTTACAAATTGCCGCATTAATTTCTTTACTGCATCCCATTAAACAATCGAGCGCTTTAAAAAATATTAAACCTGAACAAAGCTTATTCTGGCTGAATTGGCCAGAAGGAGCAAAATCCTCTTTCTTTAAAACCACTTCTTCTTTTTCCTGTTTCTGCCTAGCCTTAAGCTCTTCCTCCGCGAGCCTGGCCCATCTTTCTTTTTCAGCTCTTAACGCTGCTTCCTGAGCAGCATTCTCTTCATCAGGTTCTCTGGCGTCATCTTCGGAAACATTTGCCAGCCTTTCCTGCTCTGCTTTTCGCTGAACTTCCTCGGCGGCTTTCGCTTTTGCAAGTTTTTCAGCTTCCTCGGCGGCAAGCTTAGCCAGCCTTTCCTGCTCTGCTTTTCGCTGAACTTCCTCGGCGGCTTTTGCTTCTGCAAGTTTTTCAGCTTCCTTTTGCGCATTAAGCTTAGCAGCTTCTTCCATAAGAAACCTTAATTCTGCTTCTTCAGCCTTCTTCTTGATATCTTCATTTTCAGATTTTTGTTTTTGCAGCCTCAATCTTTCTTCAGCTTTAGCCCTTTCATCGATCTGTAATTTCATAGCCCATTCCTCTGCTTCTTTAATCCGTTTCTCCTCGGAAGCACTCTCCGCTTTCACTTTTCCCTCCCCAGCAACCAAGGTGATTGCTTTAGTTCCTTCAATAACCGGTAAAATAGGCATATTGAATTTCTTTTTTTTATGCTTTTGCCTTCTGCCAATAGGCATGCTCAAATTATTTTCCTTAATAATAGCGTTGGCGCTTGATTTTGAAAGCTTGATTTGAAGTTTATCGAAAACTAGCTGCGTTAAAGCACGGCAGCTCAAGGAAGGATCATTCTGCTTGTTCTCAACAATAAACTTAATAACTTCGGGCTTGAGTTTATGAACTACCCCCATGAAACCTCCAGATTGGACATTTCTACGTATAAATATAACTCTTATTCATTATTTTGTCAAGTCAGATTGGACAGAAAAGTAAAATTACTTTATTAACTGCAGTTGATCTTGATCTTGGGTATTGGTGAGGCTTAAGCTTCCGGCAGGTAATTCAATAACCTTACTAGAATGCCAATATACGGAAGTTATCCTATTTGGGCTAAGCTTGGGCAATATCTTAACAACCTTATAATTCCTATCCACGAAAATCACATCTATCGCAAAATGCATAAAAAAAGTATGCACCGAATTACAAGGATCAAGGATTATCGCTTGATCAGGCAAAAAAACCTTTTTCCCCAGCAAACCCTTAATCCTTGATAAGGACTTATTTGCCAGAAATACGTTTTCTGCCAAGACAGTATTCTTAGTTGTATTGATTAAACGCATTTTTTAAGTTTCTTACGGCTTGGTGGGTATAAATATATCTTCTGAAAGGGATATTCCGCGCACGCGGATTTCATCCAAAAATGAAGGCTTATAACCGGTAGCAGTAAAATACCCCTGAACCTTGCCTTTAGGATCTACTCCGGTTTGCTTAAAAATGAATACTTCGTTTAAATTTATATGCATCTCATCTTTCATCCCTGATATTTCCGCGATGGACATAATTTTTCGCGAACCGTCGGAAAGCCTTGCGGTGTGCACAATTATATCAACTGCGGAAGCAACCATCTCACGTATAGCCCTGGCAGGAAGCTCAATTCCGGACATAAGAATCATCGAATCAAGCCGGGATAAAACATCCGTGGTAGAATTTGCGTGAACGGTGGTCATAGAGCCGTCATGCCCGGTATTCATGGCTTGAAGCATATCTAAAGATTCGGTACCGCGGCATTCTCCGACGATAATTCTATCCGGGCGCATACGCAGGGTATTACGGAAAAGGTCCCTGATCATAAGACTGCCTTTACCTTCTATATTCGGAGGACGAGATTCCAACCTTATCCAGTGCCTTTGGTTCAATTTCAATTCCGCGGCATCCTCTAAGGTTATAATCCTTTCTCCTTCAGGAATATATTCTGAAAGCGCGTTTAACATCGTGGTTTTTCCTGAACCTGTGCCACCGGAAACAATCATATTTTTGCGGCACAACACACAAGCCCTAATAAAATCGGATATCCCCTGAGTTAAGGCGCCTAAATTAAGCAAATCATTTGTTTTGTATCTTTCTTTGCGGAATTTTCTGATAGTTAAAGTCGGCCCGGTTAACGATACAGGAGATATAATTGCGTTGACGCGCGATCCGTCGCCAAGACGGGCATCAACCATAGGCACGGATTCATCAATACGCCTTCCGATAGGAGCGATAATGCGTTCGATTATCGTGCGGACCTGATCATTAGAAATGAATTTCTTGCTGGTAAGCTCGATTAGTCCAAACCGCTCAACATAAATTTCATCTTTATTATTAACCATGATATCGGTAATATCCGGGTCTGCCAATAAATCCTCTAAAGGCCCAAGGCCCAAAGCTTCATCCAGGATTTCTTTGATCAGCTTTCTTCTTATTTCCTGGGAAGGAATAAAGCTCCCTGCCTCCTCCACTAAAAGATTGCTTACAATAACTCCCGCCCTTTCTTTTAGATCCCTGGCTTTTTTGCGGTCGCTGAATATTTTAAGGTCCAACCTCTTTATGTTCATGCTATCCAAAAGGCGGCTGTGTATTCGGCGCTTGAGTATCAATATCTCGTCTTTATCTTCTGAACTATCAGGCTCAAGCACGGATTCTTTTAAATCCTGAGACTCCCAGAACTGCCCGGATTTCTCAAGTGCCACCTCTTTAATCTTGATCTGATCGATATTCTTGCGTTCCATATAAAGCGCCTTACCTTCGATTAAAAGGGCTGCAAGCTCAGATAGAACTAAGGCGATCTTAGAGCGAGGGGCATTAATAGCTATGGGCACACCAAGATTAACCGCCTGATTAACCAACTTGCCTTCAGAAGGGACCTTGGCAATTATATCCACGGGAAGATTTACCCTAATCTCCTGCCAACTGATACTGGATAAGGATTCCGCCCTGTTAAGCACAAGCTTAATCATATTCAGGGGAAAATGCAGAAACAGTAAAGTATCTAAAGCCCACTTAGTTTGATACACGGAAAGCACATCCGGGGTAGCGACCAAAAGTATGAGGTTAGCCTGGCTTAATGCAGCAAGAAATATATCGCTAAAACTCTTGCCCACATCCACAACAATATAATCATAGTCTTTATCTAAGAAGGCAAATATTTCGGGGAGTTTTTCCGCGTAGAGATACCCGGATTGCTGCGGCTTAAGTACGCCGGCGAGGAAATCTACATTATTAAATTTGGTTTGAATTATAAAATCTTGCTTCTTAGTCAACTGGGGCTGCTTGCTCATAAAACTCATCAAGTCCGCTATACACTTCTGCGGGCTCAAACCCAGCATATGCGCCATATCTCCTACTACCTGCGTATCTAAATCTACTACACAGACGCGCTTGCCTTCTCTGGTCAAAGATACGGCTAAATTAGCAGCAATAAGCGTTTTTCCGACACCGCCTTTTGTGCTAAATATTACTATTATTTTTGCCATCTTATTCCAATTGATAAGTTATAGGAATATCCACCCAAATTTCTTGCTCCTTTATGTCAGGAGGAAAAGGCGGATAAGGGGAAGTGTCTTGGGCTTTTTGGAGCGCAGCATCATCCAGCACCCGGTAACTTGAAGTTTCCTTTAATTTCGATTCCAAAAGTTCACCTTGCGGCGAAAGCTTAAGGCTTAGTTTCACGGTTCCCTGAAATCCGGCGGCCTTTGCGGCCGGAGGATAAACAAGCGCATTTAGAACTTTTTGCTGCACCAGTTTTGAATACCTCAAAACCGGATCCTTGATATTATCATAGTTTGGAGCAGTAATTTTGGCAATCTTAGGCCTTGATTCCTCCTGCGGTTTTATCTGGCTGACCACGCGCGGAGTCAATGTAATAAAAAGCTCAATATCATTGATTTCGCTAAGATCTGAATCCCACCCGGAAGCCTTAGTCCTCTGCTTAAATATTGCACCCACAACTGGGATATTGGAAAGCCACGGCACTCTTCTTACATCCTCCGATTTCTTCTGTTTAATTAAACCGCCTATGGCCATAGTCTGCCCATCATCAAGTAAAAGTTCGGTTGTAGCCGTACGCTTAGTCATTCTATATGCCAAGGCATAATCCGTCTGCACTTGATCACCGACTTCACTGACTGTAACATCAAGTCCGAGATGAATACGTCCGTTATCTTCAAGCAGTGGTTTAACATTCAAAATAATACCATATTCTTTATATTCAACTGAGCCGCTCGTAGTCGCGCCGGGGGTACCCGTAGTTCCTCCGGGGCTTACTGTCCCGCTTAAAACCGGGACCTCTCCTCCGACGACAAGTTTAGCTTCTTTACCGCTCTGACAGGAGACTCGCGGACGAGAAAGAATACGCGCTTTGCCTTCCTGTATTAAGGCATCTAATTTTAAAGTAAAAGCGGCGCGGGTTTCATTAGCTACCTTAAATAACTTACCCCATGTAGTACCTGCGGCTTGAATCCCGGGGGAACCGACTTCGGTTAAATTCACTGAACCGGGCCAGGTAAAACCCAAAACATCCTGGGAACCTTTATTAATCTCAATAACCTGAACATCGATCTCTATAAGCGACTCTTCTTCTTTTACCATAACCAGGTCTATTATTTTATCCTTTATCTGATCCAAAGCGGCAGTAATTCTGCCTTTATCTTTTGCGGATTTAACGGTCCCTAAAAGCAACACCTTAGCCTCTTCATCCTCTGCTTTGGTATAAACTCCCGGTAGATTTAATGAAGAAAGCATGTTATCGACGCGCCGCTTAATAATGCTCATATCTTCGGTAAATACATTCAGGCGATAAGATTGCTCGCCGAAATTATCCCAAATGATCAGCGTCGTGCTTCCTGCCGCCTTGGGGTCAATTGACAGTTCGGTTTTACTGATATTAACGACATCGGCCACCAGAGGATTTCCAACTGCGACTCTTTTTGGAGAATTTATGGAAATCGTTTGTGGATGTCCGACATAAAGCCTCATCTCTTCTGCAAGATCTTCAATGGAATAACCCTTAAAAGGCAGGGTAATTATGAAAGTAGCAATACATATTAGGCCAAAAAATAACTTTCTCATTTTTCTCCTTAGGCTTTGGCAATCGAAGGCTAAACCCCCGCGGCCTCAACTCTTGCCTGTTTTATTTTGATAAAGGAACCTTTGCCTTATTTAATCCGCGTAAAACCTCTACATATTCCGTTGTATCTACCGGCGTAACATCCGGCCCAACATCGTCCTTCTGCGGCATAATATACTGGAATAGATTATCCCAACTGACCGGAGCCATCGGCTCAACCTTGGCATCGGCCGGAGAACGCATAACCAAACGCATTCTACCCTGTTCCTGGACAAAAGCAATTAAATTTGATTCATTTGGACCTAATGCTAAAGTAATAAGATTGTTCTCGTTATTGCTGCTAGGGGAAGGCTCTGAATACCTGCCTGACACACCGGCTAAGGCGCCGGTATTTTGCCCTACAGCCAAAACTAAAACATTCTGAAACAAAGGCACAACCGCAGTTTGATTGATTAATTTCCCGTCCTGATTTTGCGCGGGGACCTGAATAATGGCAAGCACGTCTACATAATCCCCAGGCCTGACCATCCCGGACAAAGAAGCAATGCTATCTGCAATAATAGTAATCGCCCGCTTGCCGGAAGGGGTCACTCCGGCAAGATTCCCGCCGGCTGCCCTTTGATCGCTAACAAGCTTTGAGAGGCTTATCTGCTCGCCTTTTGCAATAGGGGCAACCGTAATCATGCCGGCAATCCTATCTAAAGATGTTACTGCCTGCGGTTGAACAAATTTATTCGGGACAATCGATGTTTCAAACATTTCCGGCTCAATAAGCAAGCCCTGCGGTATATCTTGTTTGGCTACCAAGACAGCTGTCTGGTTAGACTGCAAATTAGCAATCGCCGCCCTGGCCTTCTCATTAGCAAGCTGCTGCTGCTGTTTAATGAACATTTGCAGCATTATAGCGGCCATTATAGCTAAAAATATTCCTGCTCCTAAAATAAGTTTCTGCTTGTCGATAACCATTATTTTATCTCCCCTTCAAATACCTCGATTTTAGCATCCCGGGAAAGCTTACCAATCAGGTCTTCAACTGCCTGCTGCTGCTTTAAGAAAACAAGCCCTCGATTAATGTCATCCCACATTTCGCTTAACGGCTTTTGCTTACCGCCACGCTTAGATTCAAGTTTAATTATGCTATAACCGTCGGGGGTTTTAAATACACTGCTAATCTTTCCCACATCTAAAGTTTCAGAAAAAGCTGCGGCATCAAATTGCGCAGATTTCTTACCCTTCTGCATGAAACCCAGCTTACCCCCATCCTTAGCGCTGGAAACTTTAGAGCTAGATCTGGCCAGAGTAGCAAAATCCGCGCCCTGCAAAAGCTGAATTAATATATCCCTTGCCTCCTGCTCGCTGCCAACGACAATCTCGGAAATCTCCCTCTCTTCAGGCTCCTTAAGCTGTTCTTTATAAGTATTGTAATAATCTTCGACCTCTTTAGAGCTCACGGTAATGCCTTTGGTAATATCCTTGATATCCTGTATAACCATTAAGTCCCGTTTGTTTTTTTCGATTGCCTGCTTAACTTCATCATTACGGTCCAAACCTTTATCCAGGGCATGCTGGTAAAGCAGAGCCCGACGGATAGTTTCGTTTTTCAGGTAATTTACCTTTTGCTCCTTAGTAACAATTTTTAGTTCAGGCCGCTCTTCAGGTACGTTGGCGTTATAAATAGCTATATCTTCATTCAGGTCCTCCAAGCCAATAGAAATATTGTTGACCTTGGCAATCAGGGCCCCTTTTGCAGGAAGGTTTGTAACAGCGGGTTTTGCCTCTGATACCTTTTTGCTCCCGGCAACAGGGAAGAATTTATCACATCCTAAAATGCCGCCAAAAAACAAACTTGCAATAATAAGCAAAATTAATTTACTCTTCACTGTTGCCTCCTTGGCTGCATGGAAAATCAATCTTTATGCGTTTCGTTAATTATCTGAATTAAAATATCGGATATTTTGGCGACCAGAAAGAAAAAGAAAAACATAAAAGAATAAAACAGCAGAACGACAAGCCCCGCCCAACGCGGATTATTCGGGACCCTACCTAACAATAAGGGGACCGAGCCGACAATGCCAAAAAATAAAGAAATCCAGGCAGCAACCTTAATCACTAAGCTGGAACCTTTTAAGAAATTTAAATATTTTCGCATCCTATCCTCCTTGTTTTTTTTATAATATTATAAAGATACCCAAAATGCAAGGAAAATTTTATTAACCCGCTTTTTAAACATTGTGCGCGACAACAACATAAGCTGTTAATATTTATAGCATCCTTGTGCTGGGGAGTCAATACCATTTTAAGGTAAATATGCGCGCCTATTCTTTAAAAACTTCTTTGATCGCCAGGCCAACCAACAGATGGTCCCAGTTATGCCTGATAAGCTCATTCTTTATAGATTCGATAGAACAACCTTGGGATCTTTTTGCCGATACAAATGTAACCAGCACGCCAAGGTTATATACTTGAACCTCATCCAGGGTATTGCGGAGCGGTTTATCTATCTGGCTTTTGTTGGTAAAATATGCGAGGATGGCTAAAAATAAGGGGATAGCCAATAACCCCACTGAAGTATAGAATAAATACAGGCTGCTTTTGCCTAAAAGATAAGCGGCGCTGCACAAAAATACGTCGAACAAATAATGCGCGACAAGTAAAGGTATGATCCCGAAACGTATAAATATGAATCCATAAAATAATCCGATTAAGCTAATTTCGACTATGCGAAACCATACCGGGAATATTGCATACATCGTATGGCCCATCCCCCAGACTACCGAAGCCAATATAACCGCTAAAATTGAATTCCTAAGATATTTTTTAGCTAAACTGATCCCAAAGAGCCTAAAATTAATCTCTTCATTTAAGCTGGCGCTGGCGCCAATGACAAAAGCGCTGAATAAAGGCACATAAGAAGAAGAGAAATAAGTCATGGTATACCATTCCCGCCAGACGCCTAAATACTTTTGCCCGTTGTAAAATACAACTGCCTGCAGCCCCAGCATAATTACCCAAATCAGGTAACCCAATATTACAGAGCGGGTTAAAGTCCGGTTAAAAAAACTAGATTTGATATAAGACAGAAAAGTATTGTATTTTTTTTCCGGAAAAACCTCACTGCAAAGAGTTTCTCCGGCAATACCAGGCATGATAAAACCGATTATCAAAAACCCCGTATTAAATAACCACCTGGTAAATGCCAGGCCGATAAAAGAACTTAATCGCGCGCTAGTCGGATAAGCCATAAATACATTCTGTAAATTATTAATAAAATCTGCCGTATTAATAACCAGCAGAAAACAAGCGGCATAATAAAACCATTTTTTGGTCAGGCGCGGAACAATATCCTGCCTTCTTCTTAATACAATATTAACTGACCAGGCTAACAATATAAAAATGATAATGTAAAAAATGCTGTAGAGATATGCTCCTAAGACAAATTGTTTTTCCACATACCTTACGAAACCCTCCGGTAAATCAAATTTGTTTTTGTAAAATTCCCTGATCTTGTGTCCGGAAACCGTAACTTCCGTAAGCAGCTTTGCCCCTCCCTGATGCGCCTTCCAGGGGATATACACGCCTTTCTTCTCCCAAGAGAAAACATACTCTATCCTATTCTCATAGCGTTTGATTTTTTCTTCATGAAAATCATAATTCTTTAAATCAGCTCCGAAATTGTCTCTTAAAAACGATTCCGCTGTCTGTCTAGAGGCCTCCTTCCCTAAATCGGCCCTGGGCTCAACATCCTCAATCAAATGCATAAACCTAATAACCTTGCCCGTCCGGGGGCTGAGGTAAACCAGATATTCCTCCTTCTGGGATTCTTTAAAAAACCTAACCATCCAACGAAATAGATCAAAATCATGCTGTTTAATAAATTCTTCTTCTGCCTTTAACCCCGCGGTATGCTGAAAATACCGGTTAAATCTTTCATCTGAATCAAAAATAACTGCCCGGGCGTATTTATTTGTATCCACGCCTTTGGACTTAAGGTAATTTTCGGATTCTGATAATGCTTGTTGTTTATTAAAGGAAAGGTCTACGAAAGCAAAACGGGGATACTCCAGCTTGTACCAAAGGCCAAAACAGAGTATGGCAAGGATTATAAATGTGCACCAATCCTTAAATTTTATTTTCATTTTAGCGGGTAATTATAGCCGTACGCCCTTAATCAAGTTACGACGGTCAACTTAACTTCTGCTGCAAGTTAATATCCCTCTAAAATCAGTAGCCCCAACCGGATTTTCCGCCACAGTTCTTGACGGACCCGCCACGTTTTGTGGCGGGGAACCGAAGGACTTAATAGCCCCAACGAGATTTGAACTCGTGTTTACAGGCTGAGAACCTGACGTCCTGGACCAGGCTAGACGATGGGGCCGGATGATTTGAATGTTATTCTACTATATAAGCCTTTTTAGTCAATAAAATTATTGACCCTCGTATATTTGCGTTATATACTGGCGTACATGAATGTAAGTTTTGGTTTTAGCCAAATCAAAGAGCATGTTCAAGCCGCTAATGAAGCAGTAGGCCAGGCTATAATCGGATTAAGAAGCGCACCTGCCAGCCTCGCGCTGATATTCACTTCCGCAGAATTTGCACATTCTTTGGTTCTAAAAACTGCCAATAATCTTCTGGGAGAAGTCCCCGTACTCGGCTGTAATAGTTCGGGGATTATTACCAGCGGCGGCATATTCAAATACGGAATCTCCGTGCTTTTGCTAAGTTTAAGCCAGCAAACTTTTTTTAATACCGCGGCGGTTAAAGATATAAACAGGGAGAATTCATTTTTGTCCGGAAAAGAACTGGGCAGAAAATTACTGTATGGTTTTAAAGAAGTACACAGAAGCCTGACCATAATTCTTTCAGATAGATTAATTACCGAGGGAGTTAATCTAATCAACGGGATCCAGGAGGACTTGGGGAAAAGCTTTCCTTTAATTGGAGCCAGCGGCGGAGATAATTTCGTCAACCAAAAGGCTTTTCAATATTTTAACAATGAGCTGCTGAATGATTCTTGTTGCGGAATACTTTTTGGGGGGAAATTTAATTTCGGGTTCGGAACAAAACACGGGTGGAAACCTTTGGGCAAAATGCGCTTGGCTACCGAATCCAATAGCAATGTTATTCAAGAGATCGATGGCGAACCTGCGGTGAAACTTTATGAAGATTATTTTGCCAAAGGCACACTTGAATTAGCCAAAGAATTGCGGCGCATATCCATATTTTACCCTATAGGGATTTATCTGCAGGGGGAAAAAGAATACCTGCTGCGTAATATTGTTTCCATAAAAGACGACGGGGCGCTTGTTACCCAAGGGGATGTTCCCCGGGGCAGCAAAATCAGATTGATGATCAGTACCGAAGAATCCCGGTTAGCCGCAGCAATCAGCGCCTGCCAAGAAGCGAAACGCAACATGAGAAATCAAAAAATAAAGTTTGTTTTGGTTTTCAATTCAGCTGCAAGATTTTTTCTTCTGGGCAGGCAGTATGAAAGGGAACTTGCCGTAATCAAAGATGCCTTTGGAGAGAATACCCCGATAATAGGCATATACACTAACGGTGAACAGGCCCCCCTTACATCCATAAATTACTTGGGCCAAACCTATTTTCACAACCAAAGCATTAACATCTTAGCCATAGGAGACCAATAAATGTTTCCCTTTATATTTCTCGGCACCTGCACAATTATAATTGTATTGGCTTTATCCTTATTTTATAAAATGCAGCGTTTAAAAGAATTGGGCGGGAAAATAGCGGCATTAAACTTTTCGCTTGAAGAAATGGATGAACAGGCAAAACTAATCATGCGCACGGATATAGAGCTAAACAAAACCCAGGAAGAGCTGGATAAAAAAATCGCCGGGCTTGATGCCCTGCAAAAATTATCACAAGAGATCAACACCACCCTAGAAGAAAAACAAATATTCAATAAAATAGACTATAAATACCTGGAGGAACTGGGATTTGAAAAATCGCTGGCATTTTTGTGGAAGAACTTTGAAAGAGAATTCCGCCTGTATTTAAGCGTCGGGTATAACCAAGACACATCTGAAAAGATAAGGATCGAAATCAACACCAAGAAAGATTATTTCTTGGATTTAATTGAAAACGGCCGGACCGCCTCCTCCGCGAGCCTGCCGGAAAGCTTTCTGCCAAAAGACAAAGTTGACCAGCTCTTTCAGACGCATTCATTTATCATCTGTCCGGTATTGACTCAGGAAGGGGATAAAGGTTTTATTTTCGTCGGCACGCAAAACATTGAAACCCCGGTAACCAAGGGAGACCAGGAATTCATCAGTATCCTTTCTAATCAAATTGCTCAAACCTTAGACAATGCCCGGCTTTTTGAAAAAACATGGAAATCACAGCAGGAGTTGGAAATGAAGGTTGAAGAAAGAACCCGCCAGTTAACCGGAGCGCTTGAAGAAGTAAAAAAAATGAGTAAACGTAAAAGCGATTTTATTTCAAGCGTATCGCATGAATTAAGGACCCCTCTTACATCAATTAAAGGTTACGCCGCAATACTGCTTAGCGAGAAACTTGGGTCGCTGCCTGATGACGTAAGGAATAAACTTGAAAAAATAAACCGGCATAGCGATGAACTCGTTCATATGATAAACGACCTTCTGGATATTTCACGCATCGAAAGCGGCAAAGTAGATATGAAATTAGAAAGCCTGGACTTAAAAGCTATTATCGATAAAATATTTGACTTGCTCTTTGAGCAATTAAAAACAAAAAATATAAGCTATGGGCATAATATACCGGATAACTGCCAGAAAATACTGGCTGACCGCAGCCAGATTGAAAGAGTATTTATCAATCTGCTCAGTAACGCACTTAAATTTACGCCTCAAAACGGGAAAATTAATATAAATGCAAACTGTTTAAATAAAATAATCCAGATCGATGTCAAAGACAGCGGTTTTGGGATCCCTGAAGAAGCGCAAGGACATTTATTTGAAGAATTTTATCGCGTAGATAACACAATTAACCAGGAGGTAAAAGGCACCGGGCTTGGACTTGCCCTGATTAAACATATTATCGAAGCACACGGGGGAAGGATATGGGTAAAGAGCAAGCTGGGCGAAGGCTCAACTTTTAGTTTTACCCTTAAGGCTGCTTAAATAAAACTATGGGCATAAAAATACTGATTGCTGATGATGATGCTGATATAAGAGAAATCCTCAAACTTACCCTCTCCGAAGAAAACTATGAAACGATTGAAGCTTCTAACGGAGAAGAAGCCCTGGAAATCATTCGATCTAAGGCGCTAGATCTTGCGCTCCTTGACTACAAAATGCCAAAGATGGACGGCAGACAGGTGTGCAATCTGGTTAAAAAAGATTTACTATTACAGCATTTGCCCGTAATTATGGTTACCGGAAAAGGAGAGGTCAGCGATAAAATAAGCGGGATTGACTCAGGCGCAGATGATTATGTAGTCAAGCCGTTTGAACCAAAAGAACTCCTGGCGAGGATACGCATGGTATTAAGGCGCACACAAAGAGACCTTGAAGCAAACCCGCTTACCCGGTTGCCGGGAAACGTAGCAATACTCAACGAATTTTCAAATTGCGTTGAAAGCAAAAAACCTTATGCAGTTTGCTATGCTGACCTGGATAAATTCAAGGCTTATAATGATAAATACGGTTTTGAACGCGGGGATAACGTTATCCGTGAAACTGCCCGCATATTGCTTAGCGCTGTAAAAGAATACGGTTCAAGCAATGATTTCGTTGGGCATATCGGAGGAGACGACTTTGTTGTCGTCACCACCCCGGAGACAACAGATAAGATATGCGAAAAGATAATCCGTGATTTTGACAAAATCTCTCCATCATTCTACAACCAAGAAGACAGGGAAAACGGTTTTATCGTAGGATACGACCGCCAAAGTAAAATTCACAGAATCCCCCTTCTTTCAATATCCATAGGCGTCGTGAGCAACGAGATGCGCAGTATTACACATGTCGCTCAAATTGGCGAGATCGGAGCAGAATTAAAGAAGCTTGCCAAAAGCATGGAGAAGAGTAACTACGTCAAAGATAAAAGGCAGGAAAAACCTTAAAATATTTTATGCGCGAGGGGGGAGTTGAACCCCCAAGCCTTTCGGCACAAGCCCCTCATGCTTGCGTGTCTGCCATTTCACCACCCGCGCGTAAATTACAACTGCTATTTTAAAGTATAACTTAAAATTGTCAAAAGCTTTTCTTACGCTCACTCAGTATTTTCTTTAAATTACCGAAAACAACCTTTATGAGCTTGGGCTGAAAAAATAAAATATAGGCCCAAAGATGCAGTTCGTAAATTAAAACCGGCAGAAGATGCAGGATAAAACCAGAAAAAGTTTCATTTTTTAATATAGTTAAATACCTGTTCTTGATTAACTCATAGTGCAGATGTTCATCCAGGTACCTGCGTGCCACAGCCTTATCTATACCGCAATCGGGCCGGAATGATCCGCCGCGCACATGGCGCGCTACTGCAGACGGAAAATAGTAAGCACGCCATCCTTTCTTATTCGCCCGCCAGGAAATATCCATGTCCTCATAAAACATGCGGAACCGGGAATCAAAATAATCTGCCCCTTCTTTAATCTCTTCCAGCATTTTCCTGCGATAAAAAGCAGCCGCTCCATTTACCCCAAAAATAAAACCGGGCTCATCAAATACATTTAATGAAGCCATGCCATAACCTCTGTCTTTTGCCGAACGCCAAGGGGTTAGAAATAAACCGGTTGAATCCAGAATTTCCCCTTTGCTGCGCAACATCCTGCCGCCTACCAAACCTATCTTATTATTTACAAGAAAAGCTTTTAGCGCTTCCTGAATGAAATCTCTCTCTAAAACTACATCATCGTTAAGGCAGAGGACAAATTCTCCGCGGGTCGAATCTATCCCCTTGTTCAAGCTAAGGGAATAAAATAAATTTTCTTTCTCAGAATACACTTTAACCAAAGGATATAATTTATTAATCTGCAACCCTAACTCCGGTTTCAGGGAATTATCAATAACAATAACCTCCTGCGGAAGGGATGTTTGTTTAAAAACGGAGTCAAGGGAAGATTTAATATAGTCTTTTGCTCCAATCGTTACGATTATTACGCTAACCTTGAACATGATATAAATTGTAGAATTTCTTAAAGTTAAACCTGAATTTCGCAAGCAAAACCAAAAATCTCGGGATATCGTAAATAAAATATGCGGGCAGCATTAAAAGGACAAATACGGGATTTTGATTTTTTAATATTGCCAGATGGCGGTTGCGAAAACTAAATAACTGCCTGGTTAGCCCGTCCGTAGAAGAACTGTTTCCGCCATGGAAACATTTTGTTTTAGGATAAAACATGCATATCCAGCCTTTTTTCTGGGCGCGCCATGATAAATCCGCATCCTCAAAAAGGAAAAAAAATCTTTCGTCAAAATAACCATACCTGTCTTTTAAGTCATCCAGCATTTTACGCCTATATAAGGCAGCTGCGCAACAGGCCCCAAAAACGGGAAAGGACAGGCCAAACATCTTGCCATCGGATGAATTTCGGCCGATGTCATAGAACCTTTTTAACCAATAGACGCCTATACCGCAAGAATATATTTTTTTTTTGCTTTTAGATAAAATCTTCGGCTGGATAATTCCTAATCTTCCCCTCGGGCTACTTGCAAGCTCCATGGCCTCTTTGATAAAACCGTCTTCTAATATCACATCGCAATCTAGAGTTAAGATCCATTCGCCCGAAGCAGCCTCAATTCCTTGGTTTCTGCCTCTTGATGCCCCCAGATTACCCTTGTTTGCGATTATCCTTAAACCGGGGTAATTACCTCTAATTAAATCTAAGGTACTGTCGTTTGACCCGTTATCAACAACAATCACTTCAACATCCTCATGCCTTTGACCAAATAAAGAATCCAGGCAGGGTTTAATGCAGCCCCGGGAGTTATAAGTTAAAATAATAACGGAAATTTTTGGCATTAGATTTTCCTTATAATCTCCGCCAGTTCTTTACCCAAAACAGACAAGGAATATTTTTCCTCTATGCTTTCACGCGCCGCAACACCCATTTGATTCCTTAAGGCAGGCTCATTAATTAACCTTTCAATTTTGGCAATAAACTCTTCCCTGTCCCCGGCTAAAAAACCGTTTTTGTTATCCTGGATAATTCTCGGTGCTTCTCCTATATCACTTGAAACAGTAGGTTTTGCCATGGACATATACTCAAAAAGCTTAGTCGGGCTTTTGGCTATATTAAATTTGGTATTTTGGATCAATGGCAGAAGCCCGACATCAATCCTGGAGAGATAATCGGGGATTTTCTGAGGAGGTATCCACCCTTCGTTTATAACCCTATCCTTATATTTAAAATTACCTAACTGCCCCATAACCGCGTTAAAATATTTTCCCTCTCCGGCAAAACTTAAAAAAATATTACTGTGCTTCTGCATAAGAGATGAGAAGATATCGATAAGAAACTTCAGGTTTTCTCCCATTGGAGCATGATAAGCCGTGCCTATCCATGAAAATACCAATTGAGAACTTTTTTTATCTGCTTCCGGCGGCCTAAACAAACGGGTATCAACCCCGGTAGGCAGATAATGCACATTTTTACTAAATCTTGATAGATATTCTTTTAGGAATACGCTTGACGCGATACAGGCATGCGCATAGCCGGCCAGCCTTCCGGTAAAATATTCCATTTTTGAAGAAGGATAAAACCCAAAGCGGTAAACAGGGTCTTCGCGGATATTCCAATCATCGCAGTCAAAAATAAATTTTCTTTTCCCCAGCCAGGAAATAAGAAACGGGGCAAGGGTGTGGTAATTAAGCCGCTGCATAAAGATCACTGTATCGCTATCTATTTTTTTTCTTAAACTGCAAAATGCGCGCAGGTTATAATTTAATTTTGTTCCCAGGCCCATCTCGGATTCTCTTTCGGCGCATTTAGCTCCAAGATCTTCAGCAAAAGAAAAAACCTCGGAGCATATCCCGGATTTATTCAATTCCGCTGATAAGCCATAACACCTCAGGCGCGCTCCGGATAAATTCTTATCTTCGCGTGTAAAAAATAATACTTTCATCTTAAATCAAATTTGAAACGCTTTTTACTTAAAGCTGACGGGGTCAGAAAGGCTTTGGCGGCCTGACGATAATGTTAAAAGCTACTTTAATGCCATTATGAACTAAATATGTCACTTCAATTATATCCTTGGGCTGAACGATATTAATTGTTTTAGGGACTTTATCGTCCTTATAAAAAGTGCAGCGCGGGTCTACCGTTAAAGAGTCTGGCCGCTCTCCGATAAGTTTTCTAAGCTCAACCTCAATAGTATAAGGGGCAGGCGCATGGCTGGTTATCGAAAAAACCCTTGCCGTAAGAATATCAAAACCATGCTCTGTTTTCTCTGGATACGCCATATTCCCCCTCCCATTAAGCTGGATAGAACCGCTGCAATCTCCGTTTACCCTAATTGCTTCTGTATATGCGCTCAGGATATTATCTGCCGTAACCAACCAATTATATTTTCTTTCAGCCCTCAAGCGGGCATAATGGCCTAATCTATCCCTTAACGCCTTGTTATCCAATAAGCTCTTTATCCCCTCGGATAATGAAGAAACATTACCGGGTTCAGTTAATACTCCCACCCCGCCTGCCATATTCCGGACCTCTCCCACATTGCTGGCAACTATAGCTTTAGCACAGGCTAAATATTCAGCGATTTTTAAAGGGCTTTTACACCTGGTTATAGCATTGTCTTCAAAACAAGCCACACAGATATCGGCATCGTTAATATAAGAAGGCACCTTTTCATGAGGGATGAACCCGGAAAAAATAAAACGAGGTCCCAGCCCCATATCCGAAGCTATGCGCTTTAATTCATTCAACCGGTAGCCGTCGCCAACAATCATAAAATATATATCCCGCTTATTTTCTTTAAGAATATCTGCTGCTGCGGCTATAAAAAGTTCGGCATATTGACCGCCATGAAGCTGGCCTACGTACAAAACAAGCTGGCCATTTATTCCATATTTTCCCTTTACCTTGCCCTTAGAATCCGGATCCGGAAAAAACTCTTCCAAGTTTGCGCCTACCGGCGCAGAAAAGATATTTTTATTAAGCACGCCCCTTAAAAGGCAGATTTGGCGAAGATAACCGCTAGAAACAGATACTGTATCTACCGCCATGGGGACTAATTTCTCGAACAAATTGATAAACCCGCCAACAAGAAATTGGGAAGGATTTGAATAATAAAATATCTTTGTCTCCCAATCGTCCCAATCGTAATGCACCGGTTTGTTTTTAATCCATGCGGCAATCAGCGCCGGAAGCGCTACATAATAATAACATTTCTGAAAATGTATTATATCGCATGAAGCGGATAGCCTCATCACGGACAGGATATTTCTAAACAGCCTGAATATGCCTAACCTTCTGTCTAAAGCAATAAGTTCAATATTATCGCTTAAAAAACTGTGTCCGATATCCCGTTTATCAAGAGGGAAATAAACCAACTTCAGCGAATGCCCTTTGGCTTCAAACTGGCAAGCTATATTTTTTATGCGCACCGTCCAAGGCTCGGAGGAAGAATATAAATCATGAGGATGCATTAATAATATATTCAAATTTTATCCTCCCGGGAAAAAACGGATGCCTTTTGCCTTCTTTAATACAAACAGTAAAGTATCCATGACGGCCGCAACCAACAAAAGTAATAATATGATGCCTGCTCTTCTTATTTTTTTCATAACTTAATTAAATACTTGACCAATCTTCCGGCATGCTCATTGCTAAATATATTATCACATGAGCGCCTGCAACCGATACCTGCGGAATTTCCGTTGCCAAAAACTTTGAAATATTCTTTATCTTTCGGAAGGGCTAAACACTTCCTTCTAAACTCCTGCTGCGATGCATTGTTCCAGATAGACAGAAAACTTTCATTATAGATATTCCCGATGGGAATTTTATGAGATTTAAGGCACGAGTTCAGGTCTCCGTTTGCCCGTAGCCTTAAAAAAACCCAGCCTGAATAACAGGGTATCCTATCGACAAAAGCATCATATTCTCCGCAGCTTGCCCCGGGGCAAGACAACCTTCTAAGAAATAATTCTTTGTTAATTATTTTAAATGCCTTGCCAAAATCTTCTGCCTGCCTGATTAATCCGAGAAAATCACTTTTTAGGTAACTCAACTGATTTTCATTAAGCAGCAGTGAATCTGTGTTTGCGGGTAT
The DNA here is from genome assembly GCA_028712175.1 of Candidatus Omnitrophota bacterium. GTDB lineage: Bacteria > Omnitrophota > Gorgyraeia > Gygaellales > Profunditerraquicolaceae > UBA6249. The sequence continues at coordinate 129,585 of JAQTQQ010000001.1, read as the reverse complement.
AGCATCAATAAGCGCAAACTCTATGCCGCTACAACCCGTTTCCCTGGCTAAATTCGTCAAAGCCTTTGAAGCAAAATAATTCATACTGGTCATCACGGAATAAACAATCACATTTAATCTGGGGGTTTTAAGTTTATTAAGAAACCGCAAGTTAGAAATCAGGCTGTCGAAAGATTCCTTATTTCTTCCGTGTAATTCTGAATACAAGCCGGCGTCAGGAGCCCAAATGCTTACCGTCAAAGATGCCAGCTTATTATAAGAAAGCAGCCTTTTTATATCCCTTTTGCTTAATAAAGTAAAGTTTGTATTTATACGAAAAGGCATGCTGTTTTTTTGCGTAAACTCTAAAATCTCCCAAATATGTTCATATAAAAACGGCTCCCCTCCTCCGGAGAAACAAACCTCCCTTGTCCCGGATTTCTTAGCCTCCCTTATAAAACGTTTTAATATTGATGGCTCTATATCAAGAAAATCTTTATTTTCTTTACTATTAAGTAACGGAGAATGCACCCAGCAGGCAAGGCAGCGGCTATTGCACTTATCCGTACAATCGATCTGAACCAAATCGGGGCCTTTATAAGCGTAACACTTAGTGGATATGCCTTTTAAATTCAAAACCCAAGCCTTAACTTTTTTAAAAGAAAACAAACCTTTTATCATATTAAGATATTTTCTTTAAATTCATCAGTTTATGCATTGGCATATTCTGCCAAAGATTGTCACAATTATAGCAGCCTGTCTTAGCCGTAGCGGAATTGCCGATCACGGAAAAATAAGGATGATTTTTAGAAAGCTTTAAACCATTATTCCTGAATTCATCGTAAACGGGAGAAAGCCAAATCTCCTTAAATCTGTTTTTATAGATATTGCCCATAGTCATCCTATGGCCCTTACAACAAGGAACAACATTTCCCGTAGCCATAATTCTCGCAAATAACCAGCCTACATAACATGGAATTTCTTCAACAACCTGCTCATCATACACTCCGCTTGCAATATTGAGCCTCTCAACGCGGCGTATAAAACTGTTAAAATCGCATAAAACTACAGACCTTTTATCCTGAGTAATATAACGGAATGTCTTTGGGTCATAATACCTGTTAATCCTGTTAATAATCTCAAGAAGCTCTTTTCTTTGTGTGCCGCTTAACAATAGGCTCTCGGTCCTGTCTTTTACAGGATCCACAGGGACAACCTGGACAGAATCAGCTCCTGCATCTAAAGCGAATTCAATCATATTTTCTAAATCTTTATAATTCAAATTGAAAATCACATCATGAATTATAATTCTTGGGGCAGACAGCCCTTTTGCTTTCTTTCTTTCATATATAAACCGCATAATATCTTTAATCCTATAGAAAGTTTCTTCTTTCTGATTGGGGTGCACCGATGCATAAACCGGAGCGCTCCCGGCCCAGATACTTATAGTCAAAGAATCCACCCCTATATGCAATAATTTCTCTGCGGTTTCTTTATCAACAAGGCTAAAATTAGTATTTATATCTATTTCAATTTCTTTATCTTTGCTTTTTATATATTCGACTATCTCTAATACGTTAGGATGCATAAAAGGCTCTCCTCCGCCCACTAATTTAACCTGCCTAAGCCCCCCTATTTGTTCTAAATCGTCAATAACCCCTTTTATGATATCAAGAGGTAAGGTTAATTTTTTTTCCCAATCCGGCATGGCTTTGTCGGTTAACAGAGGAGACCGGCACCAGCAGGCAATACAGTTAAAATTGCACTGATTAGTTAAATCAATATGCAATACTTCCGGGCCGATAAAGGCTGATTTGGAAGACAAAACTCCGTCGATCAGCAATTTATTAAGCGCAGTTTTATCTTTTTTAAGCGGAATTGTCATCTTTTTGCAATAATCCGGCGTATTTAGCGTGCATCTCCTGATTAATCTGAATATTATCGCAGCTTTTAATACATCCAAAATTTATATTAGCGTCGTTACCGATTAAATTGAAATATGGGTCATTTGGGTTGTGTGTAAACGCCTTTTCCCTAAATAGTTGTTCCTCAGTGCTATTCCAGATTTCCTTAAAAGATTTTTCGTGGATATTCCCGATGGATATCCTGTGGGCTTTTAAACAGGGGTTCACGCTGCCATCCGCCTTAATCCTGGCAAATACCCACCCCACATAACAAGGCTGATTTATAACTTTATCCGATTCGTATTTCCCCAACAAGGCTTCTTGCGAACTGATCCTTTTTATAAAACTTTCCTTTTGGGTAATACTGATCTTAACCGGCTCGTGAATATTATACTGCTCTATTCTTAAAGACTGCTTATCCAGCATGTTTAAAGCATGCTCTGACTCTTTTTTGCCCAATAACAGTGAATCGGTGTAACCCGGGATGACATCGACAGGCGTAAATTCAACACTATCGGCCTTAGTTTCTATAGCCACATCAATCATTTTATCTATCTCTTTATAATTTTTACTGAAGATTACATAATATAAATTAATATGAGGCAAGGGATTATAAAGATGCTGTCCGGATTGCTCTTTGAGCGAAGAAATATACTTCAGTAAATTTACAATTTGATGGAACGTTTCTTCTGTTTTGTTGGGATGAATCCCCGCATAAGTCTTGGCTGTACCGGCCAGAAGGCTTACGTGAATATGGTCGATCTTTAGTTTGGTTATCTGGTTTGCTATTTCCTTGTTTATGAGAGTAAAGTTGGTATTAATAAAAGTGCGCATGTTGTTTTCTTTAATACACCTTAATACTTTCAAAATGTCCGGATGCGCAAAAGGCTCTCCTCCGCCTGCCAGAAAAATAGTTTTCGTCCCCATCTGACGCAATTCTTCCAATGTCTTTCTTATGACTTCAAATTTAAGCTCCTCGTTATTTTCTTTTTTTCTCTCCATAGAAAGCTCCCCTAATAAAGGAGACCTATTCCAGCAGCATAAACAATTATTATTACACTTGTTGGTAATATCAAATTGAACAATCTGCGGCCCCATAGAGGCACGGAAACCGTTTTTAATATCCTTTAACAAATAATCGTCTGGACCGATATTAGGCATTGTAATGAATTTATATGGTTAAAGTTTCATATTTCAGTCCGATTTCATTGGCCATGGACAAAATCCGTTCAGCCCTTTGCCGCCTTAACTGATAGGTGCTCAAATTGTCGCTGCTCCTCCACTCCTTCGCCCTGATCCTGGTATCGCCTGGCAGGATCAGGTTGTAACGCTGATGATTATTCTCTAAATCACTGTTGTGGTTAACCAGGCATACGCTAATTGCCCCAATTTGTCCGATATACTGCCTGTTTTCTTTTATCGCCTTTAATGTGCTTTGAAAATCTTCATCTGTCTCGCCCGGAAAACCCACAATGATATTAATACAGCTTTTGATCCCCGCCCTCCAGGTATCCTTAAGCACGTCTTCGGCAACAGAAGAAGTAAATATCTTGCGCATAAGTTTTAGGACATTATCGGAAAAACTTTCTATGCCATATATCAAAGTGCTGCAGCCTGATTGCTTTAATTTTAAGAGTAGCTCATAGGTCATTTCTTTGCGGGGGATTGCCTGAGAATCCCAGTTAATTTTTATCCCCGAGGCGATAATTAAATCGGCTAATTTATTAAGGTTACCAATATCGCCGTTACATAACAAATCTTTAAAACTAAATGTTTTTGTATGGTTATTCTTTATATGATAAATAATTTCATCCATTATAGAACGCGCACTGCGGCTTCGGTAAGGCGTAGAATTCGGCCAGTCGTTGCAAAAACTACACCTGCCAATACATCCCCTGCTTGTAAAAATCGGCAGGCTCCTGGATCCGTAACAGTGCAGATTAAATTCCTTAAAAGTCGGCCAGGGGATAACATTTAAATCCATGATTGGCTCCCGGGGAGAATAATCAGCTAAAATTCTGTGATTAAATATTGCTCCGCGGACATCGCTCTCTTTTTTGAGGCCCCTAAATACTTCAATTACCTCTAACAGCGTAGCTTCGCCTTCACCCACGACAAAAACATCGACTAATCCGGCGGGGAAAAGGCCGCGCATGTGTTCATTAATACACCCCCATCCACCCAGAATTATCTTAGAGCTGGGTTTCTGCAATTTTATTATCTTAATAAGCCCCGCGGCCATACTGATTCCGGCTAGATTTACGGAAAGGCCGATATATTCGATATCCGCTTTGGCTAATAATTTGGTAAGCAGGATACCCGCCTCGTCTTTTAGCCGGTTATTTGCGTTTTCCAGAGAATCGGTATTCATCCACTTGTCATAATTCTTTTGCTCCCAGAGCCGCTTTGCGTTATCGCCTGCTAAATTATACAAAGCTATGTTCAGGTCAAATACAGAAGCATTGTATCCGTGTTCTTTTAAATAACTGGACAGGTAGGCAACCCCTAAAGGCGGCATTGAGATATCCCATGGCGGACACTGTATAAGAAGTATATCCGTAAAACCAAAGTTTACTTTCTTGATCAGATCATCATAGCTCATCGGATGCAGGCAATCTTTGTCAGTAGCAGGATAAGGAAACAGAAAGTTTCTAAAATACCTCAAACCTTTACCTAGCGCATAAGATAAGCCTTTTTCTTTTGCCAAAGAATAAAGCTTTATCAGGTTATTGCGCCATAAGTCCTTTCTCCTTAAATGATCCTGCCAGGCCTGCGTTGCCTTATCTTTGCCCTTTTCTAACTCCGCAGCGCTTAAATTCTCTAATTTAATTACGCTTTTAAATTGGCCGTCGTAATCGGAGAAATCTTTAGAAAGGATCATCCCCCGGCCGTCTAAGGATTTATAGTATTCTGTCCCGGGAAACGGTGTTGTGATAGAAAACTGGGCCGAATATGGATCAGCCTTTTTAACATAATCTATTGTTTCCTGAATGGTTTCCATTGTTTCCTGCGGAAGGCCGAAAGTAAAAGTAAGATGGACCTTAAGACCGATTTTTTTAGAAAACTCAATCATTCTTTTTGCTTTTTCTAAATCCATATCTTTATCTATATTATCCAATAAACTTTGCACGGCTGACTCGACGCCATATTTAACAGCCCACAAACCGGCATCCTTCATATTCTGCAGTATTTCTTCATCCATAAGGTCGGGCCGGGCCATTATTGCCCATTTCACTTTATTTAATTTACGCTCTTTAATCTGACGGCAAAAATCCAGCATCCGTTGTTTACCTATATTAAAGGTATCATCATCAAAATAGACGGATCTAAAACCTTTTTCCTCAACCAAATATTGCATTTCGCTAACAACGTCTTGTACGCTCCTTACGCGGTAATCATGCCCTTGATAGACAACCTGCGGCCAGAGGCAAAATTTACACCTAAAAGGGCATCCCCGGGAAGCGATCATCTGAACGCTAGGCAAAGGCATTCGACCGGGGGCATCCAGATATTTATCCATAGGCAGGCCTTCCCTATAAGGCCAAGGCAAAAGATCCAACGGAAACGGTTCTCTTTTTGAGTTAACCTGAACCGAGCCATTGTCTCTGTAAATCAACCCGGCCACCGAAGAAAGGGTTTTTTTATCCCTTAATGACTCAACCAGCTCTAATAGCGTAAATTCATACTCACCGTATAAAACAAATTGGATAAAAGTATGGTTTTTTAAAAACTCCGGTTTATATATTTCGTAATTCGGACCGCATAAAATTATATTAGCCCCTGCTTTAGCTATTTTCTCTAGGAGGCACAGATCATCATTAAAAGACGGAACCGATGTTTCAGTTACCAGATAATCAAACTTAGTTGATAAAACTATTTCCAGGAATTTTTCTTCACTTAGGCCTTCTGCTATAGCATCAATCATCACTGCTTCAATATCCCGGCTACGTAATAAAGCGGTAGCGTAGGCTAAAAAGAAGGGAAATGGCAAATAGCTATCTTCGGGCCGGCCTTTTATGTGCGGCCAGCGCGATCCTGCGCGCACGCCTGAAACACCATTCTTCTGCCAGGGTAAATTGACGAGCAAAATCCTGGTTTTTCTTTTTTGATTGTCAAGCTCCGTGCCGAGGATAGGCGCCAAAGAAGTTCGCCTTATGCTTTCTACCTTAATATCCAAGTCTTGGCCATCTTTGGACAAATCAAGGCCGGATGATATTATCTGATAGCAGATACCCGGGCGCAGGATATTTTCTCCGGGATATACTCTCCTTACGCCGACTAGGCGGGCGTCAGTAAATGAGGGTGGATTTTGGATTACGGCAAACCAATCCTTATCGTCACAGTCAAAACTAAAAGCATTTAAAAAGCCCGGTTCTCCTAAAGGAAACCTTACCCCGATTAGCCTGGCCGGAGAATTCCCAAAATATACATCAGAAAATTTATCATCCAGGCGGCTAAAATCCCCCTGCTTATAATCACAGAACCAGCTTTTATATTTATTACTAACCAAACCCATAACGCGCAGTTCATCAATATTTAATTCCTCTTCAACCTCAAGAGCTATATCCAGCGATATCCTTTCCTGCTTTTCAATTTTAATCTTCCAGATCTGGTTTAAGGGCAGAGCCTTAAAAACAACCTTGAGAATAAAATAATCGGGCCCTCTTTCGATAATCTGCCAGCTGGCTGTAACGGAATCCGTCCACAGGCCCAGAGTATTTACTAGCGAATGCAGCCCAATACCGGAAGTTAATTCCTTATTTCCCCAGAAAATCTTAAGACCTGACGCCGTACAGATAATACTGGTTTTGCCTTTGGCGATAAAATTAAAATTTACTTTGTTTTTTCTACAAGAGCTCCTTAAGAGAAAAATAAAATATTTCAGCCCTCTTAAAAAGGCATAAAGCAGCCCTTTACGTCTCAGGTGTTCTTTAAATTTATAATAATTATTTATCATTGCCGATTTTTATTATGCCGTCAAAGTAAGGATACGACCCTGCGGGTAATTTACTGGTGCCGGTTTTTTGATATTGCATGAGCCGGGCATGATAGAGGTAGTCAGTGTTCTCGATAATTCCCCTAATTGCCTCATCGGATGTCTGCGATAAAAATTTAACCTGCGGCACGCCGTTACCAATCAAGATAAGCCCGGCTTCTGCCGGCTTGCCATACCAGAGACGAAAAGGCAAAATATCATAATCTTGAGTATACTCTTCCGGAAAAATATTCGGGGATTGCCCGGCAGCTACCTGCCAGTTTTTGTATTCGCAGGAAAGCATCAAATTTGCCTGCATTATTTCCAGATTAACCGGCTGGTGGACATCTAACTGCACTTTCCAATGCAATACATTATCTTCTATATAAACCTGCCAAAGCTGCGAAACCGGAATATATGGCCAGGCTCCGTAAACCTCAAAATACCTATCTTCCGATTTATTTATACTCCATAAGGCCTGATAAGAATCATACCAAATCCCCGAATGGCGCAGGCTTGTATAAAGGCTTAAGCCCCTGGTCAGCTCTTTTTGGGCCCAAAAAATCCTGCCCCTGCCCCGGTCGAAAACCAGCTTCAGCTCTTTACTTTTTACTTTAACCTGCTCTGACAAAATATTCTTTTCTGCCTCAACAATATCCTTATTCAATAAAATTTCGCCTTCAAAATAAAGATAATCACCGGCAGGCAAAGAAATTTGGCCGTTAGGAATAATTCTGGAAAAATTAAGGTTAACCGAGATATCTTTGACGGATTTACTTTTATAAAGGCTCAAAATGCCGTCATCTTTATGCCCGGATGATTTAAAGGATAATTTGGGTAAAATGTTTCCCGAAGGGCTCAAAATAACCTGACAAGTTTTGCTATCTTTCAACCTTATCGGCGCAATACCATCAATATACCTTTCAATTAAAAATACCCCCTCTTCATAAGGAGTCCGCCAGCTTTCATATTTATCCTCCAGCTCCAATTTCAAAAACTGTTCTCTCAAAAAAATTTCTTTATCGCTTCTTACCTTTACCTGTATATTTAATGAATTCTCGTTATTGCACCGCAACAACCAAACCTGAGAGAGCGATAAAATGTGACAATTTAAATTTAGGATCATTTCATTATCGGATATTTTATCTACCTGCCATTGGCTATTTTTAAAAATAAATTGCCCTTCTGCGGTATCAAACACCGCATGTAGACCGTTACCGTAAGTTATCTCTTTGTCTTTAAAATAAATCCTGATGGTTTTCCCCCCAAGATCACAAAAAATGCGTAAACGCCCCGAAGATATTGTCTGCCCTAATTGAAGGCGCTCTGCTTCTGCCTGATGAGTCAAAGCCAGCTGGGCTTTAATCCGATTAAGAGATGCCCTAAATCCATCTTCTTGCGGAAAAAAATTAATCGTCATGGAATAAGTATCCGCTGCCAAGGGGACTTGGATAACCCGTGCCTCCTGCTCATAACCGGTATTAAAAAGCTTAAAAAAACGGCCGTTTTCTCCAAATTCAAATAATAAAAACGGCAGACTAGTTTTATCCTCGGCAGGCCTCAGCCCTATAAGGCCAAGCTCTGCATTATTAGTATGCACCTCCTGCCAGCTTGACTTATGATTAAAGGAGCCAAAATTTTCCTGCCGGGACAGATCCGACCAGCCGATGTAATCCTGGATTAAAAATAAGTCTGTACGCAATGATTTAACATTTCCGCCCACCTTAACCTGACAACGGAGATTATCTTCGCCAATATCAAAACTCCATAATTGAGAAATATTAATTTCTTTATTTCTCCCCTCTACAATCAGGGCATCTTCGGACATATTTCTTACAACCCATTCAAGATTAAACGAAGGGAGCCAAAGCCCAGAATCTGCTAACAGGGCAGCCATATAAATACTTATACCCCTTGTAAGCATAATATTGCCGTAACTAAAAGATAGCTTGCCATTATTAAACGCCATGCGCAACGGGCCTTTATTCAAGGATGCTATTCCTTTAGCATCTCCTAAACTATCCAGATAACAAGGAATTATATTATCCGGCTCCCCTATATTGATAACTTTTCCATTTTTTAAGAAAATGACCCTGTCGCAAATTTTTCTTATCATATCCATATCATGGCTCACCAAAATTATGGTTTTACCTTTCTCTTTCAGGGTGAATATCTTTTTTAAGCAACGCAACCTTGCCTCTTCATCCCCAACGGCGAGGATATCGTCAATAAGAAGGATGTCCGGCTCGACATATATGGCTAAAGCAAATGCCAGCCTCATATACATCCCTTGCGAATAATATTTTATAGGAGCGTCGATAAACCTGCCTAACCCGGCAAATTCTACAATTTCGGGCAGCCGGCTATCCAGTAATTTCTCATCCAATCCGTAAATCTTTGAATTAACAATAACGTTTTCTCTTCCGGTCAATTCCGGATTAAAACCTGCTCCCAGCTCCATAAGGGTAGAAACCTTGCCGGTCAAAGAAACCTTTCCCTTATCGGGGATAAGCATGCCGGCAATTAATTTTAGGACAGTGCTTTTACCTGCCCCGTTTTGGCCGACTATCCCGAGCACTTGCCCGCTTTCAACCTGAAAACTTATATCTTCTAAAGCCCAAAACTCTTCCCATGATACCTTGCCTGCGTTTATGAATTTAATCCGGTATTTCTCCCAGACATTGTCGAATTTTATTGCGATCATATTCTTTTCAGTAGTTCCGGCTCATTTTTAATAAAAATTAAATACCCGGCCAGGCAAGAAACGGCCGCAATAACAAACATAGCCCATAAAGCCGCAGGCAGTGGGGCTTTTGCCTCGAATAAAATACTTTGATAGGAAGAAACAAAGTATGACATCGGGTTTAAAAAGCAAACCCAACGGTAAGATAAATCGATCATATCCAAAGAATAAAAGATTGGAGTAATCCAGAACCAGACGGTAAAACCGATAGATAGAAAATGAGAGAGATCCCTGAAAAATACATTAAGGGTCGCAAAAATTAACCCTAATCCGATTATAAAAAAAGTCTCAAGCAGTATAATTAGAAACAAATAAGCAACCACGAGCAAAATCGCCGGCTTAATCACCATAAACAGCGGTAAGATAAAAATAAATCCGATTAAGAAATTAAGCAGGTTGGCCAAAATAAGGGAAAGTGGTATAAATTCATGCGGGCACCTACTCTGTTTTAATATGGAAGCGCTGGCTATAAATGAATTGTTCACCTCGGTCAGGGCACCGGTAAAGAAAAGCCACGGCATAATTCCGGATAATACAAAAAAAGCGTAATTCGGTATTGCTATTTTAGAAATTACCTGAAAGACAAAATTTATGCTTAAAGCAAGCAACAACGGGACGATTACCGCCCACCAGATGCCAAAACGCGAACCGGCATACTTAGCTTTTAATTGATTGATAGCCATATCAAAAAGGATGTGGCGAAAATAATAGATATTCTTTATTCTTTTAAGCATCTCCTTAAAAAACCTCCGCTGCTTCTTTGCCATCAAGAATAGAGTCTTCCATCGACATATATTTCCATGAACCATAACGGCCGCAGGTAATCACGCCGTTAGAATACAAAAAATCCTTAATTACGCTGGTTGCCCTTATATAATTACGATTATAAACCGGATAACCGTATTTTATGTCATTTTCATCTGTCACTAATATTTTATTTTTCTTTGTGATGACTCCGAGTTTATACAAATCCCTTAAAACATGTTTTACGATATTCTTTCTATTAATCGGCTTATTTCTTGAATACGAAACTTCCGCATATAAAGAGCTCTTCCCTTTTGGCGCAAGGTCATGGGAAAAATTATGAAAGAATCCTGCCCTAAAGAAAACAGTTTCCTTGTGCGGGAAATATACCCAGTGCTTGTCAGGCTGACAGGTTCCTTCTACGCCAAGGTTCAAGTTATAAATAGAATTCCATTGCAGCTTATTAAGGCAGGCCAGTATTTTATGCGGTAAAGGCCGGGCTATTTTAATCAATTCAGGCAAAGGTATTGTTAAAATTAAGGAATCGTATTTTTCTTTATCTTTCCCGTTTATGGTTATCTCTTTCTTTTCAAGGTCTATGCGGTTGATACGGCTGTTTTTAAAGATTTTTCCTATGCTTTCTTCAAAAGCCAATGGCAGCTGCATTATCCCGCCCTTTTTAGGATACCAAAAAAAGGCATTATAACCAAAATGATCGCAGCTGCCCTCAAGGAATCCATTAACTATATCAGAGAGATATACCCGGGGAATAAATTTCTCGACCCACAGAGAACAAACCATCTGGTTTAAAGGGACTGCCCAGAATTTTTCATTATAAGGGACCATAAAATGTTTGGCTATGCCCAGGCCGAACGTGGCATTTATCCACTTTAGAAAATTCTCTCCGGGCATAGCGGGTTTAGCATTACATACCCGCACAAAACCCCACAAGCACTCTTCGGCCACCGGCTTAGGTAAAGCGTTAAGATTAGCCTGAAACGGATAGCGGCTAAAAATACCGAAATTGCTGACCCATGCTTTTCTTTCATGCCGGATCAAATTACCTTTCAATAATCTCTTTGACAACTTCAATGCATAATTGTTTTGAAAATGCAAAAGGTGGCCGTCATAATCAAAAACAAAGCCATTGACCTTCTTAGTCCGGCACAACCCCCCGACAATGGCTTCTTTCTCAAAGACAGTCGCTTGTATCCCTTTCTTTTTAAGGTGCCAGGCGGCGCTTAAGCCGGCGAGCCCGGCCCCTAAAATAATAATTTTCTTAGCCATTTGTCTCTATCTTTACAAGTCTAAAGAATATGCCTATGCTTAATAAAAAAATTGAGGTGGTGATAACTGCACCAAAGATATTATTTACCCGGGTCAAAATAATCCCACATGAAGCAAAAATAGCCCCTAATAAATACATAATCAAAATTGTCTTAACCGGCGAAAAACCCAAGGCTCCGATTTTTAAAGCAAGATGATCCCTGCTCTTATTAAAGGGGGGCTTATTTTTAATCATCCTGAAGATTATAAGCAATATTGTATCCATTACCGGCAGGCCGACAATCATTATTGGGCTAAACAGGGCAAATACATTACTACTGGATGCATAATGCGTAATCAAAGCAAGCGAAGCAATGAGTAAGCCAAGAAAATGGCTGCCTGAATTACCTAAATATACCTTTGCCGGTGGCATATTAAAAATGAGGAAACCTGCGCTAAGAGCACAGAGAATAAGGCTTAAAACCTGCACCTGCAGGTCTGCGTTAAATAAACCTATCCATAGGAATGCGCTGCTTATAATAAGAGATACCCCCGCGGCCAAACCATCCATAATATCAAGCAGGTTAAATGCATTAGTTATGCCCAATATCCAGAAGAAAGTAATTACGGCATTCGGCCAAAAACCAAAATACATAATTTCCGTCCTTACCCCGGAGATGATCAATAAAACCGCGCAGCATGATTGCACAAAGAATTTCTGCGCTACCGATAATTCTTTTAAATCATCGATTACCCCCAGGGCCAACATAAGCAGGCCTGCGCCTGCTATCGCCAACATCTTGGCTGTAGCCAGATTGAATACATATATGCCTAAACCTAAAGAAAAAATAAAAGCCATACCTATTCCCAAACCTCCGACCGACGGAATAGACTCGATTTTAAGTATCTTATGTTTTAAAGAATACCTTGCCAATAAGAATGTAAAAACTATGCCAAAGATCAAAGCGGCGGTAAAAACAATTCCATATTTAAGCATGTTTAAGCCCCTCCACTTAAATTAAGGTATAATTCTTGAGTATCTTTGGCCATCTTACTTATCAAAAATTCTTCGGCATTGACCCTTTTTTCCGCCAGCTTTATAAATTCATCCCGTCTGGCTTTATTGCTAAGCAATTCTTTTATCCGGTTTTGCAAGGCGGGCTTATCGGCCGGTGCAACCAAATAACCCGTTCTGCCGTTTTCGATAACCTCTCTTATCCCTCCAGTATCAGTGGCAACCACCGGGATCCTTGCGGCCATAGCCTCCAAAACTGCTATCGGTAAACCTTCCCACAATGAAGTCAAAACAAAAACATCTAAAGCTGACAAAATCGAGGCTACATCATGGCGCCAGCCGGTTAAAATAAACTCCCTTTCCAAATTAAGCTTTTTTAAAAGGAGCAACGCATCCTTATGCAACAGCCCATCCCCTACCATGATAAATTTAATATTCGGTAAATCTTTTTTAATACCAGCCGCTATATTAATAAAGTCTAAAGGTGATTTTTGAGGCTTAAAACAAGCAACCGTTCCCGCCACAAGGTCGGTTTCATTCAGCCCTAAAGCCCGTCTGGCTGAAATGCGCCCAATATCGGGCTTGAATTCTTTAATATTTATTCCATACCTGATTATAATGTACTGGCCTTCTGATCCAACCAGGTTCTTTAACCCCTTCTCCTTATCGTGCTTTGAGACAACAATTATTTTATTGCTAAACTTAGCACAAATCTTTTCTAAGAATATATAAAAATTTTTAACCATCCTTGGCTGATAATCATGAAAGCTCCAGCCATGAACAGTATGAATAATGACCGCCGCATTAGCTGCTTTAGCGGCAAAACGACCAACAATTCCTGCTTTAGAACTGTGAGTATGGACTATGAGGATTCTGTTTTTTTTAATGAAACCGTAAATTTCAAAGAAAACGAGAATGTCTTTCAGAAAATTAACCGGTCCGCAGAGAAATTTTGATCTTTTTAAAACTGGTCCCTTTATTCTTAAAGCCTCTTCAATCAATAATCCGTCTTTGGCGGTAAATAAAAAAATATTGAACCTGTCTCTATCTAAATTGGCAATTAAGCTTAATAATTGCTTTTGGGCACCCCCTAATTCCAATTTAGTAATGAGGTAAAGGATGTTAATTCTGGGCATTATTTCAATGGGCTCATTAAGAATAAATCTTGGATAATTTTATCATACTTATGCGGCTAAAGAAATCCTTTACTTCTGCCCTAATTTATTGCTGTCTCTTGAAACGATTAACCCTAAAATCACCCACCAAACAAAGGATACCTCAGGCAGAAAAAAAGTAAAATCCACAAAATTATGCGTTAAAAACACAAGGCTCGCTGCAAACAGCGCCAAATATTTAATCCTGTTAAGCGATTGTTTTAAATTACGCAACCCGGTCTTCATCGCGGCATACACAAGCCAGGCAAAAGCAAGCAAACCGAATATTCCCATTTCAGCCCAAATTTGCAGATAAGAATTATGTGCATAGCGGCTGGCCCTTAAATCAAAATTTCCCAGCCCTACGCCTACCCAGGGATGGGTTTTAATAAGCTCCAAGGTATCCCTCCAATAACTAAATCTCATTACTGCGGAAAAAATAGGCTGCGTGTTGTCTCTTCCTGTCATAGAGCGTAAAATTAAGATGCCCGCCAAAAATATTAATATGACTAAAAGGCAGATAATATTTCTTTTCTTAAACCTGCCCTGCAGATAGAAATAAACCATTAGTGCGAGAAATAAACTCAGGAATGCCCCGATAGATTTAGTAAGAATTAGAGCCAAGCATAGCGGAAGGACAAGCCAAATACGGTTTTTATTAATAAAAAACAGCGGCAGTATTGTCGCAAGGTATCCGCCAAGTATACTGGGCATAAGAAAAGGAAAGAAAACCCTCCTGCTTTCTATGTAACCTAAAGCAAAGGGAAATGAAATATTGCCATTTGAGAGATAGGCCGCAAGATGGCTGAATCCAAATAAATATTGATATATTGCTAAAAGGCTGATAACTAAGCCGCAAAGGGTAATCGCCTGGACAGTAAATAGCTGCTCTTCTTCGGACAAAGAAGCGGCTGCCAAAAACAAAAGCAGCCCGCTTATATACATATAAAAACAGGATAAACTATTGGCGTGATTTTGAGAAAAAATCAACGATATCAATAATGTTGTAACGAATAAGGCTGCGGGAAATATTAGGTTTTTTATTATTACAAAGGACAGTTTTTTATAAATAACGTATGCTAATAGAAAAACTAACAATCCTCCGGAATAAAGAAGATTTAGGTAGGCAAATGCCAGCGAAGAAATAAGCGGTCGGATAAAAATCAGTATAATAAGAATAAAAAACATCAGGTATCCTTTCGGCAGGTGCTGTAGGGATCCTCCGGATTAAATCATTTATATATTATTTTCTGCTAGTTATGCGCTCAATATCGTCTTTTGCAAATGTGACGCTGCCTGTGGAATCGCCTATATTCATTTCCAATGTCAGCCTCTCCGGGGTTTGGGATACAATAATACCCTCAAGAATCCGTCCTGCTTTCAGGTATACCGTATGCACAGGAGGCAGCTTCATTTCCCTGCTGATAGCCTTAAATTCTTCCTTTATGTCCTCGGCTTTTTGTTCGATAAAAATCTGCCTTAGATTTGATAGCCCTTTAGCCTCCTCCAGGCTTGCCAGCGCGCTTTGATATTCACCAAGGCTCTTTTGTATGGTTGCTAGAGTTAAATACGCCTCGCGGTAATCCGGTTTGGCCTCTAGGGCTTTATTTATAAGCTCTTTTGCCTTTTCGCATTGGCCAATACCGCAATAGGCATAAGCGATGCTATTTAAAATGATCGGGTCTTCGGCGGATTTAAGAAGCTTTGCCTGGCAAAAATCAATTTCTTTTTTATATTCCTGAAACGCCTCATTATGCTGCCCATTTTTCTTATAAATATCCGCTAAATCATTATGCACATTAAGAAAATCCGGCTGCACTGCAATTATTTTTTTATATTCTGACACGCTCTCCTGCAGCCTTCCGGCATCCCTGTATACGCTGGCCAGGCTATAGCGAAAATTTATGTTCTGAGGAGATAGCTCTACGGCCTTTTCTAAAAATCGCGCCGCCTGAGCATAATCTTCTATGTTCATAAAAGACAAGCCCAAATTATTCAGGATAACCGGATCATCTTTACTAATTAATAACGCCTTTTTATATTCATCAACGGCTTTATTGAACTCTTTTTTTGCGAAATATATATCCCCCAAAAGCTTATGCGTCAAGAGGAATTCCCCGTCTAGGACACTGGCTTTATTTAACATATGTAATGCTTCATCATATCTGCGCTCGGTATAATAAAAATACCCCAAAGTGTAGCAGGTAACGGCAAAATCCGGATTAATCGCTAATGCCTTATTTAATAATTCATACCCCTCGGATTTCTTGCCGGAAGAAAATGCATCAACCCCGTTTTTTATAAAAAAGGCGACCTGTTTAAAGGAAGTAAGATTTATTAAATCTTTTATCGCGCGGCTATCCGGAAGCCTCTGTTTTGCCTCTTTTAGCAAAGCAATTGCTTTTTGATAAGATCCTTGTTTCAGATAGGCGTCAACTAATGCTTCATACCCCCAGATAAAAGCAGTATCAAGCTCAATTGACTTCCTATACTCCTCAATTGCCATAGACGGCTGGTTATCCGCATCATAAGCATTGCCAAGGCTATAATGGGTTTTACTAACTCCGGGCTTAAGCTTGAGCGAAGTATTAAAAGAATCTATGGCCATTTTGTATGAATTGGCTTCATAATAGCTAGACCCGCGATTATAGTAAAATGCGGCGAGTTTATCCTTGCCAAGAAATGTGAGGAATATTAACAGGATCGAAAGGATTAAAAATTGGATTATTTTTTTTATTGTAGAAGGCTGCATCACAGAGTTATTATACAGTACGGGTCTCTAATATCAATCAAATTGGCCGGTTGATAGGTTTGTTACTTACCTGCTTTTTAAGCGCCTTAAAAACTTCGAACCACAACAGGCTAATTGTACCGCAAAGAAAAGCAATAAATAAATCAAACACGGATAAAACCGAGAAATGAAAAAGATTCCGCAGCGCCGGAAGATATACAACTAAAAACAAGGCACCTACAGCTGCTGCGGCTACCAGCCATAATGCTTTATTCTTCAGTTTAATAATGCCTGTTAAATTCTTAGACCATGAAAGATTGGTTACAATTAACATTAGATTCGCAAACACAAGAGTTGCAAAAGACAGTGTGCGCGCCTCCAGCTCCCCCTTCTTGAAATATAACGCTATTACAAATACCAAAAAGACAGCCGTCAATATGCCCAACCCTTGGAAAAGGCTAAAAATAAAAGTTTTCTTCCCGAACAAAGATTCGGCTAAATTACGCGGAGGGCGGTTCATAATGTTTTTTTCTTCCGGACAGGCCTCAAAAACCGTAGAACACGCAGGGTCGATAATTAATTCTAGAAAAGCAATATGCGCAGGCAACAACGCAATCGGTAAATTAAATAAAACCGGTAAAAATGACATCCCAGCTATCGGTACATGTATCGCAAAAATATAAGCGATTGCCTTTTTTAAGTTATCAAAGATCCTCCTTCCGATTTTTACCGCCTGCACTATAGAAGAAAAATCATCATTGAGCAAAACCAGCGCCGATGCCTCACGCGCAACATCTGTCCCCCGCTCTCCCATAGCAATACCGATATTGGCTGATTTTAACGCCGGGGCGTCATTAACCCCGTCTCCGGTCATCGCTACAACTTCTCTATTAGCCTTAAGCGCATCAACAATAAACAGCTTCTGCTCAGGAACCACGCGGGCAAATATATTGATTGTTTTTATTTTTTCTCTTAGCAAGGCATGGCTCATATTTTCCAGCTCCGGACCGGTAATACAAGCATCTGGATTTTTCAAACCGATCTCTCTTGCAATATTAATAGCGGTGCCCGGGTAATCTCCGGTGACCATAACTACGCGAATACCTGCTTCATAAGCCTCTTTAATAGCGGAGGAAACATCTGGCCGCACCGGATCGACAAATCCCAGCAAACCCACAAACTTAAATATAAAATCATGCTGTAAATCCGGCAATTCCTTTCTCCGGAAAGTCGCCCTGGCCACTCCTAAAACACGCAAACCCTTCCTGGTCATCCCTTCGATGCATTCAATCAATTCAAGATGCTGCTCCTTATTAAAATGACAGAGATCAGCAATTGCTTCAGGTGCCCCTTTAGCCGCAATAACGTAATTAAGTTTATCCGGTGACTCCCAAACATGAGACAAAGCAAGCAGCTGCCTTGATAATGGATACTCCTTAATAATCTTCCAGTTATTATGGATATGTTCAGAACCCAGCAGATAAAATTCGCCCAGGCGTTTTACTTCTTTTTCTATCGGGTCAAATGGATCCTTCTGGCTGGCTAAAATACCGTATTCAATAAGATCATGCACTGCCTCGGGTAAAATATCGCAGCCTTCTGCCTCAAGATCATAAAAACTTCCGTCGACACAAAGAGAAACTAAACGCATAGCATTTAAAGTAAGCGTACCTGTCTTATCTGTACACAAAACGGTGGCAGCACCCAAAGTCTCTACAGCCGGTGTAGACCTGGCAAGAACATGGCTCTTAGAAATCCTCCAAGCCCCTAAAGTGAGGAATATAATTAAAACTAAGGGAAATTCTTCTGGCAGCATAGCCATACTCAAAGTTAGGCCGGCGAGTATCCCGTTTAACCAGTCGCTCCGGGATAAACCGTAAATTACCGTAACCAGCAAACAAAGCGTCAGCCCAAAAATAGAAAAATTACGCACAATTTTTCTTATTTCCTTCTGTAGCAGAGTATCCTCTTGGCAGATACCCTTCAAGGCGCGTCCGATTTTGCCCATTTCAGTTTGTGAGCCCACAGAAATTACTCTTGCTGTACCCCAGCCCTGCACAACCAATGTCCCTGAATAAACAAAGGGCAGATCATCCCCTCCGGGCCTATTATCCGGATCATCCTTACTTGATTCAGATTTGCGCACGGGCATAGACTCACCAGTTAATAAAGATTCGTCCACTAATAAATTAGAGCAGGATAAAACTAAGGCGTCGGCGGGAATACGGTCCCCTTCTTTAAGGATAATAATATCATCCTTGGCCACCTGGCGGCCGGCAATCCTTTTTTGTATGCCGTCACGGATAACCAAAGCCCTGGGGCTAGAAAGTTCGCTTAAGGCCTCAAGAGTCCTTTCGGTTTTTCTTTCCTGGTAAAAAGTAATGCCAACTACAACCAAAACAAAAGCAAGCAGCATCAGGGCATCTGAGGCTTCCCCTAAAAATAAGTAAATTAAACCGGCTGCGATTAATAAAAGCAGCATCGGTTCTTTGACTACGCCCAAGAATATGAAAATGATATTGCGTTTCTTTTGGGAAGGAATTTCGTTGTAGCCGTATTTCTTTAAATTCTCTAAAGCTTCTTTTTCACTAAGCCACTGGATGTTGGCGGGATTTGTTTCATTTGACATCTTAAAATTTCCCTCTACCTCTATTATTTATCCCCAAAAATCAGTTTAATGGGCATGGTGCCGATCTGCCAGATTCCTTTTGAACCAATTTTAGCTGTACTCCAAGCCGCGTCCACGGTATCGTTTATGGCTGAAAAAACAGGGGTTACAGTCAGATTAATGAGTTTACCGATATCTGTATTCTGGATGGCTTTATAAACAATCATCTTCACAACCGCATTTTCATCTTTCAGGCCGACGAACGCGGCTTCTTTTATACCGATATTATATTTAGTTACCTTTTTAACCGGGGCGCTATAGTCTATATACTGCACTTCGCCGACATTTAAAACCACAACATCAAAATAAAAAGGCACCTGTGAATTCTCGGCAGAAGAGCTCCCTTTAACAGGAGTAAGCTCTTTTAAGTTTATCTTCCCGGATTTATTTTTTATAATATTCAGGCGTTTTAAATCAATGGCCGTAAGGTAAATATTAGGCCTTGGCCTGCTAAGGACTTCTATGGGGTCAAAAACAAAATGCAGGTATTCTATATAAGCCAGTTCGTCCTCAATAAAGCCTTCGGGGTTATGAATAATAACGCTTTTTAACCCAATATGCACCAAAAGCGGAGAAAATGAAATTTCCCCAATCGTAACATTAATACCAAGGCTGCGCTCAATTTCATTTTCCACTATATCCTTTATCCTGATATGTTTGGCTACAAAAAAAACAGCAGACACCAAAACAACAATAACTAGGGACAAAATACCAAGGATAAAGATTATACGCTTTATAATTTTCATAGTAATTTTAATTTTATGTAATATAATATTATTATGAAGAAAAGGTGTGCTGCCTTATTACTGATAATTTTATTTTTTGCCGCCTCTTTAACCGCGCAGGTAACGCAGGAAAAAACTGTATCCGGCATTGTTGTAGACATAGACTGGGTCAGCTCAACCCTTACCGTGCGTTTCTATCCCGACTTTAGCATTAATGCCGATGAAATAAACCTGAAGGTTACCAGTGATTCAATTATGCGCAAAGGAACTCACTCAATTTCTCTATCCGACATCCTGCAATCAGACCCGGTTACAGTCACTTACTATGACGACGGAACAAGCGGCTTAAAAATCAAGCGCCTTGCTGATTTAAATTTAGCCGGCAGCTAAGGCTATTCTTGCACAGCCGCGATATTAAGCCTGGTTATACCCAGACCGCTTAAAATATCCAGAATATTTACTACCTGCTTAAAACGTACAAGCCTGTCTGCACGCAATACCACGCTAAGCCGTGGGTTATTTTTATACCTTAGGGAAATTCTGTTTTGAAGGTCTTTGACAGTAATTAATTCTTTGCCAAGATAAAGTGCCCCTTCGTTAGTAAGAGTAACAGATAGCTGTTCCTCTTCTCCTATAGGAGTAGTATTTGACGCCTTCGGCAATTTTATTTCCAATTTTTGCGCCCGGAAAGGTTCAAAGGTATAAAGCAAGCTGAAAGAAATAAAAAAGAAAATAAACATGTTCAGCACAATATCCGTCATTACTACGGATTCAAGGCTTAGCATATAATTACGCTTACCGGAAATTTTCATTGTTTTATTTATTAGTTTCTGCCTGTTTCCCTTCGGAAATAATCTCTATTAACTGGATAGAATAATTATTAAGATCATTGGCAATATATTTTATATGGTTAATAAAATAATTATAAAAAAGATAAAGCGGAATAGCCACGGTAAGCCCTGCGGCAGTAGTAATCATTGCCTCATAAATACCTCCGGCAAGCGCGTTAACGGTGATATTGGCTCCGGCGTGCTCCCAGGACATAAAGGCCCGGATAAGCCCGGTGATCGTACCCAGAAAACCCAACAAAGGCTCTATAGCAATGATGGTAGCCAGAAACCCAAGGTATCTTTCCAGCCTATGAATTTGGTTGTTCCCCACCTGCTCTAACACTTTTTCCAATCTTTCCGGAGACAAGGATCTCCTTTCAATCCCTATTTTAAGGATTACAGCTAGAGGCGAAAAAATATTCTTTTCGCACATCTGGAGCGCTTCGGAAAGCTTATTGCCTTTTATCGCCCTAAAGATTTTCTGTGTAAATTCATGGTTATCAATAGATTTCAAGCTTTTAAAAACCCAAAGCCTCTCTAATACTATCGCCAGGCCAAAAATTGACCCTAAGGTTATCGGGATCATGACCAATCCGCCCTTTATTAATAAATTAAACATATCTAAAACCTCCTGTCTATTATGCTGATAAGTTATTATAGCCCATAATGAAATACCTTCAATAGTATTTTAATATCGCAACGAGCAAACCCTGTTCTTTAATAAAACGCCATCCCGCTTTCTTTAGCAAGATGGCTTGCAAATGCTTGAGGCGCAACAAAATGCCTATGGATAAAACCTTTACTAAATTAAACTAGTATAGATAAACGACGTCTTCCGGGTAATATAAAGAAAGAAATAATAACATATAATCCCTTAAATGCCGCGTGATTAGAAAATTATTTTTTATATGTTCTCTGCCGTTCTCTCCCAGCCTTTTGGCATACCCTGGGCTGTTTAAAAGCTGCTTAATCGCAAAACTCGCTCCTTCTACAGAATGGCACAATAACCCCGAATATTTATGTTTTATCTGCAGGGGAATGCCCCCGACATTTGAAGCTACAACGGGCTTTGCTTTCCAGAGCGCCTCTGAAACCGTCAAACCAAACCCCTCCCTAAGAGATTTCTGGATGATTACATCCGATGCCCTTTGTAAAGCATTGACCTCTATATCGTTTTGAGATAACAGCAAAATATGCACATCGGGGTCATCCTTGGCTTTCTCCTTTACCTCTCCAAGAACCTTAAACCCTTCAGGGTCATCCTCAGCAGTGCCTCCGGCCAAAATCAACTGGCAATCGCTATATTTTTTTACCTTCTGATAAGCCTCGATTACGCCTACGGGATCTTTAAGGCGGTCAAAACGGGAGATCTGGGTGATTATCGGTTTATCTTTCTTAATGTCATATTTTCTTAAAACCGAATCTATTATTTCTTCGGGCAATTCTTTATTTTTATCGCTAAGAGGATCTATGGACGGAGAAATTAAAAACTGCCTGATAGGCAATTTACGCGAAAAAGCAGGAGCAGAAAATACCGCCGAATCGTATTTAACGATAAAATCCATAAGGAAACCCCAGACTTTCTCATTCGGGTTAGATACATCAATATGGCATCTCCAAAGCCATTTATTGCCTGCTTTCTTTTTTATTAAAGCTATCGGCTGGGGGTCATGGACAAAAACAATATCTCCGTAAGTATCAACATCTTCAATATTCTGCTGGCTTGTTTCCATGAATACTTCAAAATCCCTTCTGCTTATTTCTTCAGTTCTGCCGTGCAGGGCATTATGGAATTTCTTTGTCACTTCAAAAAATTGCTCGCCGCCTTTTATTACATCCCATTTAGTATCTACCCCGAGCTCCCTTAACATCGGAACCATGCGGTTTAATATCTCCGCTACCCCTCCGCCTACGGGGGTAGAATTTATATGCTGCACAACTTTTCCTTTTAATTTATCGCCAAGCAACCTTAAATCATCAACAATAGGTTGGCCCACGATAGGGATATATTCTTCTATTTTTGCCATTTAGCCAGCTATCTTTCTTTCAATCATACGCACAAGCTTATTCCTTAGATCCTCTAAGGCGTGCGTGTATGGGTCAAAACCGGAAATCTTGCCCGCTAACTCTTTGTCCCCCAAAGAATTTTCTATCCAGTATGAAAAATCATTTGTCTGTTTCTCAAGCCTAAGGCGCGCTTCAAAAATATGAAAATAAATGGAGTCTATGGTCACTTTTTTTAAAATCTGCGCAAATTCATTTAAATCATGCGCAATATAATTTGTTGATAAAACAAAACTAACCGATTTGATAAAATGAAACTCCTCCCCGGAACGGGCAAATTTCAATTTAGCCAGCGGGTTATCTTTCAGATAGTTCTCGATGGTAGATGCAATCTTCTCCCGTAAATCACGAATAGCCGAATATTGCATTGTATCGATACTAACCAGCATTTCTCCAAGTTCGTCCTCTCCGAGAATATCGGTCACCCAGTAGGCAAAGTCATTAGGAGGCTCCGGAGAAAGATACTGATGTTGCTGTAGAAATCTATGCGTATGGTGGTAAATGCAAGAACCCGGCACACTCCTGATAATGTCCAGAAGCTGGCCTAAGGTAGTCGCCCGCAAACCGGTCAGCTCCGATAAATGCAGTCTGGTACGAAAAGTAAACGGTTCTTTTGCTTTTATTAATTCCGGCATGATTTATCTTTTCTTAAGTTTAAGCATTAGATACAAAAACTCCAATACTTCTTTTGTGTTTTTTAAGTAATAATCCGCTGCGGAATTTCTCGGCTTTCCGACAAATATCGTTAGGCCTTTTCCGCTTAAGGCTTTAAACGCATCTTCATCGGTTAGGTCATCTCCGATATAAACAAGTAAAACCCTATTTTCCCCTGAAGCAAATTGCCGCCTGGACGCAAGCCACAAAACAATTTTTCCTTTGTCCCATTTAACCGGCGGCTTTATTTCATAAACCTTCTTGCCGGAATTTAACTTAATTTTTCCGGCACGAATATAAGGGTTGCTTGTCTTGAAAAAAATTTTCTTAAAAACCGGCAGATCATTCTTCTTAACCAAACGATAGTGAATACTTAAGGTCAGCCCTTTATCTTCTATCAAAACCCCTTTTACGGGTAAAAGCCGCCTTCTCAATTCTGCGGCGATATCGCGCATAACCGGCTTTATCCGTAAAGACACCTGGCGCTGCGCTCTAATATCCGGGCCTTGTATTTCCAAGCCATGGTTACCGGCATAAATAATACTTTTTATCCCTACGGCTCTCTTTATGTCCCCAAGCGCCCTACCGCTAATAATGCCAATTGCACGATCTTGCCTCTTGGATAGTTTCCGTAACAACTCTTTGGTCCCTTCCGGAATAACTGCCTTTTGGGGAGTTTTTGCGATAGGAACCAATGTCCCGTCATAATCCAGTAAAATAAAAACAAACCTGCCATTTAACAGTTTTTCTATTCTCGCAGGTTGGCCAAACAGGTACTTCATAATCAGACAGCCTTCTTTATCGAGGTTAATTCCGTAATTATATCCCCGGCCCAGCGGTAAATATTATTTTCTGTGATTATCTTGCGCATATTCTCCATGCGTCTTTTTCTTTCTTCATGCGGCATTTCAACGGCAAACTTTATTGCATCGGCAAATTCTTCTATTGAATACGGATTTATCTGCACGGCATCGGTTAATTCCTTGGCGGCACCTGTAAAACGGCTGAGCAATAATACGCCGTTTAAAGCGCTATTTGAAGCAACATATTCTTTAGCCACCAAGTTCATCCCGTCGTGTAAGGAACTGACAATGCATAAATCCGCAAGCAAATAATACGGGCTTATATCCTCCGGAGAAAAATGCCTCTTTAAATAAATTATCGGTTTCCAAGCCCCTTCGGAATGCTTCCAGTTCTTTTTTTCTATCAGCTCATCAAGTTCGCCGATTAGATCATGATAGCGTTTTATATGCGTCCGGCTGGGGGCGGCTAACTGAATAAATACAAATTTATTCTTGTATTCAGGGTATTTCTCTAAAAATCTATCAACGGCAAGGACCCGTTCAATGAGCCCTTTTGTATAATCGATTCTGTCTACTCCAACCGCCACTATTTTATCCTCTAACTGGAATTCCTGCTTAATCTTATCTACCTGCATAAATTCGGATTGTATTGTTTTATCTTTCATATAACCATCAACGCTGATCGGAAAAGCCTTGATGGATGTTTCCTTATTGGCCCTAACTACGCTGAATTTTTCCGTATCAACGCGGCATTCAATCAGCCGGTTTGCGGTATCGAGAAAATTATTGCAATGTACCTGAACATGAAATCCGATTAAGTCGCAAGCAAGCATTCCGTTGAGTATCTCCTGCTGATAAGGGCAAATCGCAAAAACTTCCGGGTTAGGCCAAGGAATATGCCAGAATAAAGCTATTCTCGCATCGGGCCTTTGTTCTTTAATCATTGCGGCAAGCAGGGTAAAATGATAGTCTTGGATAAAAATAAACGGATCTTTGGCCGGAAGCTCTTCTAATACGCTATCGGCAAATTTCTGATTAACTTTTTTATACATCTGCCAGTCAGTTTCCCTGAATATTGGGCGGGTATGTGTTACATGGCAAAGCGGCCAGAGGCCTTCGTTGGAAAAACCATAGTAATAACCGTCCTCTTCTTCTTTCGTGAGCCATACTCTTTTAAGGATATAACGGTTATCTTCTGGCGGAACGCCAAGCTTGTTCTTGGAATTAACAAACTTCTTATCCGCTGCAGTGCTTCCATGCGCAATCCATGTCCCGCCACAAGCGCGCAGAATCGGGTCTATCGCGGTAACAACTCCGCTTGCCGGGCGCGTACATTTAGGTAAACCGGTTACCTCATCTAAAACATGCATATAAGGCTCCCGGTTAGAGACCACAAAAAAAGCATTTTCACCTAATTTGGCGCGGATAAGATCGCGCAGTTTATTCTCCGTCCAGAGTTCTTCTTTAATACGCACATGCGCCTCTTCAGTAACAACTTTTCTGGCGACCCTTAACCCTAAAGCGACCTGCTCAACCTCGCTTATGAACTTGCCAAACTCCCCTTTCTCTTCAAATGGCCTCAGTTTTTCAATTTCCCCTTTTTGAAAATGCGTAAACCATTGGGTAAGCCGGCGTACAGGCAGGATAAAAATCTGCCTTTGGATTAATAAAGCAACTGTAGCTATAAACACTATTAAAGCAATTAATGTTATGCTTATCCTTTTCCATAGCTCGGCTAAAGTAGTAAACAGATAGGAGGTATCATAGATAATTTCTACCATGCCCAACACGGCGCCATCCTCTCCTGGAACCGGAAGGATATAACTGTATACCGAATAATCACCAAATTTCTCTATTGCCCCGCGGGGATTCTTAGAATTTAAAACTTCTTTTAGATAAGGCCTGTCCTTCTGAATCAAATCTGATATGCGTTCCGTAATGGCCAGAACCTGGCCGTCTTGGCCGTAAAGAACACACCCCTGCATCCGTTCTCTTTTTTGAAAACTCTCAACCAGCCTTTTGGCTAATTTTAAATCGTTATTAATAAACACATATCTTGCAGATAATTCGACGCTTTCTGCAACCGTCCTCGCCTTTCTTTTAAGGTCATCCATAAGGTTTTCTTCTTCGGAACGTATTTGGATAATCCCAAATACCGTAAAAGCAACGGAGACAATGATTAAAATCGGCAGAATAAACAAAAGCAGTCTTTTCATCTACTTCCCCCTTAAAAATAAAATGCCATCCTGCGTCACTCTTGCAAGATGGCGGCCCGGTCATCTAAATAATCCACTGGAAATGCTTATGGATCCCAGGCCGCTTATTGACCTAATGTTTTTATTATACTACTTTTCATTAATACCTCAAGTGATACTCTTCGGGGAACCTGCGGAGAATACCTCTAATCTTCCTTGTTCTTAAGCTGGGAGACTGTTTGTTGGAAAGCAGAAAAATCGGCTTCATTGGCAAGAACCAATAAAACATCCCCGCCCTCTATAATAGTAGAGCCTGATGGTATAACAAATCTACCTTCGCGGGAAATAAGCACAATCAGGCACTTCTGGGGAACGCTTAAAGCGCCTAAGCTTTTCCCCACAGCCACAGAATCATAAGGCACAATAATATCTGCCAAATCCGCATCGACAGCCTTTGTTTTTTCAAATTCAATGGGATAATTTATCTTATTGGTCCAGGGAATATCCAGTTTTAATATTCTCGAGACTATCGGGATAGATGTTCCTTGAATAAAAACTGATGCAATAACGACAAAAAATACGATATTAAAAATCGTGCCTGCTTGCGGTATACCTGCCATAAAAGGAAACGTCGCCAGGATAATAGGGACCGAGCCCCTAAGGCCAACCCAGGCAACCATTGCCTTTTTCTGAATGGTCATATTAAACGGCAGAAGGCATAAGAATACGCTAACCGGCCGGGCAACCACCATGAGAAGAAGCGTAAGCAACAAACCTGATCCTATAAACGGGACAATATGCGAAGGAAAAACCAATAAACCTAATGTCACAAACATGACAATCTGCATGAGCCAGGCCAGGCCGTCATGAAACCTCATAATCATCCTTTTATTCGGAAAATCCACCTGCCCCAGCATTAATCCGGTAATATACACCGCAAGAATCCCGTTGCCTTTTAAAAAAACGGCTACAGTGTAAGTCATCAGGACAAAGGAAAGCATTATTACAGGATACAGGCCTTCATATTCCAGCTTGAGGCGCTTGATAAAGAAAAGTATAAATTTCGCCATTAGATACCCCGTCAAAGCCCCCATCCCCATGTCCAATATGAATCTGGGAATTAAAGCCAGAATAGTCATGTTTTTTACCGTCAAGACGCTGATAAAACCGACGGTCAAAAATACCGCCATGGGATCGTTGCTGCCAGATTCAAGCTCAAGCAACTGTTTCAGGGGTTTTTTTAGGCTTATTCTTTTAGATCTCAAAATACTGAATACGGCTGCGGCGTCGGTTGAGGAAACTATCGAACCTAAAAGCAAGCCCTGCAATAAAGAAAATTTTAAAATATAGACGGCAAAAAAACCGGTTATTATTGCGGTCAGTAAAACTCCTGCTGTTGAAAGGATAATTCCCGGCCAGACAACCGACCTTGTCTCCTTCCAGTTTGTATCGAAACCTCCGGAGAAAATAATAAAAATAAGGGCAACGATCCCGATAGACTTGGCTAATTGTGCATTGTTAAAATAAAGCCCTCCCAGCCCTTCTGAACCGGCGAGTATCCCAATTGTTAAAAAGATCAGCAATACGGGAATGGCAAACTTATCGGAAAGCTTGCTTGAAATAACGCTTAAGAAAATCAATATAGCGACCAAAAATAAAATATTCTCAACCGGTATCATATAAGACTATCCTCACCTAATAATACATATAAATATGATTAAACTGGAGAACCTATAATTTTAATTATACAAGCAACTTCAAATTAAACAAGCTTTCTAATCTGGGCAAAATAGCTCTGGGGGCGGGAATTAAACAACGAAGCAGCAATGAATATGGGGTTTATTTATAATAACTACCCGCCTCACTTGATCAAAGCGAGTTTATCCTTTCTTGTCAACTTTTTGATCCGGGCTTCCTGCATAAGTGCCTCTTGTTTGGTAGGATATTTCTTCCGGTAAACAATACCAAGCACTCCAAAGGAATTTGTGTATTTTGCACCTTTACCCTGACGATGAACGCTTAACCTGCGCTGTAAATTATTGGTTATACCGGTGTAAAGGCTGCTATTCTTACACTTAAGAATATATACATACCAGGATTGAACTTTCTTGGATTGCGCCATATATTTTACTAGATATAAATTTCTTTAACTTAAAATATAGTCCTATTGATACCGTTTCATAGCTTCGATTGCGCCGCCATGTTCCGGATAATAGCCTAAAGACTTCTGATAAAAAATTTTTGCCTGGTTTTTGTTACTATAGGCGTAAAAATAGATGTCTCCGATCAAAAAATAACATTGGCTTATGAGCATAAAGTCATTGGTTTTAAATAGGTCTACCGCTAACAACAGCTCTTCTTCCGCCTCTTTTAATACGCCATCGGCATCTTGTTTATTGCCGGATTGAAAAATTTGCTGGCCTTTTGTAAAAAGCATGCTTCCGTAATTCATATGCCAGGAAGCGTCGTCGGGAGAGATTTGAGTGGCCTGCTTCATCAAATCCAGGCCTGCATCAATTTTTCCTTTCTGGATCAGTAGAATGCCTTCATTTCCTAATTTATTAGCTTCTTCATTGGCCATGGATAATGAAGTGTTGAATAAAAGAGCGTAAAGCAATAAAATCAAGATTATTCTCATAACCACTCCTTTCCTGCTACCCGGTTTTATGCAAAAATTCTCTGGATGCATTGCTGCAAATGACTAAAAAAATTAACTGCCCCGCATGGACTCGAACCAGTCGTCACTATCGCTCCTCCCCAAAGGGGCTCTGCCCCTATGGCCCCGCCAAAAAGCGTGGCGGGTGTCACCCCGAAAGCGCGGGCGGCCCCCGCACCCCCTTTGGTTCTAGTCCATGCGTAAACAAATAAGCCTGGCGCAGGCCCCTTAGGGCCGCATCAGGCTTAACTGCCCCGCATGGACTCGAACCATGATAACAAGATCCAGAATCTTGTGTCCTACCATTAGACGACAGGGCAATAGCAGGCAATTTGCGAATAATTATATCTGATTTTAGAAAACCTGTAAAGCCTAATACATCGCTAGAATAAAAGCCGGGGCAAGCCCGGCTTAACTCTGCTAAAGAAAACTAATCAATTATTAATTGGCTCCTAATCTGGTATTACCAAAGATTGTCTTTCGTCCACCTATCAGCCTTTTTGATAAAGTTTGCGTCATCATTGAATCCTTCCGCTACCCCCTTGCCTAATCCACAGGCAGCGCCTCCTATACCCTTAACAACAGTACATCCGCTGGCTGAAAGAATAAAAACAAAAAGAAAAATTGCTAAAAGAGTTCTCTTGGACATCAGCCCCCCTTTGTTACATAGGTTATAACTGTTACTATAGTATCAAAAAAATAAAAAGGCAAGGGGAAATTTTATTGGCTTTTATTGCTGGGCATTGCCTGCCCGCTGGTAGTTTACCCCTTGCCTTTTAACTTAACACTTCTAAATAAATATAACATATAATCGCTGCTAATATCAAGGGGCCAAAAAAAATAATTTTCGGTTAATTTTTCTCTTCTTGCAGCTTAAGGCCATCTAATCCCAAGATAGCCGCCTTAACCATCTCCTGATAATTCCCGGATGAAGCTAAACCTTCGATTTGCACAGGGATAGCAGGCTGATTATTAGCAACTGCCTGTGTAATAGGCTCCGGTACATTCTGATACCTTTTCCCGCCGTATTTAGGGTTAGGTTCTTTTGGCTTATTGACAGAAACATTAAGCTGGCCGGGATATGCCTTATAAAGAGCCCGGGCCTGCGCAGGATCATTTGAAGCTGCCGGGCTGATATTAATGATTTCATCCTTTAAATATATTATCCGGGCACCTTCAAAATCCAATTTAACATATTTATCTGTTTGCTCAACAATCTTACCCTCTATCCTCTCCCCTGATTTAAGGGTTATAACTTCGCTCTGGCATAAACTTTGCATGAAGAAGGAAAAAATGCAACAAAGGAGATAAATTCTTATTTTACCCATTTTAACAGCCTCTTTTTACTAGTTTCTTTCCCCAGATAATAAATTACTTCAAATAATCCCGGCCCGATAGTCTTGCCGGTAAGGGCAACGCGTATGGGATGAATTAGTTGTTTAGCCTCGATACCTAGCTCGACCACTAATTCCCTGAAGCTGGATTCAATATTCGCAACATTAAACTCAACCAGATTATCGAGCCTTTTAACAAAAACCCCGAGCTCTCCTGGTAAGTCCCTTCCGGCAGGCAGGCCGGAAGGATCCAGATATTTTCTTACCGCTGCCTCATCCATTACCGGCTCATCAAGGAAGAAAAAATCCGCCCAATCTACAAAATCATTCAGGCGCGCAAGGCGGGCCTGGAATAATTTTACCAAACTCAGAAGATACCTGCGGTCAAAATTATCCTTCTTTATGTAATTTCTTGCCTCAAGCAGCGGAATAAGCTCATCCGCCAATTGCTCCGGATCTGCGTTTTTAAGATATTGGTTATTTATCCAGTCCAGTTTTTTTAAATCGAACGTTGCTGATGTCTTATTTATATTTTTTATATCAAATAATTTCACCGCATCTTTTACCGGAATAAGCTCGCGGTTTTCTCCCGGAGACCAGCTAAGAAGCAGGAGATAATTTAATAAAGCCTCGGGTAAATAGCCCATTTTTCGGTAATCACTTATCGCGGTTGCCCCTGTTCTTTTAGAAAGCCTTCCTCCGTCTACACCCATAATCAAGGGGAGATGGGCAAAAAGCGGAAGTTCAAACCCCAGGGCTTTATACAAAAGAACCTGTTTTGGAGTATTAGAGATATGGTCATCCCCTCGAATAATATGCGTAATATTCATCTGGGCGTCATCAACAACACAGGCAAAATTATATGTGGGTGTGCCGTCGGATTTAATCAAAACCTGGTCCTTAATTAAACTGGAGTCAAATTCAATCTCCCCGCGTATCAAATCATCGACTTTTATCTTCTGTGCGGGGACTTTATAAATTATTGCCTCTTTGCCCTCGGGAGATTTCTCAATATAAGCCAGGCCCGCTTCAAGCAATTTATCTGCAAACATGCGGTAGGCCTCGAAACGTTCACTTTGATAATATATTTCATCCCAGTTAAACCCAAGCCATTGAAGGCTGCCGAGTATTTCATCGACAAATTCTTTCTTAGAACGTTCTTTATCTGTATCCTCAATCCTTAGAATAAATTTCCCTTTTTGCGACTGGGAAAAAAGCCAATTAAACAATGCGGTGCGGCCGCCGCCAATATGCAAATTACCCGTCGGACTTGGCGCAAATCTTACCCTAACCATTATTTAATCCTATCCCTTCTTTTAATGCCCGTTGATTTATTTCTAAAATTTTCAAGTTGCCCTCCGGCGCCATAAATTTAAACACCTTGAGCACATCATCGGCCTTGATAACTTTTTTAGCAGACAAATAACACCCCAATGCCACCATATTAGCTACCTTTATATTGCCTAATTTTATAGCGATATCGGTAAACGGAAAACTGAATATTTTTATCTTAGCATAATCGTGGATTTCGGCTAAAGAAGAATTAAGGATTAATAAGCCGTCACTCCTCACCTTGTCCTTAAATCTTTCTAACGAGGGGTTGTTTAAAATTATAAGCGTGTCCGCTTTGCTTATATAAGGCGAGCCGATTTCCTTATCCGAAATATTTACCATGCAATGGCTTGTACCTCCGCGTACCTCTGGCCCATAGGCAGGCAAATAAGCAACATGCTTACCTTCGAACATGGCTGTCTCAGCCAAAACCTTGCCCAAAAGCATTACCCCTTGGCCGCCGCTGCCGGCAATAATTATTTGCTCGGTCATTTAATCTTTCCTAAAGGAAATTCTTTTTGCATAACAAGCTTTACCCACTCCAGCGCCTCCTTGGGAGTTTTTCCAAAATAAGTCGGACAGGGAGAAAGCACCTCAACCAAAGAAAACCCTAAATTGTTTATCTGGTTATTGAATGCCTGTCTAATTGCGCGCTTAGCTTTTAACACTTCACTAGCCGAGTCTAAAGAAACTCTTTCTATATAATACACCCCGGGTAAAATAGCCAGCATCTCGGATATCTTTAATGGGTAACCGTGTTTTTCTTTTACCCGGCCTTCAAGCGAAGTAGAGGTTTTCTGGCCCAAGAGTGTAGTAGGAGCCATCTGCCCTCCGGTCATGCCATAAACCGCATTATTAATAAAAATTACAGTCAGATTTTCCCCGCGGTTTGCCGCATGGATAGTCTCATTTGTGCCGATTGCCGCCAGGTCTCCATCGCCCTGATAAGTAAAAACTACGTTTTCCGGGCGCACTCTTTTTATGCCCGTAGCGACTGCCAACGCGCGGCCGTGCGCGGCCTCCGAGCAATCAAAATTCCAGTAATCATAGGCAACCACGGCGCAGCCTACCGGAGCAACACCGATAGTCTTTTCCCTAATACCTAACTCATCAACCACCTCGGCAATAAGCCTATGCGCAATACCATGCCCGCAACCCGGGCAATAATGCGTAGGCACATCATATAAGGATTCGGGTTTAGTAAATATTTTTTCCATTATAATATTTTTTTAATCTTATTAATGATTTCTTCTTCGCCGGGAACCCCGCCGCCTGAGCGTCCAAGAAACTCCACAGGATTCCGGCCGCTAACTGCTAATTGTACATCTTCAAGCATCTGCCCGTATGACATTTCAACCACCAAATATTTTAATTTTTTATTTTTTATTTTAAAAGGCTCTTGCGGAAACGGCCAAAGGCTGATAGGGCGGATTAATCCTATTTTCTTCTCGGCATCCCTTAATTGACTAACAGCGCTTTTAGCAATACGCGCCATAGTTCCGTAAGCCACCAGGATGACTTTTGCGTTGAGCAAATTAAGGCCTTCGTAACGGGCCTCTTTCTTACTGATAAGTTGGTAATTTTTCTGTAAACTTATGTTAAATTCCTCAAGCGCCCCTTCACGCAAGAAAAATGACTTCACAATATTTGGCTTTCTACCCCGGCATCCAGATAACGCCCAGGGCTTTCTAAGGCCGGCTTTATTTTTTTTTGCAGTCAGTTTTACTGGTTCCATCATCTGGCCGAGAATCCCGTCTCCTAAGATCATAACCGGAATGCGGTATTTATCCGCCAGCCTGAATCCGGTTTGCGTAAGGTCATAAGCCTCCTGTACTGATCCCGGAGCAAATACTATCAAACGGTAATCTCCGTGGCCCCCTCCGCGCGTAGCCTGAAAATAATCCGATTGCGCAGGCGCAATATTGCCCAAGCCCGGCCCTCCGCGCATGATATTAACAATAACCGCGGGAAGCCGCGAACCGGCAATATAAGATATCCCTTCTTGTTTTAAACTTATTCCCGGACTTGATGACGAAGTCATGCTCCTCGCCCCTGCGGCGGAAGCCCCATAAACCATATTAATCGCGGCTATCTCCGACTCTGCCTGAATAAATACGCCGCCGGATTTATCCATATACTTAGACATATAAGCAATAATTTCGTTTTGCGGAGTAATCGGATAGCCGGCATAAAAATTACAACCGGCGCAAATTGCGCCCTGCGCAATTGCCTCATTACCGGAAATTAAGATTCTCTTTCTTTGCATATTTATTTATATACCTCTATACAGCAATCCGGGCACATTACCGCACACTGCATGCAACCAATGCATCCGCCGGTAAAGTCGAATTCTACAAAATTCAAACCCTTTTTATTCAATTTTGCGCTTTTTTTAATCAACCCCTTAGGGCAGGCGCTTATACACAAAAGGCAGCCTTTACACCTATCTTGATTAATTATGATCTTAGCCATTATTTTTTAAGGCCCGGCGGATATTAGCAGCAATCCCGGCGGCAGTTAAACCGTATTTTTCTAAAAGCACGCTCCTGGAACCGTGCTGGATGAATTTAGAAGGTAAACCAAAACGCACCATGCGGCTGTTTAATTCCTGAGCAACTGCACTGCCAAAACCATTATCCTTTATTCCTTCTTCAACAGTAAAAACAAGTTTTGTCTTAGCACAAACATTTTCAATCAACTCCATATCAACCGGCGCGGCAAACCGGCCGTTTATTAAAGAACCAGGAATTCCTTCTTTATCCAATATTTCCATGGCTTCCTGTGCCACTGAAACCATACTCCCTAAAGCGATAATTGTAAAATACTTCCCTTCTCTGATTAGCTCTGCTTTGCCTAATTTCAGAGGAACCGGCAAACTACTTTTAGAGGGGCAATTGGCACGCGGATACCTTATGGCCACCGGTTTATTCAAATCTAGAGCAAACTCCAGCATCTGCTCTAATTCTCTTGCGTCCTTAGGCGCCATCACCACTAAATCCGGGATAGTTCTTAAATAAGCAATATCAAAAATTCCCTGGTGCGTAAACCCGTCTTCTCCTACAATCCCAGCCCGGTCAATGGCAAATATTACCGGCAAAGCCTGTAATGCAACTTCCTCGATAATCTGGTCGTATGCGCGCTGGAGAAAAGTTGAGTATACGGCAACTACCGGCCTAAACCCCTGCTTGGCAAGGCCTGCGGCAAAACAAACTGCATGAGCCTCGGCAATCCCTACGTCAAAAAATCTTTCGCTGAATTTATCCCGGAATTTATCCAAACCGGTCCCCTCCGGCATAGCCGCAGTAATCGCCACAATCCTTTTATCCGTTTCAGCTAACCTGGTAATTTTATCGCTAAATACATTGGTATAACTTTTCAAGCCTGATGAAGATTTGTCGGTTTCGGCTTCCCCTGTGTCTATATTAAAACAGCCAACCCCGTGAAATTTTACCGGGTCGCTCTCGGCAAACCGGCAGCCCTTGCCTTTTTTGGTTACTACATGTAAAATTCTGGGGCCTCTAATTTCCGCAATATTCTTTAATGTAGGAATTAATTTATTTAAATCATGGCCGTCGATAGGGCCAAAATAGCGGAACCCCAGTTCCTCAAATAACATCCCCGGAACAAATAATCCTTTTATCCCTTCTTCAAACTTAGCCATAAGTTTTAACAGGCGGTTGCCGCGCGGGACGCGGTTTCTTAAAAAATTCCCTACGTTTTCATGAAAACGGTTATAGACCGGAAGAGAAATAATTTTATTTAAATAATTGCTGATTGCGCCCACATTGGGGGCAATGCTTAATTCATTTGTATTTAAAACTACCAAAATATCTTTTTTTAAGTGCCCAGCATTATTTAAACCTTCAAAACAAAGCCCTCCGCTTAAAGAGCCGTCGCCGATTACTGATACAACTTTAAACTGTTCTTCTTTGGGCAAAAAATCCCTGGCAGAAGCAAGCCCCATACCCAAAGAAACTGCGTCTGAGCTATGCCCGCTGGTAAAAGGGTCATAAACCGATTCGTCTTTCGAAGGGAAACCACTTAGCCCTTGATATTGCCTAAGGGTAGAAAATTGAGAATTACGGCCGGTCAATATTTTATGCGCGTATGCTTGATGCCCTACATCGAAAATAATTTTATCCTTGGGAGTATTTAAACAATAGTGCAAGGCAATAATCAATTCTACCGCCCCCAGACTTGATGCAAGATGTCCTCCGGTACGGGATACAACCTCGATTAACCTTTGACGTATTTCCTGAGCAAGCACGCAGAGCTCTTCTGCATTTAATTTTTTCAGGTCAACGGGGGAATTTATTCTTTCTAAAAACATTTTTTATTTTTCTTCGATATCTGAATCATCGAATTTCTCCAAAGCAAGCTTGCCGTCTTTTTTCATAAGTAGCTCTACTTTACGCTGCGCCTCAGCCAAAGCAAATGAACAAGACTGGGCGATTTTTACCCCTTCTTCATACTTCTTAAGAGACTCCCCTAAAGTTATTTTGCCGCTAGAAAGCTCTTCAACAATTTTCTGCAGTTTTTTCAAATCTTCTTCAAATTCCGGCTTTTCCTTCGTCATTAAAAACCTCCTGGACTAAGCTGATAAATGCTCCTTTATGTAAGACTGTTTTTATTTTATCCCCTAATTTTATTTGGGAGATATCCTTGGCGATTCTGCCTTCGGGAATAAGCATGCTCAAGCTGTACCCGCGCGATAATATAGATAACGGGCTTAACGCCTCAAGCCGGTGAACCAATGAATTTCTTCGCTCAAGCGCAAATTCAAGAAGGTGCCTCATATTATAATTCAATTCTTCAAACAATTCATCCGCCTGCTGCTGTTTCTCACGCAGGCGGTCAAGCGGGCTTTTTAGCATATGCGTAAAAGCGGTAAGCCTGTTCTCTAAATCACTTATTGTGTTATTCATGGAAAAATCGAGCTCATGTTTAAAACCGGCAAGTTGAGCGATTAAAGCATTTTTTTTATCAACGATGATTTTTGCAGCAGCCGACGGAGTTTCTACAAAGACATCTGCAACCAGATCCGATAAAGTAGTATTAATCTGATGGCCTACCGCAGATACTACCGGAAGTTTAGAATTATAAATTGCGCGGGCAACGATCTCTTCGTTAAATGACCAAAGGTCCTCTGTACTTCCCCCGCCGCGGCTGACAATAATTAAATCCAGTTTGCCAAAATTATTTAAATCCTCTATGGCTTGGGCAATTTCAACGGCGGCAGTTTCCCCTTGCACGCGCACAGAACGTAAAACTAGGTCTACGCAGGGCGCACCTTTTTTAAGGATTTGCATAATATCGCGCACTGCGGCGCCTTTAACAGAAGTAACTATGCCGGCGGAAAAAGGCATCTGGGGTAACGGCCTTTTATGGCCCAGGTCAAACAGCCCCTCCTGGGCTAACTTTTTCTTTAATTGCTCAAAGGCCAGCTGCCGTGCGCCAAGGCCTTTTGGTTCAATTTGTTCGACGATAATCTGATACTGGCCGCGCGGCCCGTAAACATCGACCTTACCAAAACAAATAACCGCTAGGCCATCCTCAAGTTTAAACTTTAACCCCTTATTTGCGCCGGCAAACATCGCTGCCAGAATTATCGAATTTTGATCTTTAAGCGAAAAGTAAAAATGCCCGCTAGCGGCAGCTTTAAAATTAGAAATTTCACCTTCAAGCCAAATTTCCCCGATACTACTCTCAAGTAATCCCTTAATCGCCTGAGTAATTTCAGATACAGTGTAAATATGCCTATTTGCTTTCTGCACCCTTATCCTCTTTAAGAATAGCCTTAGCCTCTGGCTTTATTTCGGGTTTTGCCTCAACCTTTGATTCTG
>JAQTQQ010000001.1:0-91870 GCA_028712175.1 Candidatus Omnitrophota bacterium | reverse complement strand
CTCAATTACATGTGGTTTCTTCTTAAAAACCAAAAGCTGCACAGAATAAGGGCTAAGCTCAATGCTTTCATTATAACCCTGACTAAAATCTACTTCTTTCTCAGGCGCCGGCTTAAATTCGCAATCACGGCTACAATTACTATCAACCGTATACCTAGTAAGAAGATAGATATCTTTTGGCCCTTTAAGAGAAACCTTTATTTTGCGTTTTTCCTTTGAAAATCTTTTCACCAGGGAATTTAAATCAACTGCACGGCTAAACATAC
This sequence comes from Candidatus Omnitrophota bacterium, assembly GCA_028712175.1. Classification (GTDB taxonomy): domain Bacteria; phylum Omnitrophota; class Gorgyraeia; order Gygaellales; family Profunditerraquicolaceae; genus UBA6249. The sequence goes on along the minus strand of JAQTQQ010000001.1, from coordinate 91,604 downwards.
CTTTAGACTTAGCGCTAAGGCGCAAAGGCGCTATATCCAAAGTGCCGGAAATGATTTTTTCCATTCTATCCGATTTAATTATATTAAGAACCGCCTTTCGTTCTGCACTATTAAGATACACTATATTGCGGGATAAATAATTCATCGCTGCCTGCGGGTCTATGTAATTATAAATAAGTATTGCGTAATACTCCTGGCTCTTTGTGGCAATTACGCCAACAAACTCATCGCTAATCCCGGTAGTAAATAACTCCTGCCCCAGCAGCCCGAGCATCCGAAAAACATTATAACCTGCCTTAGCGTAACTTTTAGAATCCGGCCGCAGGATATCAAAAGAGAAAACACCAAGATTTCTATTTGCCCCGGCTTTGTTGCCCCCGAAATCTTCAAGGCAAAAATAAGTTTGGTAATCTATTTTTGCCTCGTACATATGCTTAAGCCTGGCGGGAATATAACTGGCGGCAATATAAGCATTCTTGCCCCTTTCCGATAATATATTAGCCGGGCCGTCGAAATTCCATTCATCAATTACGAGAGGAATATTTTTGTCAAAACGAAAATAGCTTAACCATTCCCGGATAAGTTTAGCGGGAGGCTTATTGTAAATAGTATCCTGTTTTTCCTCCTGCGGGTCGCTTGAATAGGCATGCCATGAAATAAAATCCAAAGGGAGCCGGTAACTATAACAATATTTTATCAGCTCATAAATCAGGGAGCGTTCGGGAGAAAGCATATTATTGGGCTCAATGTTCCTAAACCAGCTGCTTACAGAAGGGCCGCCCAAAGGTATGTGCATTTTAGCCTCCTGGCGTAATTCTTTTACCGCTTCCCCGACAATACGGTATAGACCAAGATACTCCGACCTCTGGCCTAAAAAGAAATCCTCTTCGTCCGGGGCATTCCACACTTCATACCAGACATTATATTTCTTTTCGCAGCTTAATTTACGGATCGTACTTTTGACAAGCTCTTTATAAGCTTTCAAATTATGCGGAGGGCTGTTTTTATCCAGGACCCTCCCCATTCCGTCTGGCGTACCGAATAAATCAAGGATGACTGTTCCGCCGCTGTCGCTTATTTTCTTAATAATTTCTTCATAAGAACTCTCTAGAAGTTTTCCCTGCGTAGGCTTATCATTAGCTAATTGCTGGATCTCCCAGAGGTTGTATTGAATACGGTAAAAATTACCAAAACCCAAATCTGCCTGCCAATTATCCAAAGCAGCTTTCGCCGCCAATGTCTGCGGTTTAGTTACATCGCGATGCATTCCTCTGCCGCTTAAATCAATGCTTGGTTTATATATTCTGGGGATGCTGACTGTGGGGGAATTAAGGTCTAATCTATATTCCAACTCCTCGGGGGTCTGAGCAAGGCAGGGAATATTTAAAGAGAATATTAAAGAGATGCAGTATAATAAAATTCGATATCTCATAATTATCTTTCTTTTTTCATTCTAAGCTATAGCTTTTTTTGTATTCTAAGAATTGAGAGGGCACGACCCGTGTTCTCATCTATCTCGACAAGTGCCCCATGCAACTGGACATCCCCTTCGGCAACTTCAAATTTAACAGGAATAGAACTTAAAAAACGGGTAAGCACGTCTTCTTTTCTTCTGCCGATGACCGAATCATACGGCCCGGTCATGCCTACGTCAGTTATATAGGCAGTGCCTTTAGGCAGTATTTTCTCATCGGCAGTCTGAATATGCGTATGCGTACCAAAAATAGCAGAAACTTTACCATCCAAGTACCAGCCTAAAGCCACCTTTTCAGAAGTAGCTTCCGCATGTATATCCAATATGATAATTTTAGTTTCTTCCGCCAGTTTCTCGCAGGCGCTAAGCGCGGTTTTAAAGGGACACTCAAGAGCATCCATAAATACCCGGCCGTTAACGTTAACTACTCCGACCTTGCCTGCGTTTTTGGTTTTAAAAACAGCGGCCCCGCGTCCGGGTGCGCCGCTTGGAAAGTTTAACGGCCTAAGGATTCTTTCCTCACGGTTAATCAGTTCAAAAATCTCAGGCCTTTTCCAGATATGGTCTCCGGAGGTAAGGACATCCGCGCCCGAAGCAAACAACTCGCTTGCAACCTTTTGGGTAATCCCTGAGCCGCCGGAGGAATTTTCACCATTAGCAATAACAAAATCTACGCTGTACTCCTGCCTTAACGGCTGGACTAATTTTTTAATTGCTTCCCTTCCGGGTGCGCCGACGATATCTCCGATAAATAATATATTCATAGTTTTGGGTCGATGGACGATAGTCGATGGACGATAAGTAAAAGATTTGGGCTACCGGCCATAGGCTATAGACTATCGACTATTTGGCATATTCAATGGTACGCATTTCGCGGATTACCGTAACTTTTATCTGTCCGGGATACTCCATCCCCTCTTCAATTTTTTTACGTATATCCCTGCACATTGTAACGGCTTCATTATCATTTATTTTTTCCGGCTGCACAATCACGCGAATTTCACGGCCTGCCTGAATAGCAAATGATTTTTCTACTCCTTTAAAAAGGTTCGCGATTGATTCTAATTTATCAAGGCGCTTAACATATACCTCAAGCGTCTCCCTTCTGGCCCCGGGGCGTGCTGCGCTTACCGCATCGGCAGCTACGGCTAAGACCGCATAAAAACTTTGGGGCTGGGCTTCTTCATGGTGCGACTCAATCGCCGAGACAACCTCGGTGCTTTCATTGTATTTTTTCGCCAGGTCCGCTCCAAGTTTAGCATGAGTGCCTTCTACCTGGTGGTCAACGGCTTTACCGATATCATGCAAGAGTCCAATCCTGCGGCCTAATTTGAAATCAAGCCCTAACTCCGAAGCCATTATCCCTAATAAGAACGAAACTTCTTTTGAATGCTGTAAAGCATTCTGGCCATAACTGGTGCGGTACTTAAGCCGGCCCAATAACTTAATTATTTCAGGGTGGAGCCCGTTGACCCCCGCTTCAAAAGCTGCCCGCTCACCCTCTTCTTTGATCTTCTCATCCATTTCTTTTTTTGTTTTTTCCACAATTTCTTCGATTCTACCCGGGTGTATCCTTCCGTCGGAAATAAGTTTCTCCAAACTTAATCGTGCGATTTCCCGGCGCACTGCATCAAATCCCGACAAAGTAACCGCCCCGGGGGTATCATCAATAATGACATCGACTCCGGTTGCCATCTCCAGCGCACGGATATTCCTGCCTTCCCTACCAATAATCCTGCCCTTCATTTCATCGTTAGGCAGGGTCACGACGCTAACAGTTGATTCCACAGTATGCTCTGCTGCGCAGCGCTGGATAGCCAGGCTCAAAATCTCGCGGGCTTTCTTATCCGCAATATTACGCACCTCTTCTTCCTGACGCCTGATAAATACTGCTTTTTCATTATTTAATTCTTCGTTAAGGCGGGCCAGGAGGATCTGCTTTGCCTCTTCGGCCGACAAAGAAGAAATCTTCTGCAGCCTTTCTTTCTCTTCGCTGACTAAGGCATGCAGCTGATTATCTTTTAACTTTAAAGACTCTTCTTGTTTTTTAAGGCCGTCATTACGCAGATCGATCTCCTTTTCCTTCTTTTCTAAAAGATCTATCCTGCGGTCGATATTTTCTTCTTTTTGCGATAGTCTCTTTTCAAGGTTTCCAATCTCAACCTTACGGTCTTTGACTTCACGTTCAAAATCCTGGCGCATACGGTAAAGAAGGTCCTTGGCCTCAAGCTCTGCTTCACGGCGTTTATCCAGGACCTCTTTCTTCGCTACCTCTAAAATATGCTCTGCTTCGGCTTCTGCGCTTTTTAGTTTTTTCTCAGCGATATATTTTCTTAAAAAATAACCACTGTAGCCGCAAGCTAAAGCGGTGAATACAAGCACTAATATATTAAGAATCATTTCTCTTCCTCCGTGTTAACCTTGCTGTTAAGCTCTGGGAGTATTTAAGAGAAGATAACGTGATTGACACTCACATCGTGTTTGGCGGTGGGGACTAGGGGCAAAACCTGGAAATCAAAGGCCAGGCCTATAGAAGATGTGTTTTCAGAAAGTGTATTCAAGAAACGGTCATAACAGCCTTTACCGCGCCCCAGGCGCCTTCCTTCTCTATCAAATGCGAGCCCGGGGACGATAATAAGATCCAGGTCATCTGGCTTAATAAAAAATTCTGTTACGGGTTCTAAAACGCCATAAGGCCCTTTTTTTAATTTAGCATGATCTTCAAATATAGCTGGCTGCATAGTTTCTTTATCTTTTCTGTAAACTGGCACGCAAATAAGTTTGCCAGCTTCTTGTGCTTCCCTAATCATTGCTTTAGTATTTACTTCTCCGCCAAAAGCGACGTAGAACATCACAATCTTCGCTTTTCTAAAAACCTTATTCCTTAAAAGTTCATCTTTGATCAGTGTACTTTTCCGGCTTCGGTCTTCCTCCTTCTGAGTTTTTAATCTTATAAGAATTTTACTACGTATTTGATCCTTTGTCAACATAACTGGCCTTACAAACAAGTTTCCCCTTCATGAGTATGTTCCTTGTCTTCAAACGGGATAGCTTTACCTTGCTTTTTATAATAATCTTTTAAAGCCGAACGTAAGGCTTCTTCGGCAAGAACCGAACAATGCATTTTCACCGGTGGCAGCCCGCCCAAAGCTTCGGCAACCGCCTTATTAGTAATCTTTAATGCTTCAGGAATCGACTTTCCCTTAACCATCTCTGTAACCATGGAGCTAGTTGCAACAGCTGCGCCACAGCCAAAAGTTTTGAATTTAACGTCCGTGATTATTTCATTATCTATTTTTAAATACATCTTCATTACGTCGCCACACACAGGATTTCCAACGGTTCCTATCCCGCTGGCATCAGCAATTTCTCCGACATTGCGCGGATTAGTAAAATGATCCATAACTTTTTCGCTATAAGGGTGTTGGCCTGCCATATTACCTCATTATTAATTTGTGCGGTTTGGTTGTTTTTCTGAAATCTTTGGGACCACGTATTTCTTTTAACGACTCTAACCGTTTATTTTTTTCTAACTCTTTATATATGAGCACCCAGGCACAATCTCTCTCGTTGTCTACTTCGCATTTTCCCTTATTTACTCCGCCGCACGGCCCGTTAAGCAGCCCCTTAGGGCAAAGCGTAATCGGGCAAATGCCCGCGGTTTCATCAAGGACGCACTCTGCGCACATTGAACATTTCTCAAAAAAATTACCCCGGGCGTCCATTACCGCTCCGAACAAAGTATCGCAGGCGCTAAATACTGGCAAATTCAAGCGGTCATTTTCCTTAAAGGACTGGACACCTAACCCGCAGGCCAAAACCAAAACTGCTTCTGACTGGCTTAATGCCTTTATGTTTTTAGCTGTTTCAGTTTTAAGCTTAGCTGCTATGCAGGGGGCAGAAGGTATGCAATATCCGGTAATGATTTTACCGGCAGACTCAAGGTCCTCTTTCATTTTAAGAACTTCAGGCTCTCCGCCGCTCTTACAAGCTGTCGCGCACTCGCCGCAACCCACTAAGAATATCTTTTTATATCCTTTAAGGCTAAGCAATAATTCTTCTTGTGGCTTCTTTTGACTGATAATCATTATAAAAATTTTATCACAATTTCATGCCTATCTCAAGATAAAAGCTCATAGCTCTTGGCTTACAGGCCTCATTGAACTGGTTTCCTAAAAACTAAAGCCTGGTACCTAACAGTTAAATGGCGGTTTTCTTACAATTTTTATTCATCGCGAAAATATTCTTCCATAGTCTCAAAAAAAGCCTTATTCCTGGTTCTTTTTTCACCGATTATATCTTCTAACTCCGCATCTGCAAATTCATCGACGCCTGCGCTCTGGACATCTACAAACTTTTTAAGCAAACCGCCGTCTTCTAAGAAACGCGAAACCTGCGTAAATACCGAACCTCCCCCATCCATAAAACTTCGGGCAGAGCGGTCTACATGCGGCTTTAGTAGAAATAAATTTACTTTGGCGCGCGTAGAGGCGACGTAAAATAGTCTACGCTCCTCTTCCACCTCATCCTCGGTCTCTAGGGACAAGTATGAAGGCAGGTGCCCTTCAGCAACATAGATTAAAAATACCGTATGCCATTCCAGGCCTTTTGCCGAATGTATTGTTGACAGGGTAAGCGGCGTATCAAACCTGTCTTTTCTACCCGGCTCAACAATCATTCTTTCCGGTGGCTCTAAAGCTATATCTACTAAAAACTGCTCGACTGATTTATACCGCTCGGCAATCCTTAATAATGAATCCAAGTCGGCGAGGCGCTTATTAAAATCATCATATTTTATTTTAAGCAGAGGCTGATAAAATTTAAGGAATTTTTCGATAATTTTAGCCGGCGCATGCTTCTGGCAATCTACATCTTTTAATAACTCAAACATCTCTTTAACCTCTTGGCTCTTAGCTAAAAGCTCTTGAAGCTTGGAATTATCTACAATCGCTTCTATGATTCTTGAGGCGGTCCTTGGGCCTATTCTGGGAATTAACAAAAGGGCGCGCAGCCAGCTAACTTGATCAGCCCTGTTATAGGCAATACGTAAATAGCTGACCACATCTTTTATGTGCGCTGCTTCTACAAATTTATTTCCGCCGTATTTTGCAAAAGGGATATTCCTGCTGGCAAGTTCAATCTCTAGATCATTAGAGTGCCAGCCTGAACGAAAAAGCACTGCGATATCGCTTAAGGCTACCCCTTCTTCGCGCAATTCTAATATTTTTTCTGCTACAAAAACAGACTGCGAATTCTCGTCGGGACAATCAATAAAAATCGGAGTATTGCCGTCTTTTTTCTTAGTATAAAGGTTCTTTTCAAATTTTTCTTTTGCCCGGGCGATAACCGCATTGGTCAGGTTTAAAATCGGCTGGGTAGAACGATAATTCTCTTCCAGAGTGATGATCTTGGTTCCTTTGAAAATCTTTGGAAAGTCGATAATATTCTTGAAATTCGCGCCCCGGAAAGAATAAATACTCTGGGCATCATCGCCAACCACCATAATATTGGCATGATCTGCAGCTAAAAGGCAGGCAATGTGCGCCTGGAGTTTATTCGTATCCTGATATTCATCCACCATAATGTATTTATATTTAGAGGATATGTTCAGGCGGATATCTTCGTTTTTACTTAACAGGTTTTTTAAGAAAACCAGCAGGTCATCATAGTCTAGAAGCGATTTTTGGCGTTTATATTTGTTATATTCGTCGCGGATTTTCTCAACCTCTTTGGTAAATTCCATAAATTGAGGGTATTCATCATAAAGCACATCTCTAATTTCTTCGGATTTATTCACGCTTTTAGAGATTGCCTCTAAGAGGGCGTGCTTGCGCGGGAAGCGCTTGTCTGTTTTATGAAAACCCAGCTGCGTGCGCACTAAATTAACCGCGTCCTCGGCATCAGCTTGGTCAAGAATAGTAAAATTGTTGCTGATTTCTAAAAATTTGGCGTATTTTCTTAAGACCATGTTGGCAAAGGAATGGAATGTGCCTCCGGAAACATTTTTGCAACGCTCATCCAAAAGCAGGCTTGCGCGGCGCAGCATCTCCTCGGCTGCCCTGCGCGTAAAAGTAAGCAGCAGGATCTGCTCCGGCTTAACCCCTTGCTCAACCAGATAGGCAACCCGATGCACCAAAACACGCGTTTTCCCGCTACCTGCTCCGGCAATAACCAGATGCGGGCCTTTAACGGACTCAACTGCCTTAAGCTGTGCAGAATTTAATTCTTTCTGATAATTTATTTTTTGCATGTTTTTTGTAGATATAGTGCTATTTGGGCAACCTTTTTGTTAACTAAACGAGGAATGGAGGACTAAAGGTAGCGCAAAAAACCTGTTCTTATGCCTTATTTTAACGAGGCCTATTTAGGGATATTTTAAGGCTTGGATTTATAATATACCCGCAGAATCTTTTGTTCCGTAAGCGGCCGGTCCCCTGCGCCAACCGGAGTATTTTCGATTTTTTGCACTACATCCAAACCGGAAATAACCTCTCCGAATATTGTATGGCGCATATTCAACCAAGGCGTCGCTGCACAGGTAATAAAAAACTGGCTTCCATTTGTATTTGGGCCGGCATTTGCCATAGCTAAAATACCCGGTCCGTCAAATTTTGCTACAGGGGTTACTTCGTCTTCAAAAGGAGCGCCCCAAACCGATTCTCCGCCCCTTCCAGTTCCCGTCGGGTCTCCCCCCTGTACCATAAACCCCTTAATCACCCGATGAAAAATTAAACCGTCATAATAGCCTTTTTCTGCCAGTTTAGTAAAATTCTCACAAGTCTTGGGCGCGATATCAGGCCGTAGTTTAATCTCAATTTCTCCCTGATTCGTTTCCATCACCACAATTGTGTCTTCCATAGCAAAGCTCCCCCCGTAGTAAAATATGAAACAAAAAATTAGCGACCAAACAAACATCTTTCTTCTCATAATCTTCTACCCGCCCTTTTCTTCTTCCTGATTTTTACTTTCTGTCTTTTCTGTATTATCCGGCAGCAAGCTATCTTCTTCCGGAATAACTTTTCCCTGCTTATTTTCTTTAGGCGCTGGCTCCTCTGGAGCAATTTTTACATCTTCCTGTTTTATCTCTTCGGGCTTAGTTTCTTCCTCTTCAGGCGCCTGGTTTATAATTTTGCCTTCATCTGAGGCATCCGCTTCCCCGTCCGTCACCGGAGCTGTTGCTTTTGGCCCTTCGGGTTTTGTCTCTGCATCAGGGAGTATTTTCTTCTCCGCTTTACGAAAATGCGCAATCTCTTCGGCAAAACTCTTTAACCTATCCTGAGAGGCCTCAAGTTCTTTTTCTAATTCAGAGTATTCTTCGTTTAATTTATTAAACTCGGCCTTAGGCACCCACTCACTAATTTTTTCTTTTTTATGAAATTCGGCAATAGCTGTTGCCTGTTCCTTAAGCTTTTTTAGTTGCTCTTCAATCTGATGTTTCTGCGCCTGCAACTGGTCTTCTTTAAGCTTGGAGCCCATTTCTTTGTCGGTAAGAGATGTTTTCATTTCATTGAGCGCGCGCGTTAAATTTACATTATTAGTAAACTCTGCTTCTAATTCTTTTTCTTTTGCAATAAATTTATTGGTCAAATCCGAATTCTCTAATTTTATTTTAGCCAGCTCCGCTTCGGCTTTAGCCAGCCATTCATCCCTGCGCCTTAACTCCTCAAGCAGCTTTGATTCGTTTTCTTTAGCCTGCTTAAAAGCAGTTTCCTCCTTGGCATATTCGGCTTGACTTTTCTGAACCTGGCTCTCTAAATCAAGTACGCGGCTTTCTAAGCGTTGTATTTTTTGTTCTTTCCCGTAATCAGTTTGAGGAAGCACAACGGGAGCCTGCTCGCCCAGATTGTTTATCTTATTTTTCATTCCGGGCTTACCAGATACAAATATTTCAAAAACGGCAAAAATAACCATACCTACGCCAATAACCGCAAGCATTAACATGAGTATTATCATTTTAACGGCCCTTTCTTTGCGGTACAGCCCGTTCCGGTACTTTTATCTTTAGAGGAAAGAAAACGCAGCTTTTCCAGGCGTTCTTTAATCTTAGCCTCATGGCCCAAATCTGTCGGTTCATAGTATAGCACTTTTTTGCGCGTATATTTTTGTTTTACAAAATGCTCCGGGTAATCATGGCTGTATTTATACCCTATGCCATGGCCCAGCTTCTCTGCTGCGCTATAAGAGGTACTTTTAAGGTGGTCAGGAACTTCTTGAACTTTATTTTCTTTAATATCCTGCGTAGCTCTTTCAATAGCTAAATAGCTGGCATTGGACTTAAAAGCACAAGAAACATAAATTACTGCCTGAGCCAGAGGAATCCTGGCTTCGGGCATACCCACAAACTCGGAAACCTGTAAAGCCGCATTTGCTAATACTAAAGCCAGCGGATCGGCATTACCCACGTCCTCGGCAGCCAAAATACAAACCCTGCGGGCGATGAATCGCGCTTCCTCTCCGGCATAGAGCATTTTGGCCATCCAGTAAATTGCTGCGTCAGGATCGCTGCCGCGCATTGATTTGATAAAAGCTGAAGCCGTATCATAATGGCCGTCCTCATCGCGGTCATAAACTACTGCTTTTTTCTGGATTGATTCCTGGGCAATCCCTAAATCAAAGTTGATATAACCATCTTTGGACTCCGGGGTAGTTAAAACCCCTAGTTCCAAAGCGGACAGGGCGCGGCGCGCATCGCCCTGACAGATTTTAGCAAGAAAATTTAAAGCTTTTTTCTCCAACTTAACTTTAAAATTACCCAACCCTCTCTCTTTATCTTTTAAGGCATTATTAATGATACGCTGCAGTTCGGAGACTTGAAGTTCCTTTAATTCGCAGACAATTGAACGGGAAAGCAAAGCCGAGGTAAGCGAAAAATACGGGTTATGCACCGTGGCGCCGATTAAAATTAGGCGCCCTTCTTCAACATCGGGTAAAAGTACGTCCTGTTGTGCTTTATTAAAACGATGAATCTCGTCGATAAAAAGAATGGTCCTTTTACCGTCCTCCTTTGCCCTTAATTTAGACTGCAGGATAATTTTTCTTAACTCTTCAACGCAAGAGGTGGTCGCGTTTATCGCTACATAATGCGCCTTGGTAACATTGGCAATACACCATGCTAAAGATGTCTTACCTGTTCCGGGCGGCCCAAAAAGAATAAGTGAATTCAAACGGTCAGCTTCGATGGCCCGGCGTAATAGTTTAGTTTTCCCTAATATATGGTCCTGCCCCAATAACTCATCGAGCTTAATCGGGCGCATGCGTACTGCTAAAGGCAGGTTTTTATTTTGATTGTCTAAAGTTTGCTCTGTAAATAGGTCCATAATAAAAAATCCCCGCAAGAGTGCCGTTGGAGAGATAGTCTGAACCGATTTGGTTTCAGGTGGGTGCCCTACACTTTACGCCAAGGCGTCAAGCGATTATGGGCTCCCTGAAAAAAAGTGTTGGTTCAACAATTATCAGGTTTCCAACGTGCACCGCAGGGATATCTAAAAGAGCTGTTTTATTCTATAAAAAGTATAGCACATATTTAATGGGGAATCAACCCTGGCGGCTTAAATCAACCTAGCGCAATTTTATTCCAAAACGCTCTTCCAATAAAGAACAAACGGTATTATGCAAAGGGTTAACCTCTTCTTCGGTTAAAGTACGTTCATCCAGCCGATAAACACAAGATACGGTTAAACCGATAAAGCCCGCGGGTATTTGTTTCCCCTGATAATAATCTGCAATTTTCGCCGAGCGCAACAACGGAGCGCCTTTTTCCTCTATAGCTATAAGCAAATCTCTCACTGCTATGTCCTGTTTGATTACAAAACTTATGTCTCTTGTAATCGCAGGATATTTTGGAAGGCTTGCAAATTTCTTTTCAAAACCTATGCATCCGAATAATTGTTTTAAATTAACCTCTGCCAGGACAACCTGCCTGTTTTTAATATCGACGCTATCTAATGCCTGCCGGCTTAACTCCAGCATAAAACCTGCCTGTTTCTGCCCCAGAAGAATACTTATTTTACCGTCATCTTGGGGGGTAAAATTAAAATCTTTGACTTTGAGCTTATTAAACAAGGCCTCTAAAATACCCTTTAAATGTAAAATATTGATATCGTCTTTGACTAAACCCTGCTTTGATAAAAATGAATGTACCCCGCATAAGGCTATTGCCAAAACAGGTTCTTCTTCTACAGAATGAGGCCTTGCTAAAAAAACATTGGCAATTTCAAAAATATTCACATAATCAATTTGCTGATTTAAATTAAACGCAACGCAACGAATAAGGCTGGGCAAAAGAGACGGGCGTAAAACCTCTTGTTCACAACTCAAGGGATTTAAAATTTCAACTACCTCCGAATCAGTTTTGATCCCGGTTTTTGCAAGCAAGGCGCGATCAATCAAACTATAGGTAATGACTTCATGTAAACCTAAACCGGATAACAAATTTTTTATGGCACAGGTAATATCCCGTTTACTAAGCAGTTTTTCTTGCGGTACTACCGCAGGGGTACTCTGTGCAATTTTCTCATAACCATAAATCCGGGCGATTTCTTCGACCAAATCTACCGGCAATTTAAGGTCCTGCCTAAAGTCAGGCACTTTTACCGATAAAATTTGTTTCGCTTTAACTTTTACCACCAGGCCTAATTTGTTTAAAATCTGTTTCATCTTCACAGCCGGGATCGCTCCCCCCAGTACCCTCTTTACATAGGCGGGATCTAAATTGATCAAACGATCGGCTGTTTTTAAGGAGCCTAAACTTTTGTATCCGCAAGGGTTTCCGGACGCTAGGCTCAGAATTAAATCGCTGGCGATAAAAGAAGCCCTGGCCGCCCCGCTTAAAGATACTCCTCTTTCAAACCTATATACTGACTCTGATTGCAAACCTAATTTTTGCCTGCCCCGGCGCAGGAGCACCGGATTAAATACTGCAGATTCAAGCAGAATATTGCGTGTACCAATAGCCACCTCTGCCTCCCTGCCTCCCATAATTCCGGCAATGGCTACCGGTTTATTTTTATCCGCGATTACAAGAATTTCGGGGTCAAGCAGCTGCTCTTTTCCGTCGATAGTAATAATCTTTTCGTTGGCCATAGCGCGGCGGACGCAAATCTGGGGGCCTTCTATCTTATCTAAATCAAAGGCATGCAGGGGTTGTCCTAATTCAAATAAAATGTAATTAGTTATATCAACAATGTTATTTACACTGCGGCAACCTAAAAGCTCCAGCCTCTTTTTAAGCCACCCTGGCGAGGGACCGACTTTAACGCCGCAAATTACCCTGCCGCTGTAAAATGGACAATCCTTTTTATTCGAAACCAGAAGCGGCACAGATAAAATTCCTTTATTTTTAAATTTTAATTCTTTAGGGGTTTTTGTTTTAAGCGTTCCACCGCAGATAGCACTGACCTCGCGGGCAATCCCCTCAATACTCAGCCAGTCAGGACGATTGGAGGTTATCTCAATTTCAAAGATAAAATCTCCTCCTGACTCTTTGAGCGAAACAACTTCTAATCCTGCCATAGTCAGCTTTTCTGCCAGCTCAAAAGGAGGGACTTTTAAATCAATAAAATCTTTTAACCAATTATAGGTAATTTTCATCCAGCACCTTCTTATTGTTCATAATTTTACACCCTTCACCTTTTAAAATAAATATTCTAAAGGAGCCGGGTTAGAATTGTTTTAAAAATCTCAGGTCATTCTCGAAAAACAGCCTAATATCATTGATGCCGTACTTTAACATGGCAATCCTTTCGATCCCCATGCCAAAAGCAAAACCCGTATACTTCTTGGCATCATACCCTACATGCTTAAAAACGTTAGGATGAATCATCCCTGCTCCGAGTATTTCCAGCCAGCCTTTTCTGCCGCAGACAGAACACCCCTTACCACAGCAGATAATGCAAGATATATCCACCTCCGCCGATGGCTCGGTAAAAGGGAAAAAATGCGGCCTAAAACGCATTTTGATATCTTTGCCAAAAACATTTTTAGTAAACATCTCCAAGGTCCCCTTTAAATCGGAAAACTTTATATTTCTATCGACTAAAATCCCTTCAATCTGATGAAACATAAAAAGATGGCTGGCATCAACCGCATCAGGCCGGTATACCCTGCCGGGAACTATTATCGCCAGCGGCGGCTTAGCCGTTTTCATCGCACGCACCTGCACCGGAGAGGTATGGCTGCGCAAGAGGGACTTAGCATATTTTTTTAAATAAAAGGTGTCGAAGGCATCGCGCGAAGGATGGTCTAGCGGAATGTTTAAACCGGTAAAGTTATTATATTCTGTTTCAACCTCCGGCCCCTCGAGCACGGAAAAACCCATACGGTTAAATATAGTGCATATTTCATCGATAATGTGGGTAATCGGATGCAGGCTTCCGGGCCTCTGTGCAATACCCGGCATTCCAATATCTATATTATTTTTTTTGGCCGCGCTATCTTGATTTTTAAGCGACCTTTCCTTTTCCTCTATCAAATTAAGCACTTTGATTTTTAAAGCGTTAACTTCTTTGCCAAAACCCCCTCTTTTATCAATGGGGAGCATGGGGATGGAACCGGTCAACTCGGCAATCAGGCCCTTCCTGCCAAGGTATTTAACGCGTACTTCCTCTAAAGCCTGCGGCGAAATAACGCCGGCTAACTCATTTTCGATTTTTTCTTGAATAAGGTTAATATCCATATTGAAAATAGTATCCCCAACAAAATAATGCTTAAATTCTTTTTATCAATATTCAGTCTTTGGTTAAGAGCCCGTCCGGATGCGATCTTGCGTATTGCCTGGGCGTGAATATCCATGTCCCCGCCATGCTGAAGGCAAAAACGATGGAATGTCCCAACCACTTCGTAATTATCGCCTTTGGACCTATAGCTCCCGGAAAACTTTATATCTTTTGCTAAATCCGCACTCATCCAAACGCCGATCGCATTGTCTCCGTCGCTAATGTTGACCCAAGCAAATTTTCCACGCAGCATGACATCTCCGATGACCTCGCCTGAATATGTGACTAATTTTCCGTCATACTGCTTGGCATTTTTGATCAATTCGCCACTATTTATCCCGCTTGCAAAACAAGCCGGCATAAAAAAAGTAAAAATAAAAAGTAGAATTATCGGAATAGACTTAAGCTTATTTTTCATTTTCCTTTAAGTACGGCATATAAAAACCCGAGGATCGTAAATACCGACATAAATTCCAAACGGCCTGCCCACATCTGTATTATATAAGTAATTTTTAAAACCGCGGGCATGGCGGCATGGGTAATCCCGCAGGATAATCCAACATTAGCTGCCGCTGAAGTCGACTCAAACAGCGACTCCAAAAAAGAATTGCCGTAAAACATCCCCACAAGGGCGCCTAATCCATATAAAATTATATAGAATAAGGTAATAATTAACGCTCCCCGCACTATTTTATCTTCCAAAAATACCTCTTTTATATGATGGAACTTTTCGGCAATTACCGCCCGCTCAGGCATAATAATCCTTTTTACGTCTTCTTTGATGGCTTTTAAAATTATGCCGATACGCAACATTTTTATCGCCCCGGTAGTCGAACATACCGCGCCTCCTAAAGCCATGGCCATAATTACCCCGGTTAGTGCCAAGGGGTTCCAGTCTGAAAAGAATTGTTGCGCATAAATTGTCTGGAAGCCGGTCCCGGTATGTGCGGAAATTAACTGATAAAAACCCTTGCGGAAAAGCACAAACACCGAAGGATAACTGCCAATCTGTGCCAGACCTACAGCGACAATAGCAAATGTAGCGGTAATCGTGGAAAAAAAAGTAACAGTTTCAATATCTCTAAATATTTCTTTGCGATTTCCCGTCCACAAATGGTAATGCATCTTAAAATTAAGCGCCCCTAAAACTATAATAATTATAGTAATAATCTCGTATACCGGGCTATGATAATAAAGCATGCTCTGCGATTGAGGGCTAAACCCTCCGGTATCAAAAGCAGCCATAAAAATACAGGCTCCGTGAAAAAACGAGTTTACCGGCTTCATGCCGTTACAAATCCCGGTTATGCCCAAAGCGAGCGTACCTAAAATCAGGTAAACGATGCTCACCATCCAGATAAAACGAGAGGTATGAATTACGTTGGGCATGATCTTTTCCTCGCGGGCCTCGCCGACATACATCTTGAATGCCCCGGAAAAACCCCGCACAAAAAATGAGAGCGCGATGACCACAATACCTTGGCCCCCTAAAAACATAATTAAATGCCGCCAAAGATTATGCGTGTAGGACATATGATCCAAATCCTGCACCAAGGTAAGGCCTGTAGTAGCAAACCCGCTCATTGCATCAAAGCATGCATCAAGAAAAGATTTCCAATGCCCGCTTAAATATAACGGTATGGCGCCCAAGACCATCGCTATAATCCAGGATAGGCTAACCACGATCATCCCCTGCATCCAATTCAAATCTTTATCCGTATGGCAAATCTTTATCAGAAGCAGGCCTAATAAAACCGATATTTCGATAGCGATTATAAAATCTAAGGCAGGGTTTACTTCTTTAAAACAAAAGGCCATTAAAATCGGGATCACCATAGTAAAAGCTAACCCCAAAATTATTTTTCCGAGATAAAAACCAATGATCTTTAGGTCTTCTATTCCGGGCTTAAGAATCATGGCCTAAAATATACCGCAAGACAGATCAAAAACGCTGCCAACAGTATAATAAAAACATATAAAATTTCTGTGGATATACCGAGTATGATATTTAAGGCGGGTTTAAATTTCATTGTTTTAAAGTTTCCCGGCTAAAAGGTGCAAAAGCTGCGGTTCATTGCCGATTAGAGTAAGCGCGATAACATCATCGCCGGATTTGAGCACCGTATCACCCTTAGGAAGAATTACCTCTTCGCCCCTAAGAATAGAAACTAACACCGCATCTTTTGGCAGATCAATCTCTTTTATCTGCTTGTTGATCACCGGGGCGTCGGTCGGCAGGTCCACGCGCACAATAGCCAGTTTGCCCCGTTTAAAACTCATTAAGTTGACAAAGTCGGAGAAAGAAACCTCTTCTTCAATAATTTTAGCGATAATCTTGGTGGAGTCAACCGGGACATCAATCCCCAGCTCGTTAAAGGTATACTCATTATCGGGATTATTTACGCGCCCGACAGTACGTTGCAGATTAAATTTTTCTTTTGCCAGCTGGCAAATAATCAGGTTATCTTCATCGTCACCGGTAACCGCAGCCAATACATCTGCGCGCATGATCCCCGCTTCTTCCAGTATTTTCGGATCGCATGCATCGCCGTTTATGACCAATGCCTTTAATTCCTTGGCAATCTCTTCACAGGTCTGATGGTCTTTATCAACAATGCTTACCGTGTGCCTACCTTGACAAAGCCGCTTAGCCAAAAAATACCCCACCTTGCCTGCGCCAACAATCAAAATATACATATTTATTTCTCTCCTAACTGAAACTTTTCTCTGATTTCTTTTAGGCTAGAAACCTTAACTACCCCCATTAAGATATCTTTGTTTTTTAAAACAGTCCTGGTCTCCGGTATGCTGACCACCTGCATTCTGCGCAGGGCAACGACAATAAGGTCTCCCGGAATATTTATGTCCTGAATAGTTTTTCCTGCGAGGTTATCTTTTACTTCAATCTCAATAACCCCAAGGTCTTTGGATTCAATGAGGTAGCTGGAGAATCTGCTTTCAATAATTTTATCCCTAAGCATTGCGGATAAAAGCATTGTACCGCTCATTATATCCAAACCGAGAGCGGCATAAATATGTGCGCGCTGCGGGTCATAGACGCGCGCAATGACTTTGGGGACACGGAAAATCTTTTTAGCGACCTGCGCGCTAATTAAATTGGTATTATCTCCGTTGGTTACTGCGCAAAAGGCATCGGACTTTTCAACCCCCACCTGCTTTAAAAGGGCCAAATCAAAACCATTGCCTACCATTGTCAGCCCGTTAAAAGTATCTCCGAGGCGAATGAATGATTCCCGTAATTTATCAATAACCACGACATCGTGGCCTTCCGCAGATAGAAGCTTGGCCAGCTGTGCCCCAACTCTCCCGCATCCAACAATAATTACATACATCCCGTTAGCAATTCTCCCTTTGCCCGTTAGATTATTCGCAGACAACACATAATCAGCCTTTTACTAACCTAACAGCTATTAAAACTTTACTTTTTAATTATCTCTGCAAGTTTCTTAAAAGCATGGCTGTCTTTTACCGCTAAATCAGCCAAGATCTTACGGTCAAGATTAATCTTTGCCTTCTTAAGCCCGCTCATAAATACACTATAAGTAGTCCCAACTTCTCTGCATGCCGCATTAATGCGTGCAATCCAGAGGGAACGGATTTCACGTTTTTTATTACGGCGGTCGCGGTAAGCATATTTAAGAGCATGCATAAGGACCCTATTAGCTTGCTGATATTGCGTGCTATGATCGCCCCAATACCCTTTAGCCTGCTTTAAAATCTTCTTCTTTCTTTTACGCGTTGCCACACTGTGTTTAATTTTTGCCATTATTGATCTCCTTTTGAGATAAAACCTCTTTCTAACCGTACGGCAGCATAGACTTAATAAATCTTTCTTCCTTGCTGCCGGCCGTCAATGTTTTACGCTTCCTTAGGTTTCTTATTTTTTTGGTCTTCTTGGATGAAGCTAAATGGCTTTTGCCGCCGCCAGAATATTTAACCCTTCCTTTTTTAGTAAGCTTAAAACGTTTAGCCACTCCCCGTTTCGTCTTTAACTTTCCCATTTTTTCTCCTCTTTGGTATTATATTGTATCTTATTTTGGAGCAATCATAAAGGACATAATCCTGCCTTCAAGCTGCGGCATTTTTTCTACATGCCCATCACTCTGTGTATCAACAATAAATTTATCTAAAACCTTCCTCCCTAAGTCCAGATGTTCCATCTGCCTGCCCCGGAAGAAAAGATTTACTTTAACTTTATCTTTTTTCTTTAAAAAACTGACAGCTTGTTTAACTTTGGTTGCATAATCATGCTCATCGATATTCGGCTTGAGGCGGATTTCCTTTAAGCGCCCTTGTTTCTGGTGTTTTTTGGATTCCCGCTCTTTTTTCTCAAGGTCATACCTAAATTTACTAAACTCAACAATCCGGCAAACCGGCGGATTGGCCGCGGAGGCAACTTCTACCAAATCTAACTCTTGTTGATTGGCAAGCTCTAGTGCCCTCTGAACGGACATTACACCCAGCTGGCTACCGTCATGTCCGATAACTCTGACCTGCGGCGAAATAATCCTGTCGTTTATGCGAATGAACTTTTTTATAGCTGCCTCCCTTTTTATCTGTGTTCCCGAATCTGGTTAATTAATTCTTCGATAAATTTATCTAACAGAAGCGCACCCTGGTTACCGCTGCCTTTTTTACGGACGCTTACCATTCCCTGCTGCGCTTCACGTTCCCCTAAAATTAAACAATAAGGAATCTTGTTTAATTCGGCGTTGCGTATTTTCTTATCCAGGGTGTCATTACGTGTATCTATATCTACGCGTATATTATTTTCTTCTAATTTATTCTTTACTCCCTGGGCATACTCGACAACCGAATCTTTGATCGGGATTAATAAAACCTGGCAAGGGCTTAACCATAAAGGCAGCTCTCCTTTGTAATGCTCGATAAGCGCGCCGATAAAACGCTCAAGGCTGCCCAATAAAACCCTGTGCAGCATAACCGGCTGCTTTTCTTTACCTTCGGCATCAATATAAGCCAAATCAAACCTTTTGGGAAGAGCAAAGTCGCACTGAATGGTCGCGCATTGCCAAGTTCTTTTAAGGGCATCTTTTAATTTGATATCAATTTTGGGGCCGTAAAATGCTCCATCCCCCGGGTTAACCTCATAGGGAATCCCTTTGTCTTTCAAGGCGTCCTCTAACGCTGCGGTTGCCTTCTCCCAATCATCAAGTGAGCCGATATATTTTTCAGGCCGCGTGCTTAACTCCACGCCCCATTCTTTAAACCCAAAGACCTCCATCGTTTCAAAGACAAACTCTATAATCTTCTCGATTTCATCCCGCAACTGGTGCGGCAGGCAGAATATATGCGCATCGTCCTGAGTAAACCCGCGCACACGTAATAACCCGTGCAGTACTCCTGCCTTTTCCCGGCGATAAACCGTACCCAGCTCAAAGAAGCGTATGGGCAAATCTTTATAGCTTCTTGTTTTGGACTTATAGATCAAAATATGCCCGGGGCAATTCATCGGCTTTAGAACAAACTCGCCCTGAGATGTCCCGGGGGCCTCTCCGTTATTTACGGCAGGCTCATCTAGAGCATTTAATATAAACATGTTGTCTTTGTAATAATCATAATGCCCGCTGGTTTTCCATAAACTAACATCCATAATATGCGGGGTAATTACGATCTGATAACCTCGCTTAAGATGTTCTTTTTTTTCATAATCTTCAATGATCGTGCGTAAAAGAGCGCCTTTAGGATGATAGAATACCAATCCGGCACCCGCCGCTTTATGATAAATATCAAAGAACTCTAAAGAAGGCCCCAATTTTCTATGGTCACGCAGCTTTGCTTCATCCAGGTTTTTTAAATGCGCCTCTAATTCTTTCTGCGTATTAAAACAGGTGCCATAAATCCTCTGCAGCATAGGGTTAGTTTCAATCCCATGCCAATAGGCCCCTGCTACCGATAAGAGTTTAAAGGCCTTGATTTGCCCCGTTGATTTTATATGCGGCCCGCGGCATAAATCTAAAAATGACTTGCCTGTCCTGTAAATTGAAACACTGTCCTGCGGCAGCGCTTGAATAAGCTCCACCTTGTAATCTTCTTTTAATTTCTTAAATAATTCTATTGCGCTATTCTTGTCTAGCTCTTCACGCAAAAACTGTTCATCTTTAGCGATAATCTGGCGCATTTTTTGTTCAATCTTAAGCAGGTCATCATCGCTAAATGGTCCGCTCTTATCAAAATCGTAGTAAAAACCATCCTCAATTGCCGGGCCAATGGCTAATTTGACATCGGGCCAAAGCTCTTTTACTGCATGAGCCATAATATGCGAACAAGAATGTCTTAAAGTATCCAGATCCATTAAATAATTTCCCCTAAGAATTAAATGGGCCCAAGTGGACTTGAACCACTGACCTTTGCGATGTCAACGCAACGCTCTAACCAACTGAGCTATGAGCCCGATATCCGATATCAAACACTTTTAGTTCTTGGCTATTAGCTCGCAGCTTTTAGACAGCCTGTTCAAAACTACTCAAGAGCTATGCCCTAAGAGCTACGAGCTAAATAATGGGCAAGAAGGGAGTCGGACCCTTACGACCTTGCGGCCAACAGATTTTAAGTCTGTCGTGTATGCCATTCCACCACTTGCCCCTATTATATTAAAATAACACTTGGTCTATAGACTATAGTCGATTGTCGATACAACCATCTCTTATTTAATGCATTTTGTTATGGTCGATAGTCTGAAGTCTATTGGCCACGGTCCATTGACTATCGACCAATTATAATTGAAATAAAGGCGACGAGCGGAATTGAACCGCTGAATAGTTGTTTTGCAGACAACTGCCTTACCACTTGGCTACGTCGCCAAAAATTATAATATCTTTCTTACTTCTTTTACAATATCAGATACCTCTGCCAAACAACCTGTCCCCACCATCCCGCAAGCTAGCAGACCTTTGCCGGGAGCAATAAATTTATACCCGCAGGATTTTAATTTCGCGATATTACTTTGAGTAATTTTATTATTATACATATTTTCATTCATTGCCGGTGCAATTAACACCTTGGATTCAGCAGCACAAACAGTACAACTTAAAAGGTCATCACAGATCCCCGCGGCAAGCTTAGCGATTATATTAGCTGTCGCCGGGGCAATTAAAATTAAATCCGCTTTGCGAGCCAAAGCAATGTGGTTAATATCCCAGCTATCTTGCTCCTCAAACATCTGCCCCAAATATACCTTATTTCCGCTCAGGCTTCTAAAAACAACAGGCTTAATTAACTCCTGGGCCTCTTTAGTCATAACTACATGCACCAATAATCCGCAAGCCCTAAGCCTGCGGATTATCTCGCATGCCTTATAAATTGCAATGCTGGCAGTTACGCCTAAAATAATATTTTGTTCTTTCTTTGCCATCACTCTTTGGCTTTGCTTTTCCTGGCTTCCACTTTGTTTGCTTCGATTTCATGTAAAGCCACGGTAGAAGGCTTAACTGAAGCGTCATCCGCAACTAATTTTGGCTGGCCTTCAGCAATCTCGAGCGCCCTTTTGGAAGCTAAAATTACGAGTTTATAAATTGAACCCATGCTTTTATCTAAAAGTTTTTCCCTGCCCTGATACCCCATCTTTTTACCCCCAAAGTAGTGTTTTATGCATTAATTTCACGCAAGAATATCTCTTTCAATTCTCCGAGCGCAACAGTCAAATTTTGGTTTAACACACAATAATCAAACCGAGAGACCGCCAAAATCTCCCTCCGCGCAAGACGTATTCTGCTAGCTGTTTCGCTTTTGTTAGCATGGCTGCAGCGGCTTACTATCCTCGACTTTAGCGCATCAAGCGAAGGAGGGAGGACAAAAACTGTTACCGCATTATTAGGATATAATTTTTTAAGGGTCCTTGCACCTTTCAGATCCAGGCACAAGCCTACGTTTTTGCCGGCGGCAAGCTGGCTTTCCAAAGGCCCCTTAGGCGTTCCGTAATAATATCCCAAATACCTGGTCCATTCAAGAATTTTTTTTGCTTTTAACAAACGATCAAACCCTGCCTTACCGACAAAAAAATATTCCCTTGCGTTCTTTTCCCCAGTGCGAGGCGAACGAGTAGTAACAGAGCAAGATTTTACAAGCAGCTTTCCAATTTTTTTGTCTTTTATTAAACCGGTCAGAAGGGTGGTTTTTCCGGAGCCCGAGGGCCCGCTAATGATAAAAATTTTCCCTAGCTTTTTTTGGCTTTTATTGGCTTTCACTACTCAATATTCTGTACCTGTTCGCGGATCTTCTCAATCTGGCTTTTCATCCCAACAGCACGGCCCGAAATAATCAGGTCGAATGATTTGGCGGCCAGAGTATTTGCTTCCCGCTGCATCTCCTGGGTAATAAAATCCAGCTCCTTACCGATAGCCTGTCCTTGCACAAGCTTTTGTTGAAAATTCTTGACGTGGAAACACAGGCGATCGATCTCTTCTGCGATATCAGCACCCTTTAAAAAGGACAGCCGTTCTTCCTCCGTATGGATTTTATTAATTTTGATTCTTGCCGCTATAGTAAAACGCCGCTTAATGAAAACTAGGTCTTTTTTCAGCGATTCCCCCCTGCTCTTTAATAATTTTGCAAGCGCCATACCTTCCTTCTGGCGGGCTTTTAATAAATTCGCAAGCGCATGCATGAAAATCGGCTTAAGCTTTTCCCAAATATGGGCTCCCGCAGGCCTGTTTTCTTTTAATGCCAAAATTCCCGGAAGCCTGATTAGAGAATCCAGGTTCAACCCGTCATTAATCTTAAACTCTCTCTTGATAGCGTTTAACTCATGCAAATAACTTTTGAGGAGCCGTCGGTTGACAAATATCCCTTGCGCCATCTGTCCTTTAATGTTTATCGCACAGTACACTCTTCCTCTTTTAATTCTGCTTTCGATCTCTTTTTTTAATTTATCCTCCAAAGAGATCATTCCTTCGGGTAAATGAAAAACGGTTTCTGTAAATTTATGATTGGTACACCGCAATTCTACGCCAATTCTTCCAACAGAATCAATCTCTGCTTCATCGCTGCCAAAACCTGTCATGCTGCTAATCATTCTACTTACCTTTCTTTTATGCCCAAACTTTACTTTTTACTTCCTGCTGCACTATGCTTTTTGTAGCGTATAAATCAACGATGGTTTCATCCGGAGCAAACCACAGCTTAATCTCTCTTTCTGCCTCTGAATCATTGGATGAAACATGAATTACATTTTCATAAACACCGCTGGTTGTAATCCTGCCGTAAGAACCTCGGATAGAAGTTGATTCCGCCTCTTCGGGGTTGGTCGCGCCTGCTAAATCACGGCATTTTTTTATCGCATCCTGACCCCAGTATATCAGTGCCATAACTTTTTTACGGTCGTGCAGCTGCCCTTGCAAATATTGAATAATATCATTAAAAAACGGTTTGTCCTTCAGGTGTTTATAATGCTCCTCTGCCAATTCTTTGGTTACGCGTACCATTTTAGCGGCAACAATTTCAAGCTTTGTCTCAGACAAACGCGTAAGGATGTTACCGGTTAAGGACTTTTTCAGCCCATCTGGTTTAATTAAAATTAAAACTGCCTGGTCCATTATTTATTTTCCTCCCTGCTTATAGGTAACCCGGATTTTATAATGTTAGTTATACGCTGCAGGTCTTCAGATGAATAAAACTCTATATTAATGTGCCCGCGTTTTTTTCTCTTACTAATTCGGACCTTGGTGGCTAAAGCATGCTGCAGCTGTTCTTCGAGGATTGCGACAATAGGTTCACGCTGGAGGTGGCCAATGCTTCTTTTTATTGATTTCGGGCGGCTTGTTTTTATCAAACTCTCCAGCTCCTTCACGGACAACCCTTTGGAAATAATATCCTGCACTAGCCTGCGCTGGTGATTGGCATCGTCGATCTCAAGCAGGGCGCGGCCGTGCGCAAAACTAATCCGCCCCTTTTTCATCTCTTCCTGAATCTCATGAGGAAGCTTCAGTAGGCGCAAAGTATTGGTAATAGTTACCCTAGCCTTTCCTACGACTTCGGAAATTTTCTCCTGAGTAATTTTAAATTTGTCCATCAGGTGTTGATAAGCATGCGCTTCCTCAATGGGGTTTAAACTTTCTCTTTGGATATTTTCAATTAATGCTAACTCTAAAGAATCCTGGTCACTTACTTCGCGGACTATAATTGGGATTTCTTTAAGCCCCAAAGAAGTAGCGGCGCGCAGCCTTCTTTCTCCGGCAATTAATTCGTAGTTATCCCCTCTGCGCCTAACTAAGAGAGGCTGAATAACTCCTTTTTCTTTAATTGATTGGGCCAACTCCTCAATGCTTTGTGGATCAAAATCCTCGCGCGGCTGAAAGGGATTTGGTTTTATTTGTCCAGACTGGACATAAACAATCTCTTCTTTATGTACCGCACTATCTACCGTTTTTTCAGGAATCAATGCGCCTAATCCTTTTCCCAAAGCTCGTCTTTCCATTAAATTACTCCTTTTGAAATTTTAAATTTTTCCTGCATTGCGATAAATCCAACTGCAATCTGTTTGTAAGCTACTGCTATGGAAGGCTTGAAACAGGTAAACCTAATATCTCCCTGCTAAGCTCCTCATATTTTTGCGCACCGAGCGAATTACGGTCATACAAAGCTATGGGTTTGCCAAAACTAGGGGCTTCGGTCAAACGGATATTTCTTGGAATTACGGTATTATAAACTTTATCTTGAAAATGATTGCGTGCCTCCTGAATAACTTCTTTAGTAAGGTTTGTGCGAAAATCGGCCATAGTCAAAAGCACCCCTTCAATGGCTAATAAAGGATTAAGGTTTTCTTTCACAAGTCTAATAGTGTTATGTAGTTGCGTTAATCCTTCTAATGCATAATATTCGCATTGCACCGGAATTACCACTGAATCAGCGGCGCATAAACCATTAATTGTGAGCAACCCTAACGAAGGCGGAGAATCAATGATTATAAAATCATAATTGTCCTTTTCCGACTGCAGGGCTCTTTTCAGTCTGTACTCCCGGCCCAATGCTCCTACTAATTCCACTTCTGCCCCAGTCAAATCTAAATTAGATGGAGCAAGTATAAGATTATCGATTGCGGTCTTCTGGAGAATATCGCTGAATTTTAATTCTTCGAGTAGGATATGATAAGTACTTTTCTTTATATCATGCTTATTGATTCCAATACCGCTAGTAGCATTAGCTTGGGGATCCAAATCAATAAGCAATATTTTTTTGCCCGCTATCGCTAGGTAGGCGGCAAGGTTGATTGAAGTGGTTGTTTTTCCTACGCCACCTTTTTGATTACATATTGCAATTATCTTACCCATTGGTATTGTTATACTTACGTATAGTTCCTCACGGAACATCACTTATAACTACATTAATTATCGCAAAACTATACTGCTTGTCAAGTATTTTCTTTGACCGGAATTTCGCTCACGCGTACCTTTGCAGGCTTAGCTCCTGCCATACCGAAAAGTCCCTTTTTTTCTTCAGACAAGCTCTCTATTTTAACCCGGCTACGAGGCAGCTTCAATTCTAACAACGCCTTTTCAATGGCTTCCTCTACTGTTTTACCTTCGGCCTCTATGGATTTTACTTTTTTCATTTCTGGCTATTAATACGGAATTGATACAACAGCATCAACATGCTATTTACAAACCAATATAAGACTAACCCAGATGGCATTTGGTAAAAGATTACTCCAAACATAACCGGCATAATAATGGACATTATTTTCTGCTGTTGGGCAGCATCTCCGGTTGTCTTCCCCATAGAAATCTTCTGCTGGACAAACATAGCAATAGCCATTAGAATCGGTAATAGATTGATCTGATTACCCAAAAAAGGTAATGAATGTTTTAAAACAAACAACTTGTCTGGAGCAGACAAATCTTGAATCCATAGAAATTGCGCTCCTCTTAAGACTGTTGAGCGTATTAAGGCCTGGTAAAGCGCGAAGAAAATAGGCATTTGCAATAAAAGCGGCAAACACCCACCAAGCGGATTCACTTTGTGTTCTTTATAGAGCCCCATTATCTCTTTGTTTAATTTCTGCGGATTATCTTTCAGTTCTTTACGCAGGGCCTCAATTTTCGGCTGTAAAGCCTGCATCTCTTTCATTGAACGCATTTGCTTAATAGAAAGCGGGAAAAGAAGAAAATAAACCGCCAAACTAAGCATAATCAATGCCCACCCCCAGTTATGAACTAAGCTGTGGAAAAATCCGAGAAGCTGTAAAAGCACCTGTGCAATGATATCAAAGGTACCAAAATGTACAATTGCTGTCCATTCTGGTTTAATACTATTCAATATCTTTAAATCTTGTGGACCTAAATAAATTTTATAGAAATGTCCAATCTGAATACCAGGCTGTAAAGTAGTTTCATTTGCAAAAAGTCCAATCTCAGATTCTTGTGTTGGAAGTTTTTTGATATAAGCATTGAGCGTAATATTAGAAGGCTCGAGAATGGCACAAAAATACTGATCCCGCAGACCAATGAATTTTACATCCTGGCTGTTGAAATCTTTCCCAGCTGCAAGATGCATTGTTTTTTCTTTACCACCGAGGAATATATCCTGATAACGTGAGTGTGGGTTTTTAGCAGATAAATCTAATGTCCCTAAGATCAATTGCGGAGTAAATGTCAGAGGCTTTGAAGACAGATTCTTGGTCTGAATCTCTAACTCTATGACGTAACTATTGTTAGGTATTTTAAATCTCTTAATAATACGCCTAGACTGATCTTCATAGACAAAAGAAATGGAATCCTTGGTCACGCTTCGCTGCTTGAATAAAAAGTTCCCGTCGCTAAGTAAACCGTGCTTAAGTGGCAGGCGATGTTCAAGTTTGTCTTTAAAAACCACCTCGAGGATTTCTGCTTTAGCAGGATTAAAGATTATCTCTCGGGTGTCTTGAGTAAATTTTAAAGTCTCTTTGATATCAACTGGCGCCGGGGCAACTAAAACCACCGGGGCAGAACCCTGGTTTATACTTGATACAGAAGGCGACAATTGAGAGTCTCTATACGCAACTTCTTTATTTTCAATAGGTTGTGGTTTTGGGGAGAAAGCTGACCATGTTAATAAAACAAGTAAAGACAAAGCAATAGCAAGAACTAGTCTTTTTTCCATAGATTTTATATTAAGGGGTCATACCCGGATCTTCCGGAAAACGGATGGCAGCGGAATATCCTGCTTAGCCCCTTACATACTCCTTTCATTAAACCGTATTTTAAAATTGCCTGCTTCGTAAATTCAGAACAGCTGGGTTCAAAACGACAACAAGATGGCAATAGCTGCCTAATAAATTTTTGATAAATATTGATTAAAAAAAGCGCTGGCGCAGTGAGCTTCAAATGCAAAGCCTCTTTCTGCCTTTGCTCCGACGACGGGCTAACAGCTTGCGTCCGGATCTAGTCGCCATCTTGCTACGAAAACCGTGGCGCTTTTTACCTACGATATTTGTGGGTGTCTTTAAATTTTTTTTCATTGCTGCTCCTTTTATGGGTGTGAATATTTTCTAAGATTTGTGAATTGTAACACACATTTATCGGGCGGTCAAGTTTTTTGTTGACGCCACAGTATAATATTGTATAATAGCTGGCGTTTAACTTTTTTGCTTGCAAGTAGTTTAGGCTTTGTTATAATAGCCTCATGCAAAGAAGTTTGAGAAATAATTTTTATCCACAGATTTATGCAAGTTGTGTATAAACTGTTAATAGGTCAAATGACGGAAGAAGCAGATGGATATGCTCGAGCTAACTAAAAAATGGGAAGAGGCGCAGGCTGATTTAAAAAGCAGGGTGGGGGATACAATTTTTGCGACTTGGATTGCCCCTTTAAAATTTGCAGCTAAAGACGCCCAGAATATAGATCTCCAGGCACCGGATCAATTTTTTAAGGATTGGATTGAAAAACACTACCTAGGTATTATTCATGAGATTTTAAAACAACGAGGTCTGGATAACCTGTTAGTAAAACTGGTTGTTGCCCAAGAGCAGCTTGACACACAAGAAACATTGAGCGCCCAGCAGGCGCCCGATGCCCATACAAACCGCGCGCAAGGCGCAGTTAACTTAAATTCCCGCTATACATTTGAAAATTTCGTAGTTGGCCCGTCTAACCGGCATGCTCATGCGTATTCTTTAGCAGTAGCTAATTCACCGGCGAAAACCTATAATCCACTTTTTATCTATGGAGGGGTGGGCTTGGGGAAAACCCATCTAATCCAAGCTATATGTCATCAGATAAAAAACAATGCAGCCGCGGCAATTAAAATATGCTACATTTCCAGCGAAAAGTTTACTAATGAATTAATTGATGCTATAGTGCACCGTTCTACTGCGGCCTTCCGCCAAAAATATCGCAACCTTGATGTTTTGGTTATTGATGATATTCATTTTATCGCAGGCAAAGAGTCCACTCAGGAAGAATTTTTCCACACTTTTAACTCCTTATACGATGCGCATAAACAAATCGTTTTCTCATCCGACAGGCCGCCAAAAGAAATTACCAATTTACAGGAACGCCTGGTTTCACGGTTCGGATGGGGCCTTGCTATAGACATACAGCCGCCGGACCTGGAAACCCGGATAGCGATATTAAAGAAAAAAATCGAGCGCGAGCCAGTCAATGTCCCCGCCGACGTCATATTTTTTATTGCGGGTCTGATCAAAACCAACATCCGGGAGTTAGAAGGTGCGCTCATTAGAACAATTGCCTATTCTTTATTAGAAGAGGCTCCTGTAACCTTACAGCTAGCTAAAGAAGTGCTCAAGGATTTATTAAATGAGCCTGCTAAATTAATTACGGTAGATTTTATCCAGCGTTGCGTTGTAGAAGAATTTGGTATTTCATTACAGGAAATTAAAACTAAACGCCGCAATAAACAGGTAGTGCTGCCCAGACAAATAGCCATGTATTTAAGCAGGGAGTTAACGGATTTGTCCTTGCCTGAAATCGGCGAGCTTTTTGGCGGTAAAGACCACACAACAGTTTTGCACTCATACAAGAAACTCAAGGAAGAAATTCATCATAACCCTGAATTGCGGGATAAAATTGAAAAGCTTATTCAAGTTATTAAACAATAGTGCCCAGGTTATTAACCGCTGTATATTTACGTAACTGTTGTCGTTTTAAGATTTTAAGTTCTTGTTAACAGTTTTGGGGGCCCTTTACGTCTATTACTGATTTAAGATCTTATATAATTATAAATAGAAGGAGATTAGAAAATGAGGTTTAAAGTTGAGAAGGACAAGTTAATGTGGGCGATCCAAACCGTTCAAAACGTTATAACATCAAAATCGGCTTTGCCAATTTTGTCCAATGTGTTGATGGAGAGCCAAGCAAACAGTCTAAGGCTTGTAGCTACAGATTTAGATATAGGAATAACCTGTGTAATCCCTGTGGATACACAAGAGCCAGGTTCTATTACGATTCCAGCAAAAAGATTTAGCGATATAATTAAGGAATTTCCTGTGGATGTTGTGAATATTTCTACTAAAAAAAACAATCAGATTACAATTGATTCTGATTTGTGTCAGTTTAAGATTATGGGGTTAGCAAAAGAGGAATTTCCTAAGTTACCTGAGTTTAAGGATAAAAAAGCAATTAAAATAGAGCAAGGAGTGTTAAAACAAGCGTTATCTTTAACCTCTTTTGCGGTGTCTTTTGACGAAACTCGGTATGTTTTAAACGGAATCCTTTTTAAGATTAACAGAGGAACGCTGGTTTTAGTATCCACCGACGGTAAAAGACTGGCGATTGCCGAAAGAAAACTGTCTCTTGAGTCGGATGTAGATCTTAATATGATCGTTCCGATTAAAACAATTCAGGAATTAAGCCGCAACTTAAAAGAGGAAGGTGAGTTGTCTTTGGTAATTAGTAGTAATCAGGTGTTGTTTGATTTAGGGGGGGTGGGGATTGTTTCGCGTTTGATAGAAGGGGAGTTTCCGGATTATAAGCAGGTTATACCTCCGGCGTCTGAAAATAAAATGAAGGTAGGCCGCAGCCAGTTTTTATTAGCGATTAAAAGGGCGGCACTTTTAGCTACGCAGGATTATCAAGCAGTAAAATTAGAGGTGTTTAAAAATAAATTAGTAATTTCCAAATCCACACCGGACGTGGGCGAATTTCATGAGGAGTTAGCGGTCGATTATCAGGGCAGAGAATTGGTCATCGGTTTTAATCCGGTCTACCTGATGGATGTTGTGAAGATTTTGAATGATGAAACGGTTAGCTTGGAATTAATTGATGCAGAAAAGCCCGGGGTAATTCGGATGAGCGGGTATGTGTATATAGTTTTACCTATGCGGCTTAATTAATGCTATGGAGCTTTTAAAAAATACGGTAGCCCAGGTTATGGCCGGGCTTTCCGCTAAAAAAAGCGCAACTGGCGACGCTGGGCCGGAAGAGTGTTTAAAAAAAGCCTTGACAAAGAAAGAGTTGGGGCATATAAAAGTTAAATATTTCAGCAAGGGGATTATCGGGATAAGCGTAGATTCATCTGCTTGGCTATATGCCTTAAGTTTAAAAAAAGAAGCATTATTAAGCCGGATTAAAAAAGAAAACCAGAAAATAAAAGATATTAATTTTCGTATCGGAGAGCTCTAGTGGCCAAAGAAAAACAGGATACAAAAGCCAAAGTAGAAATTAAAAACAGTAACACGGTAAACCAAAAGCCTAAAGCGTATGATGCTACCAGCATTCAGGTTTTAGAAGGAATCGAGGCAGTGCGGCGCAGACCGGCTATGTATATTGGGGATACCTCGATACGCGGGCTGCATCATTTGGTTTTTGAGGTTGTTGATAATAGTATTGATGAAAGCTTGGCCGGGTTTTGTGATTCGATTACCGTTGAGATCCAGCAGGATAACAGTATAACCGTTATTGATAACGGCCGCGGTATCCCGGTTGACATGCATAAAACAGAACATAAACCAGCGGTAGAAGTAGCTTTAACGACTTTACACGCCGGCGGCAAATTTGATCACCGTTCTTATAAGGTTTCCGGAGGCCTGCATGGGGTTGGGGTGAGTTGTGTTAATGCCTTAAGTGATTGGCTGGAGGTAGAAGTAAAGAGGGACGGGAAAATTTATCACCAGCGTTATGAGCGTGGTAAAACTGTTTCAAAGCTGACTATCATCGGCAAAAGTACGGCCACCGGCACCAAGATAACTTTTAGGCCGGATAAAACAATTTTTAGCAAAACAGAGTATTCCTATGATATCCTTGCCCAGCGTTTAAGGGAGTTGGCGTTTTTGAATAAAGGCCTGAAAATTAAATTAAATGATGAGCGTTCGGACAAGGAAACAGTGTTTGAGTTTTCCGGGGGGATTGTTTCTTTTGTGGAGTATCTTAATAAGAATAAAACCCCCTTG
This sequence comes from Candidatus Omnitrophota bacterium, assembly GCA_028712175.1. GTDB lineage: Bacteria > Omnitrophota > Gorgyraeia > Gygaellales > Profunditerraquicolaceae > UBA6249. Next base: position 60,057 of record JAQTQQ010000001.1, on the reverse strand, counting down.
CACAATAAAGTAGTGTATTTTGAGAAGCTCGAGGATGATGTGAATCTGGAAGGCGCCCTGCAATATAATGACGGGTATGCCGAAACGATGTTTTCTTTTGCCAATAATATTAATACCATTGAAGGAGGAACGCACCTGTCCGGTTTTAAATCCGCTCTTACGCGCGCGGTAAATCAATATGCAAAATCAAAAAATTTGCTCAAGGACAATATTGCCATTACCGGAGACGATGTGCGTGAAGGTTTAACCGCCGTAATCAGCGTAAAGGTTCCAAATCCGCAGTTTGAAGGGCAAACTAAAACTAAACTGGGGAACTCTGAGGTTGAAGGCTTGGTTGCCTCCAGCAGCCTTGAAGCACTTGCCAGTTATTTTGAGGAAAACCCCTCGGTTGCCAATAAAATTATTGATAAAGTCATTGTGGCCTCGCGCGCCAGAGAAGCTGCGCGTAAAGCCAGGGAATTAACCCGGAGAAAAGGCGCGTTAGAAGGAGCAGGGTTGCCCGGTAAGTTAGCGGATTGTTCAGAGCGCGATGCAGCACTTTGCGAGCTTTATATTGTAGAAGGAGATTCTGCAGGCGGTTCGGCGAAACAAGGCCGCGATAGACGGTTTCAGGCGATCCTGCCGATCAAAGGTAAAATTTTAAATGTAGAAAAATCCAGATTAGATAAAATTTTATCTAACGATGAAATCCGGACAATTATTACTGCCTTGGGCACGGGGATTGGAGAGGAATTCGACCTGGCGAAATTAAGATACCATAAATTAATGCTTATGGCAGATGCGGATATCGACGGTTCGCATATCCGGACACTGCTTTTGACGTTGTTGTATCGTCAACTCCCCAAACTTGTAGAAGAGGGGCATGTTTATATAACCCAGCCGCCGCTTTATAAAATTAAAAGAGGCCAAAGGGAAGAGTATATCCAGACAGAGCAGCAGATGAATGATATGTTATTGGATTTAGGAAGAGAAGGCCATAAATTGATCCGCCTAAAGGATAAAGAGACTTTTACCGACAATCAATTTAAAGAGCTATTAAGGCTTTTGGTCGAGATGGATAAGCATGGAAGGTATTTAGATAAAAAGGGAGTAGGTTTTGCAGAATATCTTAGTTTTAGGCATCCGAAGACCAAAAAAATGCCTATTTACAGGATAAAAGTGGATGGTAAGGACCACTTTGTTTATTCTGACAAAGAGCTAGCAAGCCTTACAGATAAAGAGGGTAAAGAAGCAGAACAGGATGTTTTACACATTTTTGAGGCGCAAGAGATTGAGGATTTGATTTTAAAAATTGAAAAAATAGGTTTGGATTTTGGTACTTATTTTGGGAACATTCTTGTTTCTAAACCCGGCGCCGCAAAAGAGGGCGAAAAAAAGATCAAGGCAGTGTACCGCATTATAGATGACGATGATGTAAAAGAAGTTTTTAGCCTGAAGGAATTACTGGCATATATTAAAGAAGTAGCAGCTAAGGGCATGCACATTCAAAGATATAAAGGTTTAGGAGAAATGAATCCGCAGCAGCTTTGGGAGACTACTATGGATCCTGAAAAGCGGACCATTCTTAAGGTTACCCTGGAGGATGCGGTTGAAGCGGATAAAATGTTTACTGTGTTAATGGGAGATCAGGTTGAGCCCCGGCGTGAATTTATTGAAGACCACGCGCATCAGGTAAAGAACCTGGATATTTAACTATGTACACGCGCAACGAAAAAATAATCGAAGTATATATTGAGGACGAGGTTAAGGATTCTTATTTAAATTACGCCATGAGTGTAATTGTCGGGCGAGCCCTGCCCGATGTCCGCGACGGGCTGAAACCCGTACATCGTCGTATCCTGTATGCCATGCGGGAGTTGAGTCTTGAACACTCCAAGCCTTATAAAAAGTGCGCCCGTATCGTTGGCGAAACCATGGGTAAATACCACCCCCACGGAGATATGGCTATTTATGATACTCTGGTAAGAATGGCGCAGGATTTTTCTCTGCGCTATCCTTTAGTTGACGGCCAAGGCAACTTTGGTTCGGTTGACGGGGACGCTGCAGCTGCCATGCGTTATACTGAGGCGCGCCTTGACGCAATCAGCGATGAAATGCTCGGAGATATTGAGAAGGAAACAGTAAACTTTGGGCCCAACTTTGACTCTTCCTTAAAAGAGCCGCTGCTTTTACCGGCAACTCTGCCCAATCTTTTGGTGAACGGCTCAAGCGGAATTGCTGTTGGCATGGCAACCAATATCCCGCCGCATAACTTAACTGAAGTATGCGATGCGCTTATTTATCTTATTGATCACCCCGAAGCAGAGATTAAAGACTTGATGCGTTACATTAAGGGGCCGGATTTTCCGACCGGAGGTTTAATTTGCGGTAAAAGCGGTATTAAAGATGCTTATATGACCGGCAGGGGCAAGCTTCTGATGCGCGCCAGGGCTACGGTTGAGCATCAGAAGAATGGTAAAGATCTGATTATTTTTACCGAAATTCCCTATCAGGTGCAGAAATCCGCCCTAATTGAAGCTATCGCCGGGCTGGTTGATGATAAAAAAATTGAAGGCATTTCCGATATCAGGGATGAGTCGGATAAAGAAGGTATGCGCATAGTGGTTGAGCTTAAGCGCGATACCGAATCCCAAATTATCCTGAACCAGCTTTTTAAACACACCCAGCTGGAAAGCACCTTTGGAATTATTATGCTGGCTTTAGTTGATAACCGCCCCAAAGTATTAAATTTGCGTCAAGTATTAGATTGTTATATTGAACATCGCCGTGTAGTTATCCGCAGGCGTACCCAATTTGAATTAGATAAAGCTTTAAAGAGGGCGCATATTTTAGAAGGCTTAAAGATCGCGCTTAAGTTTATCGATCGCATTATCAAGGTTATTAAAACTTCTAAGAGCGTGGATGCTGCCAAATTGAATTTAATGAAAGAATTCGAGCTTTCAGAGATACAATCTCAGGCGATCCTCGAAATGCAGTTACAGCGCCTAACCGCCCTTGAGCGGGATAAGATTGATGCGGAATATGCGGAGCTCCTAAAGAAGATAGAATTGTGCCGGGCGATTTTAGCCTCGCTCAAAAAAATCGAAGCAATTATTAAAGAAGAGCTGGAAGAGTTAAAGAAAAAATACGGGGACAGCCGCCGCACAGATATAGTCGGCGAAGCAGAAGAGCTGGAAGTCGAAGACTTTATCGCCGAAGAAGATGTGGTTGTAACGATCAGCCATGGGGGTTATATTAAACGCCTGCCGGTAAGCGCTTATCGCAAACAAAAACGGGGGGGGACTGGTGCAACAGGGGCTGAACTTAAAGATGAAGATTTTAGCGAGCATCTTTTTGTCGCCTCCACCAAAGACTACCTGTTAATTTTTACCGATAAAGGCCAGGTGCACTGGTTAAAAGTTTATGAAATACCGCAGGCAAGCCGTATATCTAAAGGCAAGGCGATTATTAACCTTGTGCAAATGGAGCAGACGGCCAAAGTAAGTTCCACTATCCCGGTAAAAGAGTTTTCTGCGGATAAATACCTGGTAATGGTTACTAAGTTTGGCCAGATCAAGAAGACCAAGCTTGATGCTTACGGCAATCCGCGTAAAGGCGGGATTATCGGTATTACCTTAGATAAAGATGATGCATTAATCGGGGTTGAAATGACCGACGGGAAACAGGAACTGCTTATCGGGACCAAGCAGGGCAAGGCTATAAGATTTACCGAAGATAAGGTGCGAGAAATGGGTAGAGGCGCGCATGGAGTGCGCGCGATATCTTTGGCTAAAAAAGATGAAGTTATTGATATGGTCGTGCCGCAAAAAGATTCTACTATACTTACGGTTACAGAACTGGGTTTTGCAAAACGTACGACTGTTGATGAGTATCGCTTGACCAGCCGCGGGGGCAAAGGCGTAATTAATATCAAAGTTACGGACAAAAACGGACAGGCAGTAAATTTAAAAACCGTAAATGATAAAGATGAGCTGATGGTGATTACCCAAAACGGAATATTCCTGCGCTGTGCAATAAAAGATATCCGCGAAACCGGGCGTTCATCGCAGGGGGTGCGGTTAATTAAGTTACAAGATAAGGACCGAGTTTCTTGTGTTGCTCCGGTGATCGCGGAGGAAGGTGAATAAGGCTTAAAAGACCCTGTCGTCTAGCCTGGTCCAGGACAAGAGCTTTTCAAGCTCTCGACACGGGTTCAAATCCCGTCAGGGTCATTTTGATTGAGAAAAATCCCGCCGCATTGTCATAAAGCAGTTGAGTGTCCAGCGGGGTTCTGGTAAGGCAAACTTTAAGGTGTTCCATGTGTGGAATAGTCGGATATATCGGAGAAAAAGAAGCGCAGCCCGTTTTATTATCCGGCTTAAAACGCCTGGAGTACCGCGGCTATGATTCAAGCGGCATAGCTTTAATTTCTCCTAAAAAATACAGCATTTCTGTCAGAAAAGCTCCCGGAAAGATCAGCGCTCTGGAAAAATTGGTTAAAAGTAAGCCGCTTAGCGGAGTAGTGGGCATTGCGCACACGCGTTGGGCAACGCACGGCGCCCCTACGCAGGCTAATGCGCATCCTCATTGCGATTGTTCCGGCTCAATTGCTATTGTGCATAACGGTATTATTGAGAATTATGAGCCTTTGAAGGCGCAGTTGGTTAAAGAGGGGCATGTTTTTAATAGCCAGACAGATACCGAGGTTATCGTCCATCTGATCGAGAAATTTTATAAAAATATTCCTCTCGAGGAAGCAGTATGTAAGGCGCTTAAATTATTAATAGGTTCTTTTGCTATAGGGGTGATTTCCGTAAGAGAGCCAAATAAATTAATCGGGGCGCGTTTAGGAAGCCCTTTAATTATTGGTGTCGGTAATGGTGACAATTTTCTTGCTTCGGATGTCCCCGCTGTCCTCGGCTTTACCAAAGAGGTTGTTTTCTTGGATGAAAATGAAGTCGCCATTTTAGATAAAGACAATTTTAAGGTTAGCACGCTCGATGGCAAGACCGTTTTTAAGCAAACCACGCATATCAGTTGGGATATTGATTCTGCGCAGAAGACAGGGTTTGATCATTTTATGCTCAAGGAAATTAATGAGCAGCCCAAAATATTAGACAGCCTTATTGATTCGCGCATTAGTAAGGAAACAGGGAAAATTTATTTTCAAGAGCAGAATATCCCGGATGCCAAACTTAAAGAAATCCGGGAGATTTTTATTGTAGCATGCGGTACGGCATATCATGCCGGGATGGTGGTAAAATATGCGTTGGAATCGCTTTGCGGCATCCCTGCGCAGATAGATGTTTCCAGCGAATTCAGGTATCGCGATCTTTTGATTGGACCGGAAACTTTAGTTATTGCCATAAGCCAATCCGGAGAAACAGCGGATACTCTAGCTGGCATAAGAGAAGCCAAGCGGCGCGGTTCACCCGTAATTTCTATATGTAATGTTTTAGGCTCGACGCTTACCCGGGAATCGGATGGTATAATTTACACTCATGCCGGACCCGAGATTGGTGTTGCCTCCACCAAGGCCTATACTGCCCAAATCACCGCGCTGTATCTTTTTGCTTTCTACCTGGCGCAGATTAAGGGCGCGTTGCCGCATGAGAGGATAAAAAAGTTATTGACTGAATTGCGTAAGATTCCTGCGCATCAAATGGAGATTTTGAAACATCAGAAAAGCATTGCCGGCCTTGCCCGTAAACATTCGCATTTGGGGTCATTTCTATACTTGGGGAGAAACATAAATTATCCCTCTGCCTTAGAAGGGGCGCTAAAATTAAAAGAAATATCTTATATACCTGCGGAAGGATATGCCGCCGGCGAGATGAAGCATGGGCCGATCGCTTTAATTGATGAATACAGGGCGGTAGTTTGTATTGCTCCTGCATCGAAAGTATATGAAAAAATGGTTTCCAATATTCAGGAGATTCGTTCGCGCAAAGGTAAAATTATCTCCATCGCCACATGCGGGGACTGTGAAATTAAAGAGCTTACCCGTGAAGTAATTTATGTGCCCAAGACAGAAGAAATATTTTCCCCCCTTCTAGTAGCGCTGCCGCTGCAATTATTGGCATATCATATTGCTGTGAAACGGGGCTGTGATGTTGACCAGCCGCGTAATTTAGCTAAATCCGTAACCGTAGAATAATGCTTTATATCGTTGCCACCCCCATTGGCAATTTAAAAGATTTATCGCTAAGAGCGGTTGAAGTTCTAAAAAGCGCAGACTTGATTGCCTGCGAAGATACCCGGCATACGCAGATATTGCTGACTCATTACGGAATTTCTACGCCCACAACAAGTTTTTTTCAGCACAACCGGTTCACTAAAGGCGAATATCTGGTTAATTTGTTAAAATTGGGGAAAAATATTGCCCTTGTGTCCGATGCGGGAACCCCGGGTATTCTGGATCCCGGCTATAATCTGATTAATCTGGCGATAAAAAACAATCTCGAGGTTTCTTTTATCCCGGGGGCTACGGCATTTGTGCATGCATTGGTGCTTTCCGGTAAACCGGCCCATGAGTTTTATTTTGCCGGGTTTTTGCCTAACCGCTCGGGCGCGCGCAGGAATCAACTGGAAAGGCTCAAGAAAATAGGATGTACGCTGGTTTTTTATGAATCCTGTCACAGGATACTGGCAAGCCTGCGAGATATAGATACGGTCTTTGGGCAGAGGGAGATTGTGGTGGCCAGGGAGTTGACTAAGAAATTTGAAGAAATCCTGCGCGGAAGCCCGGATAGCATTCAGCAGAGGCTTTCAAGAGGCAGGCCGCGCGGAGAATTTGTCATTGTAATTTAGCCTTGACAAAGGAGCAGCTTATGATAAACTTATATATAATAAAAGGACCTTTAAGCCCGGCTCTGTGAAGCTGGCAAGGTAAGGCGAATGTGTGTAATAATAGTACAACCTAATGGACCCTTGGCAAACAAAGCCAGGGGTATTTTTTTGCCATGAAAGAGAAAGCCAAGATACTGGATGAAGAAGGCATTAATCGGGCGATTATGCGCATCTCCCATGAAATTATCGAAAAAAACAAGGGAGCTGCGGGGTTGTGTGTTGTAGGCATTAGGAATCGTGGTGTCTATATTGCCCAACGCGTCGCCGCCTGTATCAAAAAAATTGAAGGCGGGAATGTTCTAACCGGCGCTTTAGATATTACTCTTTACCGGGACGATCTGGCATTGGCTAGCGGCCAGCCGCTAGTGCGTAAAACCGAAATAGATTTTGATATTAATGATAAAAATTTAGTATTGGTTGATGACGTGCTTTATACCGGCCGCACAATCAGGGCCGCTTTAGATGCATTGATCGATTTCGGCAGGCCAAAATCGATCCAACTGGCAGTTTTAGTCGACCGCGGTCATCGGGAACTGCCTATACGTGCGGATTTTGTCGGTAAAAATATCCCTACTTCTAACAAGGAATCCGTAGAGGTCCGTTTAGCAGAGTTTGACGGCAGAGACGAAGTGCTTATTGCGGAAAAAGAATAATGGCTTGGACAAAAAAAGACCTTTTGGGGCTTGAATATTTAACAGAAGACGAGATCACCCTTATTTTAGATACTGCCGAGTCTTTTAAAGAAGTTTCTACCCGTGAAATAAAAAAAGTCCCCGCCTTACGCGGTAAAACCGCGGTGAATCTTTTTTATGAACCGTCTACGCGCACTCGTGTATCTTTTGAAGTAGCGGCCAAGCGCCTTTCCGCCGACGTGATCAATATCGCATCGGAGACATCCAGCGTGCGCAAGGGTGAAACACTCATTGATACCGGCAAAAATATCCAGGCGCTTAAAGCCGATATAATTATTATGCGGCACAACTGTTCCGGGGCCGCCAATATGCTGGCACGTTCTTTAGACATTAGCGTAGTCAATGCCGGAGACGGTTGGCATGAGCATCCGACGCAGGCGCTGCTTGACATCTTTACATTAAGAGAAAAGTTAGGTAAAATCAAAGGTTTAAATGTCGCCATCGTCGGGGATATCGCGCATTCACGGGTTGCCCGTTCAAATATCTGGGGGCTTACTAAACTGGGGGCAAATGTTATTTTGTGCGCGCCTAAAATGCTGCTTCCGGTTGGTATAGAGCTGACCGGAGCAAAAACTTCAAGTAATATCGACGAAGTTTTAAAACAAGCTGACGCAGTAAATGTTTTAAGGATGCAATTTGAGCGGGACGAAGGCGCGGCATTTCCCGAGCAATTGGATTATTTCAAAAAATTCGGGATTACCGAGGAAAGGCTGGCAAAGGCTAAAAAAGATATTGTAGTGATGCATCCCGGGCCGATTAATCGGGGTATTGAAATGTCCAGCAATGTAGCAGACGGGGCAAACTCGGTGATTTTAGAGCAGGTTACTAACGGCATTGCCGTAAGAATGGCGGTTTTATTTTTGGTCGCGCAAGCAAAGGACGCACGAAAATGAGCATACTTATAAAGGGGGGCAGGGTAATTGATCCGCTCAATAAGATTGATGCAGTGCTTGACATCTTAATCCAAGACCATCAGATATCCAAGATTGGTAAAAACATTCAAGCGGCCGATGCAGCTATAATTGATGCCGGAGGTAAAATTGTTGCCCCGGGCATTATTGATATGCATGTGCATTTGCGCGAGCCGGGGCGAGAAGATAAAGAGACTGTTTTAAGCGGCACAGCTGCGGCTTCCAAGGGTGGCGTAACTACTGTTTTAGCTATGCCCAATACCCTGCCGGCGATGGATTGCGAAGAAAATATTAAGCTGCTGCGCGGGATAATCGCCAAAAACGCATTAATTAATGTGTTGGTTTGCGGCGCGATTACTAAAGGCCGCTTAGGCCAAGAGTTAAACGATATGGCAAAGCTTAAGCGTGCCGGCGCTATTGCTATCTCTGACGATGGAAGTTCCGTAGACAGCGATGAGGTGATGTTGGATGCATTTAAAAGCGCAAAACAATACGGCCTTTTAACAGTTTGTCACTGCGAGGATAAGAAGCTTTCTGGTAAAGGAGTAATTAATTTAGGTTTTCAGTCTACTCGTTTGGGCCTGCGCGGCATATCAAATGAATCGGAATATAAAAGAATAAGCCGGGATATTGATTTAGCCGCCAGGGCGGACACTCGGGTGCATATTGCGCATGTAAGCTGCAGGGAGTCCGTGGAGATAATTGCAAAGGCAAAGAAAATAGGGTTAAAGGTTACTTGTGAAACCGCACCTCATTATTTTGCTTTATCGGAAGAAGACATTGTGGATTATGATACCAAGATGAAAACTAATCCGCCCTTAAGAAGCAAAGAGGATGTGGCGGCAATAAAGGCAGGATTAAAAGACGGGGTTATAGACGCAATTGCCTCGGATCATGCCCCGCATACAGAAAACGAGAAGGATATCGAGTTTGATCGTGCGGAATTCGGTAAGATTGGCCTTGAGTCCGGTCTGGCAATAAGCATTATGGAGTTAATCAGCAAAAAGGTATTAAGCTGGCCGGAATTGGTCGAGAAAATATCCGTAAATCCGGCAAAGATTTTAGGCATTAATAAAGGTTCTCTTGGCGCAGGGGATGATGCCGATATAATTATCGTAAATGCCGAAAAGGAGTTTCTCCTTGAGAAAAGTAAAATTATTTCAAAATCAAAAAACTCCCCTTTTATCGGAAGAACAGTAAAGGGCCTGGTTGAATACACTATTTACCGGGGTAAAGTAGTATATAAAAATTAAATATGGAATTTATCGCAGATTTTCACATCCATTCCAAATATTCCCGGGCAACCAGCCGCGATATGGATGTGAAGCATTTAGCCGCCTGGGCAAAACTAAAAGGCATACACTTGATGGGTACGGGTGATTTTACGCATCATTTGTGGCTGGAAGAGTTAAAGCATTCTTTCGAAGATTGTGGCAACGGTTTATTTAAACACGCCGGAATCTATTTTATGCTTACTGCCGAAGTAAGCAGTATTTATTCTAAAAATGGACGCTCTTACCGTATCCACAATCTTATTTTTAGCCCGTCATTTAAAAGTGTGGATAAGATAAACGAACGGTTAGGCAGGATCGGAAACTTAGCTAGCGACGGCCGGCCGATATTGGGTCTAGATGCTGCCGAGCTTGCCCGGATCGTTTTTGATATTGACGAGAATTGTATGATTGTCCCGGCGCATATTTGGACTCCATGGTTTAGCGCATTTGGTTCTATGTCGGGATTTGATAAAATCGAGGACTGCTTCGAGAAACAAACCGAGAAAATTTTTGCCCTTGAAACCGGGTTATCCAGCGATCCTGCAATGAATTGGCGCCTGAGCGCCTTAGATAGGTTTACCTTGATTTCTAATAGCGATTCGCATTCTCCGCAAAAGATTGGCCGCGAAGCAAACGTCTTTAATTGCCAAATGGATTATAAAACAATAAGGGAAGTTTTAAAAACCAAGGATAAAGAAAGATTTCTTTATACTATTGAATTTTTTCCCGAAGAAGGAAAGTACCATTATGATGGGCACAGGCTTTGCGGAGTCCGTTGGTCGCCTCAAGAAACCAAAGAGCACGGCGGAAGGTGCTCTAAATGCGGCAAGCCTATAACTGTCGGGGTAGTTAACCGCGTAGAAAAGTTAGCGGACCGGCCCGAGGGTTTTAAACCGGACAACGCTATCCCATTTAAGAACCTCATTCCTTTTGTGGAGATAATGGCTGAAGCAAAAGGCGTAGGCAAGTCATCGTTGAGCGTTGAAAGGGAGTATTTGGCTTATTTGGCTAAATTTGGCACAGAGTTCAATATTTTGCTCAAGGCTTCAAAAGATGAATTGCTTAAAAACTTGCCCCCCAAAATTGTTGATGGTGTTATGCGTGTGCGTGCAGGCAAAGTAAATATTAAAGCAGGTTTTGACGGCGAATATGGAACGGTATCCATATTCGATGACAACGGGGAAGAGAAGAAAAGCGAGCAGCAATTAAGTTTGTTTTGAGGCGCCTGTAGCGCAACGGATAGCGCACTAGCCTCCGAAGCTAGTGGTGACAGTTCGATTCTGTCCAGGCGCATTTTTACTAAGTGGAGTGGCTAGACCAATAAGTAAGCATAAATATAGCAATAGTGGGGTTTAAATGAAGAAAAAAGTAGTTATTTTAGGTGGTGGACCCAATAGAATTGGGCAGGGAATTGAATTTGATTATTGCTGTTGTCATGCTGCATTTGCCTTAAAAGAGGAAGGTGTGGCAAGTATTATGGTCAATTGTAATCCTGAAACAGTTTCTACGGATTATGATACCTCTGACCGTCTTTATTTTGAACCGCTTACCTTTGAAGATATCATGAATATTATTGAAAGGGAAAAACCAATTGGCGTGATTGTACAATTTGGGGGGCAGACCCCGCTTAATTTAGCTGTCCCTTTACTGAAGGCAGGGGTAAACCTTTTAGGAACAAGCGCCGACAGTATTGATATTGCCGAGGACCGCAAACGTTTTAAGCATATGCTGGATAAACTTGGTCTTTTGCAGCCGGTAAATGGCACCGCATTTACTTTTGATCAAGCAAAAGAAGTGGCTGGCCAGATTGGCTATCCGGTATTAGTCCGTCCTTCATATGTTTTAGGGGGCAGGGCAATGGAAATTGCTTATGATGAAAAGGTCTTAGAAAAATTTATTAAAGAAGCAGCTGAGGTTTCCGAAGGGCATCCTGTTTTGGTTGATAAATTCCTGGAGGATGCCATAGAGGTTGATGTTGATCTTGTAGGAGATGGCCGGGATTTTGTTATCGGGGGGATTATGGAGCATATTGAGCAGGCAGGAGTGCATTCCGGAGACGCAGCCATGTCTCTTCCGACGTATACCTTATCCGGTGAAATATTAAGAGAGATACGGCGGGCAACAATCCACATGGCCGGCGAACTCAATATCGTGGGGTTAATGAATGTGCAATACGCGGTAAAAGACAGTAAGGTTTATGTGCTGGAGGTTAACCCTCGCGCCTCGCGGACCGTGCCGTTTGTGTCCAAAGTAATCGGTGTGCCGCTGGCAAAGTTAGCAACCAAGGTTATGTTGGGAAAGAAATTAAAAGAGCTCGGGTTTACCAAAGAGCTCGTTCCTAAGCACGTAGCGATTAAAGAATCCGTATTTCCTTTTAACCGTTTTCCTGGCGTAGACATAATCCTTGGCCCGGAGATGAAATCTACCGGAGAGGTTATGGGAATTGACGTGGATTTCGGCCAAGCATATATTAAAAGCCAGCTTGCCGCCGGTCAGAGGCTGCCCAAGAAAGGCAATGTTTTTATTTCTGTTAGTGACCGCGATAAAAGGAGCATCATTTTAATAGCTAAGAAACTAAAAGACCTTGGTTTTAAAATTTATGCTTCAAGCGGAACGGCCCAGGTATTGGAAAAAATTAATATTTCCGCAAAAATTCTTCCCAAAATATCAGAAGGCAGCCCTAACGTTTTGGATTTAATGAAAGAGGGTAAGCTGCAATTGGTTATTAATACTCCTTCAGGCAGGATCCCCCGGCTTGATGAAATCAAGATCCGTTCGCAGGTTATCCGTTATGGCATACCTTATACCACAACCATATTCGGTGCACAGGCAACAGTAAGTGGTATAGAGGTGCTATTAAAGAAAAAGCTAAAAGTTAAATCGCTGCAGGAGTATTATGCCAGAGCTGCCAGAGGTTGAGACTATAAAAAGAGATTTAGAAAAAACAGTCTTGGGTAAAAAAATTGTTAATGTTTGTATGCATAACCCCAGAGTTATCCGCCAGCCAGCTCCGCGGCTATTCAAAAAATTGATAGAGGGCAGTACCATAAGAAATATTTTGCGCCGTGCAAAACTGTTGATTTTTGAATTATCAAACGGATACGCCTTGACAATACACCTTAAGATGACTGGGCAGCTGGTTTATCCGGGAGGCTCTTCCTCCAGCAGGGTAGCTTTCAATTTTAAAGGTGGCCAAACCCTGGATTTTAATGATCAGCGTTTATTCGGCGAACTGCGTTTAATCCCTGATTGGAAAAAATTAAAATTTGTCTGTGCCCTGGGACCCGAACCATTTGATTTGACTTTTTCCGATTTTAAAGATATGCTCTCTAAGAAGAAAACCAAAATTAAACCTTTGCTTATGGATCAATCTTTTATTTCCGGCATCGGTAATCTTTATGCGGCTGAAATTTTATTCCGCGCGCACATTGATCCCCAGCGGCAGGCGCAAAGCTTGAATGGGTCAGAAGCAGGGGTTTTATTCAGGGAAATGAGCAGAGTGCTTTCGCGCGCTATCAGCCATGGAGGTTCTTCGGTAGATGATTATGTGCGTGTTTCCGGGAAAAAAGGTGATTACTCACGGTTTCATCGGGTTTATGGCCGCAAGGATAAGCCATGTTTTGTCTGCGGTGAACCGATAAAAAGAATAACCCAAGGAGGCAGAGGCACCTATTTTTGCGCTAAGTGCCAAAATTAATATATGAAAAAACGGCTGAAGATAAACGGAATAATTATATTTTGTGCTGTCATCATTGTTGCTTTTTCCCCCAGATTTTTCTTTCGCAGCCATCCGGAGGCAAATTGGGAAGGATGGGTAGAGGTGCTGGGTTTTGCATTTATCCTGCTGGGCCAGATTATCCGGGTTTCTGCCAGAGGATACAAGGCAGAACATTCCGTGCAAGGCCAGGCATTAATAGAGGGCGGGCCATACCAAATTGTGCGTAATCCTATGTATTTGGGGATATTTTTGATCGGCTTAGGGGTGGTGTTGACAGTTTTTAAATGGTGGGCGATGGTAATTTTTATTTTAATCTTCACTATTCGTTACTTGCTGCTTATCTATAAAGAAGAGAAAAAACTCTTAAAAATATTTCCGGATACATATAAAGAATACTGCAGAAAAGTCCCGCGCATTTTCCCATCATTATCAAGTATAGTGGAGTTAGATATAAGCGGTTATTTGCCTATAAAAATAATCTGGTTCAAAAAAGAAATCGGTTCTATTATTACGCTCCTTTTATTTGTTTTGCTGGTAGAGTCTTGGGATGATATTCTGGGGGAGGGTTTTAGGGGTTACCTCAAACAGTCTGTATGGTTATTGTTAACCTTTATTTTATTTATGATATTAGTGATTTTATTGAGCAGGCGTACCGAGAAAAAGCATGGAGACAACGCGGTTACAAGCAAGGATAATCTCTAACAAAAGGCTTACTGGTAATTATTGGAATCTGGAATTCTCCTCAAGCCAGATTGCCAGATACGCCCGCCCGGGCCAATTTGTAAATATCAGGGTTAACCAAGGGACAGACCCGTTATTAAGAAGGCCGATTAGTATTCATGCGGTAAAAGGCTCCAAGATTAAGCTTATTTACGAAGTCGTCGGCAAAGGCACTCTTGCTTTATCCGAAAGAAAACCGCAGGAAACTTTGGATCTTATCGGCCCGCTGGGCAAGGGTTTTAATTATCAGTTGCCGGTTAAGCCACAACCCGGGCAAAATATTTTTATTGCCGGCGGCATGGGGGTTGCACCGTTAGTTTATTTGGCAGAAAAATTAAATAAACCCTTGGTTTTAATCGGGGCGCGGACTAAAAAACAGATTCTTTGTGCTGATGAGTTTAGGTCTCTGGGCTGCACTCTTCAATTAGCCACCGATGATGGTTCACTCGGATTTACAGGTAAAGTTACTGATTTGTTAGAAAATATTCTAACATCGACTATCGACTATCGACTATCGACAATATACGCCTGCGGTCCGCATCCGATGTTAAGGGCCGTAAGCTTAATTGCTCTTAAGCATAATATTAACGCCCAGGTTTCGTTGGAAGGGCATATGGCTTGCGGTACCGGGGCCTGTTTGGGGTGCGTTGTTGAGACAATCTCAGGCTATAAGAGGGTATGTAAAGATGGCCCTGTTTTTTCAAGCAGGGAATTAATATGGTAAAGAAAATGAAACCAGATTTAAGCGTTAGAATAGGCAAGCTGGTTTTTAAGAACCCGGTAATGGTAGCTAGCGGCACATTCGGATATGCTGAGGAGTTTAAAGATTTTATTGACCTAAAAAAGCTGGGCGCTATTGTTACTAAGACCATTACGCTTAAGCCCCGCCCGGGGAATGTGCCGCCTCGCACTTGTGAAACGCCAAGCGGGATGCTTAATTCTATCGGCCTAGAAAATCCCGGAATCGATAAGTTTATTAAAGAGAAGCTCTTGCCTTTGGGAAAATTACACGTGCCTATTATTGTTAGTATTGCCGCTGAGGATTCCCCACAAGAATTCGATATCCTGGTTACAAAACTGGATAAGGCCGATGCGGTATACGCTATTGAATTAAATATATCATGCCCGAATCTTTTAAAGGATAAGTTAATTTCTCAGGACGCCCAAGATACATTTGCGCTAGTCAGCCGCGTACGTAAGCTTACGCAAAAATGTTTGATTACAAAATTGTCTCCGAACGTAACCAGTATTTCTGATATTGCTTTAGCTGCGCAAAATGCAGGCAGCGATGCGGTGGCCTTGATTAATACTCTGGGCGGGATGTGTATAGACGTAAATAAGCGCACTCCTAAATTAGGCCCGTGGGCGGGCGGTTTAAGCGGCCCGGCAATCAGGCCTGTAGCAATTAAAATGGTTTGGGAAACCTATAGGAAAATTAGAATTCCTATTATTGGCATGGGTGGTATAATAGATACAGAAAGCGCGTTAGAGTTTTTTCTTGCCGGTTCAAGGCTGATTAGCGTAGGCACGGCTAATTTTATCAATCCCCAAGCCAGCGTGGAGATCCTTGCCGGATTAATGCAATATATGATTGATAATAAGATCTCAAGCTTAAGCGGGATAACAGGAAGATTAAAAACATGCAAGGATTAAGTAGGCCGGAAATTATACTTGCCTTAGATGTGGACACTATAGAGGAAGCAAGGGATTTTGCGGATAAGCTTTATCCTAAAATCAAGATTTTTAAGGTAGGAAGCCATCTTTTTACCGCTTATGGGCCTAAAGTTATCGAGATGCTGCATAAACACGGCGCCGAAGTTTTCTTAGACCTTAAATATTTTGATATCCCTAATACCGTTGCCAAGGCAATAGAGGCGGCAACGCGTCTTGGGGTAAAAATGCTTACTTTGCATATCTCAGGCGGCAAGGAAATGATTGAGGCTGCGGTTAAGGCTGCGGCGTATCAAGCAGAGGTTTTAAGCTCAATACCTCCGTTATTACTCGGGGTTACGGTTTTAACGAGCATCCAGGCAGATAAAGATGAAGTTTTAGGTATGGCACAACATGGGCTGGATTATGGGTTAGACGGAGTAGTTTGCTCTGTGCATGAAGCGGAGATTTTGCGCTCTCAAATAAAAAAGAATTTTATAATTGTTACTCCCGGCATCAGGGAAAATAATTCCGCTGGGGATGACCAAAAAAGGGTAGCTACGGTTGCCCAGGCGCAAAAAGCAGGAAGCAATTTCTTAGTTATCGGCCGCCCTATTTTAAAGGCGGATGATCCCATTGCAAAAACAGAAGCACTTTTAGGAGAAATATATGGCAGAGGAAATTAAAGAGTTAATCGCAAAGATTCAAACCGAAGGCATTGCGGCAGCCGAGGAAAAATCCGCACAAATAATAGCCGAAGCAGATACGGTTGCTCAAAAGATTATTGGAGATGCAAAAATAGAGGCGGATAAAGTTATCAAGCAGGCCGATATCGAAGCAAAGAGGATTAAGGAGTCTACTCAAGCTTCTTTAAGGCAGGCAGGCCGGGATTTGTTAATTACTTTAAGAAAAGAAATTAATTCCGTGTTGGATAAACTAATTAGAGCCGATATCCACCGGGCCTTAACCGCTGAAGAATTAGCGTTAATCCTTGGTTCTTTGATTAAAAATGCGCCGCTTTCTTTAGGCTCGGAGATCACAGTCTCTTTAAACCAGGAGGATAAGGAAAAATTAGAACAAGGGTTTTTAAAGCAGCTGGTGAAGGAAACACAAAAGCAAATCACCTTGAAATCTGCCGATAGCATTGACAGCGGGTTTATAATCAGCTTTGATGCCGGAAAATCAATTTTTGATTTCAGCGCCGATGCCTTGGCCGAATATATATCCGAAACCCTAAGGCCTGAATTAGCCAAAATCATAAAATCCGAATAAATGGGCGCTTATTATACATATTTTATTTCCAGCCTTCCGATGCTTAGCTTTTCCTCTAAGCTGCCATTTAGCTTAGAGGATTTCTTTGCTAAATGTAAGGGCTTGGTCCCGGAAGAAAAGATTGATCTTTTGCGTGCTGCTTGTCAACGGGAACCCCATTTATTGCAAGCCGCTTCAGGTCACACTTTAGGCAAATGGGCTAATTTTGAGATAGCCCTGAGAAATGAATTGATCCGTGCAAGGGCGCATAGAAAGAAAATTGACCCCTTAGCGTTTGTTCGCCTTCCGGATTGGCCAGATGCGCATATTAGCCATGTGGCAATGTCTGCTTATCGAAGCACATCAGTGCTGGACGCAGAAAAGATTTTGGACCTAGAGAGATGGAATTTTCTGGAGTCTTTAAATACCAGCCATTATTTTGACTTTGATTCTTTATTGGTTTATGCTTTAAAGCTTAAAATCATGGAACGTTGGGACAAAATTCAATCAGCGGATAAGGAAAGTTTGTTTAACGCAACGGTACGAAATTAATTATGAAAAACGAGAGAACCGGGCGGGTAATTAATGTTAATGCTAATATGGTTACTGCCCAAGTTGACGGATTTATTATTCAAAATGAAGTTGCTTATATTATCCATAAAGAAGAGCGGCTTAAAGCCGAAGTTATCCGTGTGCGGGCTAATCGTGCAGAGATGCAGGTTTATGAAAGCACGCAGGGTTTAAAAGCCGGTGACCTTGTGGAATTTAGCAATGAACTTCTTTCTGTAGAGCTTGGCCCCGGGCTATTGGGCCAGATTTTTGATGGGCTGGAGAATCCTCTTCCTGCTTTAGCCGAAAAATGCGGATTTTTTCTTAAGCGGGGGGTTTACCTGGAGGCCTTAGCTGATGAAACGCAATGGGATTTTACGCCTTTGGCCAAGCCGAATGACAAAGTATTGGCGGGCAGCTGGCTGGGTTTCGTGCCGGAAAAAATCTTTAAGCATTACATTATGGCGCCTTTTTCCCTTTACGGCAGCCTTGAAGTTCTAAGCATTGCGCCTGCCGGAAGGTATAATTTAAAACAGCCTATCGCAAAACTTAAGGATTCCGCAGGCCGCACGCACGATGTTTTTTTACAGCAGGTCTGGCCGGTAAAAATACCAATTAGAGCCTATGCCGAGAAATTAAGGCCGCAGGAACCGATGGTTACAAAAATACGCCTCATTGATTCACTTTTTCCGGTTTCACTCGGAGGGACATATTGTATTCCCGGGCCATTCGGCGCGGGTAAAACTGTTTTACAACAATTAACCAGCCGTTATGCGGAAGTGGATATTGTAATTATCGCTGCCTGCGGAGAGCGCGCCGGGGAAGTCGTGGAGACCTTAAAAACATTCCCCGAACTAAGCGATCCGCGTACGCATAAACCGCTTATGGACCGCACGGTAATTATCTGTAATACAAGCTCAATGCCGGTAGCCGCCCGTGAATCAAGCGTTTATACCGCGGTAACCATCGCAGAATATTACCGCCAGATGGGTTTGAATGTTTTGTTACTGGCCGATTCTACTTCGCGATGGGCGCAGGCGATGCGCGAGATGAGCGGCCGCTTGGAAGAGATTCCGGGGGAGGAAGCTTTTCCCGCATATCTTGAATCACGCATTGCCTCTTTTTATGAACGGGCCGGGGTGGTTAAACTTTATGGGGGAGCTTTTGGCTCGGTGACCATAGGCGGTACAGTCAGCCCTGCCGGTGGAAATTTTGAAGAACCCGTAACTCAGGCGACATTGAAAGTAGTCGGTGCTTTTCACGGGCTTTCCCGTGAACGTTCAGATGCCAGAAAATACCCGGCAATAGACCCTTTGATCAGCTGGAGCAAATATAAGAGTTTTGTTAACCCCGAAAATCAGGAAAAAGGGGTTGCTATCCTGCGCCGCAGCCATGAAATTGCGCAGATGATGAAAGTTGTCGGTGAAGAAGGCACCTCATTAAATGATTATATCCAGTATTTAAAAGGTGAATTATTTGATTTTGTTTATCTGCAGCAAAATGCCTTTGACCCGGTAGACGAAGCTACGCCAAAAGATCGCCAGGTTTATTTATTGCAATTTATTTGCGGCATATTAGATTCGGAATATCAATTAGAAGATAAGGCAGCAGCCTTGAAATTCTTTCAAGCTTTACGCCAACTGATGCGCACCTGGAGCTCTGCCGCATATTTAAGCCCGGAATTTAAAAAAATTGAAGAGCAGATAGCGGTGCTTTTGGAAGATAAAAAGGCCAAGAAGGGAAAATAATGCAAAAAGCTTATACTAATATTATTCAGATAGCCGGCGATGTCATCATTGTAGAAGCCCAAGGTGTGGGCTATTTGGATATTGCTCAGATTACAGGCGCCCGGGGGACATCTTTAGCGCAGGTTATCCGGATTGACTCTAAGAGGGTTTCGCTACAGGTTTTCGCAGGAAGCCGCGGCATATCAACGGGTGATAAGGTAAGGTTTTTTGGTTATCCAATGCGTATCTCTACCGGCGACAATTTACTGGGCCGCATATTTAACGGTAGCGGCCTTCCTTTAGACAAGGGCCCGCTTCTTTCTGAAAACCTGACGGCTATCGGCGCCCCTTCCGTTAATCCGGTTAAAAGAATTATCCCTAATAAGATGATCCGCACAGGGATTCCGATGATCGATGTTTTTAATTCTTTGGTGGAATCGCAAAAACTCCCTATTTTTTCAATTGCCGGCGAGCCTTATAATGAGCTTCTTGCGCGTATTGCCGTTCAGGCGGAAGTAGACATTATAATTTTAGGAGGCATGGGGCTTAAACACGATGATTATCTTTTTTTTCGCGAAACATTAAACGCGCATGGCGCGCTTTCGCGCTGCATATTTTTTATACACACTGCAAGCGACCCTACCGTAGAATGCCTGCTTGTTCCGGATATAAGCTTAGCGGTGGCAGAAGATTTTGCGTTAAAAGGCAAGCGGGTGCTTTGCCTGCTAACTGACATGACCAATTTTGCCGATTCATTAAAAGAAATCGCTATTACTATGGAGCAGGTACCGTCTAACCGCGGGTATCCGGGGGATCTTTATAGCCAGCTTGCCGCCCGCTATGAGAAGGCGGTTGATTTTGAAGGAGCAGGCTCGGTTACTATTCTGTCGGCTACGACTATGCCCGGAGACGATGTGACCCATCCTGTGCCGGATAACACCGGCTATATTACCGAGGGCCAGTTTTATTTAAAAAACGGTGTTATTGAGCCTTTCGGTTCTTTAAGCCGCCTAAAACAGCAAGTAAATGGAAAAACCCGCCCTGACCACCGTACAATTATGGATACAATGATCCAGCTTTTTGCCAATTACCGGGAGACCGTCGAGAAACAATCAATGGGGTTCCAAATGAGCCAATGGGACAAAAAATTACTTAAATATGGAGTTCTTTTTGAAAAGGACCTGATGTCCCTTAAGGTGAATATCCCGCTTACGGAGGCCTTGGATTTATGCTGGCAGATTTTGGCGGATTGTTTTACTCCCGAAGAAACCGGAATAAAGCTTTCGGTGATCCAGAACTTCTGGCCCCGTTGCATCTCCGCAAGCAAAGATCCAGAGATGCAACGGGGCGGGCCTAAGCAATAATGGCAAAGATAAAACTTACCAAAGGAGAATTAAAAAGGCAACGTGACGCGTTAAAGCAGTATAAGCGCTATCTCCCGACTCTGCAGCTAAAGAAACAGCAGTTACAGCTTGAGATCCTGCAGCAAAATTCGGCGCTCAAAGAAAAACAACAAGTGTTAGCTAAAAAACGACAGGCAATTAACCTTTGGATAGGTTTGCTTACTGACCCGCAAGTCGACATCAAGTTATTTTTAAAGATAAAAACAATAATTAGCCACATTAAAAATATCGCCGGCTGCGATATCCCCGTGTTTGATACAGTGGAGTTTGAAGAAAAAGCCTACGATTTGTTTACTACTCCGCTGTGGCTGGATTTAGCAATCGAAGCCTTTAAAGAGGCCATTATTTTGAATAAAGCAATTTTAGTGGCCGAAGAAGCCGTTTTGGCCCTGCGGCATGAACTGCGTATTACTACACAAAGGGTCAATCTTTTTGAAAAAATAAAGATCCCGGAAGCAGAAGAGAATATCCGCCTGATTAAGATCTATATTGGGGATCAGATGGCTAACGCCGTAGGGCGCAGCAAGATTGCAAAAAGAAAAATAGAAGAGTTATATTTTGAGGAAGCTCTCGTATGATTGTAGCGATGAAAAAAATTTTCCTGGTCGTGCAAGGAAAGGACGCCGAGTTTTTGCTCAAGGGAGTCCGTAAGCTCGGGGTTTTGCATGTAGAGCATGTAATTCCGCCTAAAGGGGATAAGCTCGCTGTTTTGCATAACGACCTTTTCTTGCTTAATCAGGCAATTGCTTTGTTAGAGTCTGAAGGAAAGAATTCCGTATCTCGCCCGCAGGCCAAACGCATGCCAGCCTGGCGCCCATTGGCGCAACATATCATTGATTTAAATAAACGTTTTCAGCAGCTCAAGGAGTATTCGGTAACTCTTTCCTCAGGTATTGATAGATACGTTGGGTGGGGTGATTTTGATCCTCAGGAGGCCGCCCGGCTCAGCCTAAAAGGTATTTATATTCGTTTATATAAACTTTCTGACGAACAGATAAAAAGCCTGCCTAAAGATATTTACCTGAAGAAAATAAGCAGACAGGGGAATATTTACAATTGTGCTATTATAGCAGATAAAAATTTTAATCTTCCGTTTAAAGAGACAGAAATGCCGAAGATTTCTTTAAGCATGATGCAAAGGAGGCTTATTGAGGACAAGAAAATCGCAGGCTTAATAAAAGAAGAGTTGTTAAGAGAGTTTGTATATCTATATTATTTAAAAGATACCCGCGCGCAGATGATGAAAGAAGTTGAATTTTACGAGGCGCTTTCAGGAATGGCCCAACAACAAGAGGGTCTTTTATATATTAAAGGCTACATTCCCTTTGATTCCGAAAATTCTATTAAAGAAGCAGCAAAGGCGCAGGGCTGGGGATTATTGATAACCGAACCATTGGAAAGCGATAATGTGCCTACATTAGTGCGTAACCCAAAATGGCTGGGCATAATTAATCCGGTATTTAAAATAATTGAAGTTATTCCCGGGTATAGGGAGCTCGATATAAGCCTCTGGTTCCTTATCTTTTTTTCAATATTTTTCGGTATTTTGATCGGAGATGCAGGATATGGCGCCGTATACTTTTTACTTACCCTGATTATACATAAAAAATGGGGCAAAGGCATAAGCGATAAGTCAGCTTTTGTCCTTTTGTATATTTTAAGCAGCTGCGCTATAATTTGGGGAATTTTGACCGCCAGTTTCTTTGGCCAGGAATGGCTGCCTGCTTGGGTAAAACCGGTTTTGCCTGCTTTGCGCAGCGATAAAAACATACAGAACTTCTGTTTCTTTTTAGGGGCTTTGCATTTAAGTATCGCCCACATCTGGAGGGCTTTATTGAAGTTTCCCGCGCTGTCTTTTTTAGCAGACATTGGCTGGATATGCATATTGTGGTTTACGTTTTTTATAGCCAAGCTTCTTATCTTAGGAGATACCTTGCCGGTATTTTATCCGTATCTGATTATTGCCGGGTCAACCTTAGTTGTTTTTTTCACCTGCCCTCAAAAAAATATCCTTAAGGGTTTCGCTAGCGGCTTAGGTGCTTTGGCGCTTAACATTATGAATAATTTTACCGACGTAGTTTCTTATATACGCCTTTTTGCCGTCGGCCTTGCAACTTTGGCTGTGGCGGATGCTTTTAATAAGATGGCGATGGATATTGGTTTTGCTAATTTTACAGCTGGCTTGCTAACTTCTCTTATACTTTTAGTCGGGCACACACTGAATATAATACTTGGTCCGCTATCTATTCTTGTCCACGGGGTTAGGTTAAATGTGCTTGAGTTTTGCAGCCATCTTGATATAAAATGGAGCGGCTTTAGTTACAAACCGCTTACCGAGAAGTAACATTTAAAAAAAGGAGTTGCTATATGGATGCAGGGTTAATTGTGCAGTTTAAAGATTTAGGGGCAGCTGCGGCATTGGGTTTAGCCGCTGTAGGCTCTGGGCTTGGCGCGGGAATAGCAGGTATGGCAGTAGTAGGGGCATGGAAAAAAGCTTTTATTCAGAATAAGCCGGCATCCTTTATGCTTCTGGTCTTTGTCGGTGCGCCGCTTACTCAGACTATTTACGGGATGATTCTTATGAACAAGATGGCTGAAGCGGTAGCTAAAGGAGTCTATGCCTGGGATGTAGGTTTGTTCTGCGGTTTAGCTATGGGCTTTTCTGCCCTGATGCAGGGCAAAGCGGGTGCTTGCGCTGCCGATGCTATGGGTGAAACAGGCAGGGGTTTTGGAAACTACCTCGTTATTTTGGGGATTATAGAAACAGTAGCGTTGTTTGTCATGGCGTTTTCCTTAGGCCTTTTGGGAAAACTTACCGGATAAGGTTTACTAAATCCAGAAATGTGCTTTTAGGCACAGTAGGCAGAAAAGCCATTTTGCTTGTAATCCCGGAGCTTTAGTGATAGATTAAGACAAATTATTCGTGTGATTGATTTATCTTTTCCGGGATTTGGCTGATTGTAATTAAATTCTGTATTTGTTGGGCGATTAGCTCTCCGCCATAATGCTTTGGCGGACACGCTAACCGTAAGGAAAAGTAGCCTAAATTCGAGGGCGATTAGCTCAGTTGGTTAGAGCATCTGATTTACATTCAGAGGGTCAGGGGTTCAAGTCCTCTATCGCCCATTGTTTTCATCAAAACTTCAGAGTCGAAAGTCTATAGACAATGGTCTATAGAATCATTGATCGCTGTAATGCGAGTTTTTAAGAATAAATAGTTTGCAATTCTTTGAAATTTGTTTACAATATATAAACCCATGGTTTTATCGTCTATAGTCTATAGACCATAGTCTAATAATGGGGTCGTAGCTTAGCCTGGTTTAAAGCGCCTCCCTGTCACGGAGGAGATCGCGAGTCCGAATCTCGTCGGCCCCGCCAGTAATTTCTTCGGAAATCCACCGCAAGTTTAATACATCACTATTCCTGCTGAGTTCATTTCTTGAGCTTCTTTGGGGGTGGGGCGTTTGCCCACTATTGTTATGCCTGCCTGAGCGCTGCTTTCCATTGCGGTGTTTGCTAAACTGTTTTTGGAGGGGGTACTTTTTATTGCCGGGATGCTTTTTAGGGGTCCTGCCGCAGGGACCTTGTTTTGCGCTTCACTCGCGGAAGTTTTAATTACAGTAATTGCGCTTTTAACCGCGGGCATCTGCTGTGGTGTTGGGATTATGCGCGCAGGGGCAATTTGCAAGTTATTTGTTAATTGCGTATTTTGCGGTTTTTGTTCTTCCATTAAGGAAGCGGTATTGTTATGTTGTTGAGTAATAAGCAGGCTTATAAATATTATTCCCATAAAAATAGCAGATAAGATAATTAGCCACCTAATTTTCATATTTTAGTTCTCCCACGATAATGTAATATAGTCTCCTGTAGTCGGAACAAACGGCGGAGGAGAGTTTAATAATCTTGTGTCATACTGGTAATTTTTAGAATAGCCGGAAACTTTGGTTGTTCCGCTAAAAGTCCCTACCGGGCCACGCTCCTTCTGGATTATTCCCCCAAAAACAGTCAGTGTCCCTTTGGCCGGGCCAACCCACCAGTTGGTTAGCATAAATGATGTATTTAATGCCATAATAGATGCGTCTATCCTTAAATTAGTCGGTGCGCCGCTACTAATCATTACATCTTCTTCGGATATCAGCCCCAGGGTATCGGTAGACGCTGGGTCTATGGCTGGATCATTAGAGTAAACTATATTATTAGGGATAATAATATCCCGGCTTGAACCTGCGGTTAATCTGCCGTTAAGCGTTCCGGAAATAGTGAGAGTGCCGCTATTGACAAAAAGGGCGCCGTTAGAAGGCAAGGACATATTGCGGTTATTCCATCCTTTTGCAGAATTAGTAACATTCATTGTGCCATTTGAGTTTAAAACAACCGTAGAATTTCCGGTAAGCCTGAGTCCTCCAGCGCTGGTAGAGGCGCTGCGTAGGCTTAAGGCTTGAGTAGGCATGTTCGTTCCATCCGCCCCCAAGGTTACCGTACTACGAAAATCAGGCAGATCATAAGGAGGATTGCTTAAATTAGATGAATTAATATTGTTGCCGTTGTTATAATATCGTATATAACCATCTACGGAGCGCACCTCTCCGTCAAACACAGGGTCGCCTTTGATATTAAAATGACTATTGGTATGTACCGGCCCGTTTAGAATGTCTTGGTCCCAGAACCACACGTTTGTACCGCCATAGCTTTCACTGTCAGTGAACCATATGTATCTTGCGTAATTATCTGTTTGTAAATAATTAGTTAATGTCCGGTTTATCCCGCCCGCCGTTCCGACTGAAGCTACGCGGTATCTCTTTACGCTGGGTGAGCCACCGGGTGAGCCAAGGTCGGTGATAGTAACGCTATAGGCGCCGATAGCCGGGATTCCAAGGGTTTGCGGCCCTCCCCAGGGATTGGTGGAGCTTCCCGGAGGAGTAGGCTGGCTCCTTAACCATATGAGCGCGCGGTCAAGACCTGCTTCGGCAATAGCTGTTGCCTGAGCCTGCCTTTTAAAAGTATTTGTTGTTTTGTTCTGAGAGTTGCCTACCTCCACGATAAATCCTGAAAAAGCAAGCAGTATAGTTATTGCCATATAGGTGGCGATAAGTGCGATTCCCTTATTATTAAGTTTTTTAAAAAGGTTATGCATATTAATTCCTCATCTTTAATATCGCCTGCTCTTGGTCTTGCCAATTCCCCGCGCTGCTTATATTTTGAGCGGTAATATCAATTTGGATGATTCTATTTTCTCCTGCCTGCCTGCTAAATTGTAAAACAACGATATTAGGAGCAATAACCGAGCTTACTCCTGACTGTGTGCGAATAAGCTGATTTGAGCCGTCAAGTGAATAAGTAATATTGCTGCCCCATTCTATATTGCCCACGCTATCAACGACAATACCGTCAGCGTTGTTATCAAAGGGGACTTGGAACGTAATGGAGTTCGCGCTTGCGCCTTCGGCCAAATTTGTCCTTGAAGGGGATGTCTGGCGTAACTCCCGGGACATTGTCATAATAGAAAATAAAATATTCTGCCGAAGCTGGGTCGGTGTGTCGCTCGTAAATAATGAATTTTTACCTGCAACCACAGTAAGCCCGATGGCTATCATAATGATAGAGAATATTAGTATGGCGACCAAGATTTCGACTAAAGTTAAGCCTCTCATTTTTTTATCGGTTAGCCACTTGCGTGACCAGCTTCACAGTTGAATCAAGAATCCCGTTTCCGTTAACATCTTCTCCCGTATCAAGCGTGCCGTTCAAGTTTAAATCTTCGCCGATTATCCTGTTGCCCTCCTGCCAAGAGACACTCACCGTCACCAGCAGGAACTCCGGGTTTGAGTCATCAATATAGATTATGCCTCTATTGTTGGCAATACCGTTAACAGTAAAATTAAGCCGGTCATAATTGGTAATAATCTGCGGGAAGGGGGTGCTGCGGATCTCCTCAATTAACCCTTGGGCTGCGCTGGTAGCGATACTGGCATTTTTTGATATTTTGATAGAATCCATGCAGGCAATATAAGTCAATAAAATGCCGCAGAGCGCAAACGAGGCGATTAATGCAGCTAAGAGCATTTCCGGTAAAGCAAACCCTTTTTTCGATCCCCAATCCATCGCGAACCTTCCTTTTGTAAAAGCAATGAAGCAGCTCTTTCCTACTCAAAGTATACATTAAAAAAAACCATAAATCCACTTACTTTATCTTGAGTTTTCTATCCGGCAATGATAATATAAGAAAATGCTGAGAAAAATTTTCTTTTTCTTAACCTTGCCCTCAGCCTTAACCTTAAGCAGTATCTCTTGCGCATACAGCCATGAGCTTATCAATAACGGGCAATTGGGGATTAGTCTGGATACTTGTCTGCGCACGGATTTAGTGAACCTTAAAAATGTAGTTAGCTTGGATAGCCATAATAAGGATGACCATACTGCATATTTAGGTATTGATTATAGTTTCGGGCTTACCGCTGATTTTAAGGACCAGGAAAGTAAGCTGTATATTAAACTTGAGCGGAACGGCCCATATGATTATAGCGCCCCCATTTTTGTGCATAATACACTAGTTACCTCTGGCGGCAGAATAGAGAGTTACCGAGGCATAGAACTTTTACCGTCAGTTGAGGAGTTTTGGCTTGATTCCAAACTCTTTGATAATTATAGGTTTAAGGCGGGGTCATATGTTTATGAAGTTGGCAACGGGTTTTCTCTTAATGGCAGTTATGAAAATTACGGATTTACGCTTTATCGAGAAACACAGAATTTATTATGGCGCATTTATTATTGCAAGCCGGACTTGGTTTATAAGAATCCTTTAGGCCCGTATATCCGCCAGGAGGATGAACAGGGGCAGAGTTATGAGCCTAATGCCGCTAATTTCTTTGCCGCGGATGTTAAAATTACCGCAGGCAGCCAGAGCTTTTGGCCGTATATCGGCATGTTGGCTGATTATACTTCAGAAGGGAAAAGAGATAATCTTTTTTCCACCCCGGTTAACAGGGATTTTCTGGGTACAATTGGCACCGCATGGGAGTATAATGGGGCTGATTTTAATCTGAAAATAGAAGCGGCCCATAACTTTGGATTAGCTAAAAGCGCAGACAGCAATTATAAGGATATCGCGCATACCGGATATATTTTTTATTCTGGGATTGATTATGTTCTTGGAAAATTTGTTCCAGAGCTGCAATTTTTATTTTGTTCCGGAAATAAAACTACTCCCCAAGATGCAGAGAGCGCAGATACGCTATATGGAGGCAGTAAAAACCGCGCTTTTAGTTATGCCTCGCCTACAAATATGAATTTGAGTGATGCTATAAGCAGCAGCAACGTGGACATGCTTCCTATTGTTGCTATGAGCGGAGGGTTTGGCCTAAATTATGGCGTGCCGCGCCCGGGCACATTCTCTCCTGGCGATTTTGAAAATTTAATTATGCCTTCGGCCGGATTTGATTATAATTTTACAGACAAGCTTTGCGTAAGTTTATACGGGTATTATCTCATGGCGTTTGCCAGGCCGGTTGGAACTTTAGACGGCCAAGGCAGGTATCTTTCCCGGGATTTAGGTTATGAAGCGGATTTATTTATTGACTATAGAGTGAACACGCATTTAACAGTTGGGTGTTTAGGCGGGGTCTTTATCCCGGGTAAGTTTTATAAAGAAAGGCGCGATGATACGGATGGCAGTATATTCAGCCCTTATCTGCGCGGTGACGGATCGGCGAATAATGCCTATCAGGTTGAGTTTTATGCGGAGTTAAAATTTTAAGCGGACATATTTTGGAATAAGGAGGTTTTTAGAATGGCTTCAATCGATGATTTTAAGAAATTAGAATTAAGGGTGGCAGAAATTATAGAAGTTAATGATCATCCGAACGCGGACAAATTATTAATTTTAAAGCTGGATTTAGGCGACCGGCAAAAACAGGTGGTTGCGGGGATCAGGGTTTTTTATACTAAAGAAGAGCTTATAGGTAAGCAGGTTGTATTGATAGATAATTTGGAACCGGTAGTTTTACGCGGCATAGAAAGCCAGGGGATGATTCTGGCGGGTTCGGATGAGAGCGGGATTGCAGTTCTTTGCCCTGAGAAAAAATTAAAACTCGGGAGTATTGTGAAATGATCAAACAGTTTGTCCCTTCGGAATTTTGTATAGAATGTAAAGGCTGCTGCCGCTTTAAAGAGGCAGATTCCGTTTGGAGCCCCTGTCTCCTGGATGAAGAGATCCAGGGGTTATTGGACCGATCAGATATTCCTGTTGCCTCGATTTCTATTAACCGCCGTATTACACCCGTAGCCAGCCATGATGGCGCATATTTTGTTTGCCCGTATTTAGGGGCCCAAGACAACAACTGTAAAATTTATCAAATCCGGCCATTTGAATGCCAACTGTATCCGTTTCTCATTAACCTCCGCAAAGGGAAGGTGCTCCTGACGGTTGATTTAAATTGCCCGTATGTTCATGAAAATATAAACAGCATCCAGGCAAAAGATTATATTGCTTATTTGACGGATTACCTTAATACACCAAAACAACTAAATATTCTTAAGAGTAACCCCCAGATTATTCAAGCGTACGAAGAGGTAAGGGAAGTTGCGGAAATTAACCTTAAAAGACCGGAATCTATTTAATAGGTATCTGGCTATGTTAGAGCATAGCCTTGCGCCATTTTCTTTTGCCAATATTTTTATTTGGCGCTCACTTTATGAAATTAGGTGGGAAATAATCAAAAATAGCCTTTGTGTATTTTTTAGAGATAAGATAGGCTCTTTTATGTATTTGCCTCCTCTGGCAAAAGAACCTAACCCCGAGGCGATAAGAGCGGCGTTTGCGATTATGGATAAATGTAATAAGAATAAGGATATCTCGCGTATTGAAAATATCCCGCAAAGCGATTTAGAGTATTATCGCGCCCTAGGGTATCTTTGTCATGAAAAGTATCCGGATTATCTCTGTTTAAGGGAGGATTTAGCCAGCCTTAAAGGAAACAGGTTTAAATCGCAGCGCGCCTCCCATAATTATTTTGTAAAACATTATGATTTTGATTGGCGTTCTTTGCGCCCAGCGGATAAGGCAGGAATATTGGATTTGTTTAATCTCTGGGCGGCAGAGCGCAGGCTTTGCTGCAGCGACGATGTTTACCGAGGCATGCTTGAGGACAGCCGCCGGGTGCTCAAAGACGCCCTAGCTAACTATGGGCAGCTGCATTTAGAGGGTATTCTCATCAGGGTGGATAAAAAAATCAAGGCATTTAGCTTCGGTTATAAATTGAACAAAGATACTTTTTGCATACTTTATGAGATAACCGACCTTTCCCTTAAGGGCCTTGCGCAATTTATCTTTCGCAAATTTGCACAGGAGCTTAAAGGCTATAAATATATTAATATTATGGATGATTCGGGTTTAGAGAATTTACGTAAAACAAAACTTTCATACAAACCGGTTCAATTGGCCCCGGCTTATATCGTAACCAGAGATGCCTGAAAACATTGATGAAATAGAAATTACTATATTTGATACCGAGACTACCGGGTTAAAGCCGGAGGAAGGTGACCGCATGGTTGAACTGGCGGCTTTAAAGGTCAGGGCCAAAGAGAGGATAGCTGTATTCGATGAACTGATTAATCCGGGCAGGGCCATTTCAGCGGGCGCATTTTCCGTAAATAAAATTACTCCTGAAATGCTTAAAGGTGTTCCGGAGATAGGTGCGGTAATGCCAAAATTCTTAGATTTTACCAAAGGCAGCTGCCTGTGTTCATATAATGCTGAATTTGACATGAGCTTTTTAAATAATGAACTTAAACTGATCGGTTTGCCGGCAATTAATAATATCTTGGTATTGGACGTTCTTACCATGGCCAGGAAGCTGTTGCCCGGGCTTGCGCGTTACCCCCTTTGGTTTGTCGCCCAGAAACTGGAAATTAGAACTGTACAGCAGCACAGGGCTTTGGCCGACGTAGAGATGACATGGGAGGTTTTTACCAAACTTAAAGCACTCTGCCAGGAAAAAGGAATTGCCGACCTTGCTAGTTTCTCTAACCTCTTTGCTTTCAAACCAAAAATTTGATTTATAGCTATATTTTAACGCAGTTTAGCTGCGTCTTGTTTTATCCTTTGGCGCACCGCTTGAACCTAATTTTGCCTCTTTCTTATTGTTATATAGCCGCACCGCCATGCCCGCGCAGGATTCTTAAGCTGCGCTCCGGAGCAAAACAAGCCGGTTAATTGAATTAGCAGAGTATTATATAAACATTTCACATTGCATTAACTGCCATTTGTTATAAAATATAGCTCGCAAGATTAATTTAGGAGAAGGGGAAAATGGGCTTAAAGGACAAGAAAAAGCAGCAACCGGAACAAAGAAAGTATTTGCGTCTAGATACGGTATTCCCGGTGCAGTTCCGCCTCGAAACGCCAGACGGAAAAACCCTTCTTTCAAACTGGCTGCAGGGGTTTACTAATAATGTGGGCCCGGGAGGCCTATGTCTTTGTATAAATAATCCTGATCCGCAATTGCTCAAACTGCTCGATGAGAGAAAATTCAAACTATCCTTAGAGATTGATATTCCAATCAGCAATAAACCTATTGCTGCCCGGGCCAGCTTTGTTTGGGTTCAGGATGTCGGAGGCGATAAGCGCAAATATTTAATCGGGTTAAATTATGAACAGATATCTGCAAATCAAAATAGTAAATTAATGCGCTATGCCTGGTTCAGGAAACTTTTTGTCCCGGTAGTTTCATCGCTCGTAGTAATCTTGGTTTTAGTTTTGGGTATTAACAGCTATATAAATATTAAGCTAACTAGCGGTAATAAGCTGCTCGTAGAAAAGCTGGCCTTAGTTTTGAAAGATTCCACGCTCGCCCGGCAAAAAATTGAAAAGGTCACTGCCGAGCGCCAAAATTTCCAGTCAAAGTTGAGAATATTAGAGGAACGCATTAAATCTATTGAGTCGCAAAAAGCGCAGATAGAAACAGGTAATTTAAACCGTGTTAACCAGCTGAATGACCTGATTTCCGATTTAACAAAAGAGAAAGCAATTTTAGAAAGCCAGCTGGCCGTTGTTTTAATCAGCGAGACTAAAGTTGCCAAAGAGTTGTCTGAGCTGCATGAGAAAAAGGAAATACTAGAAAAAGCTAATTTTGACAAGATGTATCAATGGCTTAAAATTCATCAAAACAGCCGTACGGGATTGGTGATGAGTTTTGAGGGCGATAAAGAGATCGCTAACTGGTCATTTACTTATGATTTAGCGCTGCTTGTCCAGGCTTATACGCAATTTGGAGATTATAACCGCGCACAGAAGATACTGGGTTTTTTTGCTCATAACGCCAAAAGAGAAAACGGATGGTTTCTTAATGCTTATTATGTCGACGATGGCGGACCGGCGGAATTCATAATGCATAGCGGCCCGAATATCTGGTTAGGCATTGCTATTATGCAGTATATGCAAAAAACTCAAGATAACAGTTATTTGGCTTTAGCCAAAAGTATTGCCTCTGTGATTATGCAAATGCAAGACAAAGATTTCGATGGAGGCATTCGCGGCGGCCCGGCGGTTGAGTGGTATTCTACCGAACACAATCTTGATGCTTATGCGTTTTTCAATATGCTGGCTAAAGTTACGCAAGATAGGCAATATTCCAATGCTGCTGAAAAGGTTATTAATTGGATTGTCAAGAATACCTATGACCGCAAGGATTTACCGGTCAAGCGCGGAAAAGGGGATTCTACTATAGCTACAGATACTTATGCCTGGTCAATTGCCGCCATCGGCCCGCAAAAGCTGCTGGAGTTAGGAATGGATCCGGATAAAATTCTGGAATTTGTTGAGGATAATTGCAGTGTTGAAGCGAATTTCCTGCGTGCGAATAATCAAGTTGTAAAAATAAAAGGTTTTGATTTCGCGCCCAGCCGCCATGTTGCAAGAGGTGGAGTTGTTTCTTCGGAGTGGACCGCGCAGATGATCGTATCGTATAAGATCATGGAAGATTTTTATGCCAAAAAAGGCAATTTGGCCAATGCGGATAAATATAAGAAAAAATCAGAGATGTATTTAAGCCAGCTGGGCAATATGATCATCTCCAGCTCTTCGCCTTCGGGGCAGGGCCAAGGCTGCCTTCCTTACGCAACCAGCGATCATGTAGATACAGGGCATGGCTGGATGACCCCAAAGGGCAAGCATACGGGGTCAGTTTCTGGCACAGTGTATGCCCTGTTTGCTTATTATGGTTTTAATCCGTTAGAGCTGAAAGAATGAAACGCAAGCTAAGCCGTATTTTTCGTCGCCTTTATTCTGCCTTCGGCCGGCAGTATTGGTGGCCTGCGCAGAGCGCTTTTGAGGTAATGGTCGGGGCAATCCTTACTCAAAACACCAGCTGGTCTAATGTAGAAAAAGCAATAGCATCTTTAAAAAAGAAAAAACTGCTAGATGCTGAAAAGATTTATAAATTGCCTTCCAAGAAGCTATCCGGTTTGATTAGGCCTGCCGGTTATTATAATATTAAGGCCGCGCGGCTTAAGAATTTTCTTAAATTCTTCTTTGATAATTATTCTTTGAGCCTTGAAAAGATTTCCTCCGTTGATTTGGGAACTTTGCGCCGGCAATTGCTGGGGGTAAACGGCATCGGCCAAGAAACCGCGGATTCCATTTTACTATATGCTTTAAATAAACCCATATTTGTTGTAGATGCATACACAAAAAGAATACTTTTGCGCCATAAGTTAATTAAGGCAGGAGCAGATTATTTCAGCGTGCAGGAGGTTTTTATGAAAAACCTTAAAAATAATGCAGGGTTATTTAATGAATACCACGCCCTTTTGGTAAAGCTGGGCAAGGAGTATTGCCATAAGCGTAGCCCTAAATGCGAGGCCTGTCCTTTAAATGGTCAATAAGAAACGTTTGATAGAAACTATTAAAAGATTGATTTCCATTGATTCTCAGAATCCCGGAAGCAATGAAAGCAGGATTGCTCTTTTTGTGAGTTCATATTTAAAGGGCCTGGGTGTTAAAGTTAAAACATATGCCTTTAGCAGTAAAAGAGAAAACGTTATTGCAATTCTTAAAAGCCGCAGGCCGAATAAATCGCTTTTGATTACGCCGCACCTAGATACTGTGCCGGCAGGAGTCAATTGGAAGACTGATCCTTTTTGCGCCAAAATTATCGGCAACCGGATTTATGGCTTGGGGGCAACCGATTGTAAGGGAAATCTGGCCTGTGCATTAGAAGCGGTTAATTCCATAGTTGAAGACGGTGTTAATCTTGATTATAACCTGGTTCTTGCGGCTACTGCTGATGAAGAAAGCGGTTCAGGGTTAGGTTTAATCCCCCTCTTAAGGCGGAAAATTTTAAAAGCGGATGCCGCGGTTGTTCTGGATGCCGACGAATTTGAGATTGTAATTACCCAAAAAGGGCTGATGCATCTTAAGGTCAAAATTGCCGGAAAAAAAGCACACGGCGCTTATCCTTGGTTAGGGGTCAATGCAATTGATCTGGCGGCTAAGGTGATTGTTGAACTTAAAAAACAACATCAAAGGCATCCTAAAAATAAATACCTTAAAAATCCTACGATAAATATCGGTACGATTAAAGGAGGGGACAAAGTTAATGTAGTCAGCGACTGGTGTGAATTCGAACTAGATTTTAGGTTCCTCCCCGGTCAAAATGCAAAAGAACTCCTAAATTTTCTAAGAAAGGTAATTGCTAAATATACCGATAATTTTAAAATTGAAATCCAGGGTCTCCAGGAGCCATATTATATTGATCCGCGGCACCCTTTAGTAAACAGCTTGGTTTCCGCTTTTAGAAGTCTGGAGATTAAGCCGCGTATCAGCGGTTCGGAAGGCGCAACGGTAATAACTTTTTTTAAAAGCATGGGGATACCTGCAATTGCTACAGGATTCGGCACGGAAGGCTGTGCGCATATCGCTGACGAATATGCATCTTTAGAAAATTTATATAACGGCGCAAGAGTTTTAGAAGAATTTTTAAAAACATATCAATTTATTAATTAGCATAATAAAGGGAGAAGAAATGGGACCATTGATAATCTCTAAGAAACCGCGCTTGAGGTCGCCTTACCTTATAGTCGCCTGGCCGGGGATGGGGGATGTGGCAGCTAATGCGGCGAATTATTTAATTAACGAATTAAAGGCTCAGGAATTTGCAGAGATTGCACCTGGTGAATTTTTCTATTCAACCGGGAGCGTTATCTCATCTGGCATACTAGAGGTGCCGTTGCTTCCGCAGGGAAAATTTTATTACTGGAAGAACCCGGCGTCAAAACGCGCAGTAAGCGCAAACAGCCTTGGTGCTAAGCCGGCTGTGCACGACCTGATAATTTTCTTAAGCAATGCCCAGCCGGATTTAGCCAAAGCGGACAGCTATGCCAAAATCATTATCGGGTTAGCCAAGGATCTGGGGGCAGAGTTAGTGGTGAGTTTCGCCTCTATGCCGCAAGCAACCGATCATACCCAAAAACCTGCAGTTTGGCTGGCCGCGACTGATCAAAAAATAAAAGAAGGCTTAAAGAAATTTAACTTTAATGTTTTACAAGAAGGGCAAATCAGCGGAATGAACGGTTTGTTTTTAGGGCTGGCCAAGCTTGCCGGGTTAAAAGGCTTTTGTCTGCTTGGAGACATCCCCCTTTATACCATTCAGATCGAGAATCCTAAAGCATCCGCGGCCGTGCTACAGGCCTTGGGCCAAATATTGAATATACAAATAAATTTACAGCCATTAATGGAACAGGCGCAGTCGATGGAAAATGAGATCAATAAATTATTGGAATATTTGAAGCTTGGCAGCGGGGGCCAGTCTGCGCCCATTGGGGAGGAAGAGGTGGAGTTAATTAAGAAAACCTTGAGCCAGCTTACAAAATTACCCGTCTCCATAAAAGAAAAAATTGAAAAGCTTTTTGAGGAGAGCCGCATTAACATTACCAAGGCAAACGGATTAAAGGCAGAACTGGACAAGTGGAATGTTTATAAAGAATATGAAGACAGGTTCCTGGACCTTTTCAGGAAAAATAAGGATAAGGGAAATTAATCATGCCGAATGGGATAAAAGTTATCCTATTTGATTTAGGCCGTGTGTTGGTAGATTTTGACCACCAAAGGGCGGCAGAAAGAATATCTGCTTTTTGTTCGAAAACACCGCGCCAGATATATAACCTTTTTTTTGAATCCCCTGCGACAGTTGCCTTTGAGGCCGGTAAGATTTCTCCGGAAGATTTTTATCTTGAAGTAAAGAACATGCTGGATCTGCAGCTAAGCTTTAATTCATTTGCCCCGATATGGAATGATATATTTTTCTTAAGCCCAAAAAACCGTTCCGTTTACAGGTTGGTCAATGATTTGCGCCCCTGTTATAAAACAGCCCTTTTATCTAACATAAACGCGCTGCATTATGAATATTTAAAAAAAAGTTTTCCTGTGTTTGGGGTTTTTGACAAAATTTTTCTCTCTTTTGAGCTTGGGATGATTAAGCCTGATATAGAAATCTATAAAAAGGTAATTCAGGAGCTCAAAGTTAGCCCCAAAGAGGTATTTTATACCGATGACCGGAAAGAATTAGTAGAGTCCGCCGGTTCTCTTGGCATAAGGGGTTGTGTCTTCGTTGATTTTGCACAATTAATGCATAACTTGGAAAGCGCAGGAATTACTTTTTCCGACGGGAAAAGTAGGAATCAAGAACGTTATTTTTAAGAAAAAATACTTGACAATGCCAATATATTGTGGTAAAAAAAGAGCATAAATACAAGATTTTGCACAAACTTTTGGAGGTTAATAAACGGAGTTGGAAAAAATTGGATAGATTCTTAAGGGCTCAAGGCAAAAGCAATAAACCGGGCCCTTATTTTTTTAAATAGAGGGGATTTTTTAAGCCAAAAAGATGAAAACCGTCGGTTTAACATACGATTTAAAAACAGATTATAAGTTTAAAGAAGGAGATCCCCTTGATGCTAATGCGGAATTTGACGCCCCTTCAACAATTAATGTTATTGCCGATGCCATTGCTGCAAATGGTTTTAAAGTAAAAAAAATCGGTAATGCCTTAAATTTGCTGGATAAGATAGATAACTTGGGCGTAGACATTGTTTTTAATATCTCCGAGGGTTTGGCCGGCAGGAACCGCGAATCACAGGTCCCTATTTTACTCGAGATGGCAGGGGTCCCTTTTGTAGGCGCGGATGCTTTGACCTTAGGGTTGACCCTGGATAAAGTCATGGCTAAGAAGATTTTCATTGCCGAGAAAATTCCTACCCCTAAGTTTTTTGAAGTTCCGTCAGCTGAATCCCTGATTAACCAAGACCATTGTAAATTCCCATTAATTGTTAAGCCGCGGTTTGAGGGTTCGTCTAAAGGCCTGACAGAAAGCTCGCGCGTGGAAAATACCGAAGAGCTTAAAAAACAAGTTGAGTTTATTACCACGGCCTATAAGCAGCCGGCCCTGGTTGAAGAATTTATCTCCGGACAGGAATTCACGGTAGCTATTGTAGGAAATGAGAATCCAGAAATTATGCCGGTCGTCCAGATAAAGATAGACGGAAAACTGAAATTAAATGATAAATTTTATACCTTTGCCAGGATCACTTCCGACAGGCTTGAATATATCTGCCCGGCTAAAATATCGCAAGAGCTGAAAAAAAAGCTGGATGAGCTGGCTTTAAAAGTTTATCGCAGTGTCGAGTGCCGTGATTTTGGCAGGGTGGATTTCCGTGTTGATAACGACGGCAATCCTTATGTTTTAGAAATTAACCCGCTGCCGTCTTTGTCTACCGAAGATGTTTTTATGCTCGTAGCCAAGAATATCGGCATCACTTACGAACAAATTGTGGGCAAGATCCTAAACAGCGCCATCATAAGAAACGGGCTGGGTTAAGAACAGGAAGGTGCGGGGTGAAGGTCGCCTTAACTTACAATTTAAAGAAGAAGGATCCGCTTAAACCGGCGGATTATTTCTCTGAATGTGATTCGGAGGAAACGATTAATTCCGTAGTCTCTGCGCTTAAAACTAAGGGGCATTCCGTGGATACGATAGACGTGGAGTATCCGGCCCTATTTTCGTATTTTAGAAAAAATACAGTAGATATGGTATTTAATATCGCCGAAGGAAAACACGGCCGTTTCCGCGAATCCGAGGTACCCGCGGTGCTGGATTATTTAAATATTCCTTATACCGGTTCAAATACTTTTTCACTTGCCCTGGCATTAAACAAGGCGCTCACCAAGAAAATACTAAAAGCAGAAAATATTCCTACCCCCAATTTCCAGCTTTTTACAAGAGGGGACGAAGTTTTATCAGCAGAGCTAAAGTTTCCTCTAATTGTCAAGCCTAATTGTGAGGGGTCTGCAAAAGGCATCAATAAGGCAAACGTCGTTAGTAATAAAGAGGATCTTTTCCAAAAGGTCAAAGAATGCATAGATGTTTACCGGCAGGAGGCTTTGGTTGAGGAATTTATCGAAGGCAAGGAGCTGACGGTAGGAATTTTAGAAAACGGTAAAACCAGGGTACTGCCGATTTTAGAAATAGATTTTTCTAGCTGCAAAAAAAGCGGAGAATATTTTTATTCCTGGAAAATGAAGGAGTTTCAGGGGGACAGTGAATTAGGATTAGTCCCGGAGTTTTATTGCCCGGCCCGGCTCGATGAAAAAACAGAGGCAATAGTAAAAGAGGCGGCTTTGCGTACACACCGTGCCGTGGGCTGCCTTGATATTTCGCGCACCGATATCCGTTTGGATAAATTTAATATACCGTATGTTTTGGAGATTAACCCTTTACCGGGGCTGGATCCTAAAGAATCTAATTTTCCCATAATGGCATATGCCGCCGGAATGAAATATGAAGATCTTATCGAGGCAATATTGATGAGTGCCTCAGAAAGGAAAGGCTTAAATTGAATAATCCTGTAGGCTTAGAAAATCAAAAAGCGCAGATCGAAACGCCGGCTATTCCGAAACCGCCAAAGCGTTCACGCGACTACCAGCAGATCCCTCTCTATAAAGACGTTAATCCGCTGGATTGGGAAGATTGGCATTGGCAGCTTAAGCACAGGATTAGAACTAAAGAAGAATTAGCCCAAATTATTAAGCTTACTTCCGAAGAGGAGAAAGGGATAGATAAGGCAAAAGGCAGGTTGGCGATGGCAATTACTCCCTATTGGGCGAGCCTTATTGATGCTGATGACCCCGATTGCCCGATAAGAAGGCAGTCCGTCCCGGTTAACTATGAGTTTTCCATCTCTCCTCATGAGATGGCTGACCCTTGCGCTGAAGACCGCGATTCTCCGGCTCCGCATTTAGTGCACCGTTATCCGGATAGGGTTTTACTGTTAGCTACGGATCACTGTGCTATGTATTGCCGGCATTGTACGCGCAGGCGCTTAGTGGGTGAGCATGAGGAAAAAGATTCAAACCCCGAAACTAAATTTGACGCGGCGATAGAGTATATTAAATCCAACCGAAAGATAAGGGATGTGTTGATTTCAGGAGGCGACCCGCTTACACTGGAAGATGAAGCTCTGGAATCTTTAATTGCCAAGATCCGCGATATATCGCATGTTGAACTGTTAAGAATAGGTACGCGTATTCCGGTAACCTTGCCGCAGCGTATTACCGAAAAATTAGTAAACATGTTGAAAAAATATTCTCCTATCTGGATGAGTATTCATTTTAATCATCCCAAGGAAATTACCAAGCGCTGTAAAAATTCCTGCGATATGCTGTCTGAGTCAGGCATACCTTTGGGCAGCCAGTCGGTGCTTCTTAAAGGCATCAATGACCGTCCGTTTATTATGCGGCGCCTTGTGCATGACCTTCTGCAAATAAGGGTAAGGCCATATTATATTTATCAATGCGATCCGGTCAGGGGCACGCAGCATTTTCGCACACCTGTTGCAGTCGGGATAAATATTATCGAAAAACTGCGCGGGCATACCTCGGGGTATGCTGTGCCGACATACGTGATCGATGGGCCTGGCGGCGGCGGAAAAATCCCCGTGGGGCCAAATTATATCCTTTCCCAGGCCAAGGGTAAATATGTTTTACGTAATTATAAGGGCAAGATTTACACCTACCTGGAGTAATCTTTCATTATTTGTTTTGTAGAGGCTTGAAAGCATAAAGCCTCTATTCTAAAGGCCCTCTAAGAGACTACCTATGAAAATAAGCGCATTTGCTATACCTGAAGCTGTTTTGGGAAAACATAATGTTAAAAATGATAAGCTTGACCAAGCTGATAAGCTGGTTAAATCCAAGAAAAAAACCTATCCCCATGTGGAACTGGCAGGTGAGAATGCCGCAGTTGAAGCGGATGTTATAATTATCCCCAAAGATTCTAAGACAGATTTGATCCTCCGGGATTTGGATTTTGTAGAAACACGGTTGAGTAAATCACCGCCCGATAAAGAAAAAATTATCCTAGAAAAAATGAAGCTATCCTTGGAAAAAGAAGATTTTATATCTTCAGTAGTTTTGACCGAGCAGGATAAGGAAGTTATCTCCGGCTACGGCCTGCTGACTCTTAAGCCGGTAGTTGTAATCACCAAAGAAGAATTAGAGAACATGGGGGTTTTATTGGCCAGGGTTTTATCAGAGAGCGGGTTTATAACTTTTCTGACAGTCGGAGATAAAGAGAACCGCGCTTGGTTAATCAAGCAAGGCACAACTGCATGGGAAGGTGCGGGGGTAATCCATTCCGATATACAGCAAGGTTTTATCCGTGCAGAAATTATAAGCTTCGCTAATTTTATTTCCTGCGGAGGGGAAACGCAAGCTAAGCAGCAAGGAAAGATGCGCCTTGAGCAAAAGGATTACATAATGCAGGATGCGGATTTGGTTAACTTCCGCTTTAATAAATAATGGTTAAGATCAGGCGGGCACTTATTAGTCTATCAGATAAAACCGGAATTTTATCTTTAGCCCAAGAATTAAAAAATTTTGGCGTAGAGATTATTTCTACCGGCGGTACGGCAAAACTATTACGCCAGAACAATATTGAGGTAACCGAGGTATCAAGCTACACAGGTTTTCCCGAAATACTCGACGGAAGAGTAAAAACACTGCATCCTAAGATCCACGCCGGCCTGCTTGCACTACGGAAAAATACCGCGCACATGCAGAGATTAAATGAACATGGTATCGGGCTCATTGATATGGTTGTAGTTAATTTATATCCATTTGCTGAAACAGCTGCTAGGCCCGGAGCTAGCCTCAAAGAAATTATCGAGAATATAGATATCGGCGGGCCTTCTATTCTGCGCAGCGCCGCGAAAAACTATCAATCCGTAGCGGTAATTTGTAATCCCGCCCGGTATGCCGAAGTAATTTCGGAATTAAAAAAGAATAACGGTTTTTTAGGCGAAGGCCTGATGCGGCGATTGGGGGTTGAGGTTTATGGCCACACCAGCCAATATGATGCAGCGATATTTGAATATTTGAGCAAACAGCAAACAGCAAACAGCTTAGAGCCCGCAGGGTTTCCTAAAGATCTGGTTTTAAGTTTTGAGAAAATTCAAGAGCTGCGCTACGGCGAAAACCCTCATCAGAAGGCAGCTTTCTATAAAGAAAAAAATAAAACCGCAGGGCTTATTAATCTAAAACAGCTGCAAGGCAAGGAACTTTCTTTTAATAACATACTTGATCTTAATTCCGCAGTCGAACTGGTTAAGGAATTTAGGGGGCCTGCCGCAGTGGTTGTTAAACATAATAATCCCTGCGGGGCCGCGCAGGATAAGGATCTCGAAAAGGCATTTTTGAATGCCTGGAAAACCGATAAGCTCTCGGCATTCGGCGGGATTGTGGCATTAAACAGAAAAATGGATTTAAAAACCGCAGGACTAATTGCTAAAAGCGGCTTTCTGGAATGTATCATCGCCCCATCTTTTGAGAACCGGGCGTTAAGTTTATTCAGAGAAAGGAAAAACCTGCGCCTGCTTGAATTAAAAGATTTAAACATAATTGATGAACCGGAATTTAAACGTGTTGCCGGCGGCATGCTTTTACAGGCTAAAGACATTTTGACCCTGGATGAAAGCAATCTTAAGGTGGTGACTAAGAAAAAACCGACTGATGCACAGATGCAAAGTTTGATTTTTGGGTTCAAAGTAGCCAAGCATGTGAAATCCAACGCTATAGTTCTAACAAGCGGGACTAAAACTGTGGGCATTGGCGCAGGCCAGATGTCGCGCGTCGATTCGGTTATGACCGCAAAGAATAAATCTGGTAAACTTAGCCGAAACTGCTGTTTGGCATCAGATGGTTTTTTCCCCAAGCCGGATGCTATTATCTGGGCGCATAAGGCAGGGGCTAGGGCAATAATCCAGCCCGGCGGCTCTATCGCCGATAAAGCAATTATCGCAGCCTGCGATAAATATAAAATTGCTATGGTTACAACTGCCTTAAGGCATTTTAAGCACTAATGTATGCTTTATCCGCATGCTTTAAGATATTTAAACTCTCTTACCAGCTACGAAAAAATTACCAATTTCTCCTATAAAGAAGCAGTTAAGCTGGAGCGCATCAGAAACTTTCTTGCCTTAATAGGCAATCCCCAGAAATCCTTAAGCATTATTCATGTCGCAGGCTCAAAAGGCAAGGGTTCAACCTGCGCATTTATCGCATACATCTTAAGGGAATCCGGTTTCTCTGTTGGCCTGTATACTTCCCCGCATTTAAATGATTTTCGGGAAAGAATTAGAATCCTTAGGCCTTTTACCGGTACCCGCAGGAGAATAACGGGTGATTTTGAAGGAATGATTTCCCAAGAAGAGGTAACTTCGTTAGTCCGCTCATTAAAACCGGCGATTAATAAATATAACCGCTATTCGAAATACGGGCCACTGACTTTTTTTGAGGCCTATACCGCTTTAGCATTTATTTATTTTAAAGATAAACGGGTTGATTTTGTGGTTTTAGAAACCGGAATGGGAGGCGCACTCGATGCTACCAATGCCGCCGATTCTTTAGTGCAGGTGATTACGCCGGTCAGCTATGAGCATACGGATAAACTTGGGGCTACCTTGGCCAAAATCGCCCGGCAAAAGGCAGGGATTATAAAAACCAAAAACTCTATAGTAATTTTAGCCCCGCAGAAAAAAGAGGCGCTGGAGGTAATTCAAAGAAGATGCAAGTCCGTAGGGGCGGATTTACCCTTGTCAGTGGGCATGCGGCAGATTAAACTCCTTAAATTAAAAATGAGCTTAATCGGCAGGCATCAGCTGGTCAATGCTGCTTCCGCGATAGGCGCGGTAAAGGCGCTGCGTCATTACGGCATAAATGTCCTGCCGCAAGCTATCCGGAGGGGAGTAAGAAATACCCGTTGGCCTGGAAGGTGTGAAGTAATAAAAAATAATCCTTTAATTGTTTTAGATGGCGCGCAGAATTTAGCATCGGCGCGTGTTTTAAAAAAAGCAATAGAAGACAACTTCAAATATAAAAAACTTATTTTGGTTTTAGGGATTTCGCAGGATAAGGATATTTGCGCAATATGCAGGACACTCGGTATTTTATCTCATGAAATTATTCTTACCCGGGCTCAAACCCCGCGGGCAGCCGACCCAAAAAAACTAGCCGCCTATTTTAATAGAAAACTATATTTGACCAAAAGTGTAAAAGAGGCTAAACTTTTAGCTGTAAGACTGGCGCATAAAGAAGACCTAATTTTAGTAACAGGTTCATTATTCGTGGTTGGAGAATTCAGGAATGCTTGAAGACAATTTAAACGATACAATCGCGGCAATTTCGACTGCGCAAGGTCAAAGCGGCATTG
Organism: Candidatus Omnitrophota bacterium; assembly: GCA_028712175.1. GTDB lineage: Bacteria > Omnitrophota > Gorgyraeia > Gygaellales > Profunditerraquicolaceae > UBA6249. The sequence goes on along the minus strand of JAQTQQ010000001.1, from coordinate 16,580 downwards.
GAATTGTGCGCCTAAGCGGCCCCCGGGCCTTAGCCATAGCAGATCAAATATTTACCGGCTCAAAGAAGGAAAAACCCTCTGAGTTTAAAAGCTATACAATGCATTATGGCAGGATCTCAGGCCATGGCAGAATTATTGATGAAGTTATTCTTAGCCTGATGCGCAAACCTAAGTCATATACCCGAGAAGATGTTGTTGAAATAAACTGTCACGGCGGGATTGTGGTTTTGCGTAACGTTCTGGATTTAACATTAGAAAACGGGGCCCGTCTTGCATCCCCGGGGGAGTTTACCAGGAGGGCTTTTTTAAACGGCAGGATTGATCTGGCTCAGGCAGAAGCGGTCATTGATGTTATCCGCGCAAAAACAGATTCTGCCCTTAAATTAAGTTTAGGGCAATTAAACGGCGGCCTTTCAAAGGAGATAGGGTTAATCCGTAAAAAGCTATTGGATGTTTTAGTGAATTTAGAGGTAGAGATAGATTTTCCCGAAGAAGGGATAAGGCAAGGCGCATCAGCAATATCGCAGGGAATCGATGCCCTTAGCGGTAAGTTAAATAAGCTGCTGGATAATGCATCGGCAGGCAGGATTCTACGCGAAGGCATTTCCGTAGTTATCTGTGGAAAACCGAATGTGGGAAAATCTTCGCTCCTCAACGCTTTACTTAAAAAAGAGCGTTCTATTGTTACGCCTGTTGCCGGCACAACCCGCGACACAATCGAAGAGATTATTGATATAAAGGGTATCCCGGCAAGGATATTTGATACTGCGGGGATTCTTACGCCGCGCAATATGATCGAAAAAGAAGCTATCAGGCGTTCAAGGGAACATATAAAATTAGCGGACATGGTAATCATTTTATTTGATGCAAGCGGCAAGCTGTCCCACCTAGACAGGAAACTAATCAGGGAAGTAAGACATAAAAACGTTATTGCGGTAATCAATAAGATTGATTTAAAAAACCGCATTGAAGAAGATCAGCTTTTAAGGGCATTCCGTAAGGTGGTCCGGATTTGCGCAAAGTCGGGAAAGCATATCGATACGCTTGAGGGTGCGCTTTATGAATTCGTTTTTAAAGGCAAGCTAAACGCCCCGGAATCTTTGATCGTGAGCAATTTAAGGCATATCCAGGCGCTTAGGAATGCAAAAAAATTAGTAGGCCAGGCAAAGGAGGCCTTAAGAAATAATCTCACGCAAGAATTTATCGCTCAGGATTTAAAGGACGCCTGCGTTTATTTGGATAAGATATTAGGAAAGAATTTTCCGGAAGACCTTTTGGACAGGATTTTTGCCGATTTTTGTATTGGAAAGTGATTAAAGCGAGTTTTCTTTGTTGGTTATAGCTTTATGTATTTCTTTATTTAAGTCGCTTAAGGCAAACGGTTTTACAAAATAACCCACCGCTCCCAAGTTATAAGCTTTTTTTACATCTACCAAGTCGCCAAATCCCGAAATAATTATTATCGGGATCCCGCGGGTTTCCGGGTCATTATTTAAAATCTCGCAAATTTCAAAACCTCCGAGTTCCGGCATAAGCAAATCAAGCAGTATGATATCAGGTTTTAATGATTTGATTAAATGCAGGGCGTCTTTTGATTCTCTGCAGAGTACGACCTCAAACCCGGAATTGGAAAGAGAGTCATTTAACAGGGAAAGTATTTCATCCTGGTCATCAACTACTAATATTCGTTTTTTTGGCATCGCATAAATAGTATAATTATTTTGATGAAATAGTCAATAGCGGATTTAAAGAAAAACTTATTGCAGAAAACCCGTTTTCATTAGATAATAACCAGTATAAATTTAATTTTCCGATAAAGCCAAAAGAATATGGATATAAAGAAAATAGAAAAGGCAGTACGCCAGATTTTAGAAGCAATCGGCGAAAATCCCAAAAGGAAAGACCTTTTGGAGACGCCTCGCCGTGTTGCCCAGATGTATGAGGAGATATTCTCGGGGATCAAGCAGGATCCGGAAAAAGAGCTCGAGGTTATCCTTGACCAAAAGCACCATGAAATTATACTTTTACGCGGGATACCCTTGTATTCTGTCTGCGAACATCACCTCCTGCCTTTTTTAGGCAAGGCAAATATTGCGTATATCCCTAAAAATGGGCGCGTGACCGGGCTAAGCAAGCTTGCCCGCGTAGTGGATGTTTTAGCGCGCAGGCCGCAGGTCCAGGAGAGGTTGACTACGCAGATCGCCGAGATTGTGATGAGCAAATTAAAACCGCTTGGAGTAATGGTGGTTATTGAAGCAGAGCATCTTTGCATGTCTATGCGCGGAGTAAGGAAACCCGGGACAATGACGGTAACCAGTGCGGTGCGCGGAATTTTTAAAGAGAATGAGAAAACCCGCTCTGAAGCATTGGCTTTAATGCGGCAGTAAGAAAGGACGCAAACGTGTTTTTTAAGAAAATTTTAGCATTATTATCCCTCGCCATTATTTTATCCGGATGTGCAACCTATAAATTCCAGCAATCAACGCCTGCGCCAAATGGGGGTTATCTGGTTAGCTATGATGGTAAGCCTATTATTGAATATACTGTAGGAAAAGATAAATCCCTGCCGGATTTAACATTGGCTAAAGAGCGTTTTAAGCGCCGCAGGCCCATGGTTGAGTATTATTATAAAAAAATGGGTTTGATCGAGTCTAAATTTAAAGCAAACTTCTGGGATCCGCCGGCAATGGTTATAGATTTTATCGGTGGGATCTTGCGTTGGCCATTTACAGCCGTGGATGATTACAAATATAACCGTAATCCTAAGTATAAAGAAAGAATAGACAGGCTTGAAGAAGAAAGAGAGGCACTTGAAAAAGCCAACATAGCCAGCCTAAAAGAAAAACTTCAGGCATATATTGTTAAAGATTTAGCCAAAGAGCCCCAGCCGGAAAGCTTGCCTGCGGGTAAGCAGGTTCAAGCAGTAAGCCAGCCGCAAATTTTGCCGGCTGTTCCGCCTCCTGCGCCGGAAAAAGCGATTCCTCCGGAAGTCCAAAGTGGAGTTATTAAATCGGAAAGCTCGGCTCCTTTGGATTTAGTTTCCGTCCCAGAGGGGCAGGATGATTCTCCCGTAATGTCAGCCGACAAAGACAGGGTTGATGCTTTACCCGCACCGCCCGCAGAACAAACAGCTGTTAAGCAGCCTGTGCATTCTGAAATTTTAGCTCCGGTAGTTATACCGGCAAAAGAAGTTAAGCCTGCGGTTAAGCCATTAAAGGCGCCGCCGGTTGCGGTAATCATTGCTAAGCCAATAAAAGGGTTTTCTCCGTTAAAAGTAAAATTTTACGGTCAGAAGTCATATTCTAAGTCAGGAAAAATCGTTTCTTATTTTTGGGATTTTGGAGATGCGGATACTTCTATCAAGAAGAACCCCGAGAATACTTTTTGGAGCACAACTTACGGCTTAAGGCAATTTCCCGTTACCCTTACAGTGAAAGATAATGCAGGAGGCTCTTCCAGCACGACCACAATAATCGAAGTTTCCACCCGGTAAACTTTTCTTAATAAGGAATAGTATAATAAAGAGGCACCAGATGGGTAAAATTAATTTACCGGCCCGCGCCTATGCGCAATACAGGGCTTTTCGCATTAAATTGGCAAAAGTTAAAGCGAGCATTTATGATCAGGCCCTGGGGATTGAAACTGCCGAAGAAGACCCCATTCAGTCAGTGGTTAACAGTTTTAATTCTGACAGGTACGGTTATCAATCGGCTTTTTATGGAAGGCTTGAGAAAATAATTAAATATCTAAAGCCTTCAAGCGAAGATGTTTTTGTTGATTTGGGCTGCGGTAAAGGCAGAGTGGTATTTTTTGTGGCTTTAAAAAGATTTAAAAAAGTCATCGGCGTAGAATTGGACCAAGGGCTTTATGCAATCGCGCAGGAAAACCTGCGCCGCTTAAGAATACAGAGATCCCCCATAGAGCTTTTTAATATCGATGCCGCTAATTTTGAAGCAAAAGATGCAACTATATTTTTTATGTTTAATCCGTTTGGCGCCAAAACGCTGGAGAATGTCCTGAATAATATTAAAAAGTCATTAGCCGAAAATCCGCGGAAGATCCGCATAGTATATTATTGCCCATACCACAGGAGTTTGTTGGATAAACAAGATTGGCTTCTCCGCGACGGCCAGATAGAAAATGATATTTGTTTAGCCTGGAGCAATAAATATTAAATTTAGCGCAACTTATCCAAATTTCTATATTGCACCGCTTCAGCGATATGTTCGGGCAAGATTATATCGCTTTTACCCAAATCACTTATTGTCCGGCCCACCTTTAATATCTTATCAAATGCCCTTGCCGAAAGCCCCAATTCTGAAATAGCCATATGCAGCAGGTCTTTGGCCTCTTTGTTTAAAGGGCAGTGCTCCTTAATTAATTTACCGTGCATCTGGGCATTGTAGAATATTCCATGCGATTGAAACCTTTTCTTTTGGATCATCCGGGCATCTTCCACGCGCTGCCTGATTGCTTTTGAAGGCTCTGCATCCTGAGTATCGGATAATTCACGGTATTTTACTTGCGGGACCTCTATGTGTATGTCGATCCTGTCTAGCAGGGGGCCGGAAATTTTGCCCAGATAATTTCTGATCTTTGCGGGATTACAATGGCAGGTTTTCTGTAAACTAAAATAATTTCCGCAGGGGCATGGATTAAGCGCCGCGGCTAGAATAAAGGAAGCCGGAAAAATCAGCGTCCCTTTTACGCGGCTGATGCAAATTAAATTATCCTCCAGCGGCTGCCTTAATGTTTCAAGGGCTTTACGGGTAAATTCCGGGAGTTCATCCAAGAATAAAACTCCGTAATGAGCTAAGCTTATCTCTCCGGGTTTAGGGATGCTTCCCCCGCCGATTAGCGCCACATCTGAAATACTGTGATGCGGAGCGCGAAAAGGCCGGGTTGTGATAAAACCGTTTTTATTCGGCAGCGTGCCTGCTACCGAATGGATTTTTGTTATCTGCAGAGCTTCCTGCAGAGACAAACCGGGCATGATTGTAGGGATTCTTTTAGCAAGCATGGTTTTGCCGCTGCCCGGAGGGCCGATCAAAACAATATTGTGGCCGCCTGATACAGCTACTTCAATCGCCCTTTTAGCAAAATATTGCCCCTTTACTTCTGAAAAATCCAAAGCATAATCCGCATTCTCCCTCAAGGCTTCTTTAATTTCTAATTTATATGGCTGGACTGATCCCGGGTCAGCCAGAAATTGAATAACTTCTTTTAAGCTTTTTAGCGGCCAAGCAGATATTTCCCGGACGACACCCGCTTCTTTTGCATTCTCTTCAGGCAGGACCAGGTTTTTTATCGGAGAATTAGCCAAAGATAAGCTTATTGCCAGAACACCGCAAACCGGGCGAAGCTGTCCATCAAGAGACAGCTCCCCAAGGAAAGAATAATTTTTAAGAAGGCTATTACTAATCTGCCCGGTTGCTGCCAAAATACCTAAGGCAATAGGCAGGTCAAAACAAGCACCTTCTTTTTTGATATTTGAAGGCGCCAGATTTACTGTGATTCTCTGTGCAGGCCACTGGAACCCCGAGTTTTTGATTGCTGAGCGCACCCTTTCTTTGCTTTCTTTGATCGCAATATCTGCCAGTCCAACTAAATTAATTGCCGGCAGGCCGTTGGCAACATCAATTTCAATTTCAACAGGATATGCCTGCAAGCCCAAAAGCCCAAAACTATAAATTTTTGAGATCATCGCCCCCCCTTGATTATTTTCCATGGTTGAATCGCCTGTCTTTATTAAAGCCCGCTTCTAAATAGCAGCTTTCTAGGTTAATAGACGTATAAGGCAGAGGAATCTAACCAAAGAAAAAGGTAAAAGGATAAAATAAGCTTGCTTTCTAGGCAAGAGGATATATAATATTTCTTATGAATAAAGATATGGCCAAGAATATGGTACTATTCTTATTGATCGGCATTAGTATCTTTAGCATGGTTAGGTATGTCGGGGAAGTGAGGGAAAGCTATAGGCTCAAGGAGAGCTTAACTCAAGCCCAAAATCAGATTACTGTATTAGTAGAGCAGAAACAAAACTTATTGCAGGATATAGAGAAAGAGAAAGGGCTTAATGAGCAATTGACGCTTAAGAACTCGCACCTTAAAGATTATTTAAGGGCGAGCAAACATAAAATCTCCCGCCTTTTTCAGGATAATGCCAAAATCAAAGACAGTTTTGAAGATGTATACGCTAAGCTTTCCATATTAAAGGCGGAAAATAAAGCACTTATTGAAAGCCGTAAACGCCTTTATACGGAAAATGAACAGTTTAAATTTAAACTAAGCTCCATCAGTGAATTAAAAAAAGCGATAAAAGAACTAAAAAACCATAAACGTAAAAGTTTTGACATAGAGATTGAAGGTAACCGCGGTTTTTTGATTAAGGATGGCCAGTCGACTGCTGTAGAGAGAATTAAAATCGAAGTTATCCCTGCCCAAACAAAAGAATAATGAGAGATTTTTTCGCAGAGCTTTATAGAAATAAAATTTTGATGACTACTGTTTCTACGTGGCTTATTGCCCAGACGATCAAAGTAGTTATCGGGGTTTTTCGTTTGAAAAAATTTGATTTCCGTTTATTTATCGGTTCCGGAGGGATGCCTTCTGCGCATGCTGCCGGAGCTTCGTGTTTAGCAACCAGCATCGGCATGGAGTGCGGGTTTGATACGGTTTATTTTGCTTTGGCGTTTGCTTTTGCGATTGTGGTTATGTTTGATGCCCAGGGTGTGCGCCGTTCAACAGGCAAGCAGGCTGGTATTTTAAATAAAATCATGGAAGATATATACTGGAAGGGAAAAATTCAGGAGCTGCGGTTGCGCGAGCTAATCGGGCACACTCCCGTTGAAGTGTTCATTGGATTATTTTTAGGCATCGGGATTGCTTTAATATCTTATTCAAGGGGGAGCTAGTGAATAAAAAACTATTGATAATAATCGTTGCAGTAATAGCCATCGCCGGTGTTTTTATTGTTTTAGTCAGCAGGAGAGTGCCGCAAACAGCCACTTTTTTTAATCGCGCCGCCTCAAACAATATTTTAAGCCAGGCGCGTTCTTTTGAGTCCAAAGGCGATTTGCTTAGCGCTAAACTGTTATATCAGCAGCTGGTGAATGACTTTCCCGGATCGCCCGATATAATGGAGTGGCAGAAAAAGGCGGAAAATATAAATATTAAGTTATTGTTTTCATCTGCAATTACCCCCAAAAGCATAAGCTATTCCATTAAGCCGGGAGATACTCTAAATAAAATAGCCCGGGAGCATAATACTACCGTTGAGCTTATTATGAAGAGCAATAATATAAGCGATTCTCTGATTGTCCCCGGCCGCAAGATCAAAGTTTGGCATGCCCCGTTTAACATATTAGTTGATAAATCCGAAAATATACTCTGGCTTAAAAGCGATGAAGAGATATTTAAAACATATATTGTTTCTACCGGTAAAGATAATTCTACCCCGCCGGGTACTTTTAAAATCGTGAATAAACTTCCTAATCCCACCTGGTTTAAGGCGGGCGCGGTAGTCCCTCCGGAAAGCCCGGAGAATGTTTTAGGTACGCGCTGGATGGGTTTTAACCTGGCTGGATACGGGATCCACGGGACGACAGAACCAAAAGAACTGGGTAAACAGGTGACCCAGGGATGCGTGCGCTTGAGTAATTCTGATGTTGAGGAGCTTTATGCTATTGTGCCTGTCGGCACAGAGGTCACCGTAATTGAATAATTCATAATGTGCAGCAGACGTTTAAACGTCCGCTACGCTGTGGATAACTGAACAGTTACAATAATATTATGGCTGGATTAGATTTTGAAAAACCGATCGTAGAGCTGGAGAAAAAAATACAAGAGCTCAAATCTTTTATGACGGAGAAAAAGATTGATCTATCCGGAGAGATTAAGAAGCTTGAAGATAAGCTCGGGAATTTAAAAAAAGATACTTATGCCAATTTGAGCGCTTGGCAGAAGGTCCAGCTTGCCCGCCACCCCTTAAGGCCCTATACCCTTGATTATATTAGTTTGATTATGTCTGATTTTGTCGAATTACACGGCGACAGGCTTTTTGGGGATGACCTGGCGATGATTTGCGGTTTGGCGAAATTAGATAAAAGGAAGGTTATTGTTATCGGCCATCAAAAAGGCCGCGACACCAAAGAAAACCTAAAGCGTAATTTCGGCTGCGCGCATCCCGAAGGCTACCGCAAGGCACTGCGCGTTATGCAAATGGCCGAAGAGTTTGGTTTGCCGGTTATAATTTTTATTGACACTCCCGGTGCATACCCGGGCATCGGTGCCGAGGAGCGCGGGCAGTCTCATGCGATCGCGGTTAATTTACGCGAAATGGCTTCGTGTGCTACCCCGATTATGGCCATTGTAATCGGAGAAGGCGGCTCGGGCGGCGCCCTCGGGGTGGGGGTAGCAGACCGCGTTGCAGTTTTAGAGAATTCCTATTATTCGGTTATCTCGCCGGAAGGATGTGCGGCTATTCTTTGGAAAGATGGCGCAAAGGCCCCTCAAGCTGCAGAAGTTTTAAAGCTTACCGGAGAGGATCTTTTAAAAATGGGGATTATTGATGAAGTAATTAGTGAACCTTTAGGCGGGGCGCATCGCGATGCGCAGAAAACAGCTTCAAATGTTAAAGAGGCCATTTTAAGGAACTTAAAGGAATTGGATGTTTTAGATAAAGAAGAATTACTTAAATTAAGATATAAGAAATTTAGGTCCGTGGGTATTACCGCATGATTGAACAGGAACTTATTTTATTAGGCCTGTTACGCCAAAGCCCCAGGCATGGTTACGAAATCAAGCTAAAAGTCCGTGAAATCCTTTCCCTTTTCGCCGGGGTCCAATTAAAATCAATATATTATCCTCTTAGGATTTTAGAAGAAAAAGGCTTACTTGCCAAGCAGGCGGTTAAAAAGAGTAACAGGCCGGAACGGTTTGTTTATTGCCTGACTGACAAAGGCAGGCACCGTTTTGAAATCCTTCTTAATAAAAACCTGCTTGATTGTAAGCGGCCTGAGTTTACGCTTGACCTAAGCCTGTATTTTCTTAATTTTATGAAGCCTGTTTTAGCGCGCCGGCGCCTTAAGAAGAGGCTTGAAATTTTAGAGAAGATATCAAGCGGCTTAGTCGGCATGCTTAATTCCAAAGGGCTTAAGGACACTTTGCCGCTTTACCGGATAATGGAGCATAACCTTTGCCTGTTAGAAGCTGAAGCCTCATTTCTCTCTAATCTTCTCAAAAAAATATAAGCAATAAGACTCCATTTTAGTTCTTAAGTTGTAGCTCTTGGCTCGTAGAAAACCATTTCAGAATGCATTTATTATTTAAATTGAAGGCTCTCTAAGAGCCAAGAGCTAAACGCAGTCTTGATGAATATGCTTGACAAAACCTATTATTTTCTATATGATTTATAGTAATTACTATAAATTGCTATAAACGGAGGAAATGATAATGGCTAAAACGCTAATCTCGCCCGCCCAAATAAGCAAAATCCACAATATCTCCTATCAGACAATAAACTATTATACAAATCTTGGCCTCTTAATGGTTAAAAAGAGGAACACGAACCGCCTCTATGATTCCCGGCAGGTTAGCGCATGTTTGAAGAAAGTAGCTGAACTTAAAAACCGCGGGTATTCTTTAAAACTTATCTGTGATTTATTAAGAAAGGGTTAAATGAGTTATTATTCGGTCCTAGGTTTAGAAAGAGAGCCTTTTTCAAACAGCCCTGACCCCGATTTTTTTTACGAAGCCAGCGAGCATAAGGCAGCGCTTATGCGTCTGCTTGTGGAGATTCGCCTCAGGCGGGGGCTTAGCGTTATTCTGGGCGACGTGGGAGTGGGGAAAACCACTCTTTCGCGCAAGCTTTTTCAGATGCTCAAAGAAAGGCCGGACATACTTTTTTATATGATTATGGACCCTACCGCGCAAAGCGAGGAGCTTTTTTTAGAATCATTAGTGCGCACGTTTAATATTCAGGATCAGATTGACAGCGGTTCGGATATCCTCGACTATAAAGAGGTGATCAAGAAGTATCTTTTCCAAAAAGGAGTCGAGGAAAATAAAACTATAGTTCTGGTCGTCGATGAAGCGCAAAAACTAAATGCCGAGTCTCTGGAGATTTTACGCGTTTTATTGAATTATGAAACAAATGAATATAAGCTTCTGCAGCTTGTCCTATTCGCCCAGATGGAACTCTTGCCCAGGATCAAAGATATCAAGAATTTTTTTGACCGGATTGTGCTTAAATATGTAATTAACCCTTTAGATGAACCGGAGACACGCGATCTCATTAACTTTCGCCTAAGGCATTCCGGGTTTAATACAGAGCTGAAACTCTTTACAGATGAGGCAGTTAGCGAAATTCAGCGTTATAGCCAGGGCTATCCGCGTAGAATAAATCTCATCTGCCATAATGCGCTTAGAAGTTTAATTACGAGCAATAAGACGGTTATTGACGGCGCGCTCATCCGCGATTTGGTTGCAAGGAGCACGGTATAAATATGGATAAACAGACTTCCGATGAAAGGTTGCTTAAGCTTATAGAGGGCTCAGGTGAGCAAAAGCACAAACAGGCTGGCTCCCCTTGGACGAAGAGGCCGCTTATGCCGACAAAGCTTGGGGTCCCCGAATTAAAATTAATGCTTAAGAACTTAAAAATTGACGTACGTTCTTTTAACAAAGGGTTAATTGCCCTGTGTATTTTATTTACTTTTGTGTTCTTATATACTCTTTTAAGCGCCCCCATTGTTCCCAAATCTAACGCCGCGTTTTTTATTCCGGAGAGCTCATCGGCAATAGTTAAGTTGATATCTTCGGGCCAGGCCCAGGGGCTGGTACGAAAAAGCATCTCCGCGCAGGACATCAGAAGGAATTTTTTTCTTCCTCCCGGATCCAAAGTCAGCCCCAGCAGCGCAGAAAATAAGGAGCAGGATTTAACAGAGGAGACCAAAGATTTTAAGCTTGTAGGGATTATCTGGTCGCAAAACCCTGAAGTAATGATTGAAAATGCCAGGGACTCCCGGACGTATATTTTAAGGAAAGGCGACACTTTTAATGAGCAGTTTAAGGTAAAAGATATTTCGCGCAATTCAGCGATGTTAGAGATGGCTACGGACGAAGGCCCAAAACAATTTGAAATAAGATGAATGCAAAGAATAATTTTTTTTTATGTTTGCTGATTATATTAGCCGTTATCGGTTTATCTTGGGCAGAAGAAACCGCTCAAGAGGCAGCGGTTAATGCCGGGGAGGTTTCCAAGGGGGCTGCCAGCTCATTCGATTCAGGGGAAAAAATTTCCTTAGATTTAAAAGGAATCGACATAAACGAGCTTTTTAAGGTTCTTTCTGCAAAAAGCGGGATCACGATTACAGCTACGCCGGAAGTAAAAGGGAGGGTTACGGTTTTTATGGATAGTTTAAGTTTTGCCGAGGCCCTTGATGTAATTGTAAACATGCAGGACCTTGCCTATGAGCGAAAAGGTAATATAGTCAAGGTTATGACGGCAGTTGAATATGAAAAAGCTTATGGGAGGAAATTCGGGGAGCTTAAAACAACGCGGACTTTTAAGCTTACTTATGCTAAACCTGTAAACGTGCTTAATGTAATTAATTTGCTAAAGTCCGATGTCGGCAGGATTATCTCTGATGAATCAACCGGAACCATTATTATTAAGGATAACCCGCAATCAATGGAGATAATGGCTGAGGCGATCAAGGAGCTTGACCGGCCGCTGGATACTGTAGTCTTTAATGTGAATTACGCGCGTTTTGCCGATATAAAAGGTTATCTTAATGACCTGATTACTCCGGGAGTCGGCCAGATCATCGTTGATGAAAGAAGCAGCAAGGCGGTTGTTTCTGACCTGCCGCAGCGCCTGGTACGCATCAAAAAACTCATGAAGCAGTTTGATGAAGAATCGCGCCAGGTGCTTATTACGGGGGAGATTATTGAGGTTAATATCGATGATAAATATCAAAGCGGGATTGAGTGGGACAGGATCTTTAGCTCCATAGACAACTTGGATGTAATAGCGAAATTTCCCATTACCCCCGCACTTTCAAGCTATGGAAAAATCAGCGTTGGCACCTTGACTAAAGACCATTACAATTTGGTGATGAATATGCTCAACGAATACGGCAGTTCCAAGGTGCTTACCCGGCCGCGCATAGTCGCGGTGAACAAGGAAGAGGCAAAAATCCTTGTCGGTACCCGTGAAGCCTATGTAACGAGCAGCCAGAGCCAGGGTGAATCCACGACAATTACCGCAGAGAGCGTGCAATTTATCGATGTCGGGTTAAAACTTGTGGTAGTGCCTACAATCGGTTCGGACGGTTTTATTACGATGAAGATCAAGCCGGAAGTCAGCTCGGTCAAAGAGACGCTGACGACTGAAGCCGGGACCCAGGTGCCTATAGTGCAAACTTCCCAATCTGAAACGGTAGTTAAAGTAAAAGACGGCAACACATTAATTATTGCAGGGCTGCTTAAAAAAGAGGATACTGATAATACTGGCGGCCTGCCTAAGCTGTCGCGCATGCGTTTCTTCTGGCCTTTTTTTGGCAACAAGACCAAGGAAAATCAAAAAACAGAATTAGTTATATTTATTACTCCTACAATAATAACCGGTTCAACTGAAGTTGCTCACGAGGAAAAAAATGAAAAGAAATAATAAAATCTGCCTTCCGGCGTTATCTTTAATAATCCTGGCGGTTTGCGGTAATTTTAGCATGGCAGAAGAACCCTGGCAGAAAGATGAAGGCGCGCAGGACAAAATATCCCTGGATTTAAAGAATGTTGATATCGGAGAGTTGTTGCGCATTGTTTCGCTTAAAACCAACAGGACAATTGTGCCCAGCAAAGACGTCTCCGGGCGCATTACGATATATTTAAATAATGTTACCTTTAATGACCTCTTGGATGTTATTTTACTCACCCAAGGGCTGGCTTTAAATAAAAAAGACAATGTTTATTATGTAATGACCGAGGCCGAATATAAGAAAATATTCGGGCTGGATTATGTTGATAACAGGAAGATGGAAACAGTTAAGCTTTCCTACTCTAAGCCTTCGGTAGTTTTTAATGCCATCAGCCAGTTAAAGTCCGATGTAGGTAAAATTGTGGTTGATGAAACTACCGGCACGGTAATTTTAATTGATATCCCGGAGAAATTGTCCCTGCTTAAGAAAACAATCAGCCAGCTTGACCAACCGCTTGCTACGGCTACTTTTGACCTTAACTATGCAAAGGCCGCAGACGCCAAAACACAGCTTACTGCCGCAGTTACGCAAGGCACAGGCGGGGTGATTATTGATGAAAGGAGCGGAAAAGCGATTGTTTCGGACCTGCCGGGTAAAATGAAGAATTTAACCAAGCTTGTGCGTGAAATAGACGAAGAATCCCGGCAGGTTTACGTGGAGACAGATATTGTCGAGCTTACCTTAAGCGATAAATTTGAAAGAGGCATAGACTGGGAAAAAATATATACCTCAGCGGCAATGGATGGGTTGGCATTCGCCGGATACTTTCCGGCGACTTTGGCCTCCGCTTATCAGAAGATCTCGGTCGGTACCCTTGCCACAGACCACTATAAAGCGATCCTTAATTTCTTGGACACTTACGGAAAAACAAATATTATCTCACAGCCTAAAATCGCAGTGGTTAATAACGAAGAGGCAAACATAATGGTCGGAGTGCGCGAGGCTTACATCACCCAGACGCAAAGCCAGGCGACTTCAACCACGGTAACTTCTGAAACCGTGGAGTTTGTTGATGTCGGAGTTAAATTAAAAATTGTCCCGCGTATAGGTTCTGATGGTTTTATCACTATGAAATTAAAGCCCGAGGTAAGTTCCGTTAAAGAAACTATTACTACGGAACTGGGCAGCCGTATTCCGATAGTGCAAACCTCCCAGTCAGAAACCGTCGTAAAAATAAAAGACGGGATGATGATTATGATCGCCGGCATGACTAAGACCGAGGACATAGATTCAATCAAAGGCTGGCCGATATTATCAAAGATTCCTTTCTTGGGGGTATTTTTCGGATACCGTTCAAAAGAGGTAAAAAGAACTGAAGTAATTATTTTCCTTACTCCGCGCATTTCACGCGGCGATGCGGGGTTAAGAGGCAAAGAGCTGACCAATGTATTGGCCATGGAGTATCTGCCGGAGAACTTGCAATCTAAAGTAATCAGGGATGAGGCGATAAATAGCGGGCTATATGAGCCTGAAAAGATGAAAAAAGACCAGGCGGAGAAACAGGCAGAAAGAGAAGCAATAGAAGAAGAGGCAAGGATAATAGCAGAGCAGGCAAAATTAAAAGCAGCAGAGAAGCGGGCCAAGCAGGCATATGCCGCAGGAGCGAAAAAACATATGCTGAATGAAACCGCCAAAGATTATTACCAGAGAGGCCTGCGCGCAAAAGCCGATTCCGACAACAAGGAGGCAGTAATTAATTTCATGAAAGCTATTGATTTAGATAGTAAGTATGCCGCCGCTTACAATAGCTTAGGGATTATTTATGAACAGGAAGGCAGGCCGGCTAAAGCCGAAGAGATGTATCTCAAGGCTGTGTCGGTTGATGCAAACTATTATCCGGCATATTCAAACCTGGCTTTATTTAATGAGGAGCGCAGGGATTATTTTAAGGCCCTTGAGTATTGGCGCAAGCGCGTTATCTACGGGAACCCTAATGATGAGTGGACGCAGCAGGCATTATTGCGCGTAAAAGAGCTTGAGTAGGCATGATTAAAATTAATTTTAAAGAAAGAAAACTCTTTTTCGCTTTTGCCGTATTAATTTTTCTTACATTCTTAATCGGCTTAGTGGGCATGTCGCAGATACAGGGGCTTTACCGCCGGGTCGCGGATTTAGGCAGCCATAATTTAAGGCTGGAAAGCGCGGTACTTGAAATGCGTATGAGCAATACCGTATACGCTATGGGGATACGCAATTACGTGTTCTGGCGCGCCTCGCGCTATCTCGGAGCTGCTCCTATGGCAGTTGACCGTAAAAGCATTGTGCAGTCCGGGGATAATTTTAAGAAGCAGCTTGAGCTCTACCGCGAAACTGCCTATTTGTCCCAGCAGCAGGAATGGGCAGACCATATATCCGCCTCTTTTGAAGAGCTTCTGTTATTGGGAAGCAAAATCATAGAATCTGCGGATAAGCAGGAGTCAGGAAAAATCAACGAGGCCGCTAATAACCTGCTTATGGGTTTTGAAAACCTTGTTTACAGGATTGACGGGTTTCTGGACAGCTCCATGGGCAAGGATAACCTTAAAGAAATAGAGCGGCAGATGGATATGGCAGAAGCGGATAAGGATAAAGCGATTTTTTTCTTACAGGTAAGCCTTATCGGCGCTTTGGTTTTTGGCACCTTATTTGCGTTTTCAGTTTACCGGCGCAGAATAGAAGAGCGTGCTTACCGGCAGCAGCTTTTTAACCATATGATTAATGTGGAAGAGCTGGAACGTAAAAAACTTTCTACCGCGGTGCATGATGAAATGGGCCAGGACCTAAGCGCGCTTAAGATTTATCTGGGGTTAATTTCGCAGGCCCAAGAAGGCTTTGGCGAAGATGCAAAAAATAAAATCCAAGAGTGCAGAAAAATAACCTCCGGCTTAATTGACAAGAGCCATAATATTGCGTTTTTGCTGCGGCCGCCGGATTTGGATGAAGTAGGATTGTTGGAAAGTTTGGAGTCGCTGCTTTTGGAATCTAAACATCTTACAGGGGTTAATTATGTTTTCCAGAAACCCGATGAAAAGTTTGAACTATTGCCGGAATACAGCCTGATGATTTACCGTATCAGCCAGGAATTGCTTACTAATATGGCCAAGCATTCGCAGGCAAAGAATGTAAACTTGCGCCTTGAGAAAGAAAATAATTTTATCAGATTATCTTACCGCGATGACGGCAGGGGTTTTGATCCTGAACAGAATAAGAATAAATTTACAAGGCGCCATGAGGATAAGTTCCGTTTTGGGCTTTTGGGTTTAAAAGAGAGGGTGGAAGTGCTGGATGGGGAAATGTTTATAAATTCATCTTTAGGGAAAGGTGCGGAGATTAGCGTAACATTCCCTGTTTAATTATGCCGATAAATTTAGTGATTGTTGATGACCATGATATAATCCGCGCGGGCATTAAAAGCGTGCTTGCCGGGCATAGCGAGTATGTGATTTCTGCTGAAGCATCTAACGGCGAAGATGCGTTAAAATGTGTTGAGGAGGCGCACCCGGATATTTTACTTCTCGATATTTCTATGCCTAAGCTCGGGGGCTTGGATATAATTCCGAGAGTTAAACGTATCTCTCCGAAAACCAAGATAATTATTATTTCGGTCCATAAGTTGGGCGCGTATGTTTTAAAGGCTTTACGCCAAGGGGTAAGTGGTTATCTGAATAAAGACAATGTCGCTGAAGAGTTGATTTTAGCGCTGGGCAGGGTAGCTGGCGGCAATGTTTACCTCGGCCAGGCCATATCCGAATATCTGGCTGAAACAGTAAAAGAGCCCAAGAAAAAAATAGAGGCCGAAAGCGTCCTTAATGACCGCGAGCAGGATGTTTTGCGCTTGGT
>JAQTQQ010000022.1 GCA_028712175.1 Candidatus Omnitrophota bacterium | reverse complement strand
GTGCGGGTAACCGGTGAAGTAATAATTGACTCCGAAAATATTATTTCAAACAAAACCGATTTAATCAATTTGCGCAAGAAAGTAGGGATGGTTTTTCAACGGCCTAATCCGTTTCCTTTATCTATCTACGAGAATATTGTTTTCGGTCAAAGAGTCCATATGGAAGGTTTAACTAGGATTAAGCTTGATGAAGTGGTTGAAGATAGCTTAAAAAGCGTTTTTTTATGGGATGAGTTAAAGGATAAGCTGAATAAACCAGCCCTGAGTTTATCTTTGGAGCAGAAGCAAAGACTCTGTATTGCCCGGCTTATTGCGGTAAGGCCCGAGATCTTACTGATGGATGAACCTTGCTCTACGCTTGACCCCCAGGCTACCAGTCGTATTGAGGAATTGATGCGTGAATTGAAGAATAATTATACTATAATAATAGTTACACATAATATGCAGCAGGCAGCCCGTGTTTCGGACGAAACTGGTTTTATGCTTTTAGGCGAGTTAGTTGAGTTTGGCAAAACAGAAGAAATCTTTACTAGGCCAAGGGATAAGAAAACGGAAGATTATATTACCGGCCGCTATGGTTAGGGACGGTTCTCAACTCAAAGCAGAACCGTCCCTAAAAAGGGGACAGTTTTCCTTTGTCTTGAGAACCGTCCCTGATTTAAGATTAAGGAGGAAGAATGTTAAGACATTTAGATGAAGAGCTGAAAGAGTTGCATAGGGAAATTCTGAAGATGGCGGTTTTTGCTCAGGAAGCCATATTTAAATCCGTCGAGTCATTGAAAAACCGGGACAAAAACATGGCTCAGGAAGTAATCGGAAACGACCAAAAGATCGATGAGCTTGAATTGGCGATAGATGAGAAATGCATTGACCTTATTGCCCGCTACCAGCCAATGGCAGGAGACTTAAGGTATATAACTACCGGGATGAAGATTAACGCCGAGCTTGAAAGAATTGCCGACATAGCCTTGGATATCTCTCAGAGATCTTTGGTTTTAATGGAGAAGCCTTTGCTTAAACCATTAGTGGATATTCCTAAACTTTCCATCGTCGCCCAGAACATGGTCCGTGACGCTATAGACGCTTTTGTTAAAAAGGATGCCCAGCTTGCTCTTAAGGTTGTTCTGGCTGATTCTGAAGCAGACAAGCTGCGTAACCAGGTCCAGGATGAACTGATTAATGAGTATATGGCCAGGGATCCTAGAACTGCAGAACGGGCAGTGGCATTATTACTTATCACCAGGTTTTTAGAGCGCATCTGTGATCATGCTACCAATGTTGCCGAAGATGTGATTTACATGGTTGAAGCCAGGGTAGTTAAACATCATCCTGAAGAGCTTAAATAGCCTGCCATCCCTGCCTCGTAAACTCGGCAGGATTTCGCTAGATAGAAGTTAAGGTGCTCAATATCTCCTTGACCCTGTTTCAGGTTATGCTATTATAAATAAAATAAAGTAACAGGGAACTCCCTCCAGTGAATTAATATGAAAAACAAGATTATTTCATGGATTAAGCAGCAGGTGAGAAATGCCGGGGCTAAAGGTATTGTTATGGGCCTTTCCGGAGGCATCGATTCTGCCGTTGTTGCTGCCTTGTGTAAAACAGCGGTAGGAAAAAACAATCTGCTTGTTCTTTATTTACCTTGTAATAGTAATCTTCAGGACCTAAAGGACGCAAAGTTAATCGCAAGAAAGCTTGGGCTTAAATCAAAGTTGGTAGATATTTCGGGGGTTTATAATAACTTTTTAAAAATTCTTCCCGGGGCAGGAAGTTTAGCAAAAGGGAATCTTAAGCCTCGCCTGCGCATGTGCACACTTTATTATTTTGCCAACAAGTTAAATTATCTGGTTTGCGGAACGGGAAATAAAAGCGAGCTTTTAGTAGGGTATTTTACGAAATACGGTGATGGCGGAGTGGATATCCTGCCGATAGCCGATTTATTTAAACGCCAGGTGCGTAAACTCGCTCAGGAATTAGGGATCCCCGAAAAAATTATTACCAAGCCTCCTACTGCCGGACTTTGGCAGGGGCAAACCGACGAAGGAGAGATGGGGATAACCTATAATGAACTGGATGATATCCTGGATAAATTTTGCAATAAACATATCCAGGCAGCTAGTAAGGTTAAAGTCGATAAAATAATGAAAATGCATAAGAATTCAGAACATAAAAGAAGCGGCGCCGAGATTTGCAAAATTTAATTTAAGGAGAGCGAGAAAATGGATGAAATATTGGAGATCTTAGAAAAAGACGGCCGGGCAAGCGTAGAAGATATTGCGAAAATGATCCGCAAATCACCAGATACTGTAAAGAAAACTATCAAAAAATATGAAAAAGAAGGGGCAATTCTTAAATATAAAGCGGTGATCAATAAGGATTTGATTAGGGATAGTGAGTCGTCAGAGGTCAGGGCCTTGATTGAAGTCAACATAGTCCCGCAAAAGGACCTGGGGTTTGATAAAATTGCCGAGCGCATCTATTCATTTCCCGAAGTAACCAGCTGTTATTTGATCAGCGGTACCTATGATTTATTGGTGGTTGTAGAAGGCAAGAATCTACATACGGTTTCTAATTTTGTAGCCGAGAAGCTTTCGTGTTTAGAACATGTGCGCGGGACAGCAACTCACTTTTTATTAAAGAAATATAAAGAAGACGGAGTAATTTTAAAACATAAACAGCAAAATCAGAGGATAGCAATTAGCTATTAGCTCATAGCTCTTAGTTCGTAGGAAACCATAAGAAAAATGAAAATATCAAAAGTTGTAGAAAAAATGCAGCCATCAGGGATTCGGGCCTTCTTCGATTTAGTGCTGGGGATGAAGGATGTCATATCTTTAGGGGTAGGGGAGCCGGATTTTGTTACTCCTTGGCAGATCCGCGAAGCGGGGATCTATTCCCTTGAACAGGGGTTTACCAGTTATACCTCGAATAAAGGCCTTTATAAACTGCGTTTAGGTATCCACCGTTATTTAAAGAATAAATTTGGATTGGATTACTGCCCTGATGAAGAGATCCTGATTACAGTCGGAGTGAGCGAAGGATTAGATCTTCTGATGCGGGCGATAATTAATCCAGGAGATAAAATTTTAGTACCTCAGCCTAGCTATGTTTCTTACGGGCCGATTACTGAACTTGCAGGAGGTATCCCTGTATATATTGATACTTCTAAAGATGGTTTTAAAATCACTCCTAAACTTTTGAGAAAATATATTGACAAGAAGACTAAAGGAATTGTTTTAAATTATCCAACCAACCCTACCGGTGTTTCTTACCGCCGGAAAGAATTAGAGGAAATTAATAAGATTTTGGTAAGTAATAAGGTTCTTTGTATTAGCGATGAGGTTTACGGCGATCTTACGTATGATTTTAACCACGTTGCTTTTCCCACCTTACCGAAAGCAAAAAACAACACCATTTATTTTAACGGTTTTTCAAAAGCTTATGCAATGACCGGTTGGCGGGTTGGTTTTGCCTGCGGTCCTAAAGAGATTATCGCGGCAATGACTAAAATCCATCAATATACGATTATGTGTGTATCGATTACCAGCCAGATGGCAGCGGCGGAGGCTTTAGTCAGCGGTAAAAAACAGGTCGAAGAAATGAAACGCGAATATAAACGCAGAAGGGAATTTGTTATTTCAGAGTTAAATTCTCTGGGATTAAAATGCCAGCGGCCGCAGGGGGCTTTTTATGCATTCCCTTCGGTAAAAAGCACGGGCTTAAGCTCAATGGAATTCTCACGTCAACTTTTGGAAGAAGAAAAAGTAGCGGTTGTCCCGGGGACAGCATTTGGTACTAACCTTGATGGCTATATCCGCATTTCTTATGCTTCCAGCCTGGACAACCTGAAGGAAGCTTTGAGTAGGATTAAAAAATTTTTAGATAAAAGGAAATAAATGCCTGCCGTAAAAAAAGATAGCTTCCAGGTTTATGTAAAACAGATCGAGGCAATTTCAAAAGTTGCCAACCTGATTGCTTCTGGTATGTATCTTGAGGAACTCCTGCGCCTGGTGGTTCAAGTCACTGCCGAGGTTATGAATTCCAAGATATCGTCTTTAATGCTTTTTGATCCTGAGAAAAAAGAATTAGTAGTTAAAGCCACGCAATCAGTATCCGAAGCTTATAACAAAAAACCGAATATCCGGCTTGGCGAAGGTATCGCCGGGGTAGTTGCCAGGGATAGTAAAATAATCTGTGTCCTTGACATCAGGAATGACCCCAGTTACCTAAACCAGGATATTGCTAAAAAAGAAGGTTTGTGCTCTTTAGCTTGTGTGCCCCTGGCCGTTAAGGGAAGAGTAATAGGCGTATTAAATTGTTATACCTCGAAGAAGCATAAATTTTCCAAGTCTGAGTTGGATTTATTGACTGCTTTGGCTAACCAGGCTGCCCTAGCCATTGAAAACGCGGAACTTGATTTACGCGCCCGTTCAGCTGAGGAGGCGCTTACTACGCGAAAACTTGTTGAGCGGGCAAAGGATATTCTTTCCCAGGATGCCAATATCCTGCCCGCAGAAGCTTATCGTCTTATACAGAAGCAAAGCATGGATATGCGTAAATCCATGCGCGAGGTAGCTGAAGCAATTATTCTGGCGAAGGACATCAAGACTAAGAAGTAACTTGTAATTTTCCCTTGACAATAGCGGTAAATATGATATAGTTACAATAGATTACAATGAAGTAGTAAAGACATAGAAGTCTTCTGGTAAAGTTTCGCCGGAAGGCTTTTTGATTTTAGCGGGCCGATTTTTGATCCGTTTAACCGGGACTAAGACGTCCTTTATCCTTTAAAAGGGTGAAGGACGTCTTTTGTTTATAAGGGTAAAATATGAATTTTGAAGAGTTACATAAAAAATTATCTCCGACTATAAAAAGGATAGCCTGGAAGCTTAATGGGCATTACCGTTCTTTTAGCCATGATGACCTCTATCAAGAGGCCACCGTTCATCTCTGGACCAACTTTTTAAGGGGTAAACTTTGCGATAAAACAGACAGTTATATATTGCAGGGTTGTTATTTCCATTTGAAGAATTATATCCGCAAGATCAATGAGCGCTCCAACATTATTAGTATCGATGCGGCTTTAAGTTTGAATGAGGAATCCACAATTGAGGATATCCTTGGTAAATATTGGTCTTGCGATGACTGCCGGGATGAGCTGCACAATAAGTTTTTAACAGAGAGTATTAGAAATAACGGTTTTAATCCGAGAGAAAAAAAACTGTTTGAATATCTCGGCCAGGGAATGACCACCAGGAGTATAGGTAAAAGGCTGGGGATTTCTCATGTTAGCGTGGTTAAACTGATGCGAAAAATCAGGGTTAAGGCCAGGAAGCATTTAGATAAAATTTAGTTACCAACTTTAGGTATTCTTTACTTGTAGTAATGTTAACCAAAAAGAAACAGGCACGTTGAAGTGCATAGATTTAAACGCTGGCGTTCTAGAAATAGAACGCCTTTATATTTTTAGGCAGACGCAGGCGTCTTTTTTAATCCAGGTGGATTCTAAAAGGCGCCTTTTTATTTAGAAAGGAGATAAATCGTGAAACGAATTGGGTTATTTATGGCAGCTTTCGGAGTTATTTTATCAAACGCATATGCTACGCCTTCAACGCTTATCTGGTCTCCTTCGACGGATATTCAGCCCTATAAAAAGATTCATCTAGGTGCGGATATTTATGTTCCTACAACCTCAAAGGGCACCAATGCCGATAATTATGACCAGCATAATTATGTCCAGCAGGTGTATGGCCTTACCTTTAGTTTATTATCGGATAAACCGAATGAGAATCTCTTAGGCAAGCTCTGGGAGCCATTAGGCCAGATTATGGCGGAAACCGGCTTTGATTATAAAAAAGGTTTTGGTTCATTTTATGATTCAACACCCTGGTATTTTAATTTTAAATTCGGCACACCTGAAGGTGCTTATTTTAAAAATATGCCTGCTATCGCCATAGGTGCTTATGATATGGGCACCAGGGCCAACCGGACTAATTATAATGTTTGGTATGGCAGGTTGGCCAAGACAATTAATATAGGTAAGGCCAACTTAGGCAGGGTTTCGGGAGGTTATTTTGTAGGAAACCCTAAATTATTGCGGGATAAGGATGGCTTAAGGGATAATGGTGGTTTGTTAGTCGGCTGGGAACGGGTGATGACAGAGATAAGCGATAAGTTGTGGTTATGCGTGGATTATCAGGGTACCCAATCTTCTTATGGAGCAATAAACGCCGGTTTTGCCTGGAGCTTTACCAAGGATATTTCGGCAATTCTCGCGTATGATATTTACAATAATCGCAATTTGACCGATACCGTTACATTCCAAGTAGATATTAATTTTTAAGGAGGTAGATATGGATATGAAAGTGATCATTGATACAATTTGGGTTTTAATTACTGCGAAACTGGTATTTTTCATGAATCTGGGTTTCGCTATGGTTGAGTCGGGATTTGCCCGCTCTAAAAACTGCGTGAACATTCTCTCTAAGAATTTCGTGGTTTTCGCGGTATCCTCACTGGGTTTTTTGTTACTTGGGTGGGGTTTGATGTTTGGTGACGGCAATCCATTAATCGGGTTAAAAGGTCTTTTCTTTGCCAGCGGTTTGGATAATTCTCCTGCAACCGGCGAAGCCTACAAGGGTGTTTATTCAGCGCTCTCCTGGACCGGTGTTCCGATGTGGGCAAAATTCTTCTTTCAATTAGTTTTCTGCGGGACAGCTGCTACTATTGTGTCGGGGGCTGTTGCCGAACGTATTAAGTATAAATCATTCATAGTTTTTTCTTTTCTCATGGCTATGTTTATTTATCCTATAGTGGGCCATTGGATATGGGGAGGAGGTTGGTTGCAGTTAAAGGGCATGTTTGATTTTGCCGGTTCATCAGTTGTGCATTCGGTTGGAGGTTGGGCAGCTTTAGCCGGGATTTTAGTGCTGGGTCCACGTTTTGGTAAATATACAAATGGAAGGATTAATCCTATACCGGGACACAATTTATCAATGGCAACATTAGGAACCTTTGTGCTTTGGTTCGGATGGTTTGGTTTTAATCCGGGCTCTACAATGTCAGCTGACCCTATGGCCATTAGCCATGTAGCCATTACTACCAATATGGCCGCGGCAATGGCTACTATTAGCGCCACCTTATTATCTTGGATGTTATTAGGTAAGCCAGATTTAGGTATGACCTTAAATGGATGTCTTGCCGGGCTGGTTGCTATTACTGCGCCCTGTGCTTTTGTAAGCGTGACCAGTTCGCTTATTATAGGTTTAATTGCAGGCTTACTTGTAGTTTTAGCTGTTATTATGTTTGATAAGCTTAAGATCGATGATCCGGTAGGAGCGCTCTCCGTACATTTAGTAAATGGTGTTTTTGGCACACTTTGTGTAGGCCTATTCGCACAGGATAAGATAGTTGGCATAGCTACCGGAAACGGGTTGTTTTATGGAGGCGGAACAAAGCTTTTAATCTCTCAGCTATTCGGCGTTTTGGGAGTAGCGGTATTTGCCTTTTTGATCTCTCTTATTTTCTGGTTGCTGCTGAAATATACAATGGGCATAAGAGTTTCTCTTAAAGAGGAGATTGAAGGACTTGATATCGGTGAGCACGGAAATTCTGCTTATCCCGAATTTTACGGCAAGAAACCGGTTTACGCTTTTCTTGACGTTAAGAACGAGCAATGATTTCTATTTACGGAGGATAAAATGAAAAAAATAGAAGCGATTATTAGGCCGGAAAGTGTTGATGTAGTACGTAATGCGCTTAGTGAAGCCGGGGTAACCGGGCTTATGATTTCTGAAATCGAAGGCCATGGCAAGCAAAAGGGGGTTATTCAGCAATGGAGAGGAGAAAAGTATAAAGTTGAGCTTCTACCAAAAGCTAAGATAGAAATTATAGTAAAAGATCAGGATGTCGGACGTATAAGTAAGGCTATAATCGATAACGCTCAAACCGGAGAAATAGGAGACGGGAAAATATTTATTTATCCGGTTGATGATGCCATAAGAATACGTACTGGGGAAAAAGGAGAGGGCGCTGTTTAATGCTGGATAAGGAATTGATAAATAAGATTAAGATCATAAAACAGCAGAAAGGATATACCCTATTTGATATCTCTAGGATTGTTGATGTCCAGATATCTACGATCGAAAGATGGCTTAAGACCTCGCGTATTAATAAGGTTTATGCAAAGCTAGTTAAAGAAAAACTCGAAATTTTATAGCAAAAATAGTTTTATTGCGGATTTTTTTGTTCGGTTTTTATTCATTTAATTAAACAGTTGGGCAATAGGAACAGGGAGGGTAAGATGAATTCAGGAGATACGGCGTGGGTATTAATTTCAGCGGCGTTAGTTTTGCTGATGACTCCGGGATTAGCTTTTTTTTACGGAGGGATGGTCAGGCGTAAAAACGTGTTAAGTGTTTTGATGCAGTGTTTCATCATTATGTGTGTTTTGGGTATCCAGTGGGTTTTGTTCGGTTATAGCCTTTCTTTTCATCCGGGCAATGGATTCTGGGGAGGGCTGCAGTGGGCAGGCTTAAACGGGGTAGGTTTAGAATCTTACACTGATTATGCCGGCACAATTCCGCATCAGGCATTTATGATATTTCAGGCCATGTTTGCAATCATTACTCCGGCTTTAATTATCGGAGCTTTTGCCGAAAGAATGAAATTTTCGGCTTTCCTGATTTTTACCTTGTTTTGGGCTACTTTTGTCTATGATCCTTTGTGCCACTGGGTCTGGGGGATGGGTGGCTGGTTAAGGAACCTTGGCGCGCTCGATTTTGCCGGTGGCACAGTTGTGCATATTAATGCCGGGATAGCCGCGTTAGTTACCGCGATAATTTTAGGCAAGCGTACCAATTTAGATAAAAATGTTCCTGCGCCGCACAATCTTCCTTTTGTGGCTTTAGGAACAGGTTTATTGTGGTTTGGATGGTTTGGTTTTAATGCCGGCAGCGCTTTAGCGGCAAACGGCTTAGCGGTAAATGCTTTTGTAGTAACTACAACCTCTGCTTCGGCTGCAGGTTTATCTTGGGCCCTGATCGAATGGTTTCGTAATGGCAAGCCTACAATTTTCGGAGTTTGTTCCGGCGCGGTAGCCGGTTTAGTTGCGATTACTCCGGCAGCAGGTTTTGTCAGCGTAATCCCTGCGATCATCATCGGCTTATTAGTCAGCGTATTTTGTTTTATCGCCGTAACCATAATTAAGCCGTTATTTGGCTATGATGATTCTCTGGATGCATTCGGGGTGCATTGTATAGGCGGTATCTGGGGTGCTTTGGCAACGGGGTTGTTTGCTTCGAAGCTGGTAAATCCTGCAGGCAACGATGGGTTATTTTTCGGTAACCCTAAGCAGGTCCTAATCCAACTGGCAACTGTGCTCGTAACTGTAATATATACAGCCGTTGTTACTTTTGTAATCTATAAGCTGGTGGATATATTTGTGGGAGTAAGGGTTGACGAAAAGACCGAAGCGATGGGCCTTGACCTTACCCAGCACCACGAGCGTGCTTATACCGTTTTAGAATAGCATGATTAAAGGCATTTATAGGAGGATAATATGAAACTAGTTATTGCGATTATTCAGCCTCACAAGCTCGAAGAAGTAAAAGATCAACTTTATAGGGCGGAAGTTAATTTGATCACGGTTAGCGAAGTCCTCGGACATGGAC
>JAQTQQ010000011.1 GCA_028712175.1 Candidatus Omnitrophota bacterium | reverse complement strand
CTTTTTACACTCAACGTTCTTCAACTTTAGATGAATCTATCTGGAGCAATTGGCGCTTAAGAAGCATATTAGAAGCAGGCGGAGTAAAAGTAATTGAACATCATTGGGAAGGTAATCTACTAGTAAGAAGTTTTAGAGATGCTCAGTTGAGTTTGGATGATACCATAGATCAGGCTTTAAATTTATCTCAAACGGGCAGAATTGGAATTATTCCTTATAGCGGGGGGAATTATGTTGCCGAAAGATTATTTGAGCCCACTTTAAGTCCGACAATAAAGGAGGCTTTGGCTGCCAACAGAATTCATATTATTAGCTTGGGCAACCCTTCTTTTAAAGACTTTGGCTTGTTAGATTCTAATTGGGTTAATGTCTGGTCCTTAACTGATCCAATTTCTATGCTTTCAGTAATGCCTTGGCCAAAGGAACACGACATAAGCACTCCTAAGCTATCACATTTTGCATACAATAATCAAACAACTATCTCAAGGGTAGGATATTATATGTTTGGTTGGAAATATACACCATATTCCGGAAGTTGGTCAAGTAGCTATAACTTTAGCAGTTTTGCTCCACCGGATTATTTCCGCCAAACAGGGAATATAAACGTTGCGCCATCATTAGGATTTATGCAGCAATTCCGCGCCCCAGATACTTTTTATTTACAGCAAAATCAATTTCAGCTGTCTCCAGTAATTGATATATCAAGAATTACATTTTCAACCATTCCTAACATCAATATTCAACCCATTCAGCAGTATAGCCCAATATTTAATTCTATGTCCAATGGATCAAGGACATATCAGTATGTTCCGGTTGCTCCAGCAAATTATTATTTACAACGGTCTCTTAGTTCCATGCAGCAATTCCGCGCCCCGGATAATTATTATAAAAGCCCGGCAGCGACTATGCCATCTTATTCGCCGTCTAGTTTTAATTCAGGATTTAGCAATTGGCCTTAGAAAGGAGAACAAATGAAAATAAATCTATTCCTACTGGCAACAATAAGCCTAATAGCAATCTGCGTTGATTGTTATGCGGGGTATGTTTTACTTCTAATGTTTGCTATGCCGATAGGCTATTATCTATCGCCGTGGTTGTTGCTATTTTTAGTGGTATCAATTCTGACACTATTTATTTCATCTATTGTAGGTTTATGCAGATTAAAGAAATGGGCCTATTGGGTGTTTTTTATAATGACTATGGTATCCGCATTGTTTTTATTATATATCTATATTTATATATATAGTTTTACAAAAAAACATTTTGTATTGAATTTCTATCAGGTCAGTTTGCTTATATTTTCCGTAAGTTTTATAATTTATTTCTTAATTCCTTCAACGCGGCGGATGTTTGACAAATAGGCTTGAAGATCCCTAGACCGTTTCTAAATAACCCTATGTGATCTATCGGGTTTTGATAGAACTGGTATAGTTTTGTAAAGAAAATGCGTTAGATGGCCTGTCCGATTACGTCTATTAACACAAAAGGAGGGCGTAATAATGGGCAGGGTAAAAAGAGTTTATTTTGTGAGGGGAGTGTATCATATTTGCATTAGGGGCAATAATAGACAGATGATTTTGAGAGAAGAACAGGACAAGGCAGCATTTTTGGAGACTTTAAATAAGTACAAAAAACGTTTTGGTTTTAAGCTTTATGGTTTCGTAATAATGGATAATCATGCGCATCTTGTTTTGGAAACGGATAACAATAATAATATTTCAAGAGTTATGCAGGCAATCACTTTGTCTTATAGCCAAAAATTCAGGAATAAATATTATTACACCGGCTATGTCTGGCAAGGTAGATTTAAAAGTCAGGTAATAGATGGAGATAATTATATCTTAGGATGCTTGAATTATATACATAATAATCCTGTCAGGGCAGGTATAGTTTATGAGGCGAAGGATTATTTTTGGTCTAGTTATCATAGCCACGCTAACGAAGATTCGGCATTAAAGAATATGGTAACCGTAGATACTCTTAAGTTTTAACTGCAGGGACATTTCTAACGGAAGCTATTGAGGTAGTAATGATAAGGCAGAAACGGTCTGGGATTTTTTGAACAAGTAGTGTACTTTATGAAAAATCATAACCTTGCGCAGGATATAAAGTTAAAGTAAATGAGCAGTGAGAATTTATTAAAAGAATTATTATGTTTTTTAAATAATTTATGATAAGCTTTCTAAATATTGATTTCGTAAACTATTGTATTATAAAGGTTTGGAATAAATATCCTTTGGAAGATTAATTCATTTTTTCCTTGATTAATTTAGAAAATGGGAGATAATAATGTGTAACTTAACTTATGTCAGCAGGTTAGAGCTAGCTTACCAGCCAGTTAGCCGGGGAGACTTAAATGGATGAGCGTAGGATTAAGCCAAGATGGCTGATTAACCAACGCGCTGAACTGACTGTTGAAAATGGGGTTAGGGCAATTCCCTGCTTTGTGGAGGATATAAGCTTAGGGGGTATGCGCATTTCTTTGGTAAGAGATTTATTTGATGAAGTTTTCTTGAATTTTAAGTTGGATTTAGCTGATGAATTAAAGTTAAATGTCGGAGCCCAGGTTGTCCGGCGCGAGCAACAATATGAAAGAAATATTTACGCGCTTTCATTTAACCGGATTGATGATTCGGCCAAAGAAGATATTGACCAGTATATTAAAAGAAATTTTCGTGAGCAAATAGTAAGGCACTGGTGGAAGGAAGAGATCAATGACGGAACGCAGGAATTTGACCAGATGGCAGATAAATAAAAACGCCGGGATTAAGCCTTCCGGGTCCGGAAAAGATTTTATCTGTCAAATTAAGGATATTAATTGCACGGGTGTTCAAATCGCTCTCAACCCAAAATTGCCTTCGGGTAATTTTTTCAGGATACAACTGCGGCTTTGCGAAAACTGCACTATTGAAGCAAAAGTTTGGACCAGTTGGCATAAGGTGTTTAATGGCAGTAATCATTACGGTTTTTATTTTAGTCAGATAAGTAATGCGGATAAAGATAAAATCAATAAATTTATCAGCAGTTTTTATCCTGATAGCGGTCCAAGCAGCATATTGTGGTTAGGGAAAAATGAAGATCAAAACAGGAAAGGGGGTGAGGATGTGAATGACTATCGGATTTTTGAAAGATTCAGAAGGGAATTTTCCGCGCGATTTATAGGTTTTGACGGAAAAGAAGGGTTAGCGCAGACTATTGATGTGAGTGCAAAAGGATTAGGGCTATCTACTAACCATAAATTGGAATCACAGGCTCCTTTAGAGATTTGGCTGGATGTTCCGGGCAGTACTGACCCTGTATATACAAGGGGTCAGGTTGTTTGGTCCAAGCCCGAAGGGTCTAAAGGCTGGCATTCCGGGATTGAGCTGGAAAGGGCTGACCTTATGGGAATTTCACGCTTGTTGCGTGCCCGGTTTAACCGTTAAAAACAAACAAAAAAACTTGACCTGTTGCTTAAAATATGTTAGATTTTAACATTACGTCTTTTTATCATCTATTCCTATTGGGATCAATCTCCCACGACAAACGGAAGGAGCATAAGGATGTTATTTAAGAACGTGCTTTTGGGTGTATTTTTCTGTTTTTCAGTTTTAGGTTGTTCGGGCCAAAAATGCGATTTAAAACCCGCAATTACTATTTGGCACTGGATGACTGACCGTGACGCAACCTTTCAGGAACTAGCAGAAAAATATGAAACTCTTACTGGCGTAAAGGTAAGTTTCGAGCTTTATGCTCCCTCGGATGCTTATTCCCAGAAAATCCGCGCAGCTGCGCAAGGGATTAATCTCCCGGATGTTTTCGGTATTTTGGGAGAGAAAAGGGATTTCGCCTCTTTTATTAAGGCCGGCCACATTTTAGAGCTTACCTCTTATATGGAGGCCAACAATAATAACTGGAAAAACAATTTTTTCCCCAAGGCACTTGCGGTAAATGAATTTGCTCCGGGCAATAGCTACGGGATAAACCCCGGCATATTCGGGGTGCCTATAGATATAATGACCATTCAGATGGTCTATAATAAAAAACTCTTCTCTCAGTTAGGCCTAAATCCCAACCGGCCGCCCAAAACAATTAAGGAATTTTTAGAGATTGGAGCCAAGATCCAGGCAGCAGGTATGCAGGGTTTGGTTTCCGGATGGGGAGAGGTCTGGATGATCGATTGCATTGCGAATAATTACGCTTTTAATATTATGGGCAAAGATAAGGTGCTGGCTACGATAAAAGGGCAGGTTCCTTATACCGACCCGGATTGGATTACCGTACTTTCTATTTTCAAACAGATGAAGGAGTCTGGTATTTTTGCCCAAGGTTTGGTAACGATGATTAATAAAAGCGCAGAACAGCTTTTTGCCAACGAGAAAGCAGTTTTTGCTTTTAACGGCTCATGGTGTGTAAATGTTTATAAAGGAATGAACCCTGGACTTGAATATGGAGCAATGCTTCCGCCGCAGGCATCTGAAAAATACCCAATGGCTATTTGGGGCGGGGCAGGTTCTTCTTTTATGGTAAATGCGCGTTCTAAAAATAAAGAAGAAGCAGTTAAGTTTTTGGTTTGGTTAACCGGTCAGGACCAGCAGGCATACCTGGCGCAGGCTACGAATAATCTGCCTGCCAATAAAAACAGTTTATCTAAAATACCCGATATACTCGCTCAATTCTCCCGTGGCATGGATTATGCCACTCATCCGAATATCTGGGGAGTTTCAGAGTTTTCTCCGGTTATAGAAGCTTTGGACCGTGGTATCCAATCTATTATTATAGGAGAGAAAACTCCCGAAGCCGTAGCTATTGAGGTTCAAAAGATTAAAGAACGCGAAATGGCCAAGAAAAAGGCGCGGTAATCTACTAATAAAAATGAAGATCAAGGATACGCTAGAGAATTATACTTTTGTTCTTCCGGCAGTAACAATATTCTCCATATTTTATGTTATTCCTTTTATTTGGGTCTTTCAGTTAGGGCTCTTCGAGTGGGACGGTATTTCTTTCACTAAGGTGTTCGTGGGCCTGCAGAATTTTAAAGAAATATTCTTTCAGGATAGAAATTGGTGGCAGTCAATGTGGAACGCCTCTTATATTACCCTGATCGCATTGACATTTCAGAATATCATGGCTTTTATGCTTGCTTGGGCATGCGACCGTGAAATCAGGATGAAGAATTTTTACCGGGTGATTTTCTTTATTCCGCCGGTTTTATCGGAAGTAGTCGTAGGCATGGCTTGGCGTTTTATTATCAATGATATTGACGGGGCCAACGTAATCAATCGTATGCTTACTCAAATAGGCCTGTCGAATTTTACGCATAATTGGTTATCGGATCCCAATACCGCACTTTCGACGGTCGCTGTGATACACTGCTGGAAAGGTTTTGGCTGGGGGTTTCTCATATTTCTGGCCGGCTTGCAGACTATACCGCGTGAACTTTATGAGGCGGCGCGCGTAGACGGGGCAAGTGCTTGGCAGTCCTTTAAAAAGATAACCATACCGTTAATGATCCCGGTTATGGTTTTGGTGGCTATTCTTACGGTGCTTGGCACTATGCAGGTATTTGTATTAATTGTCAGTTTGGTGGGCGGAGAATTTGCCGGGCATACTTCGGTTCCGGTTTTAAGGATATTGGCTTCTATGCGCGGCTCTTCGCGTTTCGGTTACGCCTGCGCACAGGGAATCACTTTTGGTATGGTATTAATTATAATATCTTTTATCCAATACCGTTTCTCAAAAAAGGGCCAGTAACCATAAACAGTAGCCTTAATGAGGAACTTTTGCCGGATTAATTTTGTCTAAGATTAAGGAAGGGATAGCTATACAAGATATTATCATAACCTCGGCAGCTTTGAGCAAGAGAGGATGTGCGGAGTGAAACATGTATTTTATTACAAAAGTAAGAAAATAGTTGTTAATACGCTAATACATCTTTTTTTGATCAGCGTGGCGATAACCTGTTTATATCCGCTTCTCTGGATGATTTCCTCAAGCTTAAAAACCCAGGATATGATTTTTAAAGATATTTCTTTAATTCCGAATCAGTTCCGTCTGGAGAATTATGTTTTAGCCTGGAAAGAGGGAGGTTTCGGGCGTAACTTTTTTAACAGCATTATTTATACCGTTTCCGTGGTTTTTGGGATAGTCATTATTTCTTCTATGGCGGCATATGCGTTTAGCCGGTTACGTTTTGTAGGAAGTAAGTTCCTATTCATTATATTCATGGCTGCGATGATGATCCCAATCCCGGGCAGTTTTGTCGCGCTTTATGTTTTGTTGAATAAACTGCATTTGAGAAATACCCCTATTGGTTATATTTTGTGTATGATTAACGTTGGGCTATCTACAAGTATATTCCTGCTTAAGACATTTTTTGACAAGATGCCTAAAGAATTAGAGGATGCCGCGCGTATTGACGGATGCTCTAAAATCGGGATCTGGTGGCATGTTGCCCTACCGCTGGCTAAGCCGGTTTTAGCGGTGGTTGTTGTTTTTAATGCCCTTGCAGTATGGAATGAATATATTTTAGCCCTGATTATTTTTGATAATCGTAAATTCATGCCGCTTCAGGTGGCATTACAATCTTTTCAGGGCGAATTTGTTACCAATTATCCTTTATTGATGGCAGGGCTGACTATCACTGCTTTACCTATTATTTTAGTATACCTATTGATGCAGAAGTACATTATTAAAGGTGTTACACAGGGAGCGATAGTGGGATAAGATGAAGTTTAAACTTGCAAAATTGATCCTTATTTTGATCTCGGTATGCCAGTATGCCGGTTTGTTTGCTGCTGAACCTGTTCCCGCAATCAAACCTTCTTCGGGTGAGCTTACCAATAAATCCTGGATTGCCCATGGCAAACGCGACATTGAGGCTACAAAAAAATATACTCAAGAGTGTATTGATCTATACAAAGATCAGGCTGAAAAAGAACAGGCATCCTTATCGGCCCTGCCTAAAAGTAAAAAAGAAATTGAAGCGGTGCAGACGCTTAATGATGTGGCTACCTGTTATTTTATCCAGGCAGAAGGCCTGATGCGCCAGGAAAAAAACGAAGAGGCTAAGAAAATATTTAAATTGATTATCGATAAGTATTCTTATGGCCAAGCATGGGACCCCCGGGGTTGGTTCTGGTCTATCAGGCTGGCTGCGGAGCAGAGTATTAAAAAGATCGAAACCGGTTCCATTGAAGTAGAGACCAAGAAAAAGGTCAGCCAGCTGGTGACGAAATTAGTTTTAGCTGATCCGGGCAAGGAAGAATTTGTTGATTATGCCAAATACGGCGAATTTAAAGATGTCGGGACCAAGGATTATAAGTATATTATTACTGATCAAGAAGGCCTGATCGCAGCAGTCGGAGAAGGTGTTTATCCCAATAATATCGCCGTCAGAAGGAATCCGATTTTCAAGCAGGTAATTAAAGATAAGCGGCTGGAGGGAGATGTTTGGGAATTTCTTTATTCTCCGGATTTAGAAGCGGCATTTGTTAAGTGGACTACCTCTAGCGAGCCGCAGGGGGTGAGATTATTCTGCACCGGTTTGATTCTTGAAAGAGCCGGCTTAGTTAATCAGGCAATTAAATGTTATTATTCAATTATCGTGCATTTTCCCGGCAGTTACGGTTGGACTTATTGGCACACGCCTTGGTATGTAGGGCAGGCCGCGCTTGCCAAAATAAATTTCCTCCTGGCGCGTAATCCGCAGTTAGGCTATAAATTGGAAGGCGCGCAGATTGACATAATTAATGGTTTCGACAATGATATTTCTAATGATATTGCCATTGCCAACCCCGGTAAATTTGTGAAAGTCAATTTGGCCGAGGAAGCTGCTAAGGTTAAGCCTTCCGCCGATACCTTGAAAATTAAGAAAAAGGTTGGCTCCGGAGGAGTGCGTTTGGTCCAGTATGAAAATGATGATTGGCAGCTTTTGGTCGATAATAAGCCTTATATTATTAAGGGAATTACTTATGCCCCCACTAAGGTAGGGCAGTCTCCGGATGACGGCACACAGGGAAATTGGATGGAGGAAGATTTTAATAAAAACGGAAAAATCGACGGGCCGTTTGATTCATTTGTGGATAAGAACAGGAACAATATTCAGGATGCTGATGAGCCTGCGGTAGGGGATTTTAAATTAATGCATGATATGGGAGTTAATACCATCCGTCTTTATCATCACCCTTTGAAAATAAATAAAGAATTGATGCGCCAGATGTATAAGGATTACGGGATTCGTGTAATTATAGGTGATTTTTTGGGTAAATATGCCATTGGCTCCGGAGCACCATGGAACCCCGGAACAGATTATAATAATGAGCAGCATAAAAAGAATATGATCGAGTCGGTCAAGAAAATGGTCAATGAATTCAAGGATGAGCCGTATGTCTTGTTTTGGCTTCTTGGCAATGAAAATGTTTATGGTTATGCCTGTAACGCGGATGAAGAGCCGGAGGCGTTTTTTAAATTTGCCAATGAAGCAGCTAAAGTAATTAAGGCAATCGACCCGGAACATCCGGTAGCCATATGCAGCGGCGATATTTTATTTTTGGATAAGTTTGGCAAGAATGCACCGGACATAGATATTTTTGGCACTAACGCTTATCGCGGGGATTATGGTTTTGGCGCTTTCTGGAGGCAGGTTAGAGAAATTACCGGCAAGCCGGCTTTTATTACGGAGTTCGGTTGCCCTGCATATGCTGAAGGAAAAAGCGTTGATGAATCCGAAGAGCTTCAGGCACAATACCATCTTGGTTCATGGGAGGACATCCAGAACAATATGGCATTTAGCGGCGGAGCAGGCAGCGCTTTAGGCGGGGTAGTGTTTGAATGGCTGGATGAATGGTGGAAGGCGTATGAGCCGGCGATTCATGATACCAAGGGGCTTTGGGCAGGGCCGTTTCCTGACGGATATATGCATGAGGAGTGGCTTGGCCTTAGCGGACAGGGAGACGGAAAACAAAGCCCGTTTTTACGCCAGTTGCGCAAAGCTTATTACATGTATCAAAAAAAATGGAAATAGAAAAAAGGGGGAGGTGGCTATGAAGAAACTATTAGTGGTGATGTTGGCTTTAAGTTTTTTGGTCCCGGCAATTGCCGCGAGCGAAGAAAAAGCCGCAGGCCCTAAGGAATTTGTGGTCTTCTTGGATAAAAACGCCAGGGACAATCACTATATTCCTTCAGGCTGGATGGGTGATTATGGCGATATAAAAATGAATGATCAGGCAGCGGATAATCCGCATACCGGAACAAGCAGCATTCAGTTTGTTTACAGCGCTAAAAAATCACAAAATCAGGGTTGGGCAGGAGTTTACTGGCAGAACCCATCAAATAACTGGGGCAATAAAAAGGGAGGGTTTGACCTGACCGGGATGACCAAGCTTACTTTCTGGGCGCGCGGCGCAAAAGGCGGCGAAGTGATTCAGAAAGTAATGGTCGGCGGAATCAAGGGAACGTATCCTGATACCGCATCAGTTGAAATGGGCCCTATTGAATTGACCGATACATGGAAACAGTATACGGTTAACTTGGTAGGAAAAGACCTTTCTTATATTAACGGCGGTTTTGGCTGGACCACTACCGCGGATTTAAATCCGGACGGAGCTACTTTTTTTATGGATGATATAAAATTCGAATCTGACCCGGATTTAAAACCCGAAGGTAAAAAACAGCAGGCCATGCCATTTTATATTTATGCAGACCGTTCAACCGCAGCTAATCATTTTATACCTAGCGGCTGGATGGGTGATTATGGCGATATAAAATATGATGGTGCTTCCAAAGAAGATGCATATTTAGGCGATACCTGTGTTAAGATAATGTATAGTGGGAAAGCTACTCAAGGCGCGCGCTGGGCGGGAATTTTCTGGCAGAATCCGGCAAACAACTGGGGTGGTGTTGATGCAGGTTTTGACCTTTCCAAGGCTACCAAACTTACTTTTTGGGCGCGCGGCGCAAAAGGCGGCGAGCGTATTGAAGAGTTTAAGGTTGGCGGTATTATGGGGGAGTTCTCGGATTCAGATAGCGCAACTATCGGTCCGGTTATCCTGAATAAAGAATGGACGCAATACACTATTGACTTAAAAGGCAAAGATATGTCGTATATTATCGGCGGTTTTGCCTGGTCAACCAATGTTGATAACAACCCGGAAGGCGCTACATTCTATTTGGATGAAATTAAGTTCGAGTAAAAAAAATAAAAAAAATCCGCAATACAGAGCTGCAGGTTACAAGCGATTTTTGCTTGTAGCCTGCAGCTTTTTGTTTTTGTTCCTTCTGTCTGCCTGCCAAATTAGAACCGGTGTTTATATCCAGAAATTAGAAAATCAGCATTACCGCCTTATGGTTGAAGGTAGGCCGTATATTGTAAAGGGGGTTTGTTACAATCCAATTCCTATCGGTGAAAATCACGAATATGACTGGTGGAGTGATCCGGCCAAGCCGTGGATTGCTGACGGTAAGCTTATGAAGGCAATGGGAGTGAATACTGTTCGTCTTTATCAAGTCCATGAGAATTCCGATGCAGTGAAGCAGGTAATCAGGGATTTATATAATTTATACGGAATACGCACTTTACTTGGAGACTGGCTTGGATTTTGGGAATACCCCTGCCCTTTTTACGGAGATAAGAAATTTCAGGATAAAGTAAAAAAGCAGGTAATAGATATGGTCATGCTCTATAAAGATGAGCCGGGGCTGCTTGGTTGGATTTTAGGGAATGAAAATAATTATTCCTGCCTTGGCCATGTTAATCCGTGGTCAAGCCCGGAAATAGACCTTGAGCCTGACCCACAGAAACAAAAAAAGATGCGCGCGCAAATTTATTATTCTTTTGTAAATGAGATCTCAAAGGAGGTGCACAAGGTAGACCCTAACCACCCGGTGGGGCTGGGCAACGGAGAGCTGGTAGGTTTAGATTCTGCCAATGAATTTTGCCAGGATGTCGATTTTGTAGCGTGTATAATTTACCGCGGGAAGACCTTCGGCAATCTTTTTAAATCCCTTAGGGCTACATTTGATAAACCGGTATTGTTAGCGGAGTTCGGCGCGGATTCTTATGACGCTTATTTAAAAAGAGAGGATCAGGATATGCAGGCATTTTTCCTGCAATCTCAGTGGAACCAGATTTATGAGAATCTTGCCAATAATAAGATTGGCGAGGGCAATTGCATCGGGGGTACGGTCTTTGAGTGGACGGATGAGTGGTGGAAGCACAATCCGGATAACCCGGAAGGCTGGTCGGTACATGACACCGAAGGCGGCTGGTCAAACGGAAGTTACTATTTTGATATACGCGCGGAAAAAAATATGAACATGAACGAAGAATGGTTTGGAATTGTCGCATTGGACCCGGAGTTAGAGCAGGGTATAAACAAGCGTATACCGCGCAAGGCATATTATGTAATTAGAGAGTTTTGGAAGAACCCGGTCTTAAAAAAAGTTCGCGGCAAAAAGATTTATTAGGAGGCAAAAGCTATGTTGAGGAATTTATGGTTTATCTCTGCTGTTCTCGGGGTATTTTTATGGACTCCTGTTTTTTCTCAAACGACTGCCGCAGCGCCTAAAGCAGTTCATGTTTGCTGCGCAGAGCTTGAGGAATTGAAAATAAAATATCTCAAAAACAACCAGTATAACGAGTTTGTTGAATTTCTCCATAAATCCAAGGATAAAACCTCCCAGAATTGTGTTAATTATTATAAGGCGTTCGCCCGCTACGCGCAGCTTAAATATTTGGAAGAAAAACAATTATGGGATGATTATTTTACCAACGGCAATACTTACCGCGATCAAATAGAGAGTAATGCAAAGAAGGTAATCTCTTCTGTGGATAATGCTAACTGCCTGAGGCCGCAAAGCAGGCTCCTGCTCTGGCAGTTTTATTTTGACCAGCAGAGTACTTTTACTCAACAGGCTTTGGATGATTTGATTACTGATTCCGGCAGTTATGCAAAAGAAGCTAATGATCCCGCGTTGATTAAAAAAGTTGCCGATAAACTTTTAGAATACAATGAAAAGCCCGGCTCGCGCGAAATTTATAAGCTTTATGTAAACCAGCTTGTTAAGGGCCGGATAAGCCTTTCAGAGTTAAAAGATATTGGCGCTGAATTTTACAAAGATGGTAATTTAGATTTGGCCCAAACCGTATATGATATTTATATAGAGAAGATTACTAAAGAGCTGCCTCAGGATAAGCTGGTGCCTGAGTTATTTGAAATCGCAGGCCTCTTTGTTTATAAGGCCGAAGGATTATTTGATATGGCTTATGCGGAGAATATATATTCAAAGATAGAACAAATAGTGCCGAAGGATGCCTTTGGCCAGGAAGAAATATACTTGCGCGCCTTCAACTTAGAGAAATACAAAGAATACCAGAAAGCGGGCGGGCTTTATTTAAAACTGATCGAATTATATCCGGAAACCAAGCATTATGACGAAGCTGTTTATAAAATCGCCATGATTAATGCCTACGCTTTGCTGCCGGCACCGGCAAATTTGGCCGAAGCAAGAAAATATTTGGGGCTGCTTGCTTCTAAAACCGTATTTACCCCTCAGGTTATCAAAAGTTTTTATCATCTTGGCCTTTTTGCGCAATGGGAGGGGGATAATGCTATTGCCAAAGATTATTACAGCTTGTTGCTAAAGAATGCCGCGGATAGCTATCCTTCGATAACATCGCAAGCCAGAGAGAGGCTTAAAGAAATAGAAGAGAATAAAGAGATGGAGTATAATTTAAAAACTTTTCTCGATTTGTCCTTAAAGAGCGATAGCTCCCTTATTGAGCTCGGTAAGGCGGAATTAAAATCGTCCAGCTATATGTTAGTGAAAAATAAAGAATTTACTGCTTCTTCTTTGGTAAGCATGCCGCAGAGCGGGTGTAATCAGGTCCAATTACAGTTTTTATGGAGCGGTGATTTAGGCGGTGCCGATCCCGGAGTAGAGCAGAGTAATTTTGAAGGTGCCTATCCTGATACAGGAACAAAAGAAGTTAATGTAGTTATAATTTCTCCTGCCGGAACCATAGACCGATCATTTGTAATGATGGATGTCTACTAATTACTGAAAACACTTGACTTAAGGCTTCTTTAGTAGTATAAATAAGACAAATATTTAATTTTTTTAATAAAATAAGTCTATCTTATGCAATCATTTGATTTACAAAAAGAAAATTTTAGCGAAAAAGAAAAACGCAATATTGAAATTCTAGGCATACTAAGGAGGCGCGGTCCGGTCAGCCGCTCGGATATTTCTCAGGAGATGGGAATTAACGTAGTAAGCATCTCTAATTATGTTGATGACTTTATCAAATGTAATTTAGTCTATGAGAAAGAGCTT
The DNA here is from genome assembly GCA_028712175.1 of Candidatus Omnitrophota bacterium. Taxonomy (GTDB): domain Bacteria; phylum Omnitrophota; class Gorgyraeia; order Gygaellales; family Profunditerraquicolaceae; genus UBA6249. The sequence goes on along the minus strand of JAQTQQ010000011.1, from coordinate 29,404 downwards.
GATGTGTCTGAAGGCGGCCGCAGGCCGGTATTGCTTGATTTAAACCCGCGCGCAGGATATGCTATTGGCGTAGGATTAAATCTTATGCATATGGTCGGCCTGCTTATCGACCTAGATGGAAATATTATTACTAAAACTCAAATTGCGCGGCCCGGTGCGTCAGTAAAAGAAGTTGCCGAATGCCTCTTAGAAATTGTTCGTGAAATTTTAAGGCGCTCTAAGGGGTACGTTGAAAATATCAAGGGAATCGGCGTAGGTGTTGCCGGATTAATAAATAAAAAAGACGGCTCAATCCATTGGCCGCAAAAGATGGATCATTATTACACCTATGCCTCTGTGGATCTTCCGTTAAAAGGGTTGATTGAAAAAGAGTTTAATCTGCCAGCCTTAATAGAGAATGACGCAACCAGCGCATGCTTCGGCGAGCATTGGCTTAGCTTGGAAGGTTATAAAAATGTTCTTTATATGTTTTCCGGAGTCGGCTGCGGGATCATGCTTAACGGAGAGCTTTACCGCGGCGCCCATGGTTACGCCGGAGAAGTCAGTGTTTATAACTATAAGGAACAGGATCTTTTTAACTGTGCAAGCGGTTCTACTTGTTTTATCAAGCGTTGGGATATGGATTTAGGGATTGTTGATGAGTTAAAGTCAATCCTGCTTAAGGAAAAGAACAAGGCAGCCGATTTTTTTAAGGTTGCCTCAACAAATATAGACAGCCTGGATTTAAAAAGTATTTTTTACGCCGCCCGCCTAAAGAATGAGTTAGCCTTGCATGTTTTAGGCAGGGCAGCCAAAAGGCTAGGAATTAAAATTGCCTTTTTGGTTAATCTGCTTAATCCGCAGGTGGTAGTTATCGGCGGCGGTTTTGAAGAGTCAGGAGAAGAGTTTTTAAATACAGTAAGAAGCACGGTTAGCGACTGGGCTTTTAGGGAAGTTACTGCTGAGTTAAAAATCGTTTATTCTCAATTAAGAGAAAATGCCGTTGCCATGGGCGCGGCGAGTTTAGTTTTAGAAAGAGTATTCGCCCAATTATAAGCCGCAAGGCGATGGTTTGGCTTCCACTAGCCAAAGCCATAAGTCGGAAAGACAATGGTTTGCTCTCCAATAAGCAAAGCCATAAGGGGGGATTATGGATCAAAAGATGAAATTCGTTGTGATCGGCCTAATAGTTTTTTCTGTTATTTGCCTTTTTCTTTTTATGCAGGCAACAAGCCAGCAGCAGACATTGCTTAGGGAAACCAACGACTTAAAGACCGAGAATACGACTCTTATGAATAAGGTTACACAGCTTGAAAATGAACTCAAGGATAACCAGGGTAAGATCGATTCTATCAGGACAGAGAGAGATAAAGGCGCCCAGATACTTAAGGATTTACAAAGCAAGCTTGATTTAATAAGTAAATCTAGGGATGAGTTGGTTGAAAAGCTAAGAAAATTGAGTCGAGAGCGCCATGAAGCAATAAATAACCAGCAACAGCAGCAGGTTGTGGCTGTTGCTCCTGAGAATACCGATGCTTACTGGGGTTCTATACTTAAGTCAAAAACGGATTTGGAAATGCAGCTGACCAGCATGCAGGAAGGACTAAGAAAACTGCAGATTAGCAATGAATCATTGCAGAGGCAGAAGAATATTTTAGAAATAGATGTTAGCAGGTTGAATAACGAGAAGAAGGATCTCTTAAGGCAGCTTGATTATAATCAGAAACTCCTAGACAGTATGTCTCAGGAAGTAGTCCGGGAGAAAAATGATAAAGTGGCAATTCGGGATAATTTTAAAACAGTAAAAGCGGAAAATGACCTTCTTAGCCGTCAGCTAAAGAGTCTAAATAGCCGAAAAGAAACTTTAGATAAAAAAGTCCAGGAACTCCAGGAAGGAAAATCTACGGTGGATAAGCGCTTAAGTGAAATGGAGGCAATGCTCGCCGATAAGATTTCGCAGATAGATTCACTTAAAAACGAATTAGATCTGATAAGGAGCGGTAAGCCTGGTGTTGTTTCGGACAGAAAAAGGGAGGCAGTGGAGCTGCCGGCGATAGTAGTACGTTCTTCTCCTTCTTCATCAAGGGATCAAGCAGAGATACCTGAATTTTTAGGCAAGATCCTGGCCGTAAATACCGACAATAACTTTGTGGTTATAGATTTAGGCGTTTCCTCAGGCGTAACTGTTGGAGACCAATTTAATGTTTACCGCGAAGGTAAATTCGTCGGGTCTATTACTGCGATTCAGGTAAGAGATAGTATTTCTGCTTGTGATATAAAAAGGGTCAACACTGCTTTAAAAATTGGCGATAACGTTAAGTAACTTGTCTTTATAAATAATGACGCGTCGTAATAAGAAGCCTTCTTCCGAAAAGAATATCTCTATTGTGGATGTCGCCAAAACAAGCGGCGTATCCATCGCTACCGTTTCTCGTGTTATCAATAAAATCGGCACGGTAAAAGAATCCAACCGCATAAAAGTAAACAATACAATCAAGGATTTAAAATTTCAACCTTCTGTTTTTGCCCAGCGCCTCGCAACCGGGAAAAGCAATGTTGTCGCCCTTGTTATTCCGCGTTATGAAGGAGTGTTCTATTCTTTTTATGCTTTAGAGCTTATCCGCGGCGTGGGTACGATGTGCGAAGCCTTAAAGCTGGATTTACTTCTGCATCTTACCGATGCGCACGGCCCTTTATCTATGCGCGGGGTAGGGGGGATAATTTTTTCTGATATTATCGGAAACCGCGCGCAGTTAGAGGAGAGCCTGGCGCGCGGTATACCGAGCGTAGTTATTAATTACTACGTGGACGATTTGGATGTTTCATGTATTGCAATAGATAATGCCGGAGGCGCAGAAAGCGCGGTCAATTATTTGATTGGATTGGGGCATAAAAAAATAGCGCATATTACCGGTGACATAATGACTCAGGCAGCCGCAAAACGCTTAGAGGGCTATAGGAGGGCGCTTGAAAAAAATAACATTAAATTAAGAAAGGATTATATCTTTGAAACTGATTATTCCCGTGGGCAAGCCCGAAGCGCGGCTGAGAAATTAATTAAGTCGTCTGACCCTGCAACTGCTGTATTTGTTGCCTCTGATGCCATGGCGCTTGAAGTAATGGCAGTGGCGCGCGAATTGGGCAAAAATATTCCGGATGATTTATCGATCGTTGGTTTTGATGATAACCCTTCAGGGCTATATGGGCCGGTCGGCCTTACCACAGTACGCCAGCCGTTGATCCGCATGGCTGAAGAAAGCGTCAAAGAATTAAATCGCTTGATACTTTTAAAGAAAAATTCACTAAAAAAAATTCTGCTTCCCGCAGAATTAGTTATCCGGGAGTCCTGTAAGCCATTTACCGGCGGATAAGCTCTTAATACAATCAGTAGTATATCGTAATAAAATTTACACCATATCTTGTAAATTTATTTATTGACCCCGTTGCAAATTATGATACAATGTTTTGCATATATGAAATTTGCAACGGGGTTGACAAGTAGTACCTGTTTTGTTATAGTGCAGCAGTAATTTCTAATTAACCTTCCTAATACTATCGAGGTGAAAAATGGATTTAAAATTATCCCCAAATGCCATTAAGGTTCTTGAACGCAGGTATCTGCGTAAAGATCAGGATGGCAAGCTTATTGAAACCCCGGAGCAGATGTTTGTTCGTGTTGCCAATGCTATTGCTATTGCGGACAAGCAATATGGGGCAACGGAGCAGGATATAAGGAAACTGGAAGACTCCTTTTTTAAAATGATGGCCAATTTGGAATTCTTGCCGAACTCTCCGTGCTTAATGAATGCCGGAAAAGAATTAGGACAGCTTTCCGCCTGTTTTACCCTGCCCATTGAAGATTCTATGGAATCAATCTTTGAAACTTTAAAAACTACCAGCCTTATTCATAAATCCGGGGGAGGAACAGGATTTAATTTTTCCCGCCTGCGTCCTAAGAATGCAGTAGTTAAAACTACCGGCGGGGTAGCTTCGGGTCCGATTTCATTTATGCGCGTCTATGATGCGGCAACTGAAGCAGTTAAACAGGGAGGCACCCGCCGCGGAGCAAATATGGGGATCTTAAGAGTAGATCACCCGGATATAATGGAGTTTATTACTTGCAAAGAAAATAATAACCATATTACCAATTTTAATATCTCTGTTGCGATTACAGATGAGTTTATGCAAAAGCTGTCTGGCGGCGAAGATTATGATTTAATCGACCCGCATACGCATAGGCCGGTTCAGAAGATTAATAGTAAAGATGTTTTTAACCTGATCGTTAAACAGGCACACAAGAACGGAGAGCCAGGAATTATTTTTATCGACCGTATTAATCAATATAATCCTACTCCAAAGCTGGGTATGATCGAAAGCACCAATCCTTGCGGAGAGCAGCCGTTATTGCCTTATGAAAGTTGTGATTTAGGCTCAATAAACTTAGATCAGATGTGTAAGAAGGCAGGAGCTCGTTGTGAAATTGATTGGAACAGGCTAAAAGAAGTGACCGCATTGGCAGTGCATTTCTTAGATAATTTAATTGATGTGAATAAATTCCCCCTTCCGGAAATTGAGAAAGCGACTAAAGCTACCCGTAAAGTAGGGTTGGGGGTTATGGGTTGGGCAAGCTTATTAATCCGCCTTAATATTCCTTATAATAGCGAAGAGGCAGTGGCTTTAGCCGAAAAAGTAATGTCATTTATTTTAGAAGCAGCAAATAAGAAATCTCTTGAATTAGGTAAAACTAAGGGTGTATTCCCGGCTTTTAAGGGTAGTATTTACGATAAAAAAGACGGCTCAACCAAGATGCGCAATGCTACGTTGACAACTATCGCCCCTACGGGCACAATTAGTATTATTGCGGGGCCTTGCTCGAGCGGAATTGAGCCTTTGTTTGCGTTGTCGTATTACCGCAATGTTATGGATAATGATAAGTTGGTGGAAGTAGAGCCGTTGTTTGAACAGGTTTCCCGCCAAAGAGGATTTTATAGCCGTCAGCTGATGGAGAAGATCGCTGAGAGCGCCTCGATAAAAGATATTAAAGAAATCCCCGAAGATGTGCGCAGGGTCTTTGTGACAAGCCACGATATTTCTCCCGAGTGGCATGTGCGTATGCAGGCAGCTTTCCAGAAATATGTGCATAATGCCACAAGCAAAACCGTTAATTTCCCTCATGAGGCCACTGTAGATGAGGTGCGTAAATCTTATGTGATGGCATTTGATTTAAACTGCAAAGGCATAACTATTTACCGCGACAGGAGCCGCGAAGAACAGGTATTAAATGTCGGTAAGCCTAAGGACAAGCAGGAGGCAAAGGTTATTCATGAGGTTAAGAAAGAAATCGCTCCCCGGCCCAGGCCGGAAGTAATTATTGGTACTACTACTAAGGTTTCAACAGGCTGCGGCAATCTTTATGTAACTATAAATATTGACGAAGACGGCAAGCCATTTGAATTGTTTACCCAAATGGGTAAAGCAGGCGGTTGTGCAGCCAGCCAGCTTGAGGCCACCGGCAGGCTTGTTTCTTTAGCATTTCGCGCAAATATCGAAGTAAAATCAATTATCGAACAATTACGTAATATTCGCTGTCCGTCTCCCTCCTGGGAAAAGGGCCAAAGGATATTCTCTTGTGCCGACGCCATTGCCCGCGTTATAGAGCGCCGCTTGGTAAACATTCAACCTGCTGTTATGGTCGGAGCAGAATCGGTAGCTATCCCTATGAAACATTCTCATGACGATCAGTTGCAGGTCTCGGATCTGGATGAGCAGGTAAACATCGTCGGAATGTGCCCTGATTGCGGAGGTGCTCTACGCCATGAGGAAGGTTGTGTTAAGTGCCATGGCTGCGGTTACTCTAAGTGTTAATTTGGTTTTATCAATAAAATGGGGTCAGAATTATTTTATCCCAGCTTAATTCTAGATAAAATAATTCTGACCCCATTTTTCTTATTATCCCAAGATGAAAAACTTTGAAGTCATAGTTATCGGTGCCGGACATGCAGGCATCGAAGCTAGCCTTGCGTGCGCACGCTTAGGCGCTAAAACTCTTATGTTTACCATGGAAATTAATTCTATTGGGAGGATGAGTTGTAATCCGGCTATCGGCGGTGTAGGCAAGGGCCAGCTGGTAAAAGAGATTGATGCTTTGGGCGGGGCGATGGCCCTAGCGGCAGATGCTTGCGCAATTCAATTCCGCATCCTTAACGCTTCTAAGGGGGCGGCTGTGCAATCTTCGCGTGCGCAGATTGATATGCATAAATATAGCCGCTATATGAGTAACCTTGTTTCAGGTCAGAAAAATTTGACGGTAAAAGAAGCAGAGGTAAAGAAATTAATAGTCGAAGACGGCAAGGTTTTAGGTGTTGTTACGGATAAACAGGGTGAGATCCGTGCTAAATGCGTAATAATATGCCCGGGAACATTTTTAGATGGCACGATTCATGTAGGTTTGAAGAATTTTAGCGGCGGGAGGATGAATGAGAGGGCTTCTATCGGGCTTGCGGGCAACTTAAGAAATTTAGGTTTTAAACTTTTACGCTTTAAAACAGGGACTTGCCCGCGTATTAACAAAAATTCAATTGATTTTTCTAAGCTTATCAAGCAAAACGGGGATGCAGTTATTAAGCCGTTTTCTTTCTCAACTCGAAGTATTAAGCAAAAACAAATTTGCTGCCATATTACTTATACCAATAAAAATACACACGAACTGATTCGTTCTAACCTGGATCGTTCACCGCTTTATGCCGGGGTTATTAAGGCTACGGGTGTCAGGTACTGCCCGTCAATCGAAGATAAAATTGTTAAATTTGCGGATAAAGAGCGGCACCAGGTATTTCTTGAGCCTGAAGGTTTAAGGGTTGATGAGGTATATCCTAACGGTATATCTACCAGCCTTCCAGAAGATGTGCAGCTTAAAATAATTCACTCGATCTCTGGCCTTGAAAAAGCAAGAGTTATCCGTTTTGGATATGGTATTGAACATATTGTCGTCGAGCCTACCCAGCTTTATCCAACGTTAGAGACAAAACTTATTAAGAATTTGTTCCTTGCGGGGCAAATTAACGGCACAACAGGTTATGAAGAGGCAGCTGCTCAAGGGTTAGTCGCAGGGATAAATGCCGCACTTGGAATCCGCCATAAAGGGCCTTTTATCTTAGATCGGGCAAGCAGTTATATCGGAGTATTGATCGATGACCTGATTACCAAGGGGACTATTGAGCCGTATCGCATGTTTACATCGCGCGTTGAATACCGGCTGATTATTCGCGAAGATAACGCGGATTTACGGCTGGCAAAATTTGGTTTTGATTTGGGGCTGGTAAAAAAAAGTAGTTACCGAACAGTGCAAAAAAAGGCGGATGGGATAAAAGATGGTTTGGGTTTTTTAAGAAAAACGCGGGTTAATTACGGTCCTTTTAATAAGCTGGTGACACTAGAAAAATTATTAAAACGCCCGGAGATAAGTATTAAAGGCTTAAGAAAGATGTATAAATTAAAGCCCGGAATACCTGAATCCGCTTGGCAGCAGGTTCAAATCGAGGTAAAATATGCTGGATTTATTCAAAGACAGCTAAAAGATGTAGAGCGATTTGAGCATCTGGAAAAGATTAAATTACCTTTAGATTTTGATTATAGTAGTTTATCCGGGATATCCCGGGAGATAAGGGAGAAACTGGCAGAATTTAAGCCGCTTAATCTGGGGCAGGCCTCGCGGATTTCAGGTATAACTCCTGCGGCAATATCTCTTTTGATGGTTTATCTAAGAAAGGCCAATGGATAAGCTTAAGAATTATTCAGCGCTAAAGAAATTCTGTCTTGATGAAGGAATTGATCTTTTTGGGGTAGGGGGTATAACCCGGATAAGAGATGAATTTAAAATTTCTTCCAAAGTTTCGCTGAGCTTAGATAAAGCTATCTGTATAGGGGTTATGCTTTCAGGAGCTGTGCTCTCTGAAATAGATATAGTCCCTACCAAGCTATATTTCCATCATTATAAAATAGTAAATTCTTTTTTAGACCACATAGCCCTAAGGTTGTGCAATATAATCCAGAAAAAAGGTTTTCTGGCCTTGGCGATTCCGGCCACGCAGATTATCGATTGGGAGAAAAATATCGGGCATCTTTCGCATAGAAGGTTAGGTGTTTTAGCTGGTTTAGGCTGGATAGGGCGGAATAATCTTTTAGTAAATGAAAAGTTTGGCAGCCAATTCCGCCTGACATCTATTCTAACCAACATGCCGTTAAAAATAGATAAGCCTCTTGAAAAAAATTGCGGGAAATGCTCGCTTTGTGTTAAGATATGTCCGGCAGGGGCAATTAAGGAAAACCCTATTGATTTTGACCATATTAAATGTTTTGAGAAACTCAAAAGCTTTCAATCACAACGGCAAGTGGAACAATTTGTTTGCGGTGTATGCGTGAATATCTGCCGGGGAAAAAGAAAATGAAAGAAAAAATATTAATCGTTGAAGATGAAAAAGATATTATTAAGATGCTTGATTATAACCTTAAAAAGGAAGGCTTTAGGGTTATTGATGCCAGAGACGGAGAGGATGCTTTAGACCTTGCTGTAGGCGAGCATCCAGACCTCATTTTGCTGGATTTAATGCTTCCCGGAATAGATGGTTTAGAGGTATGTAAAGCTTTAAAGAAAACAGCTAAAACTGCTTTAATTCCAATAATTATGCTTACCGCAAAAAGCCAGGAATCGGATAAAGTGGTAGGGCTTGAGCTGGGCGCGGACGACTATATTACTAAGCCATTTAGCCCGCGGGAATTAATTGCGCGCATAAAAGCAGTGTTGCGCAGGGCAGATGAGAAAGAGAAAGTTTCCGAAGTTTTCCAGTCGGGCGGGTTAAGAATAGATTTTGCTAGAATATCTGTGAATGTTAAGGGTAAGCCGGTTGAGCTTACCTCTAAAGAATTTGAGCTGCTTAAGACTTTACTGAAGGCTAAAGGCAGGGTTTTGTCGCGGGATTATCTTCTGGATGCCATTTGGGGTTATGATCATGCTATGGAGATCCAAACCCGTACGGTAGACGTACATATAAGGACTTTGCGTAAAAAGTTGCACTCTGAGGCAAAAAGGATTATTACAGTTAAGAATTACGGTTACAGGTTTAAATTCGAAGGGGAGGATTAAGTAAATGGTTCATGAGATTATTTTTGGCGTATTAGGCGGGTTAGGGCTTTTTATTTACGGAATTCGTGAAATGAGCGAAGGGCTGCATAAAGCTAGCGGAGAGAAGATGCGCAAGGTGCTGCATTCTCTTACCGGCGGCCCTAAAAGAGGAGTTTTAGTAGGCGCAGGCATAACTTCTTTGGTTCAATCCTCTTCTGCTACGACCATTATGGTTGTTGGTTTTGTAAATGCCGGGCTTATGACCCTTACGCAGTCTTTAGGCGTTATCTTTGGAGCAAACATAGGTACAACTATAACTGCCCAGTTAATTGCTTTTAAGCTTACTGATTATGCCTTACCGATTATCGGAATAGGTATGATTATGTCTATTGCGGCAAAACGGAAGTTATATAAGAATATAGCAGAGTTTCTTCTGGGATTCGGAATACTTTTCTTAGGTTTGAGCATTTTAACCCAGGTTATAAAACCCCTGGGTGATTCTCCGGTATTTAAGGATATGCTGGTTAATTTCAGCATTAATCCGTTGCTGGGCATTTTTGCAGGGGCGCTTGTAACCGCTATATTCCAAAGCAGCTCAGTAACCACTGGTATGATTTTAGGTTTGTCTATGGCTGGGCTTATTGATTTAGGAGCAGCTTTGCCCCTTATTCTCGGTTGTAATATCGGAACTTGTATTACGGCGATCATTGCTTCTTATGGGGCCAGTATTGGGGCAAAAAGGGCGGCTGTTGCGCATGTTATATTTAATATTGTGGGAGTATTGATATTTTTGCCGTTTTTGGGTCTGTTTAGAAGGCTCGTCTCTTTTACTTCTGCTGATGTTACCAGGGAAATTGCCAACGCACATACTTTGTTTAATGTTATAAATACATTAATTTTTATACCTTTAATCCCGCTATTTGCTAAATTCCTTACTTTTATTATCAAAGGCAAGGAAGAAGAAGAGGTTGAATATCTGCCCAAGTATCTTGAGAAACACCTCTTAAATACCCCCCCTATTGCTATTGAGGCGGCGATTAAAGAGATAGTCAGGACACTGGGGTTAACTAAGAAAATGGTTTGGATTGCCATAAACAGCTTTATGAGCAATGATTTAAGGTCTTTAGAAAAGATAACCCGCAGGGAGGAGGCAGTTGATTCCTTAAGAGAGGCAATTACTAATTATCTGGTTCAGTTGATGCAGCGCGAACTTAGCCCGGATGAATCAAAGAAAATTCCTCCGCTTATACATGCGATAAATGATGTAGAAAGAATAGGGGATCACGCAGAGAATTTGCGTGATCTTGCGGAACAAAAAATAGAAAACCGCCTTCCATTTTCTCCTTTGGCAATTGAAGAGATACAAAGGATGTATGATGAGATAAGTAGCATGATCGATTGCTCTATAAAAGCACTCCAGCAGAATGACGCAAATGAGGCCAAGGTTGTTATGGAGGAAGAGTGCCAGATTAATGTTATGCGCGATAGGCTTAAAAGTAATCATACAAAGCGCCTGGAGGGAGGAAAGTGTAATGTCCTTTCGGGGGTGATTTTTCTCGATATTATCAGTAACCTCGAAAAGATAGGTGACCATCTTAATAATGTAGCTCAGGCAGTTATCGAAGGCTTACAGTGGGATAACAATTAGCCCGTAATAAGAAATATGGCCAAGTGCAGTTTTAAGCTTAAATTAATACTCTCCTATTTTTTTCTTATATCAGTATCATTAGGTTTTGTTTTAGTTTTCTTAGATAATAATCTCCATCAAAAAACACTCCAGGAAATAACGCAATCGCTGACCAATCAGGCATATCTTATAGAAAGCAGAATATCCGCTTTATCCGGCCCTTTTAATAATGCCGAGTTGCTGGATGAACTAAGCAAGAAACTGGGGCAGAAGATCGGAGCACGCGTTACTGTTATTGGCCTTAACGGGGAAGTTCTTGCGGATTCAGAAGTGCCCAGGGAGAGCCTATCCGGACTTGAAAACCACCTTTATAAAAGGCCGGAAGTATCCAGTGCATTAGACGGTAAATTAGGCCGGGAGATTAGGTATTCTTCTACCTTAAAAATAGATATGTTGTATTTGGCGCTCCCCATTATAGAAAACGGCGCAGTTGCAGGGATATTAAGGTTGGCTTTACCATTAATTAGTGTTCAAAAAGTTCATTCTACCGCAAGAAAGGTTATCTTAATAGGGCTGCTGCTGGCTTTGGTATTGGCAACCTTTTTAGGATTATTACTAACAAATGTATTGATTAGGCCAATCAGCCGGATTATTAATGCTTCTTTAAATTTTGCTAAAGGCGATTTTTCTCACAGGATCCTTGAAGATTCTAATGATGAAATAGGAGAGCTTGCCGCCACTTTAAATAAAATGGCGCAGGATATTGAAGATAAAATACGCGAAATAGCTACAAAGAGCCAGCACTTGGAGGCTATTTTTAACAGTATGGTTGAGGGGGTTATTGTTACTGATAAGGCAGGAAGGGTTGTTTCTATTAACCAGGCAGTTGAAAAGGTATTTGAAGTAACTATGCAAACGGTTAAGGGGAAAGTGTTCTTGGAGGCAATACGCAATAAAGAGATTTCCGATATCGTTGATTCTATATTAAACGACTGCAAACCTATTTCAAAAGAGATAGATTTATTTTTTCCTGTGCAGCGTATATTTGAAATAAACGCCACCCCAATTTTGAGCCAAGATGGAGTAAATGGCGCTCTTTTGGTTATACATAATATAACAGAGATAAGGCGGCTGGAGGTTATGCGCAGGGATTTTGTAGCAAATGTTTCGCATGAGTTAAAAACTCCGTTGACTGCAATCAAAGGTTTTGTAGAAACTTTACTTGAGGGGGCTTTGGAGGACAAAGAAAATAACCGCAATTTTCTTAAGATAATTCAAGGCCATGCTGATAGGCTTGATACCCTTGTTAATGATTTATTGTCTTTGTCGCACCTTGAATCAAAGGGGATAACAATTAATAAGGCTAATTTTAATTTAAGCCTGCAGGTAAAAGAGGTACTCAGGGGGTTTAGGTTGCAGCTTGATTCCGCAGGCATTAAGGCCGTTAATGAATTGCCGCAGGAGCTTTTTATTATTGCCGATAAGGAAAGGCTGCATCAAGTTTTGGTTAATTTGATTGGTAATGCTATAAAATTTAACAAAGAAAAAGGGTTTATCAAGATATGCAGTGAAATATCAGAAGAGGCTATTAAAGTCATAATAGAAGATTCCGGAATCGGAATACCGCAAAAAGATGTACCCCGTATTTTTGAGAGGTTTTACCGGGTGGATAAAGCGCGTTCGCGCGAGCTTGGAGGTACCGGCCTTGGCCTCTCCATTGTTAAGCATATCATTGAGCTTCACTCCGGTTCAGTTGGCGTTGAAAGTATCGAAGGCTTGGGCTCAAAGTTCTTCTTTATTGTCCCCCAAAAGAACTCTTAATAAATAAGCTGTTAATTTAATCTAAAGCGCTCTTAGAAGAGCGCTTTTATTTTACCCAGATTTTACCTTCCCTTGAAGCAGATTTAACTTCTTTCTTTTATACTTTAACCATGATTGGGAAAACAAAAGCAGCAATACAGTCCTTGGTGCGGGCACCGAGACGGATTATTGATAATCAGTCCTAGGGTTGGTATATTTTAGGCGCATTATGAATAAGGGGGAGTTAATATGTTTGGTGAGAAGAAGGTATTAATCGTAGAGGATGATCCGGATATAAATAACCTTATTGCCTATAACTTACAAAAAGAAGGTTTTAATATCGAGCAGGTTTTTGACGGGTTGAGCGCGCAGGAGAAATTAAAAAAAGAGAGTTTTAATATTGTCGTGCTTGATATTATGCTTCCCGGCATAAATGGGTTTGATGTATGCAAAATGATAAAAGATGACCCGCGTAATTTTAACACCTTTATTATAGTAATAAGCGCTAAGTCTTGCCAACAGGATAAATTATATGCCCACCTTTTAGGGGCAAATTATTACTTAAGCAAGCCGTTTAATTTGGTTGATTTATTAAGCACGGTAAGACAGATAAGCGCAAATCTGGATAAAGAGTTTTTAGTAAAATTGAAATAAACATAATTTACCCAGATTTTACCTTTTCTTAATTTAGAATCAACATAAAGAATGTAATATTACATTGTGATGCCGATAGGATTAAAATTGAGTGTTATCTCGTCTATATGTAAGTATTTTTTAGCCAGTAATTTCAAGAAGCAGTTGGCATTCTTAAGCAGTATTTTAAATAATATAGATGAGAAGAGGTTATTTAATGGCGCATCTCTCAGTGATTCACTTAAGAGAGGTGGATTTGATATACGCTGCATGCGCAAGGCGCAAGTTATGCGTAGAAGGTTAACAAAAAAGGAGGGATTAGAATGAAAAGATTTTGGAGCATAATGTTATTAGTAATATTATGTTTTGTGAGTTTCGGTATTCAAGCTTTATACGCAGGCGAAATTGATTTGTTGTTAGAAAAATTAGTAGATAAGGGGGTTTTAACGGGTGCAGAAGCGCAGCAGATTAAGTATGAAACACAGGAAACAGTGAAAAAGGAAATAGCAACCGGCAAATACTCCATGTTGCCTGCATGGGTGCAGAATATGAAATTAAAGGGAGATTTACGTTTGAGGTATCAGTATAAACATGATAAGTATGATAATGATATAACGAGAGATACTCATGTTGGCCGTATACGCGCACGCCTTGGTTTAGAGGCCAAGATTAATGAGAAGCTTATGGCTGGTATCGGTATAGCCACTAATAAGAATGGTGATCCACGCTCAACTAATATTACTTTCGGGGCTGAGGATGGAGGATCTTCTTCTAAATTCCAGATCAGGCTTGATTATGCCTATGCAATGTATGACCCTCTTCCCTGGTTAAGACTTACCGGCGGTAAGATGCTTTTAAAGGATGTTCTTTGGGAGCCAACAGATTTGGTTTGGGATACTGATATTACTCCTGAAGGAGGCGTAATCGTTCTAAGTAAGGATGTAGGAGATAAAACCAAGTTATTTATGAACACTGCTGTAACGGTCCAAACTGCTGATACAAGTTCAAATGCCGATCCTATAATGACCTATCTTTTACAGCCCGGAGCAACCTATAAGTTTAATGATAATGTTTCATTAAAGGGTGCGTTCTCCTATACTAATTTCAGTAATGTAAAGGGCACAGCTGCTTCTACCTGGTCAGGCAGTACTAATTCCAGGGTGGGTTCAAACTGGAAATACGATTATAGAATTATCAGCCCTGCTTTGGAGTTAAGCATAAAAGAGCCGTTTAAGGGAGTTGGTCTTAATGTAGAGAGCATCAGGTTCATGGGAGAGTATGTGAATAACCTGGCAGCCCCGGATAAGAATACCGGTTTTGCATTAGGGTTTAGGACAGGTAATGAAAAGATAGAGAAATGGGGCGATTGGCAGTTAAAATACATTTACGCTATGCTTGAGAGTGATGCGGTTATGGATACAACTCCTGATTCTGACCGTTATGGAGGAAAAACAGGGATCAGAAGCCATGAATTGGAGTTACAGTACGGATTAGGAAAGAATACGTGGCTAGGTTTTGACGTTTATCGCTCTTGGAATATAGCAAGCACAAGGAAAGCACCTGAAACACTAATTCAGGTTGACTGGAATATGAAGTTCTGATGAAATAACTAACAAGACACCCCGCGCCTAGCGGAATTGCGCAGGTGTTGTCTTCGTAGACAAGGAGGGTTTTAAAGATGAAAAAGTTAGCAATGATGATGGTAGCAGGGATAACGGCACTAAACTTAGCCGCAGGCACCTGTTTTGCCGAAAAGATAGTAGTAGCGGGTTCAACAACCGTTCTTCCTATTGCACAGAAGACAGCAGAAGTATTTATGGATGAAAATTCCGGAGTTGATATAAGCGTGCGCGGCGGAGGATCAAGTGTCGGCATTACTGCGCTAATTGACGGAAACTGCAATATTGCCAATTCCTCAAGGTCAATCAGGGATGTTGAGATACAAAAGGCAGCTTCCCGCGGACGGGACCCGGTTGCGCATATCGTAGCAATGGATGGAATTGCGGTAGTAGTAAATAAGTCAAATCCCGTATCCAAGCTTTCGAAAAAGCAGGTAAGGGATATTTATACTGGCAAGATAACTGATTGGTCGCAGGCTGGCGGAAAGCCCGGGAAGATCGTAGTTGTTTCCCGCGATACGGCAAGCGGGACCTTTGAGGCATTCGGTGAACTGATAATGAATAAGGAAAAAGTTGTTCCTTCTGCTTTAATGCAGGCTTCTAATCAGGCAGTTGCTCAGATAATCGGCCAAACGCCAAATGCTATAGGTTATGTGGGATTAGGTTTTATGTCCGGTGAGCTTAAAGCGGTTGAGGTTGACGGCGTAATGCCTTCAAACGCAACTGTTCTTTCGGGGAAATATCCGGTAAGCCGCCCGCTATTTATGTACACAAACGGTAAGCCCCAGGGTATAGTTAAAGAGTACCTTGATTTTATAAAGAGTAAAAGAGGGCAGGACTTAGTTGAGGTTCAAGGTTATGTCGGGTTAAAGTAAATAAGCGTTTACTCCGGCAAACGCGGCAGGTTTAAAAGGCCTGCCGCGCCTCCATTTCTTAAAAAAATGAATTACAGGCGTATAAAAGAAAAAATTTATAAGTGGATATTCACTGTTCTGGCTTTTTCCTCATTATTTTTTCTGGTGGGGATAATGATTGTGTTATTTAAAGAAGGTACTCCGATATTCAAGGATGTCGGGTTTTTTAAGTTTTTATTCGGGACTAGATGGTATCCAACGCACGAACCTCCTGATTTCGGAATCTTGCCGCTTATTTTAGGCTCAATATGGGTAACTGCAGGAGCTATCATTGTATGCGTTCCTTTAGGAGTAGGAAGCGCTTTATACCTTAATGAAATTGCAGGTTTCAGGCAGAGACAGTTTTTAAAACCGATAATTGAGTTATTGGCAAGCATTCCTTCGGTTGTCTACGGTTTTTTTGGAATGGTCATAGTAACACCTTTCTTGCAAAAAACATTTAATCTTCCTACCGGCTTAACCGCTTTAAACGCAAGCCTAATCCTAGGGCTTATGGCGACTCCTACGGTATGCACTATTGCTGAAGATGCCTTAAGTTATGTTCCGCGCTCATTCCGGGAGGCGTCCTTTGCTGTAGGCGCAAACAGGTGGCAGACCTTAACGCGCGTAGTGATTCCTGCGGCAGGTTCGGGTATATCTACGGCAATAATCTTAGGGATGAGCAGGGCAATAGGCGAGACAATGACGGTTTTGATGGTTGCAGGTGGTGCGGCAGTAATTCCAAAAACATTTTTAGGCCCGGTCAGGCCAATGACAGCGGCAATTGCCGCAGAGATGGGAGAAGCTCCTATGGGAGGCGACCATTACCACGCTTTATTTGCGATTGCCCTGGTTTTGTTTTTAATTACTTTTGTTTTTAATATAATTGCTGAAATAATCTCGCGCAGGTTCAGGATAAAGTTAGGATTAAGCGGATAGGTATGAAAAAAGATATTACTCAAAACATCGGATTCTTTCTTTTGTTTGCCTGTATTATAGCTACGCTATTCTTTCTTGGCACAATAATATATTTTATTTTTACGCGTGGAATGCAAATTATTTCGTGGGAGTTTCTAACCCAGCCGCCCAGAAATGCAATGACCGAAGGCGGGGTTGCTCCGGTAATTGTGGGAACTTTGTATTTAACTTTAGGAGCTATGATCTTTGCTGTTCCTTTAGGGCTTGCCTGTGCAATATACCTTTGTGAATATTCTCCGAAAAGCATAGTAGTAAATATCATCCGTATCAGTATTAATAATCTTGCCGGAGTTCCTTCGGTTGTATTCGGGCTTTTTGGTTTAGCAGTATTTGTAAATTTCCTGAATTTTGGAGTTTCAATACTTTCCGGAAGCCTTACTTTAGGTATATTGGCACTCCCTTTGATTATCTCTGCTTCGCAGGAGGCTTTACTAGCAGTGCCGCATTCAATCCGCGAGGCCTCACTCTCTTTAGGTGCAAGTAAATGGGAGACGATAAAACGGATAGTTCTGCCTACTGCTTTACCCGGAATACTTACCGGGGTTATTTTAAGTATCGGCAGGGCAGCAGGAGAGACTGCCCCGATTTTATTTACTGCCGCGGCATTCTATAAGCGGGGGTATCCTAAGAGTATTTTTAGCGAGGTAATGGCGTTGCCTTATCATATATATGCCTTAATGACCGAAGGTACGCATCCGGATAAACAGAAGGCAATTGCCTATGGGTGCAGCCTTATCTTGCTTTTTCTGGTTTTATTTATTTCAGGGATAGCGATATATTTACGCCAAAGACAGAGGAGTTATCATGGATAACGATATAAAAATGAAGGCAGACAAAATTAATTTTTTTTACGGAAACACGCAGGCGCTTAAGTCTGTGGACTTGAATATATTCAGTAACCGGGTTACTGCCTTAATCGGTCCGTCAGGATGCGGGAAATCAACATTTATCAGGCTTTTTAACCGGATGAATGAATTAATCGCCGGCACTAAGCTTACGGGAAAAATTTATATTGACGGGGAGGATATTAATTCTCCCTGCATTGAAGCAGTCGATATACGAAGAAGGGTTGGAATGGTATTCCAGAAACCGAATCCTTTTCCCAAAAGCATCTTTGACAATATCGCCTACGGTTTGAGGGTAAACGGCATAAAGAATAAAGATTTTATTGAAGAAAAGGTTGTCCAAACCCTTAAGAAGGCTGCTTTATGGGAAGAGGTTAAATGCAGGCTTAAGGAGAGTGCGTTGGGTTTGTCAGGAGGGCAGCAGCAGAGATTATGCATTGCCCGCTGCTTAGCCGTAGAGACAGAGGTTATTCTTTTTGATGAGCCATGCGCAAGCTTGGATCCGATCTCAACAGGCAAGATAGAAGAGCTTATTTTGGAGTTGAAAAAGGACTATACTATTGTTATAGTAACTCATAATATGCAGCAAGCAGCCAGGGTATCGGATTATACCGGATTTTTCTTATTAGGAGAATTAATCGAATTCGGCAGAACTCAGGATATATTTACCGCCCCTAAGGATAAGAGGACGGAGGCGTATATAACGGGGAGGTTTGGATAAATGAAAAGAGTGCTTTTTGTTTGCGTTGAAAATTCTTGCCGTTCCCAGATAGCTGAAGGTATTGCTAAAGAGCTCGGCAAGAAAGTAATCGAGGCCTATAGCGCAGGTTCTAAGCCTTCCGGAATCATCAATCCTATGGCAATAGAGGTAATGAGGGAGGCAGGTATAGATATTTCCAATAACGCCTCTAAAGGATTTGATGCGTTAGCTGTGAATAAATTTGATTATGTAATAACTTTAGGCTGTCAGGATACTTGCCCTTTTTTCCCGGCGGATAAACATATTGAGTGGAAGATAGATGACCCTAAGGGTAAAGATATTCATTTTTTCAGGAAAACCAGAGATAGTATCTCAGATCATGTTAAAAGGCTGATCAAGGATATAGGCAATAGTAAGCCTGAGTAGCCAGGAGGAATAATGGTAAAACATTTTGATGAGGAGTTACAGGATTTAAATAACCAGATATTAAAGATGGGCGCTTTTGCGGAAGAGGCGATATTTAAATCTATCGAGTCGCTTAGAGAGCGGGACAGGAATAAGGCATTAGAGGTTATCAATAATGATAAGTTGATTGATGAATTGGAGTTAGTAATAGACGAGAAGTGCCTGGATTTGATTGCACGGCACCAACCGATGGCAGGAGACCTTAGGTTTATAACAACGGGAATGAAGATAAATGCAGAACTGGAGAGAATTATTGATATCGCTGTCGATATCTGCCAGCGCGTATCAGAGATTGCGGATAAGCCACTTTTAAAGCCGTTGGTAGATATTCCGCGCCTTGCTTCTGTTGCGCAGGGTATGGTTAAGATGGCGATAGATTCCTTTGTTAAAAGGGATATCCAGACAGCAAAAAAAATAATGCTTTTAGATTCTGACGCCGACAATTTAAGAAATGCTATACAAAAAGAGCTAATTGAAGATTATATGGTTAAAGATGGCCAAACCGCGCCAAGAGCTGTGCCGCTTTTGCTTATAGCAAGGTTCCTTGAGCGGATATGTGACCATGCTACCAATATTGCCGAAGATGTAATCTATATGGTTGAGGCGAAAGTAGTCAAGCACCACCCGGAGGAACTTAAATAGGCCCGCCATTATATCCTTGACCCTGTTACCAGTTGTGCTATTATAAGTCAAATATCCGTAACAGGGAAATTCCTTCCAGTGATTTAAGTATGAAAAATAAGATTATTTCATGGATTAAGCAGCAAGTTAAGGATGCCGGGGCCAAAGGTATTGTTATGGGGCTTTCCGGTGGCATAGATTCCGCCGTAGTTGCTGCATTGTGCAAAGCAGCGGTCGGGAAGAATAATTTACTCGTTCTTTTTATGCCTTGTAATAGCCATGCAGAGGATTTAAAAGACGCCAAATTAGTCGCAAAAGTTCTCGGGCTCAAATCAAAGTTAATTGATTTGTCCGGTTTGTATAATAATTTTTTAAGAATTCTGCCAAAAGCAGGCGGTTTAGCCAGAGGCAACCTTAAGCCGAGGCTGCGCATGAGCACGCTTTATTATTTCGCTAACAAATTGAATTATCTTGTTTGCGGAACAGGGAATAAATCCGAACTTTTAGTAGGTTATTTTACTAAATACGGGGATGGGGGAGTGGATATCTTGCCGATAGCGGATTTATTCAAGCGCCAGGTGCGTAAACTAGCCCAAGAATTAGGAATACCTCAAAATATTATTGTTAAGCCTCCCACTGCCGGACTTTGGCAGGGGCAAACCGACGAAGGAGAGATGGGTATAACCTATAATGAGCTGGATAATATTTTAGATAATTTCTGCAATAAAAATAAACAGGCCGCTGGCAAGATTAAGGTAGATAAAATAATGAGGATGCATAAAAAATCGGAACATAAACGAAAAGGCGCACAAATATGCACTATTCATTAAAAAGGGAGAGCTAAAAAATGGATGAAATATTAGAGATTCTGGAAAAGGACGGCCGCGCAACTGTTGAAGATATCGCTAAAATGCTGCGTAAATCACCCGATACGGTAAAAAAAGCGATTAAGAAATATGAAAAAGAGGGGGCGATTCTAAAATACAAGGCCGTTATCAATAAAGATTTGATCCGGGATACCGAATCGGAGGTCAGGGCTTTAATCGAAGTGAACATAGTCCCGCAAAAGGACCTTGGTTTTGATAAAATTGCCGAACGCATTTATTCATTTCCCGAGGTAACCAGTTGTTATCTAATCAGCGGTACCTATGATTTATTGGTCGTGGTGGAGGGCAAGAATCTGCACACGGTTTCTAACTTTGTGGCAGAAAAGCTTTCCTGCTTGGAACATGTGCGCGGAACAGCGACACACTTTTTATTAAAGAAATATAAAGAAGACGGAGTGATTTTAAAGCATAAATCCGAAAATAAGAGAATAGCAATTAGCTATTAGCTCACAGCTCTTAGCTCGTAGGAAACTATAAGAAAAATGAAAATATCAAAAGTTGTGGAAAAAATGCAGCCATCCGGGATCCGGGCATTTTTTGATTTAGTGCTTGGGATGAAGGATGTAATATCTCTGGGTGTGGGGGAGCCGGATTTTGTTACTCCTTGGCAAATCCGGGAAGCGGGAATTTATTCTCTTGAAGAGGGGTTTACCAGTTACACTTCAAATAAGGGACTCTATAAATTGCGTTTAGGTATCCATAGGTATTTAAAAAATAAATTTGGGCTTGATTATTGTCCGGAGGAAGAAATATTGATTACTGTAGGCGTAAGCGAGGGGCTTGACCTTGTCCTGCGGTCGATAATCAACCCCGGGGATAAAATATTAATTCCTCAGCCAAGTTATGTTTCTTATGGCCCGGTTACTGAACTTACCGGCGGCACGCCCGTTTATATTGACACTTCAAAAGATGGGTTTAAAATTACGCCAAAGCTTTTAGAAAAACATATTGATAAAAAAACTAAAGGAATTGTTTTAAATTATCCAACGAACCCCACAGGTGTTTCTTATCGCCGTAAGGAGCTAGAAGAAATC
Organism: Candidatus Omnitrophota bacterium; assembly: GCA_028712175.1. Taxonomy (GTDB): domain Bacteria; phylum Omnitrophota; class Gorgyraeia; order Gygaellales; family Profunditerraquicolaceae; genus UBA6249. Next base: position 8,202 of record JAQTQQ010000011.1, on the reverse strand, counting down.
AACAGGGTTTTAGTAAACAATAAAATACTTTGTATCAGCGACGAAGTTTATGGCGACTTAACTTATGATTTCAAGCATATTGCTTTTCCGACATTGCCGAAGGCAAAGAATAATACGGTTTATTTTAACGGGTTCTCCAAGTCATATGCAATGACCGGCTGGCGTGTCGGTTTTGCCTGCGGGCCGAAAGAGATCATTGCAGCAATGACCAAAATTCATCAATATACGATTATGTGTGTTCCGATTACAAGCCAAATGGCAGCAGCAGAGGCTTTGGCATGCGGCAGGAGATCGGTAGAACAGATGAAACGCGAATACAACCGTAGGAGGGAATTTATCATTGCTGAATTGAATTCTTTGGGATTAAAATGCCAAAGGCCGCAAGGGGCCTTTTATGCATTTCCTTCCATAAAAAGCTCGGGATTAAACTCGATGGATTTCTCGCGTAAATTATTGGAAGAAGAAAAGGTGGCGGTTGTGCCGGGAACAGCTTTTGGGCCCGGAGCAGAAGGATATATCAGGATTTCTTATGCTTCCAGCATGGATAATTTAAAGGAAGCTTTGAATAGAATAAAGAAGTTTTTAGAGAAAAGAAGATAATGGCAAAGGCTAAAAAAGATAAATTTCAGGTTTATGTGAAGCAGATTGAGGCAATTTCAAAAGTTGCGAACCTGATTACTTCCGGTATGTACTTGGAGGAGTTATTGCGTTTGGTTGTGCAAGTGACTGCCGAAATTATGAATTCAAAAATATCTTCCTTGATGCTTTTAGACCCTGAGAAGAAAGAATTGGTGGTTAAAGCCACTCAGTCAATATCCGAGGCTTACAATAAAAAACTAAATATCCGGCTTGGGGAAGGCGTGGCCGGCGTAGTTGCTAAGGATAATAAGGCAATTTGTGTTTTGGATATTAAGAAAGATGCGCGTTATTTAAACCAGGATATTGCTAAAAAAGAAGGGTTATGTTCTTTGGCTTGCGTGCCCTTAGCGGTGAAAGGAAGAGTTATCGGGGTGCTCAATTGTTATACTTCAAAGAAACATAAATTCTCCAAACATGAACTGGACCTCTTGACTGCTTTGGCTAATCAGGCTGCTCTTGCCATAGAAAATGCGGAGCTGGACTTACGCGCTCGTTCTGCAGAAGAGGCGCTTACTACGCGAAAACTTGTTGAGCGGGCAAAAGATATTCTTTCCCAGGATGCAAACATTCTGCCTTCAGAGGCGTATCGCCTGATACAGAAGCAAAGTATGGATATGCGTAAGTCTATGCGTGAAGTAGCTGAAGCAATTATTCTAGCAAAAGACATAAAGACTAAGAAATAGCCGTATTTTTGCTTGACAGCAGCTGGAGTTATGGTATACTTTTAACAGATTACAGCGTTGTAGTAAAGACATAGAAGTCTTCTGGCGATTATTTTGCCGGAAGGCTTTTTTTTCGCCATAATCTGGCGAATCCGCATAAGTTATTTCTTGCGGAGTTATTTGGACTAAGGCGTCCTTTACCCTTTTAAAGGGGTGGGGACGTTTTTGTTTTAGAGGAGACTAAAGATGAGCTTTGAAGAGCTGCACCAAAAGTTATCTCCAACCATAAAACGTATTGCCTGGCGCCTGAACGGACATTCTCGCTCCTTTAGCCATGATGACCTGTATCAGGAAGCGTCAATCTACCTTTGGAGCAATTTTGTAAAAGGTAAACTTTGCGATAAAACAGACAGCTATATTTTGCAGGGTTGTTATTTTCACTTGAAAAATTATATTCGCAAGATAAATGAGCGTTCCAATATTATTAGCATTGATGCGGCTTTAAGCGTAAATGAAGAAGCAACAATAGAGGATATTCTGGGCAAGTATTGGTCTTGTGAGGATTGCCGGTTTGACCTGCATAATAAATTTCTGGCCCAAAACATTCAAAATAACGGTTTTAATTCAAAAGAAAAAAAGCTGTTTAAGTATTTTAGCCAGGGTTTGACTACCAGGGAAATAGGCAGGCATATGGGCATTTCTCATGTCAGTGTTGTAAAGATGACGCAGAAGATCAGGGCCAAAGCTCAGAAGTATTTAGATAAAATTTAGTTACCAGGCTGAGATATTTTTTACTTGTAATGGTGTAAAACACATTGAAGTGTAAGATTTAAACATCAGCGTTCTAGAAATAGAGCGCTATTTTTTTAACCAGACGCCTTTTCGCTAACATTTTCGGGCGGAATTAGAAAGGAGATAAACAGTGAAACGATTAGGATTGATTTTAGCGGTTTGCTATACCTTTTTTCTATCAAATGCATATGCTACTCCTTCCACGCTTATCTGGGCGCCGTCAACAGATATCCAGCCATATAAAAGGATCCATGTGGGGGTGGATATTTATGCTCCCACTACTTCCAAGGGGACCAGCGTTGATAATTATGATCAACATAATTATGTCCAGCAAGTTTATGGGCTCACTTTTAGTTTATTATCGGATAATCCCGAAGAGAACCTTTTAGGCAGGTTTTGGAAGCCGTTGGGGAAGGTTATGGCAGAGAGTGGTTTTGATTATAAGAAAGGGTTTGGTTCTTTTTATGATTCAACTCCCTGGTATTTTAATTTTAAATTCGGCGTACCTGAGGACGCTTATTTTAAGTATATGCCTGCTGTCGCCGTGGGTTCCTATGACATGGGTACGAGGGCCAATAGGACTAATTATAACCTCTGGTATGGCAGGGTTGCTAAGACAGTTAATATAGGTAAGGTCAATTTAGGAAGAGTTTCAGGAGGCTATTTTGTGGGGAATGGAAAATTGCTACGGGATAAAGAAGGGCTGCGGGATAACTCCGGGGCGCTGATAGCCTGGGAACGCGTTATGACAGAGATAAGCCCAAAATTATGGCTATGCGTTGATTATCAGGGGACGCAGTCTTCTTATGGAGCATTAAACGCCGGTTTTGCCTGGAGCTTTACTAAGGATATCTCAGCGCTTGTTGCCTATGACATTTACAATAATCGCAACTTAACCGATACGGTCACATTTCAAATAGATATTAATTTCTAAGGAGGCAGCTATGGATATGAAGGTGATCATCGATACAATTTGGGTTTTAATAACCGCAAAAATGGTATTCTTCATGAACTTGGGTTTTGCTATGGTTGAATCAGGGTTTGCCCGTTCAAAAAACTGCGTAAATATTCTTTCTAAGAATTTCGTGGTTTTTGCGGTATCTTCATTGGGTTTTTTGTTTCTTGGCTGGGGGTTTATGTTTGGAGATGGAAATCCTTTAATCGGTTTAAAAGGGCTTTTCTTCGCCAGCGGTTTAGATAATTCTCCGGCAACCGGCGAAGCTTATAAAGGCGTTTATTCCGCTCTTTCCTGGACAGGGGTTCCGATGTGGGCAAAATTCTTCTTTCAGCTGGTTTTCTGTGGAACAGCCGCTACTATTGTTTCGGGTGCTGTGGCTGAACGTATTAAGTATGGTTCATTCATAGTTTTTTCCTTTATTATGGCTATGTTTATTTATCCCATAGTAGGCCATTGGATTTGGGGAGGAGGGTGGCTGCAGTTAAAAGGCATGTTTGATTTCGCCGGCTCAACTGTTGTGCATTCGGTAGGAGGATGGGCGGCCTTGGCCGGTATTATGGTCTTGGGTCCGCGTTTTGGGAAATACGTAAATAGAAGGGTTAATCCAATTCCCGGTCATAATTTATCAATGGCAACCTTGGGAACTTTTGTGCTTTGGTTTGGATGGTTCGGATTTAATCCCGGATCCACAATGTCGGCCGATCCTGTAGCTATCAGCCATGTTGCTATTACTACCAACATGGCTGCAGCCATGGCAACTATTAGCGCTACGTTATTGTCATGGGCATTGTTAGGTAAACCGGATCTAGGCATGACTTTGAACGGCTGTTTGGCCGGGTTAGTGGCCATAACAGCATCTTGTGCTTTTGTAAGTGTTCCTAGTTCGCTTATTATCGGTTTTGCCGCCGGGATGCTCGTTGTTTTAGCTGTTATTATGTTTGACAGGCTGAGGCTTGATGATCCTGTGGGAGCGCTTTCAGTGCATTTAGTAAACGGCGTTTTTGGTACGGTTTGCGTGGGGTTATTTTCGCAAGATAAGATAGCCGGGATCGCTAGCGGAAGTGGTTTGTTCTATGGAGGAGGAACAAAACTTTTAATCGCTCAGCTATACGGTGTTTTGGGAGTAGGAGTATTTACCTTTTTGATTTCTCTTGTTTTCTGGCTTGGACTTAAATACACAATGGGTATTAGGGTTTCCCTAAAAGAGGAAATCGAGGGGCTTGATATCGGTGAACACGGCAATTCCGCGTATCCTGAATTTTATGGCAGGAAACCGGCTTATACATTTATTGACATTAAGGGTGAATAATATTTTATGTTAAGGAGGCTAAAATGAAGAAAATCGAAGCTATCATAAGGCCCGAAAGCGTTGATTGTGTCCGTAATGCCCTCAGTCTGGCAGGCGTTACCGGAATTATGATCTCCGGGATTGAAGGCCACGGTAAGCAAAAAGGTGTTGTCCAGCAATGGAGGGGTGAGAAGTATAAAGTTGAACTGCTGCCAAAAACCAAAATAGAGATTATTGTTAAAGATGAAGATCTTAAGCGCATCAGTAAAGTCATTATTGACAGCGCTAAAACCGGGGAGATAGGTGACGGAAAAATATTTGTTTATCCAGTTGAAGACGCTATAAGGATACGTACGGGAGAAAACGGGGATAACGCCGTATAATGTTTGCTGACAAGCAAATTTTCCTGTGAAGAAAAACTTAAGTTACCAGAATCCCGGGTTCTTTACTTGTATTAAAAGAACAGGGGCGTCCGCCACTAAAGCGTTGTCGGACAGCCCGCCAAAGCAGTAGTGGACGGGCGTTCTGGTATCTTAAGAATGCCTCTTTTATTTTATTCTGATTGTGGTAAAATAAGTCAAGTATTCCTTATAATATGCAAAACCTGTTTTTTCTGCCCTGAGGCAGGACGGCAGGCAAGGGAGGAAGAAATGAGCATAAGACAGAGGGCTTTGTTTAACATTAAAAGTTTGGCGTTAGATAAGGTAGAGGCACCGAAAAAAGTCTCTACTTATTTTGGGTATAATACTTTCAGTACGGAAACTATGCAGAAGCATATTTCGAAAAATACCTTTGAGGCGTTTAAGACCTGGATTTCCGAAGGCAAAACAATTTCTTTAGCCCAGGCAAATGAGATTGCCGGCGCAATGAAAGATTGGGCGATAAATAAGGGCGCTACATATTATACCCATTGGTTCCAGCCGATGACCGGGCTTACCGCGGAAAAACATGATAGTTTTATTTCGCTTACCGGGCCGGGTAAAGTTATCGAAAAATTTTCCGGCAACAAGCTTATTCAGGGGGAGCCTGACGCATCGAGCTTCCCTTCGGGCGGAATCCGCGCGACCTTTGAAGCACGAGGCTATACTGCTTGGGACCCTTCAAGCCCCGCTTTTATCGTAGAAAGCAAACTTGGTAAAACATTGTGTATCCCTACAATATTTATTTCTTATCACGGCGAAGCATTGGATAAAAAATTACCGCTTTTGCGTTCGGATGAAGCATTAAATAGAGCGGCCATAGGCCTGTTAAAATTATTCGGGCATAAAGATGTAAAAAAGGTTTTCTCAACTTGCGGAGCGGAGCAGGAATATTTCTTAATCGACAAAAATTATTATAATCTGCGCCAGGATTTGATCATGACCGGCCGCACATTGGTCGGGGCCCCCAGCCCTAAAGGGCAGCAATTGGAGGATCAATATTTCGGAACGATCAAAGAACGCGTACTTAATTTTATGTTTGAAGTAGCCGAAGAGGCATATAAATTGGGTATACCGGTAATGACTCGTCACAATGAGGTTGCCCCCCATCAGTATGAATTTGCCCCGGTTTTTGAGGAATCGAATATTGCCGCTGACCATAATCAGCTGTTGATGGAGCTGATGAAAAAAATTGCTTTAAAGCACGGAATGGTTTGTCTTTTGCATGAAAAACCATTTGCCGGTATTAACGGAAGCGGAAAACACCTGAACTGGTCGTTGGCGGATAACCAGGGCAATAATTTGCTTAATCCCGGGCAGACTCCGGAAGATAACCTGCAATTTCTGGCGGTTTTAGCTGCCGTATTAAGATCAGTTTATCTGCATGGCGATCTTCTGCGTGCATCTGTGGCATTGGCAGGCAATGAGCACCGGCTGGGTGCTAATGAAGCGCCTCCTGCAATTATTAGCGTATTTCTGGGTGAACAATTAACCAAGATTCTGGATATGATTGAAAAAGGGGTTAAGTCCAAAGTCTCTAAATCTGATATCATGGATTTTGGGATTGGGCGCCTTCCTAAATTTAATAAAGATTCCACTGACCGGAATCGCACCTCTCCTTTTGCATTTACCGGGGCCAAGTTTGAATTCCGTGCCGTAGGTTCATCGCAGAATATTTCTACTCCGATTGCGATAATTAATACGATTATTGCCGAAAGCCTCGATTATGTCTCCGAGCAGATTAGGAAAACTACCTCGACAGGCAAGGATTTTAACGCAAGTGTCTTGCAAGTGATCTCTAAAATCGTAAGAGAAACTAAGGCTATCCGTTTTGAGGGAAATAACTACGCGCAGGAATGGATTAAAGAGGCAAAAAAACGCGGGCTCCCGAATGTTGCCTCTACTTACGAGTCTTTGGAGGCTTTGACTAAAAAAGAGAATGTTGTCCTTTTTGAGAAATATAGGGTTTTTTCCCGAGAAGAGCTTATTGCGCGTTATCATATCTGGATGCATATGTATAATCTTACCTTAGAAATTGAGGCTAATACCTTGAACGAAATGGTAAATGCTTCGGTGGTTCCGGCTGGTTATAAATACGAGAAACTTCTTGCTTCTACTTTAGATGAATTATTCAGGCTTAAGAAAAGTGCAGGCCTTAGGGTAAATCAGGACGCATTAAAGGACAAAAAAGAGCATCTCTGCGACGTAGTGGCAAAAATTTACTATGTCCGTAAGAATGCCACAGAGATGTTGAAATTGCTTGAAAAGGCCAAGAAGGCAAGCGACGAAAAACGGGCGGAGATTTATTTTTCCGAGCTTAAACCTTTAATGGAGCATATTAGAAAGCATGTGGATCAGCTGGAGTGCGTAGTTTCTGATGATGCCTGGGATCTGCCTAAGTACCGCGAGATGCTTTTTATTAAGTAGCTTAAAAACTTCATAGTCGATAGTCTATAGACGATAGTCGATAAAATCATTCATTAATGAAATTTTTATCGTCCATCGTCCATCGACCACGAAGTTTTAAACGAATAAATCAGGTTACCAAAATAGTACTTTCTTTACTTGTATATATAGGCACGTTGTAGTGCTTATAAAATAAATAATAGAACATAGACGTTCATGATGGCGGGCATTTTCTGCCAAAGTGAACGTTTTTTTTCTGGCTCAACCTGCATAAATTTTAGGCATAAAATGATTACAATATTGATAACTGATGATGAAATTAAAGCAAAAGAGGTTTTGACTAAGATGTTAGCGCAGGAAGGGTATGATTTATCTCTAAATACGGGCAATAATGATGTAATTCGCTTAGTAAAGAAAGATTGTATCAGGGATTTGGCTTTTATCAAAGACCGGGCGGTGGAGCTCCAAAGATCTTTGTTTGATGAGAAGAAAGGTGTATTATATAAATCTGTCCTAGAGGCAATAGAAAAACCTTTGCTTGAGCAGGCCCTAGAGCGCTGTGAAGGCAATCAGCTTAAGGCCGCGCGGATTCTTGGCATTAACCGCAACACTATGCGCGCAAAAATCAAAAAACTGGGTATTGATGTAAGTAATTGGAAAACAAGAATATGAGATATACGCATTTTCCGCAAAAACAAGGTTTATATGATCCGGGTTTTGAGCATGATGCCTGCGGGGTGGGGTTTGTCTGCAATATAAAAGGTGTAAAAAGTAATGAAATCATAAAACAAGGGTTGGAAGTCTTAAGAAGGCTTTCTCACCGCGGGGCATGCGGAGCGGATCCTAGGACCGGTGATGGTGCAGGTATTTTAATTCAGACCCCGGATGATTTCTTTAGAAGAGTTGCCAAAGACAATAGGATTGATTTGCCCGGTTTGGGATTATACGGTACGGGGTTAATTTTCATGCCGCAAGAAGCGGGCGCACGCAAACTTTGTAAAGAGGTTTTTGAAAAAGTTGTATTAGAAGAGGGGCAGG
>JAQTQQ010000021.1 GCA_028712175.1 Candidatus Omnitrophota bacterium | reverse complement strand
CCTTCAGAAGTAGCAGTGCGCTACCAAGACAAGGGCTACAAGGCCATTGCTATCACTGACCACGCCGACTACAGCAACATTAAACAAGTAGCCAAAGCAATTGTGGAATTCTGCCGCCGCTGGCCAAAACACTCAAACATCAGGGTCATTCCGGGGATAGAATTAACCCATGTGCCTCCGGAACAATTTAAGCCGTTAACAGCCCTTGCCAGAAAAGAGGGGATCAAGATTATTATTGCCCACGGCGAAACTCCGGTAGAACCGGTTGCAAAGGGCACAAACCGCCTTGCCTTGTTGTCAGATATTGATATCTTGGCACACCCGGGGTTAATCTCCGATGAAGACACAGAGCTTGCTGCAAAGCGCGGGGTTTTTTTGGAGATTACCAGCCGCCACGGCCACAACCAAACCAATTCCCACGTAGCCCAACAAGCAAGAAAATTCGGGGCAAAATTAATTTTAAATAACGACAGCCACACCCCGGATGACATTATCAGCCCGGAAGAGCTGGTTGAAGTAGGATTAAACGCAGGGCTGACTCAAATTGAAATAGATGAAATTTATCAGGAAGTTAAAACTTTTTTAGATAGGAAGGAGAAGAGATGAAATTTTTCATAAAGTTATTTTTCTTATTTTCTGCCTGTTGCCTGCTGTCTGCCGGCCTTTCAGGATGCTCAACCGTTTCAGGGTCAAAAAACGATAATTCCGGCCTGCTTGAGCCTCAAGCGCTTTTAAAGTTCGCCGATGTCCCGGTGCCTGTGGGCCTGAAGAACCTGCCCAAAGAATCCTACACATTTGTCAGCTCCGGGGTGCGCGTAGGGGTCTTAAAATATCAGGGAAAATCCGATCCCGAACGGATCATCGCTTTCTATAGGGAACAGATGGCCATGTATAACTGGAGCCTGATAAATATTGTTGAATACGGCCAAAGGTTAATGAACTTTGAGAAGGAAAACGAAACCTGCATTATCACCATTGAACCAAAGGGAAGCGCCTCGATTTTAACTATTTCCCTGGGCCCCAAATCGCAGAAAACCACTAAAAGCTCAAAAAGCCCGGTAAAATAGGCGGGTAAATAATGGGGTCAGATTTATTTTTCTAGAGCAATAAATGACGGAAAAATAAATCTGACCCCATTATTTTATGACACTATTATTTTAAAAAAACCCTTGACAAATATAGAGTTATATGTAAAATAATTGCAATAGGGGTAAGAAATTATCCTAGGCAATAAGATTATTAGCCTAGTTAACCATATATCCATAACAGTCAACAAAAAAGGAGGAGTAAAAAAATGGGTAAACGCTTAACTGTATTATTAGCGCTTGCTTTAATAGTCGGGCTGACATTTAGCGCCGCCTATGCAGAGGTACAAAATGTAAAGGTAAGTGGAGATATTATTGCAAGTGGAGTTGCAAGAAACCATTTTAACTTGAGCAATTCTAATTCTGGAGACAAAAGCGTATTGAAACAGAATTTCTTAATGACCCAGGTTAGGCTCCGCGTTGATGCTGATCTTACCGATAATGTCATGGCTACTGTAAGATTAATCAATGAGAGAATCTGGAACGGACAAAATGATCATGGCGTAAGCGGATTAAACACCGACACTAATAATAACAGCATTGATCTTGATTTGGCTTATGTTACATTGAAAGAATTCCTGTATTCGCCTTTAACCTTAACCATAGGCCGTCAGGAAATTAAATTCGGTAACAGTTTCATTATAGGAAATGCTAAAGTACGCGCTTCCGGATCAAGCATTCCTACTGATTTAACCGAAAGAAAAGCCTTTGATGCAATACGTGCAACCTTAAACTATGATCCATTAGTTGTGGATTTGGTTTATGCTCAAGTTAAGCAGGACAATTCAGTTGACAGAAACACAATCAGCTTGACAGGTATCAACGCAACATATGCTTTAAATAATAAGACCGACGTTTCTGTTTATTACTGGTTGAAAAAAGATAACAACACCAATCAAAATACTGTTCCGACAAGCAGCAGGCCGGATCAGCTTTCAACAATAGGCGCTTTAATTTCGCTTACTCCTATTGATAACATGACAACTTCTTTAGAAGCCGCATATCAGTTCGGAAGAAATACTTCAATGCCTAATGCAAAAAAGCATGACGCATGGGCGTTACAGGCAATGGCAGATTATACCTTTGCTAAAGTAAAAACCACCCCTAAGATTGGCGCTTCTTATACCTATCTTTCCGGGGCAAATACAGGCGGAACCAGAAATCAAGGCTGGGACCCGCTATTTTATGATCAAAAACTCAATAACATTGTTTACACGCTTCTGCCTTTCTCAAACATGAATGCTTTCAATTTAAAGGGCAGCTTGAAGCCGGTTGAGGATGTTACTGTATCCTTAGTTTACGGATACTATAACGTAGCTCAAAAGAGAAGCGCATCATTTACTGTTCCTAACACCTACGATAATGGAGCCACATATTACGGAGGTGGTACGGGCACATATACCGGAAAAACACATCTTGGTAACGCACTTGATGGAACCGTAACTTATGATTATACTGAAGACGTTCAGTTTGCCTTAACCGGTGGATATTTCTTACCGGGCAATGCGCTTACTGACGATACGGCAACCGCAACCCAGTTAATCGGATCCATGAAGGTAGTATTCTAATAGTTGGAATGTAATAAAAAAGCCCTTGGGGGTAACACCCTTAGGGCTTTTTTATTGGTCGATAGTCGATGGACTATAGTCGATAAAATAGTCTATAGTCTGTTGTCAATAGTCGATAAAATCTTATGTTAGATTTATTCAGCTCCTTCGTCTATTGGAAGTAGAAGGAGGTGGCTATAGGCTATATGAACTTTAGTTTATAGGCAAAATGTGGGATTTAAATTTGAAGAGCTGAATGTTTGGAGGGATCTGTTAACTTTGCCGGCGAAATTTATAAGTTAACTAAAAGATTCAACAAAAACGAGCAGTTCGGTTTGACCAGTCAGCTAAATCGAGCCGCCGTATCTATCAGTTCTAATATAGCAGAGGGATGTGGTAGAAACAGTGATGCGGATTTATCCCGTTTTATTCAAATATCGATTGGCTCTTTAAATGAAATTGTTACATTATTGCACATCTGCCTCAACCAAAAATACATAGATCAAGGAGTATTCAATTCTCTTTATTCTAGGTGCGAATTAATATCGAAAATGCTATTTGCTTTTAGAAATTACTTAAAATCATAGGTTTTATCGACTGTCGACCATAGTCTATCGACCATGCTATATCTTTCCTTCATCTTCCACATGCACCAGCCCTACTACAAGGACCTCCTGACCGGGGAGTGCGCTCTTCCATGGGTCAGGCTGCACGGAGCCAAGGATTACCTTGATATGGTGCAGATCCTGGAAAATTACCCCAAAATTAAGCAAACCTTTAACGTTGTACCGTCTTTATTCGAGCAAATTGAAGATTATAACACCGGGCGCATCAAGGATAAGTTCCTTGAGCTCTCCAAAAAACCCGCAAACCAGCTAAGCGCATCCGATAAAGAATTCATCCTGCAGAACTTTTTTTCAATAAACGGGGCCAAGGTCATCCATACCTTCCCGCGTTATTACCAGCTTAATGCCAAAAAACTGAATAATCAGCAATTTACCGATCAGGATTTCCTTGACCTGCAGGTATATTTTAACCTCGCATGGATTGACCCGTCATTCAGGCAAAACATCCCTGAATTAAAAAAAGTCGTGCTTAAAGAAAGGTTTTTTAGCGAAGAGGACAAGGCGGTGGTTTTAGATAAACAGCTTGCCATATTAAAAGAGATTATCCCCGCTTACCGGAATTTCTCGCAAAATAACCAGATTGAAATAAGCGTAACCCCGTATTACCATCCGATTCTGCCTTTACTTTGCAGTACAAATATCGCAAAAGAAGCAAACAGGAAAACTGTCCTGCCGAAAGAAGAATTTAATTTCCCCCTTGACGCCAAATATCAAATAGACAGCGCAATAGATTTTTACAAACAAAGATTTAAAGATGCGCCGCTTGGAATGTGGCCTTCGGAAGAAGGGGTGAGCGAACACATACTGCCGTTTATAATCGAGGCGGGAATAAAATGGATTGTTACCGATGAGGCAATTTTATTTAAATCCTTAAAGTTAAAAAAACGCGACACTAAATTACTTTACCAGCCGCACCTGTTAACCAGAAAATCCGGCGCACTAAACGTTGTCTTTCGCGACCGTAACCTTTCGGATATGATCGGTTTTGTCTATCACGGAATGAAAGAAATTGACGCGGTAAACAATTTCCTTAGCCACCTTCAAAACATAGACAAGGCTTTTAAGGGAAAAGACATTTTAGTTACCATTGCCATGGACGGTGAAAACGCATGGGAATATTTCCGCAATGACGGCCATGACTTCCTTAATTTATTTTACACAAGGCTTTCCGAATGTGATTTTGTAAAAACCACAACTGTCAGCGAATATTTAAAACTTAACCCCGCGAAAAACGAAATTAAACACCTTGCCGCAGGCTCCTGGATTTACGGAGAATTCGGCAAATGGATCGGTAACCCGCATAAGGTAAAGGCATGGGAATGGCTGCTTGAGGCGCGCAAGGCAATTGATAAAACGAAAAGCCCGGGAGATTTAGCTTGGAAACAAATGTATATTTTAGAGGGAAGCGACTGGTATTGGTGGTACGGAGAGGATCCTGACGGCTCATTTGACAGGTTATTCAGGCTGCATTTGGCAAACCTTTATAAGATGCTTAAGATTGAAGCTCCCGCATATCTATCAAACCCCTTAACCCCTTGACATAAATAGGGATTTGTGTTATAAAGGTTAAATTAGAAATAGATACCATTTAAGAAGGTGCGTGGTGAATAAGAAAGATATCTACGAGCATCTGGCAAATATTTATCTGGATGCCTCTTTAAAGTCTTCAAAGAAGAAACGTAAGGCTTGGTTTTCTCCTAAAATAAAACGCGGAGTGATTGTCGCCGGGTTGGCTGTATTTTTAGGGGTAGGCAGCACTGTAACATTAAACCAGCTTAATAAACACAGCTACAACTCCCAGCTTGCTTTATTTTTACACCATGATACGGCAAAAATTAATTTTAACTTTGACCCTGCAAAAAAAGAAACCTTTACTTTAAACCTTAAGCAGTTAAATTTATCAAAATATAAATCACTGGCATTCGGGGCAAGGAAAACCAATCCTCAAGACGTTATATCTTTAAGGGTGGAATTTGTGAACCGCTTTGACGAAAAATCCGAGATTTACATAAAAGATATCTCCAGTAAATGGAGGAACCACCAGATAGATTTTTCCCGTTTCGTAAAATTAAACGACTGGCAGCAGATGAAATCATTGGTTTTTAGCGTTGAAGAATGGAATGCCCGCGAAAAATCAGGGATAGTTTATCTTGATAATATCAGGGTCTTACAATAAGGAGGGACTGCTTAAATGCGCATTATCTCAATTGCTAATCAAAAAGGCGGCTGCGGCAAAACAACCACATCAATAAATTTAGCTGCGGCATTGGCATCTAACAACCGCAAAGTTTTACTCATTGACCTTGACCCGCAAGCGCATGCAACAAGCGGCCTGAATATTAAAGCAGAGCTAAGCATCTACAACGTCCTTTCTAAAATCGCGCATAAGAAAACCCCCCTTGAAGGCATTATCCAGAACGTCGGGGAAAATTTTGATATTGCCCCGTCTTCCATAGTTTTAAGCACCATTGAACAGGAGCTAAGCGGAGAAATCGGCCGCGAATCACGGCTTTGGGACATCTTAAAGGATTTTAAGGCCCACTACGACTATATCTTAATTGACTGCCCGCCGAACTTGGGGATATTAACGATTAACGCGATACGCGCATCAAGCGAAATCATTATCCCGGTTGAAGCAAGCAGATTCTCTCTTGAAGGCGTAACCCAGCTTACGAGCATCGTAAACCTGGTCACAGAAAGGTTAAACCACAAAGTTGAATTCCGCATTCTGGTTACTAACTTTGATTCCCGCCTTCAGCATTCATTCAAGATGCTCAACAGGATTAAAACTGATTATAAAAACAAGATGTTCTCAAATATTATCCATGTGAATGTAAAACTTAAGGAAGCCCAAAACGAAGGCTTGCATGTTTTTACCTACGATAAATACTGCCGCGGGGCAAAAGATTATTTCTCGCTTTCCCGCGAAATAATCACTCAAGAAAATGCCCCTCTGACTGCGCCTTCCCCTTCCAAAGACGCCTTAAAAACCTTTGAAAAAACACTGGAAAAACGGATGAAGGATATCCTTAAAGAAAACCTGCCGAAATTAAACGAGGTTACTCTTTCGGTTAAAGCTCCGGATGCAAAAGAAGTCTACTTGGCCGGCGAGTTTAACAACTGGAAACTTGATGAAAACAGCAGGATGGAGCAGGCTAACGGATGCTGGATTAAATGCTTGAACCTCAACACCGGCAAATACCGCTATCGTTTTGTTATTGACGGAAACTGGGTAGAGGACCCGGCTAATCCCCTGACCCAATTAAATACTTACGGAACATTAGATTCACTGCTTGAAGTCAAAAAATGACATACACAAAAGAAGAACAGGAAGTAATTGACGGAAAATTTTTTGCGGTAATTTCGTACGTTTCTTTCATGTGCATAATTACCCTTGTCCTGAAAAAACACAACAGGTTTGCGCTCTATCATGCCAAGCAGGGGTTAGTGCTTTTTGTAATGGAAGTTGCGGCGTTTATTTTATCAATCATCCCCTTTTTGGGGTGGTTGATCGCAATTTTCGGCTACTCTTTATTCCTCTTAGTTTCAGTATGGGGAATACTGCAGGCCGCCTTGGGTATTTACAGCCGCATTCCGGTAATAACCGAAATTTCTGAAAAAGTTATACTTTAAGCTTAAAAAACCTTAGCCTCAAACCTAAATTCAGACAGGAGGCAGCCATGGCTTTAAAAAAGAAAAAGAAAGCAAAAAAAGCGGTAAAAAAGCTGGTCAGGAAGAAAATCAGGAAACCGGTTAAAAAAACCGTAAAAAGAAAATCCACCCCGAAGAAAAAATCAGCATTAAGGAAAAAACCTGCTCTAAAGAAACCGGTCAAACCAGAGGGTAAACTCATCGGTGCAGTCACGCATTATTTCCCGCATGTTCAGGCCGCAGTAATCAAATTAAAGGCGCCGCTGTCAATGGGAGAGGTTATCAAGGTCAAAGGCCACACAACAGACCTTAGCCAGGCAGTAATTTCAATGCAGATTGACAGGGTGGATATTTCAAACGCCAAAAAAGGCGATGAAATAGGCCTTCAGGTTAGCTCCCGGGTCAGGCAAGGCGATAAAGTCTACAAACTTTAATCCATAAGGGGCCTTCCTAAAAGCAGACAGCCTAATCATTTATTGAAAGGTTAAAACGAATGCGGTATTTAGTTACAGGCGGCGCAGGTTTTATCGGCTCACATATTGCTGAAAGATTACTTAAAGAAGGCAATTTTGTCCGCGTTTTAGATAACTTCTCAACCGGCAAGAAAGAAAACCTCGGTTTTATCGGCCATAGTCCATCGACTATAGACCGGTCGAATTTTGAACTAATAACCGGAGATATCCGCGACAAAACAGCTTGCGATAAATCCTGCGTTGGCATTGACTATATTCTCCATCAAGCCGCCCTGCGCAGCGTTCCAAAATCAATGGTTGACCCGGAAAGTTACAATGATGTTAACATTTCAGGCACCCTTAACCTGCTTCAGTCCGCGGTAAAAAATAAAATCAAGCGTTTTGTCTTTGCTTCATCCAGCTCTGTTTACGGGGATACGGACCAGTTCCCTGAAAGGGAAGACGCGTTTCCTCTGCTTATTTCTCCCTACGCCTTAAGCAAGCTGGCAAATGAATATTACTGCCGTATTTTTACAAATGCCTATGGCCTTGAAACTGTGGGCTTGCGTTATTTTAACGTCTTTGGCCCAAGGCAGGCATTGGATGACGAATATGCCGTAGTTATCCCCAAGTTCATCCACTGCATATTGCATGGCGAACAACCGCCCATATTTGGCAATGGCAGGCAATCAAGAGACTTTACCTATATAGATAACGTCGTAGAAGCCAATATCCTTGCCGCCACAAAAGACGGCATCAAACATGATGTTTTTAATGTTGCAAACGGCAAAGATAATACGATATTGGAATTAGTTGAAATTTTAAACAAGATCATCGGTAAAGATATCTTGCCCAAGCTTCTGCCTGCGCGCGTAGGAGACGTCTTTAAAACCCTTGCTGACATCTCAAGAATAAAGGAAAAACTGGGTTTTGTGCCTAAAAAGAGCTTTGAAGAAGGCCTTGTTGACACCGTAAGCTACTTCCGCAGTATTTATTCTATTTAATAGCCAATATATAGTCGATAGACTATAGTCTTTAGTCTATAGACGCCTTTATAGACTATTGACTATCGACCATCGACTTTTTCTCACCTAAATACACAATCTACATTTTGTTTACAATACACAACAAACCTGCAATTTCGCCTTAAACTTAAAAAATAACCAGCAACTATAACTGCCGAATATTATTGCAACTCATTAATTACCATATAATTACAACTTTATAAGAATTTATTCTTAATAAGGCTAACTTGGCACGAAAACTGCTGTATTAGTATGTATACGACAATATCGGACATACTCGGACATAGATAGACATAATAGGAAGAGAGGGACTAAATTGAGTAACGGTAAAATGACCATCACAGATGTTGCAGACAGGATCGGGGTTACGCCCAAAACTATAATCCGCTGGGAAAAATCCGGTAAAGTCAATAAACCCAAGCGTGATTGGCGCCGCTGGAGAATTTACGACAAAGACGACTTTAAAAAACTTAAAGCCTTTAAAGAAACCATTATTTACCTTGAGGAGAATTCAAATGAAAGCTAAATTTATTACGCTTATAGCCCTTTTTACCCTGATTTTAGCCCTTAATTTAGGGACAACCTTGGCAGAAGACAAACCGCAGGAAGAAGCCCCTCTTGCCGCTCAATCAACTCCACAAGCGGCTCCAGAGGCCAAAGAAACAGCTGAAACAAAAACCCCTGCTCCGGCAGGCGAGCCCGCTCATGCCACCTTAAATAAAGAAGGCAATGCCGGATACGCTCTGGCAATACCTTCAAATTTACCCGGGTATGAGGCAGCCTCCTCAACCCCAACCGAGTTTGACTCTGTAAAATACACCCTTGGCCCGGATGATGTAATCGAAGTCTCTGTTATGCGCCATCCGGAATTTAGCGGTATATTCCCGATTAACTCCGAAGGAAAAATCCAGTATAAATTCGTAGGGGACATTGACATAAAAGGCATGACCAAAAAACAGGTGGAAGAAAAATTAACCAAGGTCCTTTCAAACTACCTTGTCGGCCCGGAGGTCAGCGTAACCATAACCGAATTTAAGAGTAAATTTATTTTTGTCTTGGGAGAAGTAGGCCAGCCGGGAAAATATTACATAAAATCCGAAACCATCTCTGTGCGTGACGCCGTGGTCAATTCCGGCCTGCCCACGCATTCAGCGGCAATGCGCAAATGCAGCCTTATTACCCCGGACAAAAGCGGAAGAGTTAGAAACCGCGCAGTTAACATTTTTGCCATATTATACAACGGCGACCTTAGGCACAACATAGAAATGAAACCGGGTGAAATTTTGTATGTACCGGCAACGGTTATGGCTAAGATTATCAGGGTAATTAATCCTGTGGCTACAACCGTGGGCTTGGCCGCATCGCCGGCTGAAGATACTTCAGCCGCCCGAAGCGCCGCTAAAGCGCTTGCGCTATAGAGATAATATGATTGGAAATAACAGAATAACAGCAATTACAGAGAAAGAAAGGCTAAAATGGACAATCCTGAACCAACCAGTAAAAACCCGATTGATTTCCTGAAAATATTCTTCCGCAGGCGCTGGCTTTTTATCGCGCCTACCTTTATCGGCTTTGTCTTGGGCGTAGTTTTCTGTTTTCTAATGCCGCGTTCATATGAAGCAAGCTCGCTTATCCTGGTAGAAGAAGAAAAAATAATCAACCCGATGATCCAGGGGATAACCGTCTCAACCGCTATGGTTGACCGGATGCAGACCATCAAGGAAACGCTCTTAGGCTGGAACAGCCTTGTTGAACTCACCAAAAAACTTAACTTAGCCAAAAACATCCAGTCCCAGGCAGAATTTGAAGGCCTGATTATGGGCTTAAGAAAAAATATCAATATC
The DNA here is from genome assembly GCA_028712175.1 of Candidatus Omnitrophota bacterium. Classification (GTDB taxonomy): domain Bacteria; phylum Omnitrophota; class Gorgyraeia; order Gygaellales; family Profunditerraquicolaceae; genus UBA6249. The sequence continues at coordinate 209 of JAQTQQ010000021.1, read as the reverse complement.
CAGATGCGCGGCGTAAACATTATCCGCATTGCCTACATCGGCAAAAGCCCGGAGGAAACACGCACAATCACCAAAACTTTGGGGGACATTCTGGTAGATGAAAACATGCGCACCCAGACAAAACAAGCGGATGTGGCCATAAATTTCCTTACCGAACAACTCCAGATCTATAAAAAGAAGATCAAGGAAACCGAAATCGCCAACCTTGA
>JAQTQQ010000010.1 GCA_028712175.1 Candidatus Omnitrophota bacterium | reverse complement strand
CATTATTTAGAGAAAGGGGTAGATTCGTTTTCTGATTATAATGGTATGTATGCTTTTGCTATATTTGATAAGATTAAAAGAGAGCTATATTTGGTACGTGATCGTGCCGGTGAAAAACCTCTTTATTATATCTATACTGATGAATTTTTCGCATTTGCCAGTGAAATTAAGGCACTTCTTAAAATTATAGAACCGCATTTAAACGAAAATTGCCTTTCCTACGAAGCATTTGAATTTAATGTCGGAGAGGAGACTCTTTTTAAAGGTATTTATTGCCTTATGCCGGGAGATTATATAATAGTTAATGCGGTAGATTTAACTTTTAAGAAAAAGTCATATTGGAAAGTTTGGGATAATTTAATTTCGGTCCCGGATAACCTCAAGAAAATTGAAATTCAACTTACTAATTTAATCGTCGACTCCATACAATTAAGAACGAGAAATTGTGTACACAAATTTGGCACTTTTATTAGCGGCGGCGTTGATAGTGCTTTAATTGCTTGTATAGCGCGCCCGGATTACATTTACACCTGTCATTATCCTGTTTCCGGTTACGATGAAATTTATTACGCACGGTTGGTTGCAAAAAAGATTAAAAAACAGCTCATTGTTATAAACCCCGTATCCGAAGATTTTACCCGTACCAGGGAAAAAATCGCTTATCATCTGGACACGCCGTGCACATGGACTTCGTTTAGTCTATGGATGCTCCTTGAGCGCGCCTCAAAAGATATCAAAGTTGTTCTTTCCGGTGACGGTGCTGACGAACTATTCTCGGGTTATCACCGGTATCATCTTTTAAACCACGATGAACAAATAAAGAATTTGAAGGCGCTTGATAGCTACTCATATTTAATTAACCGTTATTATGGTTCTTCTGTTGAAAGATACGCGCGTTTAATTAATAGATGCGAAAACCGTTATAATGGAAGGATAAAAAGTTTCCTTGAAGAGGCAGTGGAATTTTACTTTTCAAAAATGAAGTTTAAACATATTCATTCTATGGGGGCATGTGACCTCTATACTACGATGCAAGAGCTTTTGCAGTTCTCCGATAGGATAAATATGGCTTTTAGCGTTGAGAATAGAGCACCGTTTCTCGATTATCGTTTAATCTGTTTTGCTTTTAGCATACCTCAGAAGTATAAGATCAAAAACGGTATTACAAAATGGATCTTAAAAAGAATCGCCAAGAAGTTTATTCCTAAAGAAATTGCTTGCCGAGTGGATAAGCGGGGTTTTAGTGCGCCAATAAATCATTGGTTTGGATGGGGTAAAAGCGGAACGTATGATCGCAGCGAATACAAAAAGCTCGTTTTTAACGATTGGAAAAAGGTGTTTAAAGTCAAAGAGAAACATTAATATGAAGGTTGCTATAGTTGATTATGGTCTAGGTAATTTAAGGTCGGTATCTGGTGCGGTGAGTAAGCTCGGCTATCTTCCTTTTGAGACGCATGATAAAGAAGAGATCTTAAGCGCGGATAAACTTATCCTGCCGGGCGTCGGCGCTTTTGGCGATGGAATGAAAAACCTGCATTCTTTGGGCCTAATTGAATGCTTGAATCAATCCGTCCTTGAGAAGAAAACCCCAATCCTTGGTATCTGTTTAGGAAGCCAGCTTATGGCAAAAATAAGCTATGAATTCGGAAAACATGAGGGGTTAGGATGGATAAATGCTTCGGTCAAAAAACTTAATTCTGGGACGAATTTAAGGATTCCTCACGTAGGATGGAATGGGATTGTTTTGATAAAGGAAGACCCGCTTTTTACGGGAATTTTATCAAACGAGCTTTTTTATTTTGTACACAGTTTTCATGTGTGTTGCGAAGAAAAACAAGCTATCGTTGCTGAATGTGAATACGGAATACAGTTTACAGCTGCTTTCCATAAGGATAATATCTTTGGAACCCAGTTTCATCCGGAGAAGAGCCAGTCAATCGGATTAAAGCTTTTGAATAATTTTCTTTCGCTATGCTGAAAAACCGCCTTATTACCGTTTTGACTTTTAATGACGGTGTTTTATTCAGGACAAGGAATTTTATTCCTGATTATAGATATACTTTGAATTTTGTCGATGCTTGGTCAATAGATGAGATCGTGGTTTTGGACATAACCAGGTTTGGGCAAGGCAGCAAAGATCATTTTTTTACTGTCGTAAGTGATTTTGCCCGGAATTGTTTTGTTCCCCTTGCTGCGGGTGGCGGGGTTAGAACTATTAATGATTTTAAGCGTTTATTACGTTTCGGTGCGGATAAGATTATCATTAATTCTGAAGCTTTGCGCCGTCCCGAATTTATCAGGGAAGCAGCAATGCAGTTTGGTTCTCAGTGCGTTGTCGTATCCATTGATGCCAGAAGAATGCCCTCCGGGGATTACGAAGTATTTTCTGAATTTGGGAATAAAGCTACGGGTTTGGACGTTGTTACTTGGGCCAGAAAAGCGCAGGCTTCCGGAGCCGGAGAGATTATGCTTACCTCCATAGACCGTGATGGCACCCTAGAAGGTTATGATAATTATCTAAACAGAATTGTCTCTGAGGCTATCGATATCCCTGTATTGGTTAGCGGGGGAGTAGGAAAGTGGCAGGATTTTGTCGATGGTTTTAAGCTTGGCAAAGCGCAGGCGGTGTGCACAACGAATATTTATCACTTTACAGAAACAAGTATTCGAAGCGCAAAACAGTTTCTCGCTCATTCAGGTATTGATGTAAGGGTATAGTTTCTAAGGAGGATTTAGTGAAAAACAATTATGTAAATCGAGATCAGGAAAGAGAAAAAAGCGGAAGAGAAATTTTTTATTGTAAAAAATGCCTCATGCCTAATACACGCCCTCGGGTAACCTTTGATGCTTTGGGTGTATGCAATGCGTGTAATCATGCTGCGGAGAAATGGGATAGTGTTAATTGGGATGCCCGCAGAAAAGAGTTTGATGATCTGTTAAATGCCTATCGGTCTAAAAATGGGAACTGGGACTGTATTGTTCCCTGGAGCGGAGGTAAAGACAGCAGCTATGTCGCATACCGGCTGAAATTTGAATTCAAGATGAATCCGCTTCTTGTTACATTTTCGCCGCAGGTTCCTACAGAAGTCGGCAATCATAACCGAGAGGCATTGATACAGTGCGGCTTTGATCATTTATTTTTCCGTCCCGACCAGAGAGTCCATAGAAGACTTTCTAAGCGTTTCTTTATCGAAAGAGGCAATCAAAAAGTCGCCTGGGATGCGGGCATAAACACAATTCCTGTTAAGTTTGCCGTTAAGCTGGGTATACCTCTAATTTTCTATGCTGAACATGGGGAAAGCGAGTATGGTGGAAAAATTCTCCATGAAGATGCAAAAAAAATAAGGGATTTTACGGAAGTTATTGAACATCAAATTGGAGATGATCCGCGGAATTGGGTAGATGAGGAGATTTCTGCCAAAGATTTAAATCCCTATATTTATCCTGATATTGATGAGGTCAGTAAAGTAGGTATTAAGGCGTTTTATTTCGGGTATTTCTTTAAATGGAGCAGTTATGAAAACTATCTTTATGTAAAGGATAAGTTTGATTTTCATACTTGTCCCGCTGGGAGGACGGAAGGGACCTTTACCGATTTTGACAGCCTTGATGATAAATCAGATAACCTGTATTATTATCTGCAATATATTAAGTTTGGGTTTGGCAGGGTAGTCAGGGATGCTAGCCGTATGATACAGAACCGCCAGCTTACCAGAGAAAGAGGTTTGGAGCTTTCTCGTAAATATGACCACGAGTTTCCGGCCCTTTATTTACAGGATATGCTGCAGTATTTACAGCTTTCAGAGAGGGAATTCCTTGAGATTGTTGATAAACATAGGAATCCGGAAATCTGGAAAAATGAAAATGGGGAATGGAAATTAAGGTATCCTTTGGTGTAATTGAAGGTGAGCAATTAAATAATTGGGTATTTTACAGGATAAATTATCCTAGAAAGGGCCAGATGAAGAAGAAAATAAATTTTGACCGGTTTCCTTGTGATATCTGCGGAAGTTCCGATGCTGTTGAAGTTCCTTTTGCTAGGTTTTATACGGGTAATCAGCCGATACATATTTGTAAGGAATGTGGTTTTGTGTATGTCAGAGACAGGCGCAGCTCTTTAGAAATTGCCAATAGCTGGTCCAATGAAATTTTCGGAAAAGGATATACTGCTCATATTCCCGCGGTTAAGGCGCGGCAAGTATATGTAGCTGATTTTATCGATAAAAATATAGGCTTAAAAAATAAAAAGGTCTCTGAAATAGGAGCGGGAGAAGGGCAATTCCTGGATATTATTCGCAAAGAGTATGGCGCTTGCGTATTTGGGATTGAGCCTTCAGGCATGAATTGTAAGATTCTATCCCGTTTAAAAATTCCTTATTTTCAGGGAACCATTGAGGATTATGGGGCTGCCCATAAAAAAAATCAAAGTGATATTGTTGCATTACTCTGGACATTAGAGAATTGCCTCTCTTGTAAGGATATGTTATTTGGCGCCAGAAAAATACTGAGCCCTAATGGATATGTAGTCATTGCTACGGGAAGTAGGATTTTAGTTCCCTTTAAAAAGCCCCTAGGAAAGTATCTAAGTAAAAATCCAAGCGATACCCATTCGTTTAGATTCAGCGCTCAAAGCTTACGCGGGTTACTTTCTGCAACCGGTTTCAAAGTGGTTTTTGAAAATAGTTACATAGACAGTGATATTTTATGCATAATTGCCAGGAAAGGAAAAATGAGTAAAAAGAATATTTGGCGTAAAGATAACTACCTTGATGTGGTAGATTTTTTTAGGAGATGGCATAAGGAAAGTCTTTTCTATAAGAATACTAATAATTAATGTAGAGTTCCGGGTTCGGAGGTTTTTTAATGCAAAAAAACAAGGTTTTTACTATAGCTGAAATAGGGATTAATCATAACGGATCATTTGAAAACTGCCTGCGGTTGATCGATGCAGTTGCTGCCGCTGGTGCTGATGCGGCAAAATTCCAGCTTTTTAGAGCTCGCTATCTGTATCCGCGAAGCGCAGGAGAACTCGACTGGAAAGATGCGAAAAAGAAATATTCATATAATATTTATTCTGCTGCTGAAAGATGCGAATTGGCTACGTCGTGGATACCCAAGCTGATGAAATATTGCCGGAGCTGTGGAGTGGAATTCTTGACTTCGGTTTCTGATCCCTGGGGATTAGATTTTATGGTTGGATTAGGATTGAAAAAAATAAAAATTACTTCGTATTCAATTACCAATATTCCGCTTATCGAGAAGGCGGCTGTGTATAAATTGCCGATTATCCTTTCTACCGGTGGGGCAATGCTCAATGAAGTTTTTGATGCGGTTGCTATTATCAATAAGTTTCATAATAATCTTTCATTGCTCCACTGTTCGATACAATACCCGACAGCACTTCGTGATTGTAATCTTGGAGTTATTGAAACTCTGCGTTACGCTTTTCCGGAAAATACTATTGGTTATTCTGACCATACTAAGGAAGTTTCGATTGCCCCGGTCCAGGCTGTCTATCTTGGCGCTCGGATTATAGAGAAGCACATTACGCTTAATAAATCATTGCCCGGTCCGGACCATTTTTTTGCGCTTACCCCCTGCGAACTAAAACGTATGGTGGCAGATATTCATTCTGCAGAGAAAAATGCGGTTGGGGGAAAAACACGTATTAATAAAACCCTCTATGGTTCATGCAAGAAAATTGTTTATTCGCATGAGGTATATATGCGTAATTTCTGTTATTCGACAATTTTTGCTGGGCGCGATATTAAGAAGGGGGAACGGATATGCCACCGCGATTTGAAAATTCTGCGTATTGGCAAAAAGAAAGCCGGCTTGGAGCCGAAATATCTGGAACTGTTCCGGAATTACCGTATCCACGCTTCCCGAGACATCGGCTTTGAAGAACCTATTAGCTGGGAGGCTGTATTTCATGCCTAATATTCTTTTTAGGGCGGATGCTCACAAAACAGTCGGGACGGGAGATTTAATGTCTCTTATTTACTTAAGTTCTTTATTCCGGGCTAGGGGGTGGGGTTGTTATTTTGCAGTTCGCGATTTTGAAGCAAGCAAACGTATTGTGCATAACCTCGCTTTAGAGAATGTTAGTTGGGTACCCAGCGGTTCAAGCATAGCGCAGGAGATTTACCAAGTTAATCGCATATGTATTGATATTTCTGCGGACTGTTTTTTCATGGAAGTGACCGGCCAGCCTTTAAGTGCTTATGCAGCTTTGGGAAGACCGGCGCCCATAATGGCCTGTGTTAATTTTGATGGAGTCTTGTCCGGAGATTTTGACCTTGTGGTGAATTGGTGCATTGATGCGGCAGATGAGGCATATAGCGGCCATTCTGATGTAGTGGTTTTGAAAGGTTTTGAAAATACCGTCTTGCCTGATTATCTTGATCGCCGTCTTATTGCCAACCGTACTTATAGTACTGTGGCTAGACGTATTCTTATTACAATGGGCGGTATTGATGAATTTGATCTTACGGGCCGGATTTTGGAAGTAATTTCACGCCTTCGCCAAAATTACCAGGTACGGGTCATTGCCGGGCCGGGATATAAGCTGCGGGCTACTGGGTTTGCCGGAGTTATGTTTAAGGAAAATTCGTGTAATTTGTTTACAGATTATCTTTGGGCGGATATAGCTTTTTCAGCAGGGGGGTTAACCTCGTCTGAACTTATAGCTTCTCATACGCCTGCGCTCTTAATCGCATCATATCCGCATCAAGTTAAACGTTGTCAGTATTATGCCAAGTGCGGCTGGGCGTATTATTTGGGGCAACAGGATAAGGTAGATGCGGATGTTATACTTGCAGGGTTATCGAAAGTCATAGATGGGATTTCTGATTATCACCTGACATTATCTAATCTTAATTTTTGGGGGAGTAATGAAAAAATCTTTGAAATTATCGATTCTTATAGACAATCCCGGAAGCTGGTTTAACTATTACTTGGATGATTTAAAGGCAATGCTGCGTAAATATGATTTACACATCCGGATTGTGCGGAATAGCCGAGATGTTCGTTCCGGAGATATACTTTTTCTGATTAGCTGCGACCGGATTCTAAAGAAGAGCACGTTGATTTTAAATAAACATAATATTGTTGTTCACGAGAGTGATTTACCTCGGGGGCGGGGGTGGTCGCCTATGACCTGGCAGGCAGCAATGGGTAAGATGAAGATTCCGGTGACCCTTTTTGATGCTTTTGTTGACTGTGATTCCGGAGATTATTATTTGAAAGATTATATTTTACTTGACGGAACGGAATTAATTGAGGATATCCGGCGTAAACAGGCAGCCAAGACAATAGAGATGATTGATAGATACCTTTCTAAGTACCCCATGCGCGCTAAACCCCAGAAAGGAGCCGCAACATATTATCGCCGGCGCACTCCAGCAGATAATCAACTTAATATTTTCCAAAGTATTCGAAGCCAGTTTAATATTATGAGAGTGGCGGATAATGAGCGTTATCCGCTGTATTTCTTGTTTAAGGGTAAAAAGTATATTTTAAAGATTTACAAAGCGGAGGACCTATGAGTGTTCTTATTGTTGCCGCTCATCCTGACGATGAAATCTTGGGTTGTGGCGGTTTTATTTCTAAAATGCAAAAACGTGGTGTTAATTGCTTTTCCCTTATTTTAACCGATGGTGCCACAGGCAGGTATAAACCAGCAAAGAAAAAGGCGCTAGCCAAATACGCACTTGCCGCGAATAAGGTTATAGGTGCATCAAATGTGTTTTTTGAGGATTTTCCTAATCAGAAGCTCGATGAGGTTTCAATTACTAGTATAATCAAGGCTATCGAAAGATATATCAAACGGTTAGGAGTAGATTGCGTATTTACTCATCACGGCCGCGATTTGAATATCGACCATCGTATTATCTACGATGCTACTATTACTGCTTGTCGGCCTCTTCCCGGTCAACAGGTAAAAACGCTTTATACTTATATGGTTGCGTCCTCAACCGAATGGAACCGATATGAAAAAGACGACATTTTTGTACCGAACGTTTTTCTGGATATTTCGGAAGAGATTGAAACCAAAATTCGTGCGATGAAATGTTATAAGACTGAATGCCGGCTATACCCTCATCCTCGTAGTTCCAAGGCCATACGCGCGTATGCGCATTATCAGGGATTGACGGTAGGGTTGGAATATGCTGAGTCTTTTCGTTTGATCCGCGATATGAGAGGGTAATTATGAATAAACGAGCGACGAATAGTTCCTTTCTTAATGAACGGTTAGATTTTAATGCGAAATATTCTCGTGCGGATTTTTTATCTTGGCTTACCGGGCATTTATCTTCGATTCCGTTTTGCACGGTACTTGATGTTGGCTGCGGAACAGGAGCTCAGGCTGTATGGTTTGGCAGGAAGGTTTTAAGCCGAGGAAAGACCTGTGCTTTCGATATATCAGAAAGTTCCATCTCCCAGCTTAAATCTTCGTTACCGGCCGGTATTTCGGTTGAAACGTGTGTTGGTTCCATGGATGAACTGATTTCGGTAGTTAAGGATAATTTTGGCAATATTAAATTTGATTTGGTGCACAGTTCTTATTCGCTTTATTATGCGCGTGATATAAATAGCGTGCTTGAGGCAATGTTCGTACTTCTTGAGCCGTCCGGCTCACTGGCGATTTCTGGGCCGTATGAAACTAATACACTGTTAAGCTTTTTATCTCGATTTCACGATATACCCCAGCTTTCCTGGGATTGTTTGAAGTTTATTGACGACTGCGTTTTACCATTTTGTAATAAAAGGTTCCGAAATATTGAATCACATATTTTTATCAATGATCAATTTGTAACAGACGTAAATGATTTTGCCAGGTTTTACCGTTCAGCGACATTTTTTGATCCCGCAGCTGAAAAAAGAGTTCTTAAGGAGGTCAATTCTATTATTAATAAAGATGGCTGTTTCCATATTCGTAAGAACGGTAAATTAGTTATTGCCAGGGAAAAAATATAGTTGGTAAAGCTGGATCCTAGTGATATTGTATTGGTTTATTTGATTTGAAAAAATAAACAAATTGGACGGCGTTAAAGCATATGTCTCTTTTTGTTTGAAGGGCGCGAGAGTAAAATTTAGCAGTAAAAGCAGTAAGGCTCCTTAAGGAAGCTAAGAGCAATGATTGGTTAGTTATGTGGAGTATAAACCTAAGTAATTGAGATATTATGCCGAACATGGTGAACAATGTTTTTTAAAGCACTTGTTAATGCGTTTGGAGTCAGTGTTATTGTCCAGCTCTTCGGGTTGGCTAGGCAGATCTTTATTGCAACTAATTTTGGTGCCAGCAGGGAATTAGATGTATATTTTATGGCCTTTACTGCCGCCAATCTGCTGGTATTTGGTTTTGCTGTGATTTTTGACACTGTCGGTATCCCGCATTTGGTTAAATGCAAGGAAGAACAAGGTGATGCGGTATTCCGGAAATTCGCGGGATCAATATTTACCTTTTCTTTGATATTTTCCTGTTTTCTTGGGGTGCTATTCGTTTTGGCCATGCCAATTATAATTCATTTCATGGCAGCAGGTTTTTCCGCATCCGATAAAGGCAAGGTATATCAGATCTCTTTTTATTTTCTTCCCTGGATATTATTTTTTCTTCCTTACCTAGCTTTATGCTCATTTTATAAAAGTATCCGTTTATTTAATATAGTGTTTTTTGGTGAATTTATCATATCTGCCGTTTCGCTGTTTTCAATTCTTTTGTTTCATAATAATACAACAGCTATCCCTTTGGCTTATTTTGCAGGTTATCTGTCAGGTTTTATTCTTTTATTTGTCAATGCTTTTAGGCATTTTGACCTTTTCGGCAAGATTACAACTATTGAGATGCGGCATTTTTATCGGAATTTTAGCCAGCTTTTTGGTACAAATCAGATATCATCTTTATATTTAATCGTGGAGCGCTTTATGCAGTCTTTTTTGCCTCAAGGAGGCGTTACTGTGCTTTCGTATTCCGCTCAATTGACCACCAATGTAAGCGGTTTACTTACTTTTCGCGATATATTTATGGTTCCGCTAGCTTTAAAAAATAGTAGAAACGCCAGGTTAGAAAGGGTGATTATCGGTCTTTCAATGATTGCCATACCTGTAATGAGTTTTATTTTTTTCTGCGCCCAGGATATTATTACTGTTTTCTTTCGGTATGGTAAATTCGATACTGCCTCCGGAGATCTTTTGGCTGCTTCATTATCGGTATATGCTCTGTCGATATTGCCGGGAGTAGTCGGAGTTCCGGCTTTTCGTATGTTTCAGGTTATTGATAAAATTAAGAATACGGCAATGGTATATGCCTGCAACATCGTTTGTCTTTTAGTGTTCGGATCCTTATTCATATACATATTTAAACTGGGGGTGCTGGGATTTGCTTACTCGCTTTTAGCTATGAGCTATATTTCCATATTTATTACTTTTTATCTTCTTTTTTGCAGTGATGTTAAAATAAACTATTTGAGGGCTTTGAAATTTATTGCTTATTTCTTGGGGGTTTGTTTTTTTGCAGGGTACATTACATCAATTATTCCTCCTATAACCTTGAACAAATATGTTTTCTTGGCAATTAAATTGTTTACCTATTTTCTTTGTGTAGGGGTATGTTACTTGCCGATAAAAGATAAACTGAAAGGGATTATTGGCTATGCAGGACTCTAAAACACCCATACTTTTCCCTATAGAGATAATAAACCGAGAATTGGATTATAAACTTTTTCTTGCTTGTATGTGCCTGAAGAAGAGCAACCGGGTTTTTGTTGGACAGCATGATGCGATATTTCGGCTCACAAAATACCTGCGTGGGGGGGTATATATCGGTAAAAATATTTTTCGTGAGGAGTGGCCATTTTCTAATATTGAGCGCTATATGGCGATTAAAAAAAATGGGTTTGTTTTGGTTCACTTGGATGAGGAGGGAGCGGTCTACTATGGCATGGATGAAGGCTGGAAGAGCTGTCTTTCCAGAAGGCTGGACCCGCGTGTCCTCTCCAAGGACGATTTTATCTGCACATGGGGAAATTATCAAAACGCTTATTATCGCAGCCTTACGCCTGCTTGTAGTGAACATATTCGTACCGTAGGGTATCCTAAATTCGATTTGTACAAGCCTCCCTTCAGGGATTACTTTCAGCCTAAGGCTGACGAGTTGAAAAGTAAATATGGTGATTTTATTTTGGTAAATACAAATTTTGTCTACGCCAATTATGGCCTTGGGCCAACGAAAATTTTTACTTCCTACTTCGGATACCTGATTAATGATTTGACGGCTAGAAAGCAGTATTTGAAACGCTGGTCGTTGGAAAACAAGATATTTGCCGATTTTATCGATTTAATAAATATTTTGAGTCTTGAATTCCCTAATACAAACATTATTGTCAGGCCGCATCCCTGCGAGGATTCGCGTATGTACCGTACTATATTTGACGGAGTCCGCAATATTAAAGTTGTGCATGAGGGGAGCGTGGTTCCCTGGATATTGGCGAGTAAAACACTTATCCATAATGGATGCACTACCGCTATTGAGGCTTATTTTTTAGGTGCGAACATAATCAGCTATAAGCCGGTATCGGATCCGCAGTATGGCCATGTGCTTTCCAATCAAGTAGGGAGAGAATGCGTAAAGCAGGAAGAGGTACTGCTGGCGGTAAAAGAATTTTTAACGCAAAAAGAGTCAAAAACGAAAGTCTTATCCAAGGACTGGCGGGGATTGTTTTTAAATGAGCTGATTGATAACTTTAATACGGATAATGGCCTAAAAAATTTTATAGAGCTTGTTTTGGAAGCAGATAGGCTGTCAGGACGTCATTATATGTCTTCGTCGCTTTTAATTCATGCGCTTGATGAGTTTACTTATCAAGCGACGCAGGGAGTAAAGAAGCTAGTCCGGCCGTTTTTGAAAACAAAACAGGATGAGTATAGGTTTCTTAATAATCCAAATATGTATGTTCCGTTTCAGTCCGCGGATATTCAGGCGCGGTTGAAACTAATTGAAAATATATTAAAGTTAAAGATTTCAGTTAATTATCACGGCAGTGAGCTTTTTTCGCTAAGTCTTAGGTGAAAATTTTATGGATAATGAAAATTTACAATTATTGATTTGTCCCGCTTGCGGAGGGGATTTGATTGATTCAGCGGTATATTATTCTTGCTGCAGGTGTAGTAGTATATATCCGGTTCGGGGCGGAATAGCGCGTTTTTCGTCTGGTGCAACTCATGATAATTTTGCCATTCAATGGAAAAAATTTGCTGATGTTCAACTTGATAGTAAGAATGGGACAACTTGTTCACGCGATAGGTTGTTAGATCAATCGGAGATGTTGCCCGAAGAATTCAAGGGAAAAAATGTTTTAGAGGTTGGATGTGGGGCAGGCAGGTTTACTGAGGTTCTTTTAAGCTTTGGCGCTAAAGTTATTTCTGTGGATTATTCTGCAGCGGTTGAGGTTTGCGCTGAATTTAACCAAAGCTTTAGGAGAAAAGGACAGCTTTTTAATACCCAAGCGGATGTTTTTAGCCTGCCTTTTAAGAAAAGGTCTTTTGATATTGTTGTTGGTTTAGGAATGCTCCAGCACACCGGTAACGCGAAGAAAGCATTACAGTGTCTTTGGGAATATGTCCGTCCCGGCGGGGTATTGCTTGTTGATCGTTATCAGATCAGCTTGCGTTCGGCGCATATTTTAAAATATTGTATTCGTCCCTTTAGCAGGTTGTTTTCCCCTCTTGCGACCTTAAAAATGGCGGAGGTAGTGTGTGCTTTTTCCATTCCTGTTCAGCATTTCTTATTGTCACGTTTTCAGGGGCAGGGGTTTAAGAAGTATTTCCGGTTTATTATCAACAGGTCTTTGAACTCAACCTTCCCGTTGAATCTTGAAATCGAGGGTAAGCTTGATGCGGATACAGCGTATCGCTGGTCCGTGCTTGACACGTTTGATATGTGGGCGCCAAAGTATGATGAACCGGCGGCATTTTCCGTATGGAAAAAGGACCTTTTTAATTTGCCAGATGGTTATGTTGTTGTATGCAAAGGCTGCGGCCAAGGTAATGCTGGTGTTATCAAGAGAAAGGCGTGATATGTTTTTAAAATTTAAAGAGTAAGATTTGCTATAGTTAAATAACTGGTTTGATAATGAACTAAAAAAAATGAAAAAAATCATTATGAATATATTAAACAGGTTAGGTTTTGAAATCAGGCGGTTTCCTGCCCCGGATATTGCTTCGGGGGAAAATGCCGATATTATAAATAAAGTGATGCATTATACAATGACTTCTTATGAAAGGGTTTCGGCCTTATGCGACGCTGTTAAATACGTTGTTGCAGAGGATATCCCGGGGGATATCGTTGAGTGTGGCGTTTGGAAAGGCGGCAGTATGTTGGCAGTAGCATTGATGTTGGTTAAGCTAAAAAACCAAACTAGGGGGCTATATCTTTTTGATACTTTTGACGGTATGACTACCCCCAGCGAGGATGATGTCTATAGCAATGGTAGGCCCGCAGCTTTGCTGTTAAAGCAGGGCCATAAAAAGAATCCCGGGTCAGCCTGGTGCTGTGTCGGCTTGGAAGAAGTAAAAAAAGTAATGTCATTAAGTGCATATGATAAAAGCAAAATACATTTCGTTAAGGGGAGAATTGAAGATACCGTACCGGATTTGGCACCGCGCACTATTTCTATTTTAAGGCTGGATACAGATTTTTATGAATCAACGGTTCACGAGCTGAAGCATCTTTTTAACAGAATATCACAGGGGGGAATCCTTATTATTGATGATTACGGTTCGTGGCAGGGGGTCCGTAAAGCGGTTGATGAATTTATAGAAAGAAACGACATTAGAATTTTCCTAAACCGCATTGATTACAGTTCCAGATTCGGGGTTGTTACCAAAGATAGACCTTAAGAAAGGCTGACAAAGGATGGCTGAGTATTCATTATCCCAGAACTATTTTCTTTATTGGTATCAGGGTGATTTGTATATAACAAACCCTATTGATGTGTTGGGGGCTTATAGAAGTAAAATTGACCCTGGGATGGTTGATTTGCTTCTTCGTTTCTTGAGGCCTTGTGATTTGGCTAGTGTTGAAGAAGGTATGCCTGTATCACAGAGAAAAGAAAAAATGGCTTTTCTTAAAAAAATGATTGCCGAAAAGGTCTTAGTCAGCTACCGCCAGTTTACGGATATGGGCGAGATAGTTACTAATATGGTAAAAACTATTCGAGCTATTAGCAGTAATGAGCAGGCGCATTTTGGTAAAAAGACAGCGCAAGGCCAGAATTATTTAAGGAGCGGGGTTTTGGATAAGATATCAGCATTGGTTCATTGTGACCGGGTTGTTCGAACTGTTCGGGGAAAAGGCCTTGAGATAGGAGGCAATGTTCCGGGTATCTCTAATTTTCTACCGCGTAGCCGGACCCTGATCCGAATGGATTATGGTAATAACAAAAACGGGTCTTTTCAGCAAGATGCTACGGACCTTTCAGGTTTTTCAGACAAAGATTTTGATTTTATTATTTCTAGCCATACTCTGGAGCATTTAAGTAACCCTATAAAGGCGCTTCTTGAATGGGGACGAGTTGTTAAAAACGGAGGTTATATTTATATTGTTCTGCCAAATAAAGAACATACCGCTGACTATTTCCGTCCGCTTACTTCATTAGAGCACCTGCAGGAAGATTATAAAAATAAAGTCCCATTCTCTGACCCTGCTCATTTGAGTAATGAAGGTGCAAAATCTTTTTGGTGGAGCATGGAACATTATCAGCCTCAAGAAGCGCCCTATGTGCACATGCATACTTGGAATATGCCCTCTTTTTTAAAATTACTTAAATCATTGGATTTGCCTGTTGTGGATTCATGGGAATCCGCTCCATATAATTTACATGTTCTTATACGCATCGGGGCAAAGACGGATGCATCAGCAGCGAAAGCTTTACCGCTACTATTTTGGCCAGGGGTATTGCTATTATTAATTAAGATTTTATTCCGCAAGGTTTATCAGGATTTAAATTAGTCAAGAATAGCAGTAGTTTTTAAGGGGTTAGTCTTAGAATGTATGCAGAAAATATGCTTCTAAAGAAAAATAAGCTGGTTTTTTTTATCCCCACTCTTTCCGGAGGAGGAGCAGAGCGGGTTATTTCCGAATTGTCCTTAAATCTTCCTGCATGGGTAGAGCAGCACATTGTTTTATTTGAGAATAAAATCTCCTATTCACACAAAGGGAAGATTATTTCTCTGGGGGTTAATTTATCCGAGACAAAGAATCTTTTTTTTAAATTATTTGAAATAATCCGCCGTATTTATCGGTTCAGAAAAGTGGTGGTCAGCCTTAATCCTGATGCGGTGGTTAGCTTTCTTCAAGCAAATTCGATTAATATTCTAGTAAGATTGTTGCTGCCCACTCGTAAATATAAAACCGTAATTAGCGAACGTACAGCCATTTCAAAGATTGATCTAATCATGAACGGGCTTTATGGTTTTGTGAATAGAAGAGTTATGAAATTTATTTATCGGCGGGCGGACATAGTTATAGCTGTGTCGGAACATATTAAAAATGAATTAATGCGTATGTTTAAAGTTTCTCCACAACGGATCCGGGTTGTTCATAATCTGGTTGATGCAGAGAAAATCAAAGGGCTTTCACAGGAGATTCCCGGGCATCCTTGGTTTTCGCAGGACATCCCTATTATTGTAAATATGGGCCGGCTTTCGGAACAAAAGAATCAGACGGTACTTTTGAAGGTTTTTTCCGAGATTCATAAAGAGAGAGATTGCAGACTGTTGATTATAGGTGAGGGCGTATTAAAGGATAAATTAATAAAGCTTTCTCAACAGCTGGATATTGGACAAGATGTTTCGTTCCTGGGATATCAAAACAATCCTTTTGCTTACGTAGCCAGGTCAACGGTTTTTTGTTTATCTTCTTCTTTTGAAGGTTTTCCAAATGCGCTGGTTGAGGCGATGGCTGTGGGGTGCCCGGTTGTTGCATTTGATTGTCATTCGGGGCCGAGAGAAATTTTGGCTCCCTCAATGCCCCCAGAGGAAGATTTCTTTGGGATATTGAAAGCAGATTATGGGATGTTAATTGAGAGCGGCAATGTTCAAGCATTGGCAGAAGGGATTAAAATAATTTTAAACGATAAAAGATTAAGAGAAGAGTATTGCCGTGCTGGCCGGGAGCGCGTAATGGATTTTTCTCCTGTAAAAACGGTCGATTCCTATTTGGAAGCCTGCGGTTTATAGATAGAAAAAGGAGCTGGTTTCCATATTTCTTCAGCCCAAAAAAGTTATTCCGAACAAGATAGAAAAATGATTAATCTAGATAAAAAAACAGTGATTGGTTTTGGAAATGAATGGCGTAAATTCAATCAGTCTGGCATCTCCGAATCGGAGTTGCAGTTTATTTATTCCAAGTACTTTGATATCTTTCCCTGGGATAAGATAGGCAGGTCTGCCGTAGGGTTTGACCTTGGTTGTGGAAGCGGCAGGTGGTCAAAACTTGTAGCGGATAAAATCGGCACATTGCATTGTATTGATGCCAGCTCCGAAGCCATTGCAGTAGCAAAGGCCAATCTTTCTGCAAAGAATAATTGTGTTTTTCATGTCGCCAGCGTTGAATGTATCCCTTTGAAAGATAAAAGCATGGATTTTGGTTATTCTCTGGGCGTATTGCATCATGTTCCGGATACTTTGGCAGGAATAAAATCTTGTGTAAATAAGTTAAAGCCATGCGCCCCGTTTCTACTCTATCTTTATTATGCATTTGATAACAGGCCAAGTTGGTATAGGCTTATTTGGAAGATAAGTGATGCAATAAGAATGCTTGTATCGAAATTGCCATTTTTTATGAAGTATTTTATCAGCCAGGCCATGGCAATTTTTGTCTATTACCCGATAGTCAAAATTGAAATTATTATGGAGAAGCTCGGGTTTAATATTGATAAGCTGCCTTTAGCGTTCTATAAAAATCTAAGTTTTTATGCCATGCGTACAGATGCGCTTGACAGATTTGGTACGCGCCTTGAAAAAAGGTTTTCCGCAAAAGAAATTGAACGGATGATGAAGGCTGCTGGGTTAGAGAATATAGTTTTTAGCAAATCGTATCCCTATTGGTGCGCTTTAGGGTACAGGTCAAAGGTTGATTTAGCCGCACAAGACGAAGTTACTTCCCTTACGGGCCTGTATAATTCCAGAATTCTATTTTTACCGAAATACGCCAAGGACGCAGCAAGCACAAGGCATAGGATTTTACAGTATATTCCTTATCTGAAGGATAAATACAATGTTAAATGCGAAGTTTCTTCATTTTTTGAAGAGGGTTATCTTAGAAAGCGGTTTAATTTGGGAGAGTTTATCATCTTTGATTTTATAAAGGCATTAACCAGGAGATTGAAAGTAATTTTATCGGCGAAGAATTATGATCTTGTTTTTTTGCATTGCGAGGCGGCTCCACTTTTGCCACTAATTTTTGAAAGATTGCTTAAGAAGAGCGGGGCAATTTTTGTTTATGATTTTGATGATGCGATTTTTCATAATTATGACCAGCATCCTAATGCTTTGGTTAGATTATTGTTCAGGTATAAAATAATGAAACTGTTATCTATGGTAGATTTAGTGGTAGCCGGCAATCTTTATCTGTCTAGCTATGCAAAGAAAGTTAATCAGAACGTATCTATTTTGCCCACGGTTATTGATATTGAACGCTATCCGGTTAAAAATTATGAATTTATTGGAAATAAGGAATTTACAATAGGCTGGATTGGTTCGCAGTCAACTGCGGTTTATTTAAAACCGGTATTGAAAATCTTAGACAGGTTTTGTTCCGAATATAAAGCTACAGTTGTTTTGATTGGTTCGGGAGATATCCCGGGCATAGGAAGGAATTTTAGAATACATGAGTGGTCTGAGAATACTGAGATAGAGATGCTGCTTGGTTTAGATGTTGGGATTATGCCGCTACCGGATACATTTTGGGCTCGCGGAAAGTGCGGTTTTAAGTTAATACAGTATATGGCTTGCGGTTTGCCGGTTATTGCATCTCCTGTCGGAGTGAATAGTGAGATCGTTGAAAATCATATAAATGGTTTTTTGGCGGAAACTGATCAGCAGTGGTATGATTCTTTAATTGCATTATATAAGAATATAAATTTAAGGAAAAGAATGGGAGAAGCAGGGCGATCTAAAGTTTCCAGTAAATATTCTTTGCAGGCGAAAGCGCATGATTTGGCTGCTATATTAAACAAGGCTATTCTGTCTAAGAAAAGGTAGAATTATTTCTATGTGTGGAATTACCGGTTTTATAGATTTTTCAGGTATAAAAAATAAGAATGAGATGCTTAAAAACATCAAACAAATGAGAGATACTTTGACTCATCGCGGCCCTGATGATTCCGGCGTGTGGGTTAATCAGGATGCTGGAGTTTCTTTTGGCCATCGCCGTCTGTCGATCGTTGATCTTTCTGAAGCGGGGCATCAACCCATGGTTTCTAAATCTGGACGTTATGTGATTGTTTTGAACGGAGAGATTTATAACCATTTAGGGTGGAGAAAGGAACTTGGGCTTGTTAATTGGCGCGGGCATTCAGATACAGAGACTCTTTTAGAGGGATTTGAAAAGTGGGGAATTGAGGGTGCGCTTAAAAGAACTATCGGAATGTTTGCAATCGCGCTTTGGGACGATAAGAAAAAAATGCTTACTCTTGCCCGGGACCGAATTGGAGAAAAACCCCTTTACTATGGATTTCAGGAAAATACATTTCTTTTTGGTTCAGAGCTAAAGGCGCTCAGGGCTCATCCGGATTTTATTGGCCAAATTGACCGAAATGTTCTTTGCCTATATCTGCGCCATAGCTATGTTCCTTCTCCGTATTCAATTTATATGGGAATAAAAAAACTTCCTCCGGGTAGTTATATACAATTTCCTATTTCTGGGGGCCTTAATGCCCTGCGGACTATAGCCCCTATAGTTTATTGGAATTTTGCTCAGGTTGCGGCTCAGGGCGTTACCCAGCCATTTACCGGTAACGATACGGATGCGATTACCGCTCTTGATAAACAATTGAGGCAGGCAATTTCTTTACAGATGATAGCGGATGTGCCATTGGGGGCTTTTTTATCCGGAGGGGTGGATTCTTCGACAATCGTTGCCCTTATGCAGGCTGAATCAAGGCGGCCGGTTAAAACGTTCTCTATTGGGTTTAATGAAAAAAGCTATAACGAAGCCGGTTACGCAAAAGCTGTCGCGCAACACCTTGGGACGGATCATACTGAGCTTTATCTCTCGGCGGCAGAGGCTATGCAGGTAATTCCGCGGTTGGGGGTTATTTATGATGAGCCGTTTGCAGATTCTTCTCAGATACCTACTTTTTTGGTTTCTCAGATGGCAGGCAAATATGTTAAAGTTTCATTGTCTGGCGATGCTGGGGATGAGTTGTTTTGCGGGTATAACCGTTATGCATTGGTTGATATCTGGAAAAAGATTACAAAGATTCCATTTAGAGTTAGAAGACCATTCGGACGTTTGCTAAGAAATATAGAACCTTCAGTTTGGGAAAGTATTTTTAAATACGCAGGGAGATTTTTTACTTTGCCTTCTAATATGGAGAAGAAACTTGAGAAATTCTCTATGCGTTTGGAAAATGTTGATAGCATTGAAGATATTTACTATAGCCTGGTATCCGGGATTGCTAATCCGGACCGGGTAGTTCTCGGGGCTGAGGAGCCCGTTACCTGGCTTAAGGAAACAGGATTGAAGCCGCAATTTTCAAATATTAAGCTTCAGATGATGTATATGGATACCATGACGTATTTGCCGGATGACATTTTAACCAAGGTTGATCGGGCAGCCATGTCCAATAGCCTTGAAACTCGTGTACCTTTCCTTGATCATAGGGTTATCAGTTTGGCATGGTTACTTCCTTTATCCATGAAGATACGCAATGGCCAGAGTAAATGGATATTAAATCAAGTGTTATACAAATATGTGCCTAAAGAGCTTATCCATCGGCCTAAAATGGGTTTTAGTATTCCGATAGGAGATTGGATGCGAGGACCGCTCAGAGATTGGATAGAAGCATTATTGGGGGAATCCCGTTTGCGCCAAGAGGGATTTTTTGATTCCCGGTTTATCCGCCTGCGGTGGCAGGAGCATCTTTGCGGTAAACGGGATTGGCAGCATTTTATTTGGACTGTGCTTATGTTTCAGGAATGGCTGGAAGAACAAGGTGTAAATAGTCAGATATGAATAAATTAAATACCTTTAAATTATGGCTAATTTTCTTCTTTTATGCATTTCTTATTTCTGCGTTTGTGCAAATTGTTTTATTACCGTATATTTTTCCTAATTTACACGCCGGTTACGGGTTGTTAAAAAGCTCCTTTGATAGCATTGGTTTTCACCAGATAGCCGTGGATTTAGCTGAGAAAATTCACATTCACGGCTGGTCGGTTTGGCAGTTAAAGCCCAGCGGCCAGTCTCCGGCAGGTATTGGGTCGATATTTTATTTTTTCATATTACCTGATCCCAGAATCCTTATTCCATTTAGCGCAGCTTTGCATGCCAGTGCTGCTTTGGTTTTGGTTGGTCTTCTGGATTTATTCCTAAAAAATAAAACTAAGGCAATTTTGTGTGTTCTGCCTTTCTTAGTTTTTCCGTCTAACTTCCAATGGACTGCTCAATGGCACAGGGATGGTTTTAGTATATTAGGAATTTTTCTAATTCTCCAGGGCATAGTTTTATCGGCTAGCCCAGAGCTCTATAAGCAAAGGAACTGGCTCTTCATTAATTGTCGTTTAATCGTCTTTTATATTTGTGGATTCATCCTAATTTGGTTCGCGCGTGCTTATATTCTCGTAGTTATCGATTTATTTATAAAACTATTTTTTTCTATTCTTTTTTTAATTTACTTAATGAAGGCATTTAAAGGAGAAATACCGTGGCAGAAAGTTCTGTTTGTTTTGTTCTTCATGTTGCTGATAATTATTGTGTTAGGGAGGTTAAAAACAAATTTAAACCCGGTTGGATTTGAAGATAGCGCCACAGCTCCAGATAGTAAGGAGTGGGAGGTTGAAGAGAAATATGAAACAAAGGAAATGCCTGAGTCGCCCGCCGCCGCCCCATACATCGCCGAAAAGTCCGTAGATAGCGAAGGGGTAATCTTAACTGCCGTGAATAAAGATAATACCTATCAGGAAGAAAGCAAGTTTAAAGAAGATACGGTAATCGCTATCCCTAAGGATTTACCGCTCCAGACAATCAGTAAGCCTCTAACAAGAAAATCGGAAGTTAAGGTAAATACGTTGATCAGAAATGACCTTATTAAGTTTCACTGGAAGAGATCTTTCTGGCTTCCGTTATTTTTTGAGAAGAAAGCTTATAGTTTAGCTTTGGCAAGAGAGGGTTTTCGTTTATCCGGTCCCCAGGCAAAGAGCAATATTGACAGTAATATTAGCTTTGGCAATGTCAAGGGCATATTAGCCTATCTTCCTCGGGCAGCCCAGATAGTCTTTTTGGCTCCTTTTCCCAATCAATGGCTGCAAGAGGGTAGCCACCCGGGAAATACTTTGATGCGCCGGATGGCCGCATATGAAATGATAGCGGTATATTTAATTCTCTTATTTTTACCTTATGCGCTTTGGCATTGGCGTAAACGTATTGAAATCTGGATAATTTTCTTATTTTGTACTTATATAATGCTTATGCATGGGCTGGTAGTTTGTAATGTCGGATCATTATATAGGATGAGGTATCCCTACATAATGACTTTAGTTTCTTTGGGAATAGCAGGCTTTATAGTTTTTCTGAATGATATAAGATCAAAGAAAATAAGCAAAGTTTAATAATGAAGACAATGGTCGTTTCAAATACAACTTTAACCGTACGCAATTTCAGGGCTGGGTTAATGCAGTTTTTGCAAAACAAAGGTTATGATGTGGTTTTTTCTGCGCAGGATAATGGTTATGCCCAAGAGATTAGCAAAAAAGGTTTTCAGTATTTCCCCTTTGACCTGGACCGCAAAGGTACAAATTTTATAACGGATTTAAAGTTAATATATAGTTTATATAAACTATATATTAATGAAAAACCGGATATTATACTGCATTACACAATCAAGCCCAATGTTTACGGCTCTATCGCTGCCAAGCTCGCCGGGATACCTTGCATTAATACGATTACCGGTTTAGGGTATGTTTTTAGCAAAAAAAACCCGGTTTATTATTTAGTGAAATTACTTTATAAAATAAGCGGCATCTTTGCCAGCCGGACTTTTTTTCAGAACAAAGACGATATGAATTTATTTCTCAAACTCGGATTAATAGCCGAAAATAAGGCAATTTTGGTAAACGGTTCCGGTGTTAACACTGATTTTTTTAATCCTGATTTTTGCCGGAGGATGAGTAAAAAAGAGGGGGAATTTATTTTTCTTTTTACAGGCAGGATATTATGGGACAAGGGAATAGGAGAATTAATTGAGGCTGCTAAATTAACAAAACAAAAGTACCAGTCGGCGCAATTCTGGCTGGTTGGGATAATAGATTCAGGCAACCCTTCCGGAATTGGAGAGGCCCGGATAAGGGATTGGGAAAAAGAAGGAGTAATCACTTATAAGGGAGAGGCCAAAGATATAAGGCCGTTTATCTGTCAGGCAGATTGCCTGGTTTTACCTTCTTACCGGGAGGGAATACCCCGGTCGCTTTTGGAAGCTTTAGCCATGGAGAAACCAATAATTGCGACAAATGCAGTTGGCTGCCGTGAAGTTATCGAAAATGAAATAAACGGTTTTTCCGTTCCAGTTAAAGATGCGCAGGCCCTATTTAAGGCATTTTCTAAAATGATTGAATTGCCTCCGGAAGCACGCTTAAAAATGGGAAAAGCCGGATGCGAGAAAATAAGGAAAGAGTTTGATGAGCATATTATTAATACGGTATACCTCAGGCAGATACAACAAGTTATAGGATAAGCCTCTATGAATAAAGTTTTTGTAACAGGCGCTAACGGCTTTATCGGTTCTGCATTGTGCGTAAAAATGCTGGAGAATGGCTACAGGCTCAAGGCTGCCTTCCGGGGCAAAGTTAATCCCTTTGGTTTATTGGCGGGCATAGAGGCTGTATGCATGGAATCTATTGAAACCTGTGATAAATATTATCAGGATTTGGAAGGAGTTGATACGGTTATTCATCTTGCCGCTTGCGCCCATATGGATAAGGGGATATCGGGTACTTCGCTGGAAGATTTCCGGAAAGTCAATGTTTTAGGCACCGAGCGGCTGGCGCGTATGGCTATAAAGGCGAAAGTTAAAAGATTTATTTTTATTAGCTCGGTTAAGGTGCATGGAGAAGGAGGGTTGCGTTCTTATACGGAAAAAGATGCGCTTATGCCCGAGGATGCTTATGGTATCAGCAAGATGGAGGCAGAAGCCGTATTGGTATCTCTGGCTTCCGGTACCGGGCTTCAAACCGTAATTTTACGCCCCCCTTTAGTTTATGGCCCGGGGGTGAAGGCTAATTTCAAGAGTTTGATTAAAATTGCCTCCTCCGGGATGCCTTTACCGTTTAAAGGGATTAATAACCGGCGCAGTTTTATCTATTTAGATAATCTAGTCGATGCCATTATTACTTGCGTTGAGCATCCTTTGGCAGCCGGCGAAGTTTTTATGGTAAGTGATGGGGAGGATATCTCTACTCCGTTTTTAATGGAAATGATTGCAACTGCGATGAATAAGAAGCGGGTTTTATTTTCCTTGCATCCGGTACTCCTAAGGGTATTATGCAATATTGCAGGTAAAGGCCGGGATATGGGGAAATTAGCGGGATCCTTAGTTGTGGATAGCAGTAAAATCAGAAATCGGTTAGGCTGGAAACCTCCTTTTACCGTTAAAGAAGGCATAAAAGAGACCGTTAAATACTATAAGCCATGATCAAGCGTATCCTTGATATAACTATTACGGTTTTACTGTTAGTTTCTTTAAGCTTAGGATTGATTTTGCTTGCTATAATAATTAAATTGACCTCTCCCGGGCCGGTGTTATACTGGTCCGATCGCGTAGGAAAGGATAATAAGATATTTAAGATGTGTAAGTTTCGTACCATGCGTATAGACGCACCGGCAGTTGCAACGCATCTTCTTAGGGACGCGGATAGATACCTTACGCCAATCGGTTCTTTCTTGCGTAAGTTCAGTTTGGATGAATTGCCCCAGTTGTTTAACATATTATCCGGCGATATGACTTTTGTCGGCCCCAGGCCTGCGTTGTTTAATCAGGATGATTTAATAGGGTTACGCACGGAAAAACGGGTGCATACGCTTACTCCGGGAGTTACCGGTTGGGCGCAGGTTAACGGAAGAGATGAACTCCCGATTCCGGTAAAAGTAGAATTTGATGAATATTATTTAAATAACAATAGCTTGTTTTTGGATGCCAAGATTATATTGATTACGGTATTTAAAGTTTTAATCAGAGAAGGGGTAACGCACTAGGCCTATGAAAGAAGCTTATAAAGCATTTATATTGAAATACCGGCGCCTGCTTATAATATTTGCTAATTTATTTTTAGTGGTTTTATCCTATTACCTTTCATTCATTCTGCGTTTTGATTTTAATCTGCCCGTAGATTATTTCAGGGTTTTTATTAATACATTGCCGTTTCTTATTATCATTAAGCTTTCGGTTTTTTATTATTTTGGTTTATTCCGCGGCCTTTGGAGGTATGTAAGTATTTATGACCTTAAGCAAATAATAAAAGCCAACGTATTCGCTACAATAATTTTTATTCTCGGCGCTATTTTTATATATGGAACAAATATTATTCCCAGGTTCATATTTGTAAACGATTTTATACTTTGTGTCGCCTTTATCGGAGGCATACGTTTTTTAACCCGCATTATCAGGGAAAGATACCACGGGCAGCTTTTTGAAAACGAACGGGTCAATGTACTTATAGTGGGGGCAGGAGAAGCGGGAATATTACTTTTAAAAGAATACAGGCATAATCCTGCGCTTGGTGAAGTTGTTGGTTTTATCGATGATGACAAGGCGAAACAAAATGAGGCTATCCAGGGAGTCAGGATCCTGGGAGGCAGGTCCGCTATCTCTAAGGCTGCTAAAGATAATAATGTAGGAGAGATAGTTTTGG
This sequence comes from Candidatus Omnitrophota bacterium, assembly GCA_028712175.1. Classification (GTDB taxonomy): domain Bacteria; phylum Omnitrophota; class Gorgyraeia; order Gygaellales; family Profunditerraquicolaceae; genus UBA6249. Next base: position 21,120 of record JAQTQQ010000010.1, on the reverse strand, counting down.
CTATTCCTTCGGCAAAAGGTGAGGTGATCAGGGAGTTAATTGCCTGTTGTAAGGTGCCTAATGTTAAGTTAAAGATTGTCCCGGGTATGGCTAAAATTATAAGCGGGGAGTTTAAGATAAGCTTAAGAGAGGTAAGGCCCGAGGACCTCCTTGGCAGGGAAACCGTGACCATCGATGAGTGCGAAATAGAAAAATATTTAAAAAATAAAACAGTTTTAATTACCGGCGCCGCAGGTTCCATCGGTTCAGAGATATGCCGGCAGGCGGCTTTACATTTTTATCCGGCGAAACTTATTTTAATAGACCACAATGAAAATAACCTTTATTTTTTGCTTCTTGAGCTTAGGTCTAAGTTTAAAAACCTGAATATAATGCCGGTTATCGGAGATATTAACGATATCGGGCTTTTAAAGAAGGTCTTTTCTGAATTCAGGCCCCAGGTAGTCTTTCATGCCGCGGCTTATAAGCATGTGCCGCTTATGGAGGATAACCAGATTGCGGCGGTTAAAAACAATTCATTAGGCTCAAGAAATATGATTTACGCAGCGCACCACTATAAAGTAGACAGGTTTGTTCTGATTTCAACCGATAAAGCCGTGAATCCGGTAAATACTATGGGGCTAAGTAAACGGCTGGCCGAAATATTCTTGCAGGCTAAAGCCAGGCGCAGCAAGACAAAATTTATGGCGGTGCGTTTTGGCAATGTTTTGGGTTCAGACGGAAGCGTCGTGCCTTTGTTTAAGAAACAAATCGCATCCGGCGGCCCGATAACGATTACCCATCCGGATACAACCCGTTATTTCATGAGCATAAAAGAAGCCGTACTTTTGGTGCTACAGGCAGGGGCTATCGGCGTAGGCGGTGAGATATTTATCTTGGATATGGGCGAGCAGATAAAGATACTTGATTTAGCGCGTGATTTAGTCTCTTTATCCGGACTGGAGTTAGGCAAGGATATCGGTTTAGAGTATATAGGATTGCGCCCGGGTGAAAAAATCAGGGAGGAGCTCCTTTTGGATAAGGAAAAGGACAGGGTTACAAAGCATGATAAGATTTACATAAGTCAGGCTGGCGAGCTTGATGTTGTTGCTTTAAGAAAACAGATGAAGGAGCTGGAGAGTTATGTTAATGCAACGGATGAAGAAAAAACAGTCAGGAAGATGAAGGAAATTGTTAAAAAAAGCCATGTTGAATAAGAGCAAAATTTTTCTGTATTGTGACCGGGCGATAATCGTATTATTATCTCTTTTAATTTTCTGCCTGCCTTTTTCAAAAGCTGGAATTGAAAGTTTTCTCTGGCCGGCGTTTTTCCTTTTTATTTTAAAAAGGGCATTGGGGTATAGGGCCGATTCCTTATGGGGCATGCTGCCTAAAACCGGATTAAATAAGGCCTTAGGGGTATTTATCCTGATTAATGCAGTATCGGTAATTTTTAGTTCTCATTTTGGTTTGTCCATGCGTGGATTCTTCGGTAAAGAATTAAAATTCATTGCAGTATATTTTATGCTGGTAGAAACAATCAATAGCAGGGTGCGGTTAAAATATATTTTAATTGCTATTATCTCTTCTGTTGTATTGATAATATTTGACGCAGGAGTCCAGTTGTATAGAGGAGTAGATTTCTTAAGAGGGTATACGCTGGATACTTTTAGTGCCTCTTTTTCTAACTCCGCCGGTTTTGCCGCATGGCTAATTGTGATTATTCCGCTATTTATAGGTTTGATAGCTTCGGATATAATTCCGAATAAGAAATTAAAAATTTTATTGTCGGTTTCGGTTGTTATCCAAATTTTTTATTTATCGAGGACTTATTCGCGGGGCGCATGGCTGGGTTTTATTATCGCAGCGATGATAATGCTTTATTGTTTCTTTAGAAATTCCACTTTGAAAGGTAAATTTTTGTTCCTGTTGATATTTCTAAGTTTACTGTCAGGCTATTTGTTTATACCGCCCAGTTTAGTGGTCAATACTAAAGAAGCCATCAAGAAAAAACTTATGTTTGATCAGACAATCAGCGAGCGCATAAAATTGGCGCTTAACACAAAAGAGGGATCAGTTTCAATTAGGTTTGGCCTTTGGAGGGAAGCCTTAATGATATCCAGGGATTACCCTTTGACGGGCTGTGGGTTAAATACTTATTCGGTCACTGCCCGCCAATATAAAAGTTTTGATGACGGGGGCACATATCCGCACAATTCGTACCTTCAGATGGCCGCCGAGACAGGATTTTTCGGGGTTTTTGCTTTTATCTGGATTTTGTTCGGTTTCTTTAAAACACTTTTACGGTATTTTAACCGCATGAGAGACTATCTGGCTCTTGGGTTATTATCCGGAATTCTCGCTTTTCTGATACATGCTTTTTTTGATGTCCATCTTTACTCTCTGCAGCTTGCGGTTTTATTTTGGTATATGCTTGGCTTAGCGATTGCGGTGGTTAACCTGAATAATAAGGAGCGTTATATTTATGAGAAATAAAATTCTAAAAACTTTTATAAAAACTACCATAGTGGTAGCTGTAATTCTGGCCTCTTTCTATTTCTTTTGGCTTTCTCCGAGATACACCGTCCCTATCCTTACTTATCATGGTTTTGGCTATGAGAACGACCTTTTGTCAGTAAGCCCGGAGAACTTTGAAAAACAGATGCGTTATCTTAGTGATAAAAGATATAATATCATCTCTTTGGATAAATTGGTTGAAGGAATAATAAGCAAGAGAAAATTTCCCCGCAATACGGTTGTTCTAACCATAGATGACGGCCTTAAAGACAACTTTACTTATGCTTATCCTGTTTTAAAGAAATACGGTTTTAACGCAACGATATTCTTAGTGTCTGGTTTTATAGGCACTAATAAGCGTTACTTGAATTGGGAAGAGGTGGTGGAGATGTCTAAAAACAATATTTCATTCGGTGCCCATACAAAAAGCCACGTTTATCTTCCTTCCATAACCGACAAAGATGTTTTATGGGAAGAGATATCTGGTAGTAAGAAAACCATCGAAACCCATATTGTTTCGCCATCAATTTATTTTTGCTATCCTACCGGGGGATTTACCGAAGAGGTGCTAATGCTTGTTAAAAAAGCAGGGTATAAAGGAGCCTGTTCAACTAACCGGGGCAGTGATTTATTGAATAAATCCAATGTTTATGAGTTAAAAAGAATCTCAATCAGGAACATTGATCCAGATTACTCTTTTTCTAACATTTCTGATCCAGTCAGCTTTCGGGCCAAACTGACAGGTTATTATAATATTTTCAAAAAAGCCAAAAAGGGGCATTAAGAGGCCGATTCTCCTTAAGGTAAAATTTCAAATTTATCCGGAAATCATTGAATTACACCGGGTTGGCGTTATCTATAGCTGCGATTTCTCCTGCCGATAGTACTTTAGAAAATAGTTTAATCTGTGAAATAATCAATTGAAGTTACCTATAATAAGAAGTATAATATTATTTTATATCGCCTTGTCGATTAAGCTGGGGCTTATCTCTGGAGTAGTTGGATTTTAATATGATGAAGGAACGAAAAGAGAAATTTCCAAGTTATACGCCCCTATATTACAGGATATTTTGCGCATTCCGTAAGATTAAACGGCAAACCTTTGTTCGTATTGATGAATTTAAAGCCAAAAAAAACGGGCCAAAAGATATTGTTGAAGACGGGGATTTTGAGCCGTTTTCTCGTTTTAAAGAAACCGGCTGCAGAGAAGTCATTAATAAGAGCGCAGTTTCTCTAAAAGAGGATCTTTCTGTTTGCAGAATAAAAAATACCGCAGACAGGATTGAGGCGATTAAAGAAACGCTGCGCGTAAAGAGGTTACGTTATACCTCTTCTGCCGGCACGTTTTTAGAGAGGACCTATACGCCGGAATCGGAAATGCGCAAGTTATGGGAGAACTCCTGGGTTGGGGTTCATTCCGGAGTCGGGCCCAATGATAAGGTATTGGATATCGGAGGCGCTTCCACCGCTTTTGTATTTTATTTGGCTAGCCTTGGATGCTCGGTAAAAGTTATAGATAATGATTGGAGCTGCTGCGGAATTATATATAATACAAGATATGTAGCCAGAAAAATGCATTGGGATATTGAAGTATTCGATAGGGATATTTCTAAGCCACTCCCTTTTGACGATAACAGCTTTGACCGTATTTTTTCAATATGCACGGTAGAGCATTTAAGTTCAAGCGTGCGCCGGAAAATGATGCGGGAAACATCACGTGTCTTAAAGCCCGGCGGCATCGTGGGCATGACCATTGATTACGGCCCCCAAAGGAAGGCGCTTATCGTTGATAGGGGGCTAAGATTTGGTTACAGGCAAAAGCTTTTTAACGAGATAATTAACCCCTCCGGGCTTTCTTTGTATGGTAACGGTGATTTTGTGGATACCTCTACCCGGACGGAAGGGTTTCTTGGGGCGTTGTTTCTTACAAAGTACCATGAAGACAGCAAAATTTTGCGATGAAAAATAAACTTTCTTGTGTTTTACTTATAGGTGATGATGAAAAGCTGAATAATTCAGCCATTTGTTACGCGCGTAAATACTTTCTTGTGAAGAAAGTTGTCAACTTCCACAAACAGAATATTACTGAAGCGCAAATCGCTGCTCTAAAACCAGGGTATGTATTTAATTTTTTAAGTGATAAAATTCTTAAAGGACCGCTGCTTAAGCTGAAGAATATAAATTTTCATCCTGCTCCTCCGGAGTGGCCGGGAAGAGGAAGCGCGAGCCTGGCATTATTTGCCGGAGATAAGCATTATGGCGCTACCGCTCATATTATGAGCTCTTCTGTCGATTCAGGGAAGATCTTATTGGTGAAAAGATTTCCAATTTCTCCGCTTGATTCATGCGAATATGTTTTTAGGAGAGGCCAGCAGGCGTCCCTATCCTTATTTAAGAAAGCGGTAAATTATATCTCTAAGCACGGCCGTTTGCCTCCTCCCTGCGGCCTGGCTTGGAAACGCAAGCCTTCTACTAAGAAAGAATTTCAAAAGTGGCTAATTTTGGACCCCAAAAATAAAAAAGAGTTCATTAAAAAAATAAAAGCTTCCGTGCATTCTAAATTTGACGGTCCGTATGTAGTGATCCATGGCTATAAATTTGCTTTAGTTACTCGGAAGAACAGGGAGAGTGTATGTCAAAATTAAAGAACGGATTTGTCTATGATATTGTTATCGTCGGAGGCTTAGGCCATGTTGGCTTGCCTTTGGGGATAATGTTTGCTTCCCAGGGGTTGAAAGTTGTTCTTTATGATGTTAATCAGAAATATGCGAGGATAGTGCAAAGCGGTAAAATGCCGTTTATCGAATATGATGCAGAACCTTTGTTAAAAAAAGCTTTGGCTTGCGGCAATCTATCTATTCAAACTAGTCCTGAAGTTGTGGCACAGGCAAGAATTGTAATTGTTGCGGTAGGTACTCCTGTTGATGAGTATCTTAACCCGAAGGTCAAGCAATTCCTGAATATCTTTAATGAATTTAAAAGATTCCTGGTTAGAAAACAGTTGATAGTAATTAGAAGTACGGTTTATCCGCATACCTGCGAACAGCTAAGCCGGGTGCTTGGAGGCAGAGGCTGGAAGATAGCTTATTGCCCGGAAAGGATCATCCAGGGGTATGCCATACGGGAATTACGAGAGTTACCTCAGATAGTTTCGGGTATGAATAAAGAAGCGGAAAATCAAGCAGCCCTGCTTTTTGGCAAGATTGCTTCTAAAATAATCAGGGTCTCGATAAGAAAAGCCGAGTTGACAAAGCTATTTTCAAACGCCTGGAGGTATATCCAATTTGCGGTAACTAACCAGTTTTATATGATCTCTAACAGTCTGAATGTTGATTATCAAAAGGTGCGTAAGGCGATGATGGATGGTTATGGAAGGGCGGCAACTTTACCCTCTGCCGGTTTTGCCGCCGGACCATGCCTATTAAAAGACACAATGCAGCTGGCGGCATTTAGCAATAATAATTTCCTCCTTGGGCACTCTGCGATGATGATTAACGAAGGCCTGCCTAATTTTCTGGTGAACAAATTGCGGGAAAAATATGATTTAAGCAAAATAAAAGTCGGTATTCTCGGGATGGCTTTTAAGGCCGATATAGATGATACCCGGGATTCCTTGTCGTATAAGCTTGGTAAGATTTTAAGGTTTCACGGCGCTAAAGTCCATTATTCCGATGAATATGCCCAAGATCACACTTTTGTTACAAAAGAAAAATTGCTCCGTTTAAGCGATGTTGTAGTAATCGGAGTCCCGCATTCGGCGTACAGAAACCTGAAAATTCCCCGCAAGAAAGAAATAATTGATCTGTGGGGGGTAATTAAAAGATAGGACATGAAAAATAAACCGATTCCTTGGTATTTTCCTAAAACCGGCGCTTACGAAAAAGAATTAATCAATAAAGTGATTGAGAGCAACTATCTTAATGACGGTGATTATACCCGGCTCTTTGAGAAGAAGGTCGCTCAATTCCTTGGTGTAAGGCATTGTGTCGGGGTGACCAGCGGCACAGCAGCTATTACTTTGTCTCTGATGGGAATGGGAATTGGCAGAGATGATGAAGTTATTGTTCCTGATTTGACTTTTATTGCTACGGCTAATGCCGTACGCCTGGCAGGAGCAAGGGTAAAACTTCTGGATATAGAGCCTGATAGATTTGCAATTGATGTTGAGCTTATTAGGAAGAGTATTGGGCCCAGGACCAAAGCAATTGTGTCGGTTGACGTAAACGGCAGGGCCGCTTGTTACGAGCTATTGGAGCCGCTGGCTAAAAAAAATGGTCTTGTTTTGATTTGCGATGCTACCGAGGGGCTGGGTTCAAGGTATAACGGACGCTGTTTAGGCACTTTCGGTGATGCGGGTTGTTTTTCTTTTTCCGCAAACAAAACAGTGACCACTGGCCAAGGCGGCATGATTGCAACGAATAATACTAAGCTTTATTATCGGATCCTTGAGTTAAAAGACCAGGGCCGTCGATTTCAGGGCACAGGGGGCAATGATTTGCATCCGGTAATAGGTTATAATTTTAAATTAACCAACCTTCAGTCTGCTGTTGGTATTGCTCAATTAAAAAGGCTTCCGGCACGGCTTACTCAAGCCAAAAACAGAGATAAATGGTATCAAGAGGCATTCTCTGGCTGTCCGGGGATAGTTTTACCTTCTTTGAAAAACGAGGCAGGTGAAGTGGCGCAATGGGCAGATATTTTAGTTGATGATAGAGAGAAAATTCAATCAACGCTGTCTAAACTTAACATCGGGTCACGCCCGTTCTGGTATCCGTTGCATACCCAAAAACCTTATTTTAAAAAGGAAAGAGGTTTTTCTAATGCATCGGCTGTATCCAGGCGCGGACTCTGGCTGCCGTCTTATTTTGATTTAACTAAAAAACAAGTTGAGAGGATTTCGCATTTAATCAGAAGAGTTTTAGAAAAAAAATCTTAAAATGAAAATATCGATCCTTATCCCTGTGCGTAATGAAGGTATGCATATTAAAATCATGCTCAAGATTTTAAATTCCGCTCTTGACGGCCAACATGAGATTTTAGTTATTCATGATTTGCCGGATGATGAGACGATAGGTGCGGTAAAAAGTATGGGTGGAATTTATCCTAATGTAAGGCTTATCCATAATAATTTTGGTAAAGGAGTGGTTAATGCGGTTAAGGCAGGGGTAGAGGCTTCAGAGGGTGAATATATTTTAATTTTTGCTGCTGATGAAATCGGCCCTGTTTTAGCCATTGAAGATATGGTTTATCTTTTAGATAATGGGTGTGATTTAGTAAGCTGCACAAGATACGCATATGGGGGAAGGCGGCTGGGGGGATCTTTAATTGGAGGTTTTCTTTCCCGGTTTGCCAATAAGTTATTATGCGTATTATCCGGGTCCGTGCTTACCGATGCGACCACAGGGATTAAGATGTTTAAGAGGTCGGTATTTAAGGAGATCCCGTTAGAATCCAGGCCTATAGGCTGGGCTTTTATTTTTGAATTTGCGGTTAAGGCGCAGTATAAAGGTTTAAGGCTTGGGGAAGTGCCAATTATATCTATTGACCGGCTCTACGGCGGCAAATCAACTTTTTTGTTGTGGCCTTGGGTTAAGGAGTACCTTAGGTGGTTTGTCTGGGGAATTAAGCACTTGCCTGCGTCAAAAAGAGGAAACAAGCCGCAGGTTAAAATTCCGCATTCAACAATTAACTAATGAGGGGTGAGTATTGAAAAAGTATTTAGTAACCGGAGGAACGGGTTTTATTGGCAGTGCTCTTGTGCGCCGGCTCGTTGAAGAAGGCAATCAGGTAAGAGTATTGGATAATGGCTTACGGGGTGATCTTGGCCGCCTCAAAGACCTTGCTTCGCGTTTAGAGATAATTGAAGGCGATATTAGGCAACTCGGGGTTGTACGTCAGGCAGTTCAAGGGGTGGATTCGGTGTGCCATCTTGCTTTTCTAAACGGTACGGAATTTTTTTATAGTAAACCAGAGTTAGTGCTTGAAATTGGAGTAAAAGGGATGGCAAATGTTATTGACTCCTGCATTGAAGGCAGGGTGCCTGAGTTAATAGTTGCCTCTAGTTCCGAAGTTTATCAGACTCCGCCTACGGTTCCTACGGATGAAACAGTCCCTTTAAGTATTCCCGACCCGCTTAATCCGCGTTATTCTTACGCCGGCGGAAAGATCATTAGTGAGCTTATGGCTATAAATTACGGGCGCAAACATTTTAAAAGGGTTCTTATATTCCGGCCGCATAATGTTTATGGCCCTGACATGGGATGGGAGCATGTAATCCCCCAGTTTTGCTTACGGATGAAAGAACTTTGCAGTAAAGAAAAGAATAAAGTCGTTTGTTTTCCTATCCAAGGCAGCGGGCAAGAAACGCGGGCCTTTGTTTTTATTGAAGATTTTACCTCCGGGCTTATGACGGTAATAGGCAAGGGAGAGCATTTGGGAATATACAACATTGGAACGACCGAAGAAATATCCATAGCGCAGGTGGCTAGAGAAGTAGCTGCTTATTACGGAAGAGAGGTAGAACTTTCCCCGGGGAAACTGGCAGAAGGTGGTACGCTGCATCGTTGTCCGGATATTTCGAAATTAAAAAAGCTCGGCTATTTGCCGAAAATTTCATTTAAATCAGGGTTAAGGTCGACGGCTGCATGGTATGATAAATTCGCCGAGAAAAAACCAAAAAAAGGAGAATTGAATTGAGCAGCCCTACTCAGTTATCTTTTAAGACAGGAAGCAGTGTAGTTGTTGAACGCTGCCAGATATGTGACAATCCTCGATTAGAATCGATTTTATTTTTAGGTTACTTGCCCCCGGTGAATAAAATGCATAATATTGGAGAAAAGCCGAATGAAGAAAGTAGTTATCCTGCGCAATTATTATATTGTCCCAGATGCCATTTAGTCCAGTTAGGGCTTATTGTTGATCCTAGTATTTTATTCCCGCCGGAATATCCTTATACAAGTAGTACCACTAAAATATTAAGAGAAAATTTTGCCGAGCTTTATAAGGAGTGCCTCGGTTTAATCAGCTTAAAAGCAGACGATTTAGTCGTGGATATCGGTTCAAATGACGGGAATCTCTTAAGTAATTTTAAGGATAATCATAAAGTCCAAGGTGTAACACCCGAAGAAATCGGTAAAATTGCCATTGAGCGGGGGATTCCTACGATTATCGATTATTTCAGTAATAATGTTGTTGAAAAGATCCTTAAAGAGAAAGGACAGGCTAAGGTAATCACCGCAACCAATGTTTTTGCCCATATTGAGGACATAAATGAAATTGTTGAATGCATCAAGCGCCTTTTAGCCGAAGATGGCGTTTTTATCTCTGAATCCCACTATCTCCTGCCTTTAATCGAAACATTGCAATATGATACGATATATCATGAACACCTGCGTTATTATTCCTTGCATAGCATTCAATACCTATTGAATGCGCATGGTTTTGAGGTATTTGCCGCTAAGCGTATTCCTACTCATGGCGGCTCAATCAGGGTTTACGCTGCCAAAAGAGGCAAATACCCTCTAAAAGATACTGTTGCTAAGATCTTAGAGTTGGAGAAGCCGGTTGTTTTAAGCAAAGAGAGTTTATTAAAATTTAAAGATAAGGTCATTTTATCTAAATTAGAATTAATTTCTATGCTCAAGAGGATTAAAAAAGATGGCGCCAGGGTTTATGGCGTAAGCGCGCCTTCTCGTGCAAGCACTTTGATAAACTATACGGGAATTGATGATGGGATCCTTGATTGTGTCGTAGAGATTAAAGGTTCTCATAAGATAGGCAAATACATGCCCGGGACGCTTATCCCCGTGGTGGAAGAGTCAGCGCTTTTTTCGGACCAGCCGGAATATGCTTTATTGCTCTCCTGGCATATTGCCGATGAATTAATGCCTAAATTAAAACAAAAAGGTTTTAAAGGAAAATATATTATTCCGCTTCCTTCGCCAAAAATAGTTTAAATGGAAATTCTTTGATGTTATCCCTGATACTTCAAATTTTAATCGTAACCGCCGGCACTTGGCTGCTTACAAAGAAATATTTTAGAATAAGATTATTCAGCGATTCTGTCTTAGTTTGTTTTATTTTGTCTTTTGCCCAGATTATACTGGTTGGGATTTTTTTAGGCATTAGCGGAAGGCTTTATCAAGCGGATGTTTTTATCACACACTTTTTAATCCTGGCCTTGATTTTATTAATTTTCTTGCGGATAAAAACCCCTGTTTTTATAAAACCCGATATTAAATTTATTTTGGATAGCCATTTATTGATTTTGGCCGTTTCAGTTTTCTTTTCATTTTTTGCAGTAAAAGCATTTCTTAATCTTATCAACCCTCCTATGGATGCGGATAGCTTGTTGTATCATTTGGCTTTTCCTGCAGCCTGGATAAAAAGTGCCTGTCTAAATACGCCGTTTTTTATATTCGGATCTATGCCGGTTGAAATTCCGGGTTCATTGGCGCTTGCTTCACCTTCTTATTTTCCGATTAATGCGGAGTTGTTTTTTACCTGGCTTATGCTGCCTTTAAAGAATGCGTTTTTGGCGGATTTAGGGCAGGCCCCGTTTTATTTTATCGGCATAACCGCGGTTTATTCTATATTAAGGAAATATAACCTGAGCCAGAAAATTTCCCTGTTAAGCGGTTTTCTTTTAGTGCTTATCCCGAATATCTTTAAGCAGCTTAGGGCCGCAGCGCAAACTGATCTTATTAGTGCAGTTCTTTTCCTTTTGATAATCTTTACGCTTTTATTGTTTAAATTTGATTTTACGCTTAAAAATTCTCTCTTGATAGGGATTACCTCGGGGCTTTTTATAGGAACTAAGTTTAATAACCTTATTTGGTTGGCGGCTATTTTCCCTTTAGCTGGTTACATATTTTTCAAGTCCATAAAAAAACAAAGGCCTAAAGCGGGCAAGGTATTTCTTTGTCTGGGAGCTATTGTTTTAACCACCTTAGTATTCGGTTCCTATATGTATATAAAAAATTATATTTTTACGGGCAATCCTATTTTTCCCGTTGAGTTGAAGATATCCGGAAAGGTGATTTTTAAAGGCCTAGTTGACAGCAGCACGTATAAAATGCAATTGTTTACAAAGGACGTAGGGGATCTATTCAGGCTTTTTAGGGAGGGGTTAGGGGTTCAGTTCTTTGCATTGATCCTTCCCTGTACTTTTCTGCCGGTATTTTTCTATAGGCATTTAAAGAAGAAGCTTTCCCCATTTACCGAATATTTCTTATTGTTTCTCACGCCCCTATTCGCTCTTATTCTATTTAAATTTTTTATTAATGTTTATATTGCGCGGTATTTCTTTCCATACCTGGCCTTGGGTTTAATAACCGCCGTTATTTTCTTAAACACTCTGCGGCATACAAATAAATATTTTATGGCTGTTGTATTTGTATCAATTATTGCAGCTTCCTTTGAATTAGCCCACAGATATGAGTTAGTCGTATCAATTTTACTTTCTTTGTTATTATTTATTACTTTGGAGGTTTATAAAAAACAATTACTCGCATTTTATAGCAGCAAGTCTTTCAGGAAGGCTGCCTTGATTGGGGCAATTATTGGTTTATTGTTTTTTATTTATTTCAATTATCGATACGATAAAGAAGAATTTAACCGTTACCTTTTGCGTTTTAGTAAAAAAGAAGTTTGGCAGGCAGATATGGGTAAGGGCTGGAAGGCGCTTAATGATTTGACCGGCCAGGGGGCTAATGTTGCTTATACCGGCCGTCAGGACGCTTATCCTTTATATGGGGCAAACCTAAAGAATGACGTGCAGTATATTTCTGTTAATAATAAAGAGATCGCTCCATATAATAACCCTGATGGGTTATACCGCAGGGTTCAGGATTACGCTGCCTGGAAAGAAAATCTGAGAAAACACAAGATCGATTACTTATTTATAGCTAAACCGGTATTTAACAACAGGGAATCAGCTGATCCTGATAAGTTTCCTATTGAGGATGAGTGGGCAGCCGCGCATCCCGATAATTTTGAGCTCGTATTTAATAATTCATTAACGCGGATATATAAACTTCTAATTAAATAAAATGATCGAGATTGATAACACCGGAGAAAGGATACTTTTAGAAAAGGAAACCCCCTTGATGATTGCCCGTCATTTCTGTGCCTATAAATTTGCCAAAGAATTTGTCCAGGGTAAAAGTGTTTTAGATATCGGCTGCGGGGAGGGGTACGGTTCTGATTTTCTTGCCGGCTTTGCTAAGGAAGTTACCGGGATTGATTATGATCCGGCGGTTATTAATTATGCCAGAGATAAATATAGTAAGCCGGGTCTTAAATTTAGTATTTTAGATATTGCAAACTTAAGCAGCCTAAACAGGAAATTTGATGTTATTTGTTCCTTTCAGAATATCGAACATATTAGCGATACAGAAAAGCTCCTTGAGGATATTTCAAGCTTATTAAAGGATGAGGGTATTTTTATATGCTCTACCTGTAACATCAAAGATGCTTCTCCTGGCAGTAAGGTGCCATATAATAAATTCCATGTTAAAGAGTATCTGATTGATGAATTTAAGGAAATGCTTGAGAAGTATTTTAAACGGGTTGAGATCTTCGGTTTAAAAAGAGGGGTTGCTTTAAAGATTAACCGCCGGCTTAAGAAAATAGGTTTATTTAATTTACTGCCGGCTAGGCTGGATCCGGTAAAAAGATTTTTTGCTCAGGCAAACTGCAGTTATTTTCTTTGGTCAGAGAAGAATTTGGATAATTGCCTGGATTTTATTGCCGTTTGCCGCAGATAAGAAAGGATGCTGGTTTAATTGAAAGTAGCATTGGTTTATCCTCCATCGCAGGAATTAAATCTTAAAGGTTACCCCTTGGGTTTAGGTTATATTTCCGCTTCTTTAAAAAGGAGCCATAGGGTAGATATCTATGATTATAACGGCTGCCAGTTTAACCGCAGCCTTAGAGATTTTTTTAGCTCTATCAAGCAAACTAGGCCCGATTTAATAGGCGTATCATTTAATTCATTTAACCGTTGGGGCGCTTATAAAATTATTAAAGGCATAAAAAAGATCAGCAAGGACACCGTGGTTGTTTTGGGAGGGGTGCATCCGTCAACCTTGTTCAGTCAGGTTTTTGAATATTTCTATGATTATATCGATTTTATTATTCAGTCGGAGGGAGAAGCTTCGCTTTATAAATTGTGCGCTGCAATAGGGTCCGGGCAGGATTATAAGAATATCAGCGGGCTGGTTTATAAAGATGGCAAAACAGGAATTAAATCCAACCCTGTTATGGAGAAAATATCTAATCTCGACGATTTACCGATACCGGATTATTCTTATGCCTCCGAAAAGATAAAGAGCAGCGAGTTTGCCTATCTTATTACCTCAAGGGGGTGCCCGGTTAATTGTTCTTTTTGTTCAACTTCTTCGTTCTGGGGCCAGAATGTCAGGATGAATTCCCCGGAAAGAGTGGGGGAGGAGGTGGATTATATAAAAAGCATGGGTGCAAAAAGGATATTTTTCTATGATGACACCTTTAATTTAGGCATAGACAGGACTATTAAGCTGGCTGAGATCCTTAAAAGAAAAAACATAGAGTATGCGATTTCATGCCGGGTTAGGCCGGTTAACGAAGAGATGGTCGCCAGGTTAGTTGAGTCAGGCTGCAAGCATATAACATGGGGAGTAGAAAGCCTTTCGGATAAAATGCTTAAAGTCATTGAAAAGAAAATCACAAAAGAAGAGGTAAAGAATGCCTTTGATATCTGTGCTAAATACGCGGATAGAATGTCAACGGGGGCATTTTTCTGTGTTGGTGCTCCGGGAGAGTCTGAAGATACAATAAAGGAATCGGTAAATTATTTAAATGAAAATATAAAATCAACCCATGGCCCGGGTGCTTCGATGCTGTATATCTTACCGGGAACAAAGATCTACCGCGACATGATTAAGGCTAGGGAGTATAATGAAAAGATTTGGGTAAGGACAGATTCCGTATACTATTACACTAAAGAGCACAACACGGCGACTTTGAACAGATGGCGAAAAGCAATTAATAATAGCGGCATAAGGCTGCCGTTTAATTATAAATATTTCTGGGATTATGCGTTGCCTGATAACAGGGATAACAGGCCGAAGTTTGTTAATGGTTTCCATAAAAATATTAGGAAAATAATAAGATTCATAAATATGCTGCGCAATAGGTATTAAAATTTCTCCTAAGACGAAAGGCTGGTTAATGAAACAGGAAATTTTAAGTATTCTGCTCTGCCCTAATTGCAGGGCCAATTCATTATCGGTAAAAGAAGGCATCTCTGACCAGATTGAGGTAAGAACGGGGAAAATAGCCTGCGGCAGCTGCCGGTCAGAATATAAGATCGAAGGCGGCATAATTGATTTCCTGCGGAATCCGAATGAAGGTGTCCTGCGCGAAAGAAGGGCGATGGATGAGGATGATTATATTACTGATGAAACCGGTAATAAATACAGGATAACAAACCAGACAATAGAGAAGTTTAAAGATAAGTTCCTTGTTTTTCCCGAGGGTGACGGGTCGTATTTTTTTAAGCCCGGAGGCAGCTTTCAGAGTACAGCCGAGGCTTCAGGAAGATTTTATTCGGCTATGGACGGCCTGAATTTGCGCAAGGGTGAGAGGGTATTGGAGATAGGTGCCTGTTTTTCCTATGCTTCTTTTAAATTTGCGCAAAAAGGGTGCAGCGTAGCAGCTTTGGATATAAGTAATTATTTAAAGGTGTCCGATCTTTATGTAAAGCAGGCATATTTTGAAAGATTATTCTCCGATATGCACCGCATGCCTTTTATGGACAACTCTTTTGACGTAGTATTCGGTTCAGCAGTACTTCATCATAGTAAAAACTTAAAGGATGTGTTTGCCGAGATCAGGCGGGTTTTAAGGCCGGAAGGCCGGTTGGTTTTGATCAACGAAGCCGCTAAAGGTGTTTTAGAAAAGGTGCATCCAGTTTATAAGAAAATGGAGGAGAAGGGTTTTGGAGATACTGCTTATAACATATTGGAGTGGATTAGGGGCGCTCGCCTCGGAGGTTTCAGGAGGGTTAAAGCCGTATTCACATCTTTAGCGGATGATTATATAATGAAGTATAAAAATAGGGGAGCAAAGTTTACTTTTAAAGTAAGGCTTGCCTATTTTTTTATGAAACATAGAAGAATAGAGAATTTTATAATGTTTTTTTTGATTTTACCGAGATTGTTATTCCGGCCAAAGAGCTGGAAGCTTTTAGCTATAAAATAGAAAATGGGAATAATTAAAACGGTAATATTGTGCGGAGGCAAAGGAACCCGGATGGGCAATGACGACCTTCCCAAGGGGCTGTTTCCGATAGGGGGGAGGCCTATTCTTTGGCATATAATGAGTATTTATTCTCATTATGGATTTAATGATTTTATCCTTTGTTTAGGGTATAAGGGCAAGAATATCAGGGAGTATTTTGAAAAAGTAAAACAATGGAAGATTACGTTCGTTGAGACCGGAGAGAATACCAACACCGGCGGCAGGTTAAAGAAAATCGAAGAGCATATAAACGAGGATCATTTCCTTGCTACTTACGGAGACGGCTTGGCCGATATTAATTTATCAAAGCTTGTCAATTTCCACAGGAAGCATAAAAAGAGCGCGACTATTACGGTGGTTAAGCCTTTTTCCCAGTTTGGTATAGTGGGAGTAGATCCACATACACAGTCTATTACGCATTTTGAGGAAAAGCCTATTTTAGACCATTGGATAAACGGCGGCTTTTTTGTCTTTAATAGGAATATTTTTGGTTATCTTAAAGGAAATGATATACTGGAAAAAGATAGTTTTAAACGGTTGTTAATAGATAAAAAACTCAATGCTTTTAAGCATTTAGGTTTTTGGAGATGCATGGATACTTATAAGGACAACCTTGAATTAAATGAGCTTTGGAAAGAGCGAAAGGCTGCCTGGAAAATCTGGGAGGAATAATGAGTATTTGGAAAAATAAAGTGATTTTTATTACGGGGGCAAACGGATTTTTAGGTTCCCATGTCGTAAAAAGATCTCTCTCTTATAAAGCTAAGGTGATTGTTTTACTCAAAGAAGATATACAACGTTCCTTGTTTGAGATCGATGGGCTAAGCCGAAGATGTAAGATTTACAGGGGCGATTTATCAGATAGCAGGCTTATCAGTTCCATATTTAGAAATAACAAGATTGATGTTTGTTTTCATATCGCAGCCCAAGCTATTGTAGGCATAGCAAATGATTCTCCTATTGGCACGTTTAAAACCAATATAGAAGGCACATGGAATATATTAGATGCGGCCAGGGTCTATGGGATTAAAGCCATGGTTGTAGCTTCAAGCGATAAAGCATATGGAGAGCATAAGAGGCTTCCTTATAAGGAAAGAGCTCCTTTGATCGCTTTGCATCCTTATGATGCTTCCAAGTCTTGCGCTGATATTCTTAGCAGGACATATGCCCATACATACAAGCTGCCGATTGCGGTTACAAGGTGCGCTAATATTTACGGACCGGCTGATCTTAATTTCTCAAGAATTATACCCGATACTTTCCGTTCGGCTATTAGAGGCAAAGACCCGATTGTAAGAAGTAATGGCGCGCCTTTAAGGGATTATACCTTTGTCGGGGATATTGTAGATGCGTATTTTGTTTTGGCCGAAAGTTTATTGAAGAAGAAAATTGAGTTTGGTGAGGCTTTTAACTTCGGGACAGGTAAGCCCATAAGTGTAATTAAGCTTGTAGGATTGATCCTTAAGATTGCGGGAAAAACAGGATTGAACCCCCGGATACTGAGTAAAGGAAAAATAAAAGGGGAGATTGATAGGCAATACCTTTCCAGTGCCAAGGCTGATAGGATTTTAGGGTGGAGGCCTAAGTATTCGCTTGAAAAAGGCCTGGAAGCAACCTATAAATGGTATAAAGATTACTTTTAATTTATTTTTAGAAAGGTAAATAATAGCTCATGCCTCTTATATCAGTAATTGTGCCGGTTTATAACGAAGAGAAAACTATAAAACAGATAATTGATAAGATACAAGCAGTAAACATCGATAAAGAGATAATTATCGTTGATAATAGCTCAACGGACGGCACGCATCAAATATTAAGCCAGATGCATTATCCCAACTTAAAAATCATTTACCACAGCACTAACCGCGGTAAAGGAGCCTCATTTTTAACGGGATTAAGTAATGCCTCGGGGGAGTATATTATAGCGCAGGATGCTGACCTGGAATATGACCCCAATGATTACTTATTGTTACTTGAGGCAATAAAAAACACTAAAGCTGATTTGGTTTTGGGCGCGCGTTTTTTTAAAGGGTATCACGGCCTATTAGCGCACAGAATGGGCAACAGATTTCTTACCTCTACCCTGAATTTTCTTTTCGGCGCGAAATTAAATGATTACGCTACTTGTTATAAGCTTGCCCGCAGAGCAATATTTAATTCTCTGGGGCTTGCTGCATGCGGTTTTGATATTGATGTAGAGATTATCTGCAAGGCTTTAAGAAGGGGCTTAAGAATTTCAGAAGTCCACGCCTCTTATCATCCGCGTTCTTACCAAGAAGGAAAGAAAATCAGGGTAGATGATGCTTTTGCGGCAGTTTTTGCCATGTTAAAATACAGATTTAGGGGGTAGCCATGAAAATCTTATCAATTTTGGATGCTGTTATTTATTGGTCAATTGTAATAATGCCTTTTTCTGTAGCTATCGCACCGGGATTAGCCAACACATTTATCGGTATTTTTGGCGCTTTTTTTGTAATCAAGAAATTAATCACCAGACAGCCTTTTTCTATAGACCGCCTGACTTTAGTATTTTTTTCTTTATTCTTTCTGTTTTCGCTGGCCTCGGTTGCCAATTCCGTCAGCTTTAATTCAAGCTTTGGCGGGGTATCAAAATTATTGAAAGCATTTTTAATCCTGCTTGTATGCAGCCAGGAAATTAAAGATAAGAGGCACGTTCAAAGAATAATTATTTCTATTTGTGCCGGCGTAACTTTAATGTCTGTCGATGCGCTCTGGCAGGTTATTTTTGGCTATGATTTTGTGCGCCATAATGTCTTGCAATCGGCTATCGGAATGATCAGGCCTACGGCTTCATTTCCTAATCCGAATGTTTTTGGGGTTTATATGTCGGCTTTGACCCCGGTTATCTTCGGGCTTACTTTCTTTTATTTCTCCGGAAGAAAAAAAATTTTAATGTTTTTCTTAAGCGTTCTGGCATTTATTGGGATATATTTAACTCTATCAAGGGGTTCCGGCTTAGGGGTTTATCTGGCCGTGCTTTTTTTAAGTATCGCCAAAAGAAGAAAGATTTTAACCACGGCGCTTATCGCTGTTCTTATAATTTTTCCTTTTGTAATGCCTAAAAATATAAAAGAATGGGCTAAACAGGTGAATTATAATCCGCTGGTATTTATGTGCAACCAGGACAGGATAAGTATCTATAACAATACTATAAACATGATCAGGCATCACCCTTTTATTGGAGTAGGTTTAAACACTTTCTCTAAAAATTACGGGAAATATAAGCTGCAAAGCGCCGAGGAATACGCGCATACGCCCGATACGATTTACGCTCACAATATATATCTGCATATGGCAGGTGAGACCGGGTTATTAGGATTATTTGCTTTTCTCGGATTTTTATTTGTTGTCTTTAAGCAGGCAGCAAGAGCATTAGGCAAGCTGAATGATGATTATTTAAAAACGGTGGCTATGTGTTTAATCGCCTGCCTTATTGCTTTTTTAATCAATGGGCTTACCGAGACCAGCCTTTATTACTCCCGGGTCAGCATGATATTCTGGTATCTGATCGGTTTTTCGCTTGCCCTTAATAAATTTACTAATGAAGCAAAAAGCGCAAATTAAGAATATATTAGTTATCCGTTCCGACCGTTTCGGAGAGTTTCTGCTTAATCTTCCTGCTTTGCGGGCGTTGAAAGAGGCGTATCCGAAAGCACGCCTTGTTCTGGCGGTCAGCCCTGTAGTTTATGACTTGGCTGTTATGCTTGAGTATGTTGATGAAGCAGTGATTTGGGATGAAGTTAAAAAGAATTTAAGAAAATATAACTTTGATCTATGCGTTGTTTTAAACCCGAGCAAGGAAGCCCATTTAAAATGTTTTCTCGCCGCAATTTCCGTGCGTGTGGGGTACGATAGAAAATGGGGATTCTTATTGACCAAAAAAATAAAGGACACAAAATATTTGGGAAATAGGCACGAGGTAGAATGTAATTTAGAGTTGGTTGGTTTGGCCGATGCGCATACGCAGGATAAATCAATTTCGCTTAGAGTGAGTGAAAGCTTTTTTCCGGAGTTTATTGGCAAGAAAATAATAGCAATTCATCCGTTTACAAGCGATCCGGTTAAGCAGTGGCCGCTTGATAAGTTTCAGGAGCTGGCAGGGCGCATTAAGGATGAACTTAAAGCAGATGTTGTCCTGGTCGGATTATCGCTTAATACTTTAAATATGGGCGGAAATGTTATAGATATGACCAATAAAACAAATTTACCGGAATTAGCCGCGTTATTAAAACGCTGCTCTTTGCTTGTCTCATCTGACAGCGGTCCGGTGCATTTGGCTGCGGCTGTGGGGACGCCAGTCATAGCGCTATTTAGGAATGATTTACCGGGTAAGACCGCGCGGCGTTGGGGCCCTTGGGGTAAAGGCCATATCGTAATTGAAAAATCAAATTTAAATAATATAGGCGTGAATGAAGTTTTCAATAAAGTTAAGGAGGTAATTTCCTAAATGAATTATGCCGTAATTTTAGCAGGTGGCGTAGGTAGCAGGTTCTGGCCGTTTTCAAGGGAGCTTGAGCCGAAGCAGTTTATGAAGATAATCGGGGAGACCAGCCTGCTTGAGGCAACTATCCAGCGCTTAAAAGGGGTGGTGGATAAAGAACGGGTATACATTGTTACGAATAATATTTATTTTTACGAGGTTAAGGCGCAGGTGGCGAAATTCGGAATACCTGATGAGAATATAATCCTTGAGCCCAAAGGTAAAAATACCGCGCCAGCGATTGGACTTTGCGCGAAGTTGATTGGCCGTGTTGATAAAAATGCCGTGCTTTTAGTATTGCCTTCGGATCATTATATTAAAAATGTGCGAAATTTTAAAAAGACGTTAAAAAAGGCGGTATCTTACGCTAAAGATAATTTTCTGGTTACGATAGGGATTAAACCGCTTGGGGCCTCTACGGGGTATGGGTATATAAAGGCAGGAAAGAAGAAAAAAGGATGCATGCTGGTTGATAAATTCTTGGAGAAGCCGGATTTAGAAACGGCAAAGAAATATTTTAGGGATAAAAAGTTTTTCTGGAACAGCGGGATGTTTATCTGGAAGGCCTCGGTTTTTTTAGAGGAGGTTAAGAAATATCTGCCTAAATTATATCTTAACTTATGCCTGATTAATTCGGCGGATGACATTCCTAGGGCGTGGCCGAAGATCGAGGCGATTTCCGTCGATTACGGGATTATGGAGCATTCTAAGCGGATTGCGCTTATCCCATCTGACTTTTACTGGACGGATCTTGGCAGCTGGGATGCGCTTAGCGAAATCTTCCCTAAGGATAAATCGGGAAATACTACTAATAGTGATACCTTGAATTTGGATAGCCGGGG
>JAQTQQ010000024.1 GCA_028712175.1 Candidatus Omnitrophota bacterium | reverse complement strand
GTTGCTTTAAATAAAACAGCCCTAGCTAAAGTTACCCCGCTTATATTTGTTGCTGTGATAGCGCTTAACCTGTTGGGATTATTCTTAGGTTATGGAGCAGGTAAACTATTTAAGTTCGACCTTGCCAAACGTAAGACACTGGCAATTAATGTTGGAATGCAAAACGCAGGGATGGGGGCAGTGCTGGCTATAAAACATATTTCTGCAGAGAGTGCAATTCCCAATGCTCTTTTTGCCACTTGGTGTATAATCAGCGCGGCAATTTTAACCCTTGTCTGGAGTAGAAATAAACACTAAAATGCGATGCCGGAAACCTACCCGATTAAGACCTTAATTAATAATTACCAGGGAAAAATCTACCGCTTGGCTTTAAGTATTTGCCGGAACGAAAAAGATGCCGAGGATATCCTGCAGAATACGCTTATTAAAATAGTACGTAAACTTCCCACCTTTAGAAATCGCTCGAACATATCTACCTGGATTTACCGCATTACCTACAACGAATCACTGATGTTTCTTCGTAAAAAGCGCAGGCTCTATAATTCTTCAAATGCATATCGCGATTACAGTAATCGCCTGCCGGGGTTTTCTATGAATTGGTCAAGTTTACCCGATCAGGAATTACTGAATAAAGAACTAAAAATGCGAATCGAAGTTGAATTAAAAAGCCTGCCCCTTGAATACCGTATGCCTTTACTGCTTCATCGTGTAGAGGGGCTTTCTTTGGCTGAAACTTCCAAAGTTTTGGGCCTGGCCCAGAGTACGGTTAAAACAAGGCTGCACCGTTCATATCTTATGGTAAAGGACCGGATAAGCGGTTATTTTGCAGGCCTTCCGGCTAAAGAAATAGAAAAAAGTAAAATTTGCAGTATTTGGGCTGGTTTTTTATTTAACTATTCCAATAAAAAGTTAGGGCCTTCTAAAAAAGGATCATTCGACCGCCACATCAAAGACTGCCCTGGATGTAAAAGATTCCTCAGTGCCTACCAACAAGCCATCCGGATAACCGGTTCCCTTGAATGCCCGGATATCCCCCCGGAGCTTAAAAATAAACTTAAAACCTTCTTTTTTAAAAAAAGCTGAAACCTTTTCTTTAATCCGGCATCTAAAGGTTGAAAGAAAAGGAGGGGTTATGGTTAAGAAAATTACCAGAGACGAATTAATAAAAATGCGTAAATCCGGCCAAAGATTTATTTTGGTAGATGTCCTTTCGAAGGACAGCTACGAAAAGGAGCATATCCCGGGCGCTATCTCGATTCCTATATCTGAGCTAGAGACAAAGGCGAGCAGTTTGCTTAATAAAAACGATACAATTATCGTATACTGTGCAAGTTTTGAATGCATGGCAAGTACAAATGCGGCTGAAAAACTGCAAGCTATGGGGTTTTCCCGCGTCCTGGATTATAAAGGAGGCTTGAAGGATTATGAGGAGGGAGGCGAAAAACTGGAAGGCAGTATGCATGCGAGCGCTGATTGCTCAAGCGTTAATTGCGCTTCATGTTGCGCCTGCGGCTAAAACTTCTTTCCGTAAGCCTTCTTTTACAGGTCTTTTATATATAAAAGGGGGTGTATTGTGAAAAAGATCAGATCAAGAAATAAGGGGGGCGATGAATGCGGATGTGATTATTGCTGCGGTGCATTTATCGTAAGCGATGGATGCCAAATAGCCGAAGCCGAGAGAGGGTTATCCAAAAAAATCAGGAAACGACATTAGTATAATCCTAGGTGGAGGTCAGGAAAAACAAGGCGTTTTAAATAAGGCGCCTTGTTTTTTTATCCAATCTTTCGTATAATACCCATTAGGAGGGGCGAGATTATTATTCAGATAATAGGAGAGTGAACTTGTATAAGAAGAAATTAATATTAACCTTAGTAGTTTTATTCTATTTTTCCGGTTTCGCTTATGCCAAAACTATCTATTTAAAGCGTAGCCATAAACAGTACAATTATAAGCGCGGTGAGTTTGCATCTGAGCAGGGAGTATTTAGTTTTAAACTCCCGAGAGAGAAGATGAGGAAGGCGGTTTCAGATTTTAAATTAGCCACAGGAGAGTTTAGATTCTCTCTGCCTAAATAATATTAGTATCATTTTTTTTCTTGACATACCACACATTTGTGTGGTATATATCTTAATATGGAAAAGAAGCCGTATCTAACGCCAAAGCAGGAAAAGGTACTTAATTTTATCCGGGAACGGATAGGAGAGAGGCTCCCTCCTACAATCAGGGAAATAGGCAAGGAGCTGGGGTTTAAATCAACCGGAACAGTAAGGGACTATTTAAAAGCTTTAATACAGAAAGGTTTGGTGAGGCGTATGAATAACAAATCCCGGGCAATTGAGTTAACTGAACGCGCGTCTTTTAAAATTCCGATAATTGGCACCATAATGGCCGGCAAGCCGAATCTGGCTTACGAAGAAATCCAGGGTTATGTCAGCGCTGACGATCTATTCCTTGGCCGCTTGGGTTTTGACGATGTTTTTGCTTTAAGGGTTAAAGGCGACAGCATGATTGATGCCGGTATCCTTGATGGTGATGTCGCTATTATTAAGAAACGCCCTGATGCCAATAACAACGATATAGTTGCCGCGCTATTAGAAAATAATGAAGTTACCTTAAAAAGACTGCGCAGTAAATCCGGCAAGTTTCACCTGGAAGCCGCCAATGTAAATTACCCGCCAATTTTTGAAGAGTTTAAGGTTATTGGCAGGCTTATCACAGTAATCCGCAAATACTAAACCGAAACTGTTTCGGTTCTAATCGGGAAATAGGGTCATGAATCAGAATAGTTTTAATCCGCATGCCCGCTGGGACAGGTTTGAG
>JAQTQQ010000020.1 GCA_028712175.1 Candidatus Omnitrophota bacterium | reverse complement strand
ACACCAGAACCAAGCAGCTTGATGTTGTTAGGCATGGGAATTTTAGGTTTATTTGGATTAGGGAAAAGGAGAAAGATCTAACTTTTTCTTAAATCAAGTAACTCTTGAAATGCCCCCATGTGGTGCACTTTCGAAAGAGCAAAAAAATGGGGGGTAGGCCTTCAAAGGTTTACCCTCATTTTTTTACCTAACTAACTGAAAAATAACGGCTCTTGCTCTTGACAAAAATTATCCCTGTGTTATACTTCCCTTTATGGTTTCGCTAAAGAAGGCTTATCTTAAGACCTACCAACTTGCCAAAGGCAATCCGGTGCTATTCCTGCCGTTTGCCGCCTTTGCCGCATTTGAATTTGTTAGCTTAATCATTCTCTATCTTGCCCCAAGAATGCCCCTTAAACTGCTATTTGGGCCGCCAATCCGCTCTTTATGGGGAGAGAGATTCCTGCATTACCCTGCAAACTTCATTTTACTGCCTAAATTAGCCTCTTTAGCAAGAGTCTGCCTGACTGTTGTTATAGGCTCGCTTTTAACCGGCATTGCCACGCTTTTGGTATATAATCTCTACAAGAAAAACAAACCGGTGATAAAAGAAGTGTTTAAAACCGTACTCAAACAATACCTTTCCTTATTTTGCATAGTTTTGCTCTTTACCCTGATCTTTTACGGATTAGACAAGATTACCAGCAAGCTCTTAATCAAATATTTTACCTCCGGGCACACTAACCTCCTGTTTTTAGGCGCCAAATTCTGGTTAGGATTGGGGCTTATGACTTTAAACTTTACGGCTGCCGTGCTCATACAATCTGCTTTTGTTTACGCTATTCCGGTATTAATAATTGAGAAGGCGACACTTACCAAAGCAATCCTTAAATCTTTCGGCTTATTTAAAAAACTATTTCTCAAGACGGTTGCTTTAGTATTATTTCCAATGCTTATTTATATTCCGGTAATCGTTATCCAATATGACCCTGCTTTCCTGATTACGCGGCTTTTCCCTGAAGCAGTATTGCTGGCGTCAATATTGAGCTTAATCGTAAGCTCTTTGGTTGTTGACCTTACAATCACAGTAACAGCCGCAAATTTGTACCTGATGAATAAAAATGAATAGCTCTGCCGCGCGAAAAAAGAATATCCTGCTGATAGCACTGTTGATTCCGGTAAGTTTGATCTTATCCGGATGCGCCGATGACGATTACGCCATTGAAAAAAGGTACTGGCGGGTAAAAAAGCAGGCGGATAAGATACTGGCCAACCCCCATGCCTGCCCGCCCAACCAGTTAGAAAAAACCGTTTCCGCCTTAAACAGCTTCAGCGAAAAATACCCTAAAAGCAGTTTAGCTGTTGACGCCGAATTCAGCATCGCAAACCTTTATATTATCACCAAAGACTATGAATCGGGAAGGGCCCAATTAAAAAAAATAATCAAGAAATATGAAAAGTCAAAAGAACTTGCCGCGCAGTCCGTATTTTTTATCGGCAACTCCTACGAGTTAGAGGATAAATGGCCGGCGGCGCTTGAGCAGTACAAAAGGATCCTGCAGAATTACCCGGAAACAGTAAAGGGAATAGAAATCCCCATCTATATCGCCCAGCATTATAAAGTAAAATTTGAACCGGATAAAATGAATGCCGCGCTTCAGGAAGCAATCAGCCACTATAAAACCATGGCCGCGCGCTATCCGCTTACGCCGATGTCTTATACTATGGACATGCTCGTTGCGCAGTGCTATTCGGAGATGAAGGACTGGCAGAGCACAATCAACACCCTGAACGCAATGCTTAAAACTTACAACGGAAAAGTAAGCCTTGAGGAAATCATGTTAAACCTTTCTGCAATTTACAGCCAGAAACTGGACAATCCTGCCAAGGCAATTGAAATATTAAATGTGTTAATCAAAGAATATCCTAAAAGCAGGTATGTAAACCCCGCTAAAGATATTATTAAACGCTTATCCGAAAAGCAATAAAACAGCAGGAATCAAAAGATGGAAATCACTAAACCAGCCTCCTCCTCAATTTCTAAGAGTGAAACTGTAATCAATAACTACCTCCAAGGCGTGCTTAAGGATATCATGCCCATCCTAAGGGCGGAGTGCGGCTCGATTTTTATCTTTGATAATGACAAGAAAGAACTTATCCTTAACGCTTTTTATAATTCCGAGGAGTTAAACATCTCCCATCGCCGCCAGAAGATAGGAGAGGGGGTCGCCGGCAAAGTTGCCGACACCAAAAAGCCGGTTTTAGTTAAAGATATTGATTTTGACCACCGCTTTGAACACAATGGCTTCAAGCATTACCGCACAAACTCATTCATGTCCATACCCTTACTTAGCCCAAGAGGGCTTCTGGGGATAATGAATTTCTCGGACAAATCCAACCGCGAATCTTTTTCGGATAAAGACTTTGCTTTCGTGGTTATGCTTTGCCGTTATGCCTGCATCATCGCCGACAACCTGGCGTCCTCGGAAACAATGGCCCAAGAAAAGGAAAACTTTGAAGAACATAAGCAGCTGCTTGAAAAATACGCTACCGTAGGCAAGCTTGCCGCTGGGGTTGTGCATGAAGTAAACAACCCGCTTGACGGGATCATCCGCTATACCAACATGCTTTTAACCAAATCCGGCCTTGATACGGTTGCCCATGAATACCTTTTAGAAATTAAAAATGGCCTGAATCGTATCGCTAAAACAACTAAATCGCTTCTTCAATTTTCGCATCAGGTAAATTCTG
This sequence comes from Candidatus Omnitrophota bacterium, assembly GCA_028712175.1. Taxonomy (GTDB): domain Bacteria; phylum Omnitrophota; class Gorgyraeia; order Gygaellales; family Profunditerraquicolaceae; genus UBA6249. Next base: position 9,224 of record JAQTQQ010000020.1, on the reverse strand, counting down.
AATCCGGCAGAAGCAGGCCATCTGTTTCCATAAATGAGCTTATAACCGATTCTTTGGATGCCTTCAAAAATAAAATTGATTTAAACAATATCCGTATACACCTGGCTTTGGACAGCCGCCTGCCGCAGGTCCCTGATTTAGGTTTATCCCATGTATGCATCAATATTATTAAGAACGCCGTTGATGCCATGCCGGAAGGAGGGGCGCTTGAAATTTGCTCCGGTTCAAGCAAAGAGGCGATTTTCCTAAAGTTTAAAGATACGGGATGCGGCATACCTGACGAGATCAAAGACCAGATTTTTAAGCCGTTCTTTACAACTAAAAGCATTATAAACGGGACCGGCTTAGGTCTGGCAATTTCGCACGAGATCATCTCCAGGTACGGCGGTAAAATAGAATTTAACAGCCAGGTCGGTAAAGGAACTGAATTCTCGGTTTTACTCCCCCTAAAGAAATTAGAGAATGCATAACAATCAAAATATCCACATCTTAGTGGTTGATGATGAACCCCTAATCCGCCGCTCCTTAAGCGAATTTCTTACCCTTGAAGGATATTCGGCATCAAGCGCCAGCAACGGCAAAGAAGCCTTAAGCCTTTTAAAAAAATTTAAAGCCGATATCATACTTAGCGATATCCAGATGCCGAATATGGACGGGATGCAGCTGCTTAAAGAAATTAAAGAACGCAAATGCCTTGCCCCGGTGATCCTTATGACCGGATATGGCACCATTGATAATGCCGTAAGCGCGATACAAATGGGCGCCTATGATTACATCACTAAGCCGATCATTGATAACGAAATTAAAATTTTACTCAAGAGGCTGGTCAAGGAAAAAAATATTATTGATGAAAACGCCCGGCTTAAAAAAGAGCTTTCCGAAAGCAGGCGCGATTCTTTCTGCGGCATTGCCGGCGCCGACGAGAAAATGCGGAAGATTTATTCGCTGATTGAAGCAATATGCGGCACCCGCGCAACGGTATTAATCCACGGTGAAAGCGGAACCGGCAAACGGCTCATTGCCCACGCCATACATAATTGCGACGAGCACCAAAAAAATAAGCCTTTCATTGAAGTTAGCTGCGGCGCCTTAACCGAAACCCTGCTTGAAAGCGAACTGTTCGGCCATGTCAAAGGCGCATTTACAGGCGCGATAAAAGATAAACCCGGCAGGTTTGAGCTTGCCAACGGCGGCACAATTTTCCTGGATGAAATTGACGCCTTTACCCCTGCGCTTCAGGTAAAATTGCTTAGGGTTTTACAGGAAGGGGAGTTTGAAAAGGTCGGGGACAACCAGACGATCAAAGTAGATGTGCGCGTAATTACCGCAACCAACCAAAACCTTGAGAAACTGATCGAACAAAATAAGTTCCGTAAGGATTTATATTACCGCTTGAATATTATCGCCATAGAACTGCCGCCTTTAAGGCAGCGTAAAGGGGATATTCCTTTATTGGCTGATGAGCTGATTAAAAGGCATGCCCGGCTGGTAAATAAGAATATTAAAGGGATATCGCCTGAAGCTATGGCGGTTTTAATGAATTGTGATTGGCCGGGGAACATCCGTGAACTGGAAAATGTTATTGAAAGAGCGGTCATCTTATGCAAGAATGATACCATAACTCCACAGGATTTTCCGGAATGTTTAAACAAAAAAATTCCGGAAAATGAGCCGGCAGCTTCCTGTAAATTAAAAAAAGCCCTGCAGGAGCCGGAAAGGGATTTATTGGTTAAAGCCCTGGAATCAATGAACTGGAACCGCAATGAAACCGCTAAAAGTTTGGGAATTAACCGGACTACGCTTTATAAAAAAATGCTGCGCTTTGGCTTACTTAAGAATAACGGAAAACAATAAGTAATTATATTTAGATCGTGGCGGATAATTTGGATTTTAAAAATTTAATCGGATTAGAGGCTTGGCAGGAAATTCAGAATAATTTCTCCGCCGTTACCCAGATCCCCATGCGCACCGTTGATTTAAAGGGCAAGCCTTTAACTAAACCAAGCGGCGTACCGCATTTGTGCTCTGACTATATCGCCGGTTTTCCGCACCTCTTAAAAGCCTGCAGCAGCTGCATGCCTACATTTTTAGGCGGCAATGAACAGGTTGATAGCCACCTAAGTTACTCCTGTTTCCTGGGCCTGCGCAATTTTATCGCGGCATTAAGAATTGACCAATACACGCCGCTTGCTTATGTTATAATCGGGCCGGTAGTCTTAATCAACTACAAGCCGAAATCTTATTACGAAAAAATCGCCGCTGACCTAAATTTAAATATCAACGATTTATACAGCGCGGTTACCGACGTAAAACTTTCTTCTTTTAATTCCATGCTCTCGGTAGTAGAGCTGATTCAGGACGTAGGCAATTATTTAATCAAGGCCGCCTACAAAACCTTTGAAACACAAATAGGCACTGGAAACCTGCAATTAGATAAATTAAACCGCCTGCTTCAGGTATTTTTGGATGTGGCTTTTCAGGTTAGCGGTGCAGATAGCGGTTCAATCATGCTTTTAGATAAAACCAGCAAAGAGCTCTCAATTTTAACCTCAAAAGGCATAGAAAAAGAAATCATCAAGAATTCCCGCATAAAATTCGGCGAAGGAATATCCGGCACAGTAGCCAAAGAAAACACCCCGATTTTAATAAACGACCGCATCAGCCATAACCGCATTAAAAGTTATCTCAACCGGCCAGGCCTCAAAACTTCAATGGTGCTTCCGATAAGGGTCAAGGAAGATGTTTTGGGGGTAATTAACCTGAACACCAGCCAGGGCTCGCAGATTGCCTTCAGCCCTAATGACCTAAAAATCATGGACAGGCTGGTTGACTTAGTCAGTGTCGCCCTGCATTAAAATTCAGATTAACGAATCCTGCGAAAAGTTGTTGACGGGATTTTAAATTCATCGCGGTACTTGGCAACGGTGCGCCGTGCGGCTTTAAGGTTAAACCTTTCTAAAAGCAATTTTGCAATTTCTTCATCGCTAAGCGGATGTTTTTTATCTTCGCGCTCAATAAGCTCCTTAATTGACTTTTTAATATAGTTTACTGAAACAGCCTGGCCGTTGCCGTCATTTATCTTGGCAGAAAAAAGGTCCTTTAGGGCAACTATCCCGCAAGGAGTATCAATATACTTATTCATCACTGTCCGGCAAACCGTAGTTTCATGAATATCAAGCTCTTTAGCCAGTTCCGCGAAAGTCAGAGGCTTAAGAAAAGAAAGATCTTCCCGGATGGCATCCTGCTGGATTCCTACCAGTTTTTCAACGACCGTTCTTAAGGTGCTTGTCCTTTTGCTCATTGACCGCAATAATTCCTGCGCCGCGCGCATTTTATTTTCAATAAATTCACGGGCAGCGGGATCAAGATTATCCTTCTTAAGCATCTGTTTATAGGCATTGCTAATATTAATCACCGGGAAATGCTCATTATTAATAATCACTTCCAGCGCTTCATTTTTTTCTTTAACCGTGATATCCGGAATGATCCTTAAGGAAACCTGCGCTGAATAGTTGCGCCCGGGCTTAGGGTCAAGTTTAAGTATTTTCTTGATCAGGGGCTCGATTTTCTCAAGCGGCTCTTTTAATTTTCTGGCAATGAGTGAATAGTTCTTTTTGGCAATATCTTCAAGGCAGGTTTCAGCGATTTTGAAAATAAGGGAGTCAGTTTCGTTATTTTTAGTTAACTGAATACTCAAACACTCTGAAATGCTCTGACAGCCTACCCCGGCAGGTTCAAATTGCTGGATAAGGGTTAAAACCTTTCTAATTTCATCAATTGGCAGGCTTAAGGCCGACGCAACCTCATCAAGGCTGGCTTTAAGGTAGCCATTTTCATCAATATTTCCGATAATTTCATGGCCAATTCTTAACTCTTCATCGCTGTTAGCAAACATCCCTAATTGCCTAAGCAGCATCTCCTGCAAAGAAACATCCCTGGCGATAATTTTATCTGTAAGGTCATCCTGAACCATCCCTTTAAGGTGATTAGTAGGAGGCAGGGGAGGCTGTAATTCCTCTTCAAGAATGCCTTCTTCAAGGCAGGGGTTACTCAATAACTCTTCCTGAATAAGTTCCTTGAGGTCCATGGAAGAGATTGTAAGCACCTTGAGCGACTGCCTTAGGGCAGGCGCCATCAAATGCCTAAGTTCAGTTCGCTGGCGTAATTCCATAAGCCAAGTATAGCATATTTTATGCCAAAAAGCAGTTTAACAACGGTATAAAATAATGGGGTCAGAACTAATTTAATAATGGGGTCAGAACTAATTTATTTTCAGTCTTATTGCTAGATAAATTAGTTCTGACCCCATTATTATTAAGCTTGACAAAACTCGTTTTTAGTGTTATTTATGAGTATATACTCATATTAACATGGGCGTTAAAAGTAAGTAAATTCGGGTAAAATACATGCGGGCGCGCGGAAGGCCAAAAAAGTATAGAATAGTCAAAGTTGACCCCAAAATCAGCCAATTTAGCCCCAGAGGCAAGCCCGGAAGGCCGGATGAGGTAGAGATTAAAATGGATGAATTTGAGGCCTTGAGGCTGGCTGATTACCTTAATTTGGGCCAAAAAGAGGCAGCCAAGTCAATGCGCATATCCCAACAAACCTTCAGCCGGATATTAAAAAGGGCGAGAAGCTTAACCGCTAAAGGAATAGCTACCGGATCAGCTATAAGAATACAAGGCGGCCAATACGTAATAAGTTCCCGCAATAATAATCAAACAAAACCTGACCCAATAATCAAAGAGAATCCCGGCACAAACACACCTAAAAATCCAGCCTAAACACCTGCAAAAGGCGTGAATTTGCCTCATTTTACCCTATAGGTGTACTTCCTATAATATATCTTATGTTAACTTGTCTATCTTGGCTAAATGTACCTAAAGCTATAGGAGATAATAAGTTAATGCAAGTGGATATTTATCTGTGGATAAGCCATTTCTTCTTTACTTAAACTTACCGCGTTATTTTATGCTTAACAAATCTGGTAGGATTTATGCGGCATCTTATCTGGATTTTTTGCTTTTAATTAAAGATTTTATTTTAGCGGGTTAAAGCAATAATTGCAGGATGAATTGACCCCTCTCCAAAGCGATTATTAATACGGTCTAAAGCCTTTATAAGCCCCTCCCTGCGGATTTCTTCACTAAGTAAAGGCTGGTAGGTGCCCCAAAAAAGGCTGCTGCAGGTAACCCCGATTGCCCTGACTTGAGGGTTTTTTAACCCTGATTTACCCATTATTTTAAGGGCTCTTTGGCATATCTCGTAACCGTCATTAGTAGTGTTTTGATAAGTTTTTTGGGCGCCAAAATTACCGATTTCAGGGCCGTTCAACCAAAGATGAACAGTAGCGCTAACCAAATTTTGCTGCCTAAGGCGTGTCGAAACCATTTCAGACAATAACCGGATCCATGCCCGGATAACCTGGGGGTTTATATGGAGTTTTGGTAAGGTGTAAGAATGGCTTATCGACTTGGGCTTTTCATTAGACTTACCGGAATTTTCATTAAACTTACTTTGATTATCATTAAATAATCCCGGTAAGTTTAGGTATAAGTCCCAGCAGGTTTTTAATCCTTGAGCCATAAAAATTTGCCCGTTTTTGCCGCCCATTCCGCAGAGCTTATCCAGCGGAGCCATGCGCAATACTTGTTCAAGGTTTGAATCGTCAATCAACGTCAGGCCGTTTGGTTTATTTAATTTAGAGGCTAGCTTGGCCAAAAGCCAATTCTTGGCAATGCCTACCGAAGCAGTAATGTTAAAGTTTGCATAGATCTTCTCTTTAACTTCTTTACCCAAACTTACCGGGTTTTCGCAGCCGGACAGGTCCATCTGAAACTCATCAATAGAGGCATAATTCAGAGGTAAATCATAGCCTTTTATCAGGCTAAAAATCTGCTCCGAAGTCCAGATATATTTTGCCTGGTCCGCTGCAACAAACTCTAAATCCGGGCAGATAGCAAAAGCCTCCCGGGAAGGCATTCCGGAATGGATCCCCAAAGCCTTAGCTTCATAGCTGGCTGCACAAACTACCGTTTGCATTTTGCTGCCGCGCGAGCCGACAACCAAAGGTTTTCCTTTTAGGCGCGGATTAATTGCCTGCTCAATTGAAGCAAAAAAAGCATCCATGTCTAGGTGTAGTATCATAAGCGTAAGCGTCGATGGCCAATAGTCTATGGTCTATAAAACCTTTTAACTTTGAATTTTTTATCGACCATAGTCCATTAACTATTTTATCGACTATCGCCTATAGTCCATCGACTATTTAACTAATCAATTTATCAATTTGCCAGCGGAAGGTAGAATTGTTAAAAGATATCTGGTAGATCTGGCCTGCGCAAAGAACGGAAAAATAGTTGACCAATGCCTGGCCAATGCGTTCCTGCCAGTTGTAGGTAATACTTTCTATCCGGTACTCTTTATCATGCCAGGTAAAACTTTTGGGGTATATTTTGGCATGCTTAAAAAACGCCAGAACATCAATCCTTTCATCTAAACAATCAGGATTAAAACCGGCTTTGTCCGGCTCAAACCTATCCCAGCGCGCCTTAGGACTAAAACTATTTTGATTCATTTAAATATCCTTGCTTTTCTCCCACCATTCTTTAAATGGAGGAAAATTCACCGTTCTTTTTACTTCACTATATTGACCCCTAGCAATAGTATCGGTTGAGGGAATGTTATAACATAAATTTTCTGAAATAATCCATCTATCATGAATATTAGTATTCAATTTACTATCAATAACCCTTAACTCACAATTTGCGCCGGCGTCTTTAAGTTCTTTTTTAAAATCTTTATACAAAGATAAAATTATTTTATCCACTTTTTCTAATGACATCAAAATTTTTATATCTTTAACTTTTCCAGTATCAAGCGACTCTGACAACCAATCTAACCCAACCTTCGAAAAATATTTATCTATCCAATAAATATACTTTTTACATGAAACTATAATATCCCTAATAGTTTTTTTATTTGAAAATGGTTTTCCTGGAGATAATAATTTTACATCTGATGATTTATGGATAACTTCAAAAATTTTCTTTATTTTCTTATCATGTGATTGGACTTTATCTTCCAATTGAGTAAATCTATTAAGCATTCCCTTGTTCGCAGAAATTAACTTGCGTATATTAACAAATATCCGCATTATACCGATATTTACCAAGATAGCTCTTTCGCTATTAAGAATACTAGAGAGCATCGCGACTCCTTGTTCGGTAAAAGCATAAGGTAAATAACGTCTGCCACCCCAACTTGAGGTCACAAATTGTGACCTCAAGTTTTCAAACTCTCTTTCTGACAATTGAAACATAAAATCATTCGGAAAACGTTTTTTATTTCTTTTTACTGCCTGAATAAATACTTTAGTCTGAACTCCATAAAGTTCAGCAAGATCACTATCCAGCATCACATTCAGATCTCTAATTAAGAATATCTTTTCTTCAATAACTTCCTGCCGAACAATATCTGACATTTCCATTCCTCAAACATTTACACCAGATTAGTATTTTCTAATAACTGTAATTAATTTACCGATAACCTTAAACTCTTCAAAAATAGGCGGGTAATTAACATTGGCGGCCTCAAGATGGAACTTACCGGAGCGGCTACGCAGCCTTTTTAAAGTAACTTCATTATTATCTAATAACGCGGCAACTATATCATTGTTGTCGGCATTAGGGCGTTTCTTAATGATCGCAACATCGCCATCAAGGATACCGGCATCAATCATGCTGTCGCCTTTAACACGTAGCGCAAAAACATCATCAAAACCAAGGCGGCCGAGAAATAAATCATCAGCATCAACATAACCTTGAATTTCTTCATAAGCCAAACCCGGCTTACCGGCATTTATAGTACCAATTATAGGAATTTTAAAAGACGCGCGTTCAGTTAATTCAATTGCACGGGATTTATTATTCATACGCCTCACCAAACCTTTCTCTATTAAAGCTTTTAAATAGTCCCTTACTGTTCCTGTTGATTTAAACCCCAGCTCCTCCCCTATTTCACGAATTGTAGGAGGGAGCCTCTCTCCTACCCGCCTGCGGATAAAATTAAGCACCTTCTCCTGTTTTGGGGTTAAATACGGCTTTTCTTTCATCTCCACATATATACCACACATTTGTGTGGTATGTCAAGAAAAAAATAAATTAAACTTCAAAAAGGCCGCGCACAAAAACCTCCACCCCCTTCATTGTGCAAGAGGAAAAACGCACCCCCTACCTCCCCTATTTATCACCAATTGAGCAGGTGCCGCCCCCTAATTTAGCCTTATAGAGTTTTTTATTATAGGGCAAATTCATAAGCAGCATACCCATTAAACAATTATCCGTAAGTCCGGCGTAAATTAACCCGCAGCAAACAAATATTGATATCCCTATAAACCAGGTGTGAATAAACCATGATAAAAGTATGCCGGACAAAACAAGGCTTCCGGCTATAACCCTAACCTGCCTTTCCAAAGAAACCCCTCCTTCTCCCCTTACAACTGGAAGCCTTTCTTTCTGCCAGCGGACCATCCCTCCATCCATTACTTTTACCGGGTGTATCCCTGATTGTATGAGCATATCCGCGGCCATCGGAGAACGATTTCCCGTACGGCAAAGAACTATATACGCCTGCTTAGCCTGGCTTAATTCGTTTACTTTTGCCGCTAACATATCAATAGGCAGATTAATAGAATCCTTAATATGCGCCTGGTTAAATTCCAAAACAGAACGCACATCTAAAAACTTTACCTGTGGGTCATTACCGGTTAACAGATTTGCTTCTTTAGGAGTGACCATTTCCAGCGACAAAGCCTCGCCTTTACGGTTGACGCGGATAATATTGTCAATATTAAAAGGTTTCTGGAGCACTTTAGCGCGCATATTACTGACAAATCTTTCCTTTGACCCTTCTTTTAAAAATGGATTATTTTCTTTTTCGATCGCTATAGTAGAGGATTTCTTTTCATGGTAATCATGGCCGGGAAAAACTACCGTATTACCGGCTAAAGCTTTTAGCTTCTGCAAGGTATCAAACATTGACTCAGGAGAACCATTCTGAAAATCTGACCTTCCTACACTGCCGATTAAAAGCACATCCGCGGTAAAAACCATGCCTTCCGAATACAGGTTTATTGTGTCATCCGTATGTCCGGGGGCATAAATAACCTTGAGTTTGCCTTCGCCGATATTTAGCTCATCCCCATCTTTGACCATTTGAGTCGCTAC
>JAQTQQ010000019.1:4391-11957 GCA_028712175.1 Candidatus Omnitrophota bacterium | reverse complement strand
CCGGATGCCCGCATCCTTAAGCTGCTTAAGACTAAACGCGCCTGGTTTTTTAATGCCGGGGTCTTAAAGGATGAGGTAATCAAAGAGGACATAGAACGTATTAAATCATTTTATCAGCGGGAAGGTTTTACTGATGTTGCGGTAGAATATGAAGTTAAGCAAGACCCCAAGAAAGCCCATCTTTTATATATTATGATTAAGGTCACCGAAGGCAAAAAATACATTGTCGGTTCAGTTATTGTTAAGGGCAATAATGATATTACAGAAAAAGAAGTCATCTCCCGCTTAAGCGACTGTATTCCGGGTAAAGTTTTTAGCAGCGAGGCAATGAGACAAGACATTACCAATATTCAGGGGCTGTATTTTGACCGGGGGTATATTTCTGCGATAGTTGAGCAGTCTGAAATAGTCAATCCGGAAACCGGCCGTGTGGATATAACTTATGCAATTACCGAAAACCAGATTGTTTATGTAGATAAGATTAAAGTCCGGGGTAATATTAAAACTAAGGATTTGGTTATCCGCAGAGAGATGAGGATTCATCCCGGGGATAAATTTGACGGAGAAAAACTTCGCCGCAGCAAAGAAAGGCTGCAGAATTTAGGATTTTTTGATGAGATAAGTTATGATACAGAAGAAACCCAGAGCGCGGATAAGAAGAATTTGATGGTGGATGTAAAGGAAACCAAAACCGGGGCATTTAGTTTTGGCGGCGGTTATAGTACGGTGGACCAGTTTATTGGTTTTGTCGAGATTGAACAAAAGAATTTTGACTGGAGAAACTGGCCGTATTTTACCGGCGGCGGGCAAAATTTAAAATTGCGCGCATCTATAGGTAATTTGAGCGATGGCTATGAGTTGAGTTTTACCGAGCCGTGGATGTTTGATTACCCGGTTTCCTTCGGTTTTGATGTATACCGCCGTAAACATAAGCGGGCTACTGACGTAGGATACGGTTATGATGAAGCGGTTACCGGAGGCGACCTGCGCTTAGGTAAAGAAATATCCGAACACTTAAAAGGAGGCCTCACTTACCGGCTTGATGAGATAAAAATCAGTAATCCTTCAAGCGATGCATCCAGTGATTTATTAAGTGAAGTAGGGAAAAACGTGATTAGCGTTATTTCTCCTTCTTTAACATTTGATACGCGGGACAATATTTTTGATACCAGAAAAGGCAATTTGTTCACCGTTGCTTTTGATTTTGCCGGAGGGCCGCTTAGCGGAGACAAAGATTATTGGAAATTGTTTACCCGCGCATCACATTATTTCCCCCTGCCTAAAGGCGCCGTGCTTGAATTAAGAGGAAGAATCGGCTTAGCGGAGCCTTATGATAATACGGAAAAAATCCCTATTTATGAAAGATTCTTTGCCGGCGGCGCTTACACTGTTAGAGGGTATGAAGAAAGAAAAGTCGGCCCGGTTGATCCTTTGTCCAAGGACCCGCTGGGCGGCGCTTCTATGGCAGTAGGTAACATTGAATATACTTATCCGTTATTTAGTTTCTTAAAAGTTGCGGCTTTTTATGATGTAGGTAATGTTTGGGAGAAAATAGGGGATATATTTTCTTCTAAAGACGCTAATGGGGTGGAGAATTCCGGAGGCTTTAAATCCAGTTTCGGTTTAGGCCTGCGTATTAAAACCCCTATCGGCCCGATAATGCTGGATTATGGTATACCTATGGATAAAGAGGCAGGGGAAAGCGATAAAAAGGCCGGCCGGTTCCACTTTAGCGCAAGCCATGGGTTTTAGTCAGCTCGTAGGTTATTAAAAAATAAATAACACTGCAAGGAGGAAGCAAGATGAGAAAAGCAACAATAGCAATATGGGCAGCTGTAGCAATTTTTAGTTTAGTTTTATTTGTGGGGAATGCTCAGGCTGAGGATAAGCTCGGTTATGTTGATTTAAGCAGGGCTTTTAGCGAATACAATAAAACCAAAGGGTATGATAAGACTTTAAGCGATAAAGAAAAGAATTATACGGAAGAACGCGATAAGAAGGTCGCAGATTTAAAAGCATTTCAGGATAAATTAAACCTGCTTAATGACAAAGAAAGAGAGGCAAAGAAAGACGACCTTCAGGCAAAAGTAAAAGCATTCCAGGATTATGACCGCCAGAAACAGGCTGACCTGCGTAAAGAGCAGGAGGATAAAATGAAGGAGCTTCTCGGGGATATTCAGGAAGCAGTCAAAAAACATGCCGAGAAGGAAGGATACACCATTGTGTTTAATGACAGGGTGCTGGTTTATCAGGCAAAAAGTATGGATATTACGGATAAAGTCATTGAAATCTTAAATAAGGGGCAAAAGAAATAAGTGCAGAAAACACTTAAAGAGATAGCTAAACTTATCGGCGGGCGTGTTGTCGGCGACGGAGACGTGCTGATTACCGGAGCTTCAGGGATTAGGGAAGCAACCGAGGGGGATATTACGTTTTTATCTAACCCTAAATACAGCTCTCTAATGGATAAGACGCGGGCTTCGTCAATTGTTACTTCAGCTGAAATTGACGCGCAAAAAATAAATAAACCGGTTATTCTTATCGATAATCCTTCGCTGGCCTTTGTAAAAATTATCTCTATGTTTACGCCCGAGGAAGCCGGGCATCCTAAGGCAATAGATTTTACTGCTGTCGTGGGTAAAAATGTTATTTTAGGGCGCGATGTGGCTATCGGGGCGTATTCGGTTATCGCAGATGATGTCGAAATCGGGGATAATACCATAATCTACGCAGGCTGTTATATCGGCCATCACACAAAGATCGGGAATAATACGCTTATTTATCCGCACGTTTCAATACGGGAGCGTATTAATATAGGAAATCGTGTAGTTATTCATTCCGGTTCCGTTATAGGCAGCGATGGTTTTGGGTTTGCGACCATCAAAGGTGCACATCATAAGATCCCTCAAGTTGGCACTGTTGAGATTGGAGATGATGTGGAGATTGGCGCTAATGTTACTATTGACCGGGCGCGCTTTGATAAAACTATAATCGGCCGCGGCACTAAAATTGATAACTTGGTTCAGATTGCCCACAATGTAGTTATCGGGGAGAATTCTTTAATTGTCGCCCAAGTGGGCATATCAGGCAGTACGATTATCGGTAACAGTGTGACCTTAGGCGGACAAGCCGGGTTAGTCGGGCACATCAATATCGGAGATAACGCCATAGTTACCGCGCAATCCGGAGTAGCTAAGTCTGTCCCCAAAGACACTATGGTTTCAGGCTATCCTGCCCGCCCATATATGACTACGCAAAGAGTAAATGCCAGCCTGCAGAATTTACCCAAGTTATTTGATCTGGTTAAGGAGTTGAAGAAAAAGATCGATAGCCTTGAGGCCAAGTTAAATAAATAAATGGACAAACAGAAGACAATTGCCAAGGAAGTTTTCCTTAATGGTTTCGGAATACATACGGGTAAAAAAGTAAATGTAGTTTTTAAGCCCGCAGAAGCGGATTGCGGCGTAACTTTTATCCGCACGGATATCCTGCATGCCCCCAGGATAAAAGCTAATGCAGATTCCTTGCTGGCGGATAAATCCAGCCGGAGATCCTCTATCGGAAACAGCCTTGCTGAAGTACAGACTATCGAACATCTCATGGCTTCATTATCCAGCCTGGGAATAGATAATATCGATGTTGAGATAGATGCCAATGAGCTGCCCGGATTAGACGGTAGCGCCTTAGGTTTTGTAGAGGCCCTTGAGAGTGCAGGGCTAAGAGAGCAGGCAAAACAAAAATATATTTATACCGTTGTTGAACCTATAACTGTTCAGGAAGGCTCGACTTCAATTACAGTTTTACCGTCTAAAGAGTTTAAGGTTTCCTACACCTTAAACTATGACCATCCTCTTCTTGAGTCACAATTTCTAGAGCTAACCGTTAATGCTGGTTCTTTTAAAAAAGAGATTGCGCCCGCACGGACTTTCTGTCTTGAGGATGAAGTAGACCGGTTAAAGAATCAGGGTTTTGGCATGGGCGCCAGTTATCAAAATACGTTAGTAGTCGGTAAAACCGGCGTAATCAATAATACCTTGAGATTTAAGGACGAATTTGTAAGGCATAAGATTTTGGATTTAATCGGCGATCTTTACCTTGCAGGATGTTCAATCTGCGGGCATGTTATCGCATTAAGAAGCGGGCATTCGTTAAATTTAAAAATAACCCAGAAGATCCACGAACAAAGAATTAAAACTCAAGGAGCAGCCGCCATGAAAGAAGTTTTGGATATCAACGAAATTATGAAGATACTTCCCCATCGTGAGCCGTTCTTATTTGTGGACCGCGTAACCCACTTAGAGAAAGGCAAACGCGCAGTCGGCATTAAGAATGTGACAATGAATGATTATTTCTTCAGGGGGCATTTCCCGAATCGTCCGGTTATGCCCGGAGTGCTTATTATTGAAGCAATGGCTCAAGTCGGCGGAGTGATGATGCTGGCCAGCGAAGAAAACAGGGGGAAACTCGCTTTTTTTATGGCCATTGATAATGCGAAATTTAGAAAAACAGTTGTCCCGGGGGATACGCTTGTTTTTGAAGTGGAAGCAGGAAAGATGCGTTCAAAAATCGGGACCGTTCACGGTAAGGCTAAGGTAGAGGGAAAAGTTGTGGCTGAAGCAGATTTAATGTTTGCCCTTGTTGAGGACTAAACATGCAAATACATCCGCAAGCGATAGTTTCTCCAAAAGCAAAATTAGCTTCAGGCGTAACTGTCGGCCCTTTTAGCGTAATCTCTGACGGCGTAACCGTCGGAGAAAACACTAAAATCGGCTCGCATTGCGTGCTTGAAGGAAATACAACAATTGGCAAATCCTGCGAAATATTTACCGGCGCGGTAGTCGGCAGCCGGCCGCAAGACCTTAAATTTAAAGGCGAAAAAGTGTTCTTGGAAATAGGGGATAATAATATTATCCGCGAATATTGCACGCTTAATCCGGGCACAGGAGAGCTCGGCCGCACAACCATAGGGGATAACAACCTGCTTATGGCTTATTCGCATGTCGCCCATGATTGTATAGTCGGGAACAACTGTGTTTTGGCAAATAATAGTACTCTTGCCGGGCACGTAGTAATTGAGGATAGAGCGGTAATCGGAGGCATTGTTGCCATTCATCAATTTGTACGTGTCGGGAAGCTTTCAATTACCGGCGGATGCTCCAAGGTTGTTCAGGATATCCCGCCGTTTTCAACATGCGATGGGCATCCTGCGCGTGTTTATGGTTTAAATCTGATCGGCTTAAGGCGGACAGGGGTTTTGCGCGAGTCGATTAAACAAATTGACCGGGCCTTTAAGCTGGTATTTAATTCAGGGATATCCGTAAAACACGCTATTGAGAAATTAGAAAAGGAATCAGAGAAAAGCGAGGAAGTAGCTTATCTGATTAATTTTATTAAGAGCTCTGGGCGCGGACTGACACGCTCCTGCCGTTAAATTATGAAACGCATCGGTTTAATAGCCGGGAACAGAAAATTCCCTCTCCTTTTTGCAGAAAGCGCCAAAAAACACGGCTGTGAAATTATTGCTCTTGCCATTAAAGGCGATACCTCTCCCAGGATAAATAAGCTCGTCGACAAAACTTACTGGATCGGGCTTTCTGAATTTGGCAGGATGTTTGATATATTAAAAGCCGAAAAAGTCGATGGTGTGGTTATGGCTGGGCAAATCAGCCCGCGCAGGTTATTTAGCAAGGAAATAAATAAAAGCAAAGAATTAAGGCAAATCTTACAAAACCTTAAAGATAAGAAAACAGACACTTTGTTTGGTTCTGTTGCCCGGATGCTTGAAGCAGCAGGCCTGCCTCTTTTAGACTCTACCATTTTTATAGAAGAATACCTGCCTAAAAAAGGAATACTTACAAGGACCCAGCCGGATTTTGACGCCTGGGAGGATATTTATTTTGGTTTAAAATTAGCCAAGGCAGTTGCTGATTTAGATATAGGCCAGACTGTTGCTGTAAAGAGTAAGGCGATTGTGGCGGTTGAGGCTTTTGAAGGAACGGATCAATTAATCCGCAGGGCAGGAAAAATTGCCCGAGGCAAGGTTATAATTGTTAAGGTAAGTAAGCCTAAGCAGGACATGCGTTTTGATATACCGGTTATCGGTTTAAATACCGCAAAGAACCTTGTCCGCTCCGGCGCAAAATGCCTTGCTTTTGAAGCAGGAAAAACCATTTTTATTGATAAAGAAGAAAGCGTCGCCTTAGCGGATAGAAAAGGTATCGCAATTGTCGCAGTATAAAACTTCTTGACAGCAGTTGTTTGTAGTGTAAAGATAATATAAAAAAAGGAGGGGTATATGCCACGGACAGCAGGAGCAAAACCAACGGAATTTAAGTTATATGCACCGACAGCCAAAAAAGTTACGGTTGCCGGAAGTTTTAATAAGTGGAATACTAAGAAATTAATTGCCAAGAAGGATAGTAAGGGTAATTGGGTTGCTAAAGTTGCCCTTAAACCGGGCAGGCATGAATATAAGTTTGTCGTCGATGATAATTGGATGAATGACCCGCGCTGTACTTCTTGCGTATCAAACACATTTGGATCGCATAATTGCCTGGTTGAAGTCAAATAATTTAGGAAGATTTGCAGATCAGAAGAATAAACTTTAGGGCGCTGCTTAGTTAGGTAGCGCCCTTATATTAGACTATAGTCTATAGTTTAGGGGTGAATAAGGCCTGCTAAAGTCAGGTGTTTTATTAACTAAAATATTACCAGGGTTTGTTTAATGAAATATATCTATGGACCGATAAAATCACGCCGCTTGGGCCTTTCATTAGGCTTAAGCCTATCTGCTAATAAGGTGTGTGATTTGGATTGCATTTATTGCCAATGGGGCAGTGTCGGTAAAACCGTATTTAAAAGAGAAGAATACGCTAAGGTCAGCGAAATAATTTCTGAATTAAAATCCTGGATGGAAGGAAACCCGCAGCAAACTAAAGAACTGAAATTCGTCACTCTCTCCGGGCTGGGTGAGCCGACCTTAAATACCCGTATTGGAGAGTTAATTGAGCGGGTAAAAGAAGCAACCGGCGCAAAAATTGCCGTAATCACAAATTCTACGCTGTTAGGCGACCCTCTTGTGCGCAAGGAGCTTTTAAAAGTAGATTTAATCGTACCTTCCTTAGATGCGGTTAACCCCGAAATATTCGCCAAGATTGACCGGCCGAATTCCGGAATAAAACTAAATGAAATTATCGAAGGCCTTGTTTCCTTAAGGAAAGAGTTTAACGGAGCAATCTGGCTTGAGGTAATGCTTATTGCAGGGTTGAATGATGCGCCCGGCCACATCAAAGAATTAGCAAAAGTAATCAACCGTATAAATCCTGATAAGATCCAGTTGAATTCTCCTGTTCGCTCAACCGCCGAAAAGAATGTTTTTCCCGTGGAAAGAGCTAAGCTAAAAGAAATTAAAAGAATCCTTGGGGATAAGGCAGAGATAATTTAACTGCGCCTATTGCCTAATGGATAAGGCACCAGTCTTCGGAACTGGTTATTGGTGGTTCGAGCCCACCTAGGCGCATATTTGTAATTGAATAGTGACAATTTTTGAGGTAGAATAAACAAACT
>JAQTQQ010000019.1:0-4291 GCA_028712175.1 Candidatus Omnitrophota bacterium | reverse complement strand
GTCGATGCGGTTATTACCGGCGAGCATATCAGCAATTATAAGACGAATATTGAAATTAAAGCGGCTACATATCACCGGCTTAAAGTTGGAAAAACCGGCTCTCTTTGGCAGGCAGAGGTGATCTTTGATGTCTGAACCTAAAATGCAATTAGAAAAAATAGACGATTACCGCTGGCGGATACCTAAAAGTTATAAGCCGGGCATGTTAGTCCCCGGATTAATTTATGCCAGCGAAAAATTATTAGAAAGTATCTTTCAGGATAAAGCATTGGAGCAGGTAGCCAATGTCGCGTTTCTGCCGGGAATCGTGAATAATTCTCTGGCCATGCCCGATATACACTGGGGTTATGGTTTTCCGATTGGAGGCGTGGCGGCTACGGATATTGATGATGGAGGGGTTATTTCTCCCGGGGGAGTGGGTTTTGATATAAACTGCGGGGTTAGGTTGTTAAAAACCAATTTAGCGCAGGAGGATATAAACGATAAACTTCAGGATTTGATTTATCGTTTGTTTTCCGATGTCCCGGCAGGAGTCGGCTCTAGCGGTAATATAAGAGTGGGGGTAAAAGAAGAAAAGGAAATATTAATTAAGGGGGCGCGCTGGGCAGTAGAAAAAGGATTTGGGACAGAGGATGACCTTGAGTGCACAGAGGAAAACGGGCAAATGCCGGGGGCAGACCCGCAGGCTGTTTCAGAGAGGGCTTTTGAGCGCGGCAAATCCCAGTCGGGCACGCTTGGTTCAGGAAATCATTTTCTGGAAGTGCAGGTAATTGACCAGCTTTATGATCTTGAGGCATGCGCTGCGCTGGGTTTAAATTTAGGCCAGGTAATGGTTATGATCCATTCGGGTTCACGCGGGTTTGGCTACCAGATTTGCGAGGATTATTCGCGTAAAATGGTAGAAAACCTGGCAAAATACAAGATCAATGTGCCTGATAGGCAGCTTGCCTGCGCTCCGGTTAAATCCAGTGATGGCCAGGCTTATTTGGGGGCAATGCGCGCGGCAGCTAATTATGCCTGGGCAAACCGCCAATGCCTGATGCATTTAACGCGGGCGGCATTCGAGAAAATATTTAATTTATCATGGCAGAAACTGGGGATGTTTCTGATCTATGATGTTGCCCACAATATCGCAAAAATAGAAAAGCACACAGTTAACGGGCAGGAGAAGACACTCTGCGTGCACCGTAAAGGTGCAACGCGTGCCTTTGGCCCGGATCATGCCCAGATACCTGAAAGGTATAGAAAAATAGGGCAACCGGTAATTATCCCCGGAGACATGGGAAGGAATTCATATTTGCTAACGGGCACAGATAAGGCAATGCAAGATACTTTTGGCAGCACCTGTCATGGCGCAGGCCGCCTGAAATCGCGCACAGCAGCTTTAAGATCCGTTAGCTCAGATATATTGTTGAAAGAATTAAAATCTAAAGGTATAATAGTGAAAGCCTCCGGCCGGAACACTCTTGCTGAAGAGGCGCCTTTGGCTTATAAAGACGTAAATCAAGTGGTAGATGTAGTGGCTAATGCCGGAATAGGCAAAAGAGTCTGCCGTATGCGGCCTTTGGGCGTGATAAAGGGATAAATGTTAGACATAAAATTTATAAGGGAAAATCAGGATTTAGTAAAACAGTCAATTAATAGGCGCGCCCTAAAGATTGACATAGACAGCCTTATTATTATCGATGATGCCCGCCGTAAGGCTTTGGCGGAGTTTGAAGAATTGGCTTCAAAACGCAATAAAGCTAACGATGAAATAAGTATTTTGCTTAAAGAGAAAAAAGACGCCAAGGCAAAGATCTCTTCGATGAAAGAGATCTCAAAGCGTATCGGCGAGTTAGATGCTGATATAAAAGATAAAGACATGCAATTAAACAAGCTGTTGTTAAATATCCCTAATGTAGCGCATGCGTCTTTACCAACGGGTGATGCAGCTTGCAATAAAATTGTACGCAGCTGGGGAGATGTTAGGAAGCCCGATTTTAAGCCGCTTAACCATATCGAGATTTGCCAGAATTTAGATATCGTGGATTTTAACCGCGCAACCAAGATCACCGGTTCCAATTTTATCCTTTTTAAAGGCTGGGGTGCGAAACTTGAGCGCGCGCTGATAAATTTCATGCTCGATCTTCATACCGATAAGCACGGATACACTGAGATTTTCCCCCCATTTTTAGTTAACCGCGCCTCGATGCTTGGCACAGGACAGCTGCCGAAACTAGAAGAAGATATGTACAAACTAAAAGATGATGACCTTTTTTTGATTCCTACCGCAGAAGTCCCGGTAACTAATATTTTCCGTGATGAAATACTGGAAGAAGATAAGCTGCCTATTTATTATACTGCTTATACCGCCTGTTTCAGAAGAGAGGCGGGTTCTTATGGTAAAGATACGCGGGGACTGGTCCGCGTGCATGAATTTGACAAAGTTGAAATGGTTAAATTTGTCAGGCCGGAAGATTCTTTTGATGAGTTAGAGAAGCTTGTGGCCAACGCCGAGGCGGTCCTTCAGCTTTTAGAGCTTCCTTATCGGTTGATGTTGCTTGCTACGCAGGATTTAAGTTTTGCTGCCAGTAAATGTTATGATATTGAGGTATACGTTTCAGGCTCGGATAAATGGCTTGAAGTCTCAAGCTGCAGTAACTTTGAAAGTTTTCAGGCGCGCCGGGCAAATATAAGATTCCGCCGCAAGGAAAGCAAGAAAATAGAGTTTTTGCATACCTTAAATGGTTCAGGCGTTGCTTTAGCCAGAGTGGTTGTGGCGATATTAGAAAATTACCAACAGGAGGACGGCTCGGTTTTAATTCCTAAAGCCCTGCAGCCGTATTTAAATGGCCAAAAAAGAATTTTCTGAGAAACTTCCCCCAAAGGGAAAGGATGATTTTGCGCAAAATGATTTCGGAGGGCTTTTCGGGGATTTCTCAAGCAAGGTTTCCGGTTTATCCAGCAAACTCTTTGGATTAATCAAAATTATTTTGGCCGTTCTTATCCTGCCTTTTGTTTATTCATCTGCTGTGTCTTTTTTTAATGAATTTTCTCAAATAGGCGCAGGCCTGCAGAAGATATTTTGGAACGGGGTGGTTACTTTTCTTCTGATTTACCTGTTTATTTGGGAACCGGTAGTAATTTATAATAAAGGGCATAAGCTTTTAGAAGTTGTGTTTAGTTTCTTTAAGCCGATGATTAATGTTGCCCCGTTTTTACTGCCGATATACACAATCCTGTTTTTTGTTATCTATGGCGTATTATCCCTGGGAATTTGCGCCGGATGGCTTCTTGAATACACGCT
Organism: Candidatus Omnitrophota bacterium; assembly: GCA_028712175.1. GTDB lineage: Bacteria > Omnitrophota > Gorgyraeia > Gygaellales > Profunditerraquicolaceae > UBA6249. The sequence goes on along the minus strand of JAQTQQ010000019.1, from coordinate 1,002 downwards.
TTTTCTGATAGGTTTTAGCACAATTTTGCACCTGACATTCTCGGCTAAAACTATCCGCGCTAAAAAAGGCGATTTTCTAAAGGCGAATTATATTTTTGGGTTTTCTTTTATTTTTATATTAAACGTTGCGCTGCTTGCTTTCGGGCTTAGCCTTATTTTTAACGAGTATTCATTCGTTAATTTCTGCAACATCTCCTTTAATATAGCCAGAAATATATTTTATGCTGTTTTTAAGCAGCTGTTCGTGTTTTAGGTCCTGGTGGGGTGGCTGAGTGGTCGATAGCGGCGGTCTTGCCCGCCACAAATCGTGGCGGGTCCGCCTCTGGCGGAAAAACCGTTGATAAAAGATGTATTGGGTTTATGTATTAAAAAGCAAGCAGGACGGTAGATTGTATATAGGCAGTACTTCTGATTTAGAAAAACGTTTATTTTATCATAATAGCGGAAAAGTTAGGTCTACACAATCAAGAAGACCTTTGGATGTTATTTATAAAGAACAATATACTTCGATAACAGAAACCAGGAAGCGTGAAAATTTCCTTAAAAGTGGCCAAGGAAGAAAGCTACTGTTAGAATTAATTGATAACTGGTGGGGTGGCTGAGTGGTCGATAGCGGCGGTCTTGAAAACCGTTGTGGGCGTAAGTCCACCCAGAGTTCGAATCTCTGCCCCACCGAATAATTTTGGAGAGTTGGCAGAGCTGGTTGAATGCGGCGGTCTCGAAAACCGTTGTCGTCGTAAGATGACCGGAGGTTCGAATCCTCCACTCTCCGTTTAAATTTTGCGACAAGCAAAATTTAAACGGCACTGCAGCGAGCGGAGTGCCTGAGTTAGTACTTTTGCGACAAGCAAAATTTAAACGGCGCAGAGCATGAGCTTTGTGTTTTTGGTAATAATTTTTTAAGAAATACAGATTTGGAGGGGTCGCGTAGTGGTCGAGCGCGCGTGTTTGGAAAACACGTAACCGCAAGGTTCCAGGGTTCGAATCCCTGCCTCTCCGCCA
>JAQTQQ010000018.1:1370-12123 GCA_028712175.1 Candidatus Omnitrophota bacterium | reverse complement strand
TTCCGTTATTATTTAAACTACCTGCTGCATTCTTTACAAAATCATAACCATTTAAGTCTAAAATTGCTCCCGAATCGATCAGGATCGCCCGGATATTTGCCGCTGCATCAAGCACCGGATCATTATCGGTATCGGGGATAATTACGCTTTCACTGGATGTCGGCACATGCCCCTGGCTCCAGTTAGAATCAGTATTCCAGCTTGCAGTAGTTCCCAGCCAGACATTGGTAGCATTTGCTCCGTCTACCCAGTTAGTGTTGTTGCCTCTGTTAAACCATGTTCCTGCGGTTGGAGTGATACTATTGGTAGCAGTGCAATCCTGGATGTCGATTAAAGTTATGGATTCAGTTCCGGAATCGGTAATTGTATAGGTTGAGCCGCTTACAGAACTCCTTAAAGTTATCAGGTTAGCGGCAGTTCCGGTTAAAGTAAGGACTCCGGCTATTGTTTGAGTAGAGTAGACAGTAAAAACCAAGGCTTTACCGGCAGTTGCGCAAGTTAGGCTGTAAAAAACGGTTGAACCTGAAAAAGTTGTAGTTTGAGTTGCGTCATTAACGGTAAGTAAACCTGCCCGGTAAACCAATGTACCTGCGGTATTTATCCAATTTCCCGATAAAGTTATGCCATAATTTGATTCCGATACATCAAGAGTACCGGAAGCAAGTGTAATGTTGCCGGTAACTGTAAGCGCCTGCCCAAGGGTAATTGTCCCGGAGGTATCTATAGTTAAATTATTAAACGAGTCATTTGTGGAAAGCACTCCCGGCCCGTCCAGAATTACGACCCCTGATCTTTTGGTAAAAGTTCCGCCTGTATCAACCCAGCCGCCGGCAACACGAACAGTATAATTAGAATCAGAGACATCCAATACTCCTGCGGTAAAAGTAAGCAGACCGTTTACATCCAAATCTGCCCCAAGCGTATTTGTGCCTCCTACGGAAAAAGTTAAATTATAAAACGGTACACTTGAGGTTAAGGTCCCTGTCCCTTTAAAATTAACCGTGCCTGACCTTGAATTAAATACGTTAGCCGTATCAGTCCAGCTTGCACCTGCGGTAACTGTATAATTATTTTCCGATACGTCAAATGTGCCGGAAACTAAAGTAATACTGCTGTTAACTGTCAAATCAGCGCCAAGGTTTAAGATACCTGAAGTAAGTGTTAAGCTTCCGGTCACCGTCAGGCTCACATCAAGATTTAATGTGCCGCTTGTAATGGTTAAACTTCCGCCAAGGGAGGTATCTGCGCTAATTGTAGCTTCTCCGCTAGTTTTATTTATAACAATACTATAAAAGGCTTCATTACTATTAATAACCTGGTCTGCGGTGCCATCAAAAGTTACGCTGCGCGTACCTTCTGTAAAAGAAGCATCACCAGTATCAATCCAGTCTCCTGAAACTGTTATATCATAACTAGAGCAAGAGAATGTTCCGCTGGCTAAAGTAAGGCTGCCGTTAACATCTAGCGCTACCCCTAAAGTGGCAGTTCCATAGACCTTATTAATTATGAAATCATAAAAACTTAAATAGCTTGTTATAGTTTGAGCGCCTGTACCGTCAAAAGTTACGGTGCCATTTCTTGCCGCAAAAGAACAAGCTGTTGAATCAACCCAGTTGCCAGAAATTGTCATGTTATAGTTAGAAATAGACACATCAATACCGCCTGCAGTCAAAGTCAAGTTATTATCAACATCTAAATCTGAACCTAAGATCACTACACCGGATGGCTTATTGATCGTTAAATTATAAAAAGGCTGTGTGTTATTTAGCGCCTGATTGCCTGCTCCGGCAAAAGTGGTTGTGCTTAAGCCGCAGGTAAATGTGCCGCCTGTAACATTAAAGTCCCCGTTTACGGTTATTGTAGCTGCGGAATTTACCTGAAAAGTACCTGCGGCCTGATAAAAATTGCCTATAGTAATGGCCGTAGCGTTGAGAGTTATGGTTCCCGCATAGTCAGCGGTTATAATCATAACTCCTCCGGCCCAAGTGCCCAAAACATCAATTATACAGTCTTTACTAGAAGTAGAGTTAAAGGTGACCGGGTCTTGCGCCTGCGGCACCAGATTGCCATCCCAATTCAAAGCCTCAGACCAGTTGTTAGTATAACCACCACCGTCCCAAACCGGGTCAATAATAAGATTTTCGTTTCCTCCGGCATCAATTCCTATCGGAATATCAACAAGATTCAGGGCCCGGCAATCGCTAATCTGGACTCTTTCCAGAATATAGTTATTCTGAACATCCAGATACCACATCTGTCCGGCCTCAAGCGCAGCTACCTTAATATAACGAACCTCGGCGCCTTCATCCGGTGCTCCTATAATTTCAAGCTTACCTTTAAAAACAAAGGTTTTACCCGATTCAAAATATATCTCTTTATTAGCTTCGTTACATATAAAGTTATAGAATGTATTATCTCCTGTAATTATGGAATGTTTTGAGGAATCACCAAGAACTATCGTGGAGGAACCTGCTAGATAATTACCACCTAGATTTGACCAGTTACCGCTGATGTTAATAGTATATGAACCGGCAGCAAAATTCCCGCTGGCTAAAGTAAGGTTACCATCAATCTTAATATCACGCCCTAAGCTAATCGTGCCGTTATAACCGTTTAGGATGAGGCCGGAAATAGACCCGCCAAATAGAGAGTCAATAATTGAATATGAGTTAGGATTTGTTCCGGTTATTCCGTCAAAGACAACGGTATCAAACTCTGTAGGAACTGTACCTGTATCCCAGTTATTCGGATCTGACCAATGAATAGAAACACCCTCCCCGGTCCAGAGAGGATTTAAGTGCAGATTAGAGTTGTTCCCTAAAGAAGAAGAATGTAATGCTTCCAGCGGGGGCCCGCGGATATTATTCAAATTACAAATTAAAGAATATTGAATATCAGTTTGTCCCTGCGGATTAATGCTCCATTGTTTTAAAGGATTTATAGAAGTTACAGTGAGCAGCTTACCGTAATCCCCCTTAAAAGTTAAAGTACCCAAGATAGCCTGTGTATTTTCAGAATCGAATTTGACAATTTTACCGGGTTCGGTAATGGAAAAATCATAGAAAATGTTACTGCCGATTACCAAAGCCTCTATTTCCGATACCAGAGAAACTTTTGAAAATTGCGGGTTAAAGTTTCCTAAATTTATCCAGTCTCGACCGACTTCATAAAGAGCATTATTTGCATTCAAGACAACTCCGGAACTTATCTTTAGAGCGCCCTTAGTAGTAATATGGGAATTCAAAGATTGATCGAAAACAGCCGGCGCACCTGCCTGCTTTAAAATAAGGCCTGCGGAGGAATTAATATTCGCCAAAACACCCTCTCCCGATGACTGAACCGTAATATTACCGACAAATTCCCCTGCTTCATCCACTGCCCCGCTGGTATTACTAGTTACAATAAGAGTGCCTGCCGCCTGGTTAAAAGATCCTGCCCCATCTAAATCTGCATCGGCTAAAAGTTCAAGGTTTCCGGAATCGGTTTTTATGTCTGCCTTAACCGAAATATCTTTAAGCGCGCTGATAGTAGTGTTGCCTATAGAATTAAATTCGGCATTTACCGATACCGATCCTACGGAAGAAATCTGAATGCTCTGAGAAGAAGGCTTTTCTTCGGCCTTAAGAACACCTGAGACCTGAAGGTTATTATTAGCTTTAATACGAATTACGCCGCCCTCCTCTACTAACCCCGTCGCCTGAATAATGCCCTGCTGATTAACTGCATTTTTAAAAATATCCGAGGCAACTTTTGCATCCATTACTACCTGCGCCCCTTCAACAATACCGGAATTTGCCAGCGCGTCCTTAACTTCAGCTCCGTCTTTGTCATAAACCTTACCGCTAGTCTCCCTGTCAACTTCTACCTGAATCATATTTTTAGCATCAAAACTTACCGTTGCCCTGTCCCCGGATATAAAAAATACCCTGCCGCTGCGCGCAATGATTATACCCTGATTATCTACCGCACTGGCAATTAAGGCAATATTATTTGCGCTGATCTTCCCCTGATTTAGAATTTGGTTATATGCTGACTCGGAGTTATGTTCAAAAATATATTTCTGTTGGAGGAAGTTATTGGTGGAAATATCCAGTGTAGAAGCAACAAAACTGTTGGCTTGCACTTGAGCTGAAGGGCCAAAATAAATCCCTTGCGTATTAGTTAAAAAAAGCATGCCGTTTGCCTTAAGGACGCCGAAGATCTGACTGGATTCTCCACCTGTGACGCGGCTTAAAAGTGAGGATGCGGCAGAAGGCTGGATAAAATTAACTGTCTCGTTTTGAGCGATATTAAAACTATTGAAATTTATGACTGTTTTATCATTAGCTTGAATATTTAAAGTATATTGATCCGGGCGTACAAAAATAGCGTTTCCTGCTTCTACCTGTTCACCCTCAGGCAAAGCAAATAGCACGCTAGTTTGCATCAAAATCAGCGCGATAATAAATATTAAACAGCCTACTCTTTTCATGGTTTATCGCTTAAATAAGTTTTTGATCCTTCTTTCTATGGAATTTTTCTCTTCCGGTTTTGCCCCAGGAGAATCCTTGATCATCTGCAAAATAGAATCAGAAGATTCTTGAGCGCTTAAAATAAACACGGATAAAGCAAGTATGACAGTAAGCGCCATTCCAATGAGAAACATAAGAAAAACCAATTTATTTAATGGCACAAATATCTCATTCAAATCCCGCTGGACGAATACATACCAATCAGCTTTTTTCTCAGAGAAAGCTTCATTGCTAACCTCCGAATAAGCAACCAGTTTTTTTCCTCGGTTAAAGTAAGCGCTTTTCAATATCCCCCATTTTTCGCTATTCTGCAGCGTTTTCTGGAATTCTTCATATTCACAGAATTTATTGGTAAAAGGCAATGCCCTGCGATGGTATAATAGATAAGCTTTATCATCAACCAGAACCGCATTCCCGGTTTGCCCAATTTTAAAATTAACCAAAGGCTTAAAAAACGTATTAATGTTTACATTGGCTTGATAAATTCCGATAACGGAACGCGCTTGATCTTCAACCGGAACAGCAAACGGAAGATACCATAATTCATTCTGCTCGTCATATTCAGACGCGCCAATAAAAATCTTACCGTGCCCCTTGGCATATGAATCCAGCCACCAATACTTATCAAAGAAATAAAAACCGGAAGGCCTTGTAGTAGCACCAACCAAACCTCCGAATCGATCAGCAACAATAATACTGATTAACTTCCTATCTTCTCCTTTTAATTCCCTTAAATCAAGGCTAAGCTTGTTATCTAAATACTCCTTCAAAAAAGGGTGTTCATCGGAAACCTCAATCCACCTCTTATCCATATCCATAAGATAACGCTTAATTTCTTTTTCACCTTTGGGCCGGTATTTTAAATTATTTTCTTTTAGAGCATCAATTAAAAATTGGTTGTTTGCGTTTAATTTCAACACCTCCACCTGTTTCTCAATGGAGGATTCGACTGAAGACGCCAAGGTTCTTGCCATTTCATTCTGGGCTTCAATACCCTTCTCAAGGAGCAAGCCGCGCCCAAAGAAATAAATGATAATAATCAACGCAGCAAAGAATATAGCTGCTGCCAGAGAAACAGATAAGGCAGTTTTTAATTTAAGGCGCAACTTTTGACGCGATATTTTTTTACTGCCAAGAAGAATCTTCATTATAAAATCCATCTTACTCCTTCATTACCTAACTAGTGTATTTTCAAACAGTTAAACTCCAATAAAAAACCCCATTTCAGCTACCGAAATGGGGTTTAACCCGCGCATCAAATACAAAAATAGAATAATCTTGCGCTTGATAAACATAGTTTAAGATTTCGGCAACTGGCTGCCTTTTCCGTCTTCAAATATTTACGGAGGAAGGCCCTATAGCTTTGTGCCCTACTCTTTCAAGTAGTTTACCTTTATCGTAAACCCTTGCATGGCAAAGGCCTACTTAAAATATATCCTATTTTCTATAAAAGTCAAGAAAAAATGGGAAATTAAATTTCAGACTGGAAAGTAAAGTAAAAAGTGGAGGGCCCTGAGCCGGATGTTTGCCTGTCACCAACCCGTTTAGCCCAGTCTAAACGAAGAGAAAATAATTTAAAATTAAGGCGCAGGCCTGCGCCAAGGCCGGCAAGAAATTTATCTTTTCCTTCACCAGAAAGTACTTTCTTTAATTTACCTCCGCCAAAATCAATAAACACAACCGGTTCAATTTGCCTGCGTAAAGAAACTGTCTGAGCGGGTAATTTCCATGTTTTAGGAATTAAATACATAGGGAAAAACCAATCTATATTTACAGACCCACCGGCATCTGCCGAGTAATCTCCCTCCGGATATCCGCGTACAGAATCCGCTCCGCCAAGCTGGAATTGTTCCGAAGATGGCAATGTATGTGAAGAAAGCTGCAATTGCGTGCGGATAGAAATATAGCTGTCGGAAAACATTCTTTGTATACGATTCAAGGATTGTTCGTATTTAAAAAAGAAACCCCCTGTGCCTGCCCTGCTTGAAGTAGGGTGATTTCGATGGGAGGCTCCAAGAAACCCTGATGTCCCGAAATTAAATTTCGGCGAGAATGTTGTTTGCCCGCTAGAATCTGTTTTTGAAAAATCGAAACCAAAAAACGGCTGGCGCAATTGATCGTTTGAATCAACCTCACCAAGAGATTTTTTCTTAATTGATTTAATATCCAGGCCTAAATTTAAATCCGCTTCGAAACTTTCAGTTAAAGCCAGCTCCCAAGAAAAATAAGGAGTATAAATCTGGGTATTGCCGGTAATCTCAAAAGATTTATATTCTTTTCCAAGCCTCATTTTAAAATAAGTTGCATCGAAGTTGAATTTCGTCCCATAAGTACCTAAAGGAATATTATAACTTACTGATTGGCCGAAGGATTTACCGCTGTAGAGTGAGCTGATAAAAAGGGTATCACCTAAACCGGAAACATTAGAACTGCGGGTAAATAACATGGAGCGGTATTTCCCTGTCAGGCGGGAACCCCGGTTATCCTGTAGGAAACCTACGTGCCACGGCAGCCTGCTTTGTACTTTTAATGAAATATCAGAGGTTTGCGGATCCTTTCCTTTAGAAATTACGGTTTTTATTTCTAAATCGGGATTGTTATTTAACCGCAAGATATCACGCTGGACCGTTTTAATATTCAGGATTTCATTTTTTTTTACGTGGAAAAATCTTTCTATAAACTCCGCGGAAAACCACTTATTGCCTTCAACTTCAAGTCTGCCCATCTTGCCTTCTGCGACACGTACTTCTATTACGCCATTTTTGACTTCTTGCTCTGGAATATAAACCGTAGTAGTAAAATACCCTTTTTCTTTATATTTGGCCTCAATATTGCCAGCAATTTTCTCAATATCCTGGAACGTTACTTTTTTGTCAAGATACGGATCATAAATTACGCTAAACTCCTCCTGCTTAAAAATAGTAGAGCCGATAACGCTGACTTCCTTAAGAACAAAAGATGGGCCCTGGATTGACGGCTTAGATTTTTCTTCTTCGACTTTTATTTCGGGAACTTTGCGTTCTTTATATTCAAGACGCTTTTTTTCCCGCTCAACATCTTTCTTGTAACGCTCTATCTGGGCCCCCGGCTCCTGCCCTGCGGGAATATCTTGCGCAAACACACACTTATTACAGGCAAAGATCAATAATAAAATAACTGCTGCTTTATCTGCGGTTTTTCTCATTCTTTCATAGCTTTATTATAATCTTAAAAATTTGGCAGTTTTCATTTGGGGCTAAGAATTTATCTTATTGTGAATCATTATAAGACTGGATAGAACGATTATCAAGAGAAAATCCTATGTTAAACCTGTTTCCTCTTTAACGCAGAAATTGTTCTGACTACTAAAAAAATAGACGCCGCGACAATCGTAAAATCAATAACATTGTTGATAAATGCTCCATACCTAATAGTCACTGCGGGAAGAGTATCTGTAGCGGGCTTAAGTGTTACTACCAGATTTTTAAAATCAACTCCCCCGATCAACATTCCTACAGGCGGCATAATAATATCATTTACCAGGGAATGCACAATTTTACCAAACGCGGCGCCGATAACAATACCCACTGCCATATCCACAGCATCCCCTTTTATCGCAAACTCCTTAAACTCTTTTACTATAGACATATGCTTCTCCTTTCTATTTGCTATAAATAATTATTTTATCCGTGGTAATCTTTGGGCCAAAAACAATAATAGTTTCTTTTGTCCGCCGTTGGAAAGATTTAGATAACTGTAAATAAAAAAACAACCCTGTATTCCTAAAGGTTGCTTTTCTATTTAATACTCTTTTGTGGCGCTGACTTTAGCCATAGTTACCAAATTATTAATCTGCGCTTTAATTTATCTTTATTTTAATTGTTATATCAGGCAGGTCAAGAAATTTCTTTGTTTTCGCACCTCTAATTAATGCCTTTTCTTCTTTCACTCCAGTCATTAAGGCGGTTTCTTCTATTCTCTTTGCGATTGTCAGCTATCTGCTGAAACTTAGCGAGCTGTTCCGGGGTTAAAATCTCCTTAACCGCAAAAATTCCGTTTATCCGGCAATCGATTAACCGGCCCTGTAAAGATTTAATATCATTTACGAGCGGTTCAATTGCATTTCGGCTTACCCTGGGGGCCTTCAGTGCTTCCTGTATTTTTGCCTGTTTTTCCTTGATTGCCGCATGTATCTTCTTTAACTCTGTGCGCTGCGCGCTGCGGTTTTCTTCAAGCTTTTTCTTTTGCTCAAGAGTCAAATTGAGCTCTTTAAAAATACTTTCTTTCTGCCCTTCACCACGCTGATGAAATTCTCCTTCTGCCTTGGCGTATGCCGTATTTGCCAGCAGAAAAATCACTGCTAAACCGATAATTATTGATTTTGTCTTTTTCATCAAAATCCCCCCTTCACTGATTTAGACGCATAAAACACCAAAAAAGTTCCCTTATAAAAAGTATTCCTCTACACTTGTCCCCAGGTCAGTAAGCAAAACCTCGCTCTCGCTATTTAGGCTATAGCCCGAAAGAATCTCTGCGCTATTTTCTATACTAAAATATTGCTTCTTCTGAATAATACTTCCGGCAAAAATTATTACAAAAATAACCCCGGTAAGGACGCTGGAAAAAACAAATGCCGGCCTAGGAGGAAACAAAAGCACTTTTAATCGTTTGAATATTCCCCAGCTTATCTTATTTTCCCGATCCAATCGCTCCGTAACAATGCTGTCTTGAATATTCTTCCACAAGCCTTCCGGCACCTGCTGTCTAGTTTTTTGAAAAAGCATGCGCTGGGCCTCTAGCTCTTTCTCAAAGGTGCGGCATTCTTGGCAATGCGTCAAGTGCTCCTTAATATACACCTGCTCTCTCTGGGTAGCTTCGCCATCCAAATAATCGCTCTTAAGCAATTCTTGTATTTGTTTACACCGCATCTTGCACCAGCCCCTTTCTCGCATTCTCCAGTAACGCTTGGCGCGCCCGCTTAAGTCGGGAACGTACGGTATTTACCGGAACCTTCAAAATGTCAGCAATCTCCTGATAACTTAATCCCTCGATTTCCCGTAGTATCAGACACGCCTTATGCTCCACGCTTAATTTCGCTAACAACGCATTCAACCTGATTTCATTATCGCTTTGAATAGCGCCTTCAGCAGCCGAACAGGCATCAGGCAGCGATTCAATTATCTCTTCATAGCCCACTCTGCCTTTCCCCTCTTTTATTGTCTTGCGATAATGATTAATCGCCGTATTCACCGTAATTCTATATACCCATGTCTTAAATGACGATCGGAACTGAAAATATTTTAGCTTGCGGTATATCTTCAAGAAAACGTTCTGGCTAACATCCTGAGCATCCATGCTGTTACGGGTAATCCCGAAAGCTACATTATAGACAAAACTACCTGTTTCTTTGTACACCTGTTCAAAAGCCGCTATATCACCTTGGGCAACGCGCTCTAATGTATCCCGGGTAATATCTTTCATTATTATCCTTCTATTATTGGACAACATTTATTATCAAAAAGTTCCCTTAGGTGAGAATAACCTTGATTACTGCTATATCAAGGCTATTATCACCTAATGAAATCCAAAGTTAAACAGGGGCGGCGACAACGATATAACCCCTAGGGCAGGCTCTGTAATAAAGATTATCATAATTATAGTAGGTAAAACCTCCAACTATAATAGCCCTGTGCCCAAAAGGAAGAACTGCAACAATCGCCCCTATCGGAGGCGGAGTAACGGCAACCTTAAACCAAAACCAACCCGGCCTATAAAATCTGCCCTGCTGATAGTAATACCTGCGATGATTTGTTGCGGCTTCACGCCTATATTGCGGGTTCCTGCCTCCGCCATGCCTGGCGCCTGCGGCAAATGCATTTGTGCTTAACGAGATAAACAGAAAACTCAAAAACATTGCTGCCCAAAATTTTTTTCTAAATATTTTCTTGCCCATTTTTCTCTCCTTTCTACCATATTGGACAGCGAAAGAAGAAAAAAAGTTCCCTAATTATTTTTAAACGGGAAAACGGCTCGGCCCCAGCTAGTTTCAAATATTATGGCTTAAAAACACCACCGGAGATAATGATCTTGAATGCATCCGAGATAGAGATCTCCGGGAACCTCAAATCTTCCTTAGCTACAAAAATCACAACTCCGGTAAACGGACCGGGAGAGGTAGGCATAAAAACTGACACCATTTCTCTGTTTGTAATCAGGCTTATCTTGCTGAATTCTTCATTTGTTAAGAAACCTAAAGAGAATAT
>JAQTQQ010000018.1:0-1270 GCA_028712175.1 Candidatus Omnitrophota bacterium | reverse complement strand
AGCATAACAAAATCAGTTCCGTCTATTATGGCATTGGCCACATCTGTTACCTCGGCGCGTGTAGGCTTAAGGTTTTCAGTCATGCTCTCAAGCATCTGCGTTGCAGTAATAACAAATTTACCCGCGCGGTTGCATTTTCTGATAATCATTTTTTGAATAATAGGAATTTCATAAACAGGCAAAGATACCCCCATGTCTCCGCGGGCAATCATAATACCTTCGGATTCACTGATTATTTGGTCAATATTTCTTATTCCTTCCCTGCACTCTATTTTAGCGATAACCTTGCAGGGCGAACCATCGCCAAGGATGTTTTTTATCTCTTGGATATCTTTCTTGCTGCGCACAAATGATTGGGCAATATATTCAATGCCGTTTTTTACACAAAAATTTATATCCTCTGTGTCTTTCCGGCTGATACCGCCAAACTCAAGCCTTGCTTGAGGTATATTTATCCCTTTATGCGCCTTCAATAAACCTCCGGCCATTACTTTTGTTTTTAGGCTATTTTTGTTTCGGCCGGTTACCTCTAAACAAATATTACCGTCATCTATAAATATATTTTGGCCTCTCTTTATGCCGCCTATCCGGCCCTGATAATCAAAGGGTATCCTCCCAGCCGTACCCTTTATTTTCTGCTGAGTGAGCCAAACTATCTTGCGCTTCTTAAGCTCAATTGCTTCATCAAGTTCGCCTACCCTTATGCGATGCCCTTGAAGATCGCCAAGAATTTTTATGCGCCTGCGGTATTTTACGTTTAATGCCCGGATTAGATTAATTCTACGCAATAACTCCTGCGGTTTACCATGCGAAAAATTGAGCCGCGCAACATCCATGCCGGAAAACATCATCTTTCTAAGCACCCTCTCGTTTGAGGATACTGGGCCTAAAGTACAAATTATCTTTGTTTTAACCATAAGATTATTTTACTGATTATATTTATTTATAATATTCCAGATTACTATTAGTTTTTTAAAAGTACCCTGTTATAACTATTCGAAATAATTATACGCGAGTAAGGCAACTTTAGCGATAAATTCTTTTGAAGAGGCGCCATTAGAATTGGCATGTTTTGTCAGCGCTACAATAATAAAATCGCCTTTACAGGTAAAAACTACTCCTGCATCATGGCAAACATTACGCTCAAGCCCAGTTTTATGCGCGACGGTAATCTGAGCAGGCAAATATTTGGGTATACGGTCATTTAACCGCGTCAGCTTTAAGGTGTTTATACATTGATGCGAAACCCTTTGGCTGCCAAGAGACTTGC
>JAQTQQ010000009.1:46528-51707 GCA_028712175.1 Candidatus Omnitrophota bacterium | reverse complement strand
GGTGTTCCTCTCGATATCTACAGATTTCACTCTTACACCGAGAATTCCGCTTTCCTCTCCCAAACTCAATCTTAACAGTTTTAAAAGCAGTTCTGCAGTTGAGCTGCAGGATTTCACTCCTAACTTGCTAAGACGCCTACTTGCCCTTTACACCCAATAAATCCGAGTAACGCTCGCCACCTCTGTATTACCGCGGCTGCTGGCACAGAGTTGGCCGTGGCTTCTTCTCTAGGTACCGTCAGTCTGTTCCGTTAAGAACAGGTTTTCTTCCCTATCGAAAGAGGTTTACAATCCGAAGACCTTCATCCCTCACGCGGCGTCACATAGTCAGACTTTCGTCCATTGCTAAATATCCTCGACTGCAGCCTCCCGTAGGAGTTGGGGCAGTGTCTCAGTCCCCATGTGGCTGACCACCCTCTCAGGCCAGCTACCCGTCATGTGCCTTGGTAGGCCATTACCCCACCAACTAGCTGATAGGACGCGAGCTCATCTCTAAACAAAAACCCTTGCGGGCCTTCTTTACTTACAACTACTTATGCAGTCGTAAACACATCGGGTATTACCCTCGCTTTCGCAAGGCTATCCCCGACTTAGAGGTAAATTACTCACGTGTTACTCACCAGTCTGCCGCTATATCTTTAGACAAATTGGCATCTGCCTTACGGCTTCAACCTTTCCATCTAAAGTATCGCTCGACTTGCATGCCTAATCTACGCCGCCAGCGTTCACTCTGAGCCAGGATCAAACTCTCCGAAAAATCTATGGAAAATTATAGATAAAGGCTCTAGTGATTTATTTAATTTCAAACCTCATTATAAATTGACCTAAGCGAATAAATTCGCTTTGGCCTCGCTTGGCAATTCAATTATCAAAAGAACGGTTTTTTCCGCCATTACTGGCGAAATCCGCCACAAATCGCTGGCGTATTATCTGCTGATGGCCTATAGCCGGCAAATAAAAAAACGTCCCGACAAAATTTGTCGGGACGCAAATTTATTTACGTTCCCTTATTGTCGAATGAAATTACTAATTAGAAATTGTCAACTGCGTTTTAATTATTTTCACAATAATTTTCCCTCTTTAGGGGGAACATGTATTCTATTACAAAACGCTTTTTTGTCAAGAACTTTTTTTAATATTTTTCTAATCTTTAATAAGGACCTAAGTCGTTAATTTCAAAGGAGATTAAGTCCTTATGCCCTAGCGCGACATAAGCTGGGAAATCTTAAAGATAGGCAGGAACAAAGAAATAACAATCCCGCCAATAACAACCCCTAAAAAGGCAATAACCATGGGCTCTATCATGCTGGTTAAAGCGCTTGTCGCCGCATCAACCTGATCATCATAAAAATCGGCTATTTTCGAAAGCATTTTCTCAAGCTGGCCTGTCTGTTCACCGACACTGATCATACGGGTCACCATCGGAGGAAAAACCCCGCTTTTAGCAAGAGGCTTTGAAATAAGCTCTCCATTACGCACGCTTTTAGAGCAATTAATCACCGACTCTTCAACCACCTTATTGCCGGAAGTCTTGCTGACAATTTCAAGTGCGCTTAGTACGGAAACGCCGCTTTTTACCAAAGTGGAAAACGTACGCGAAAATTTAGCTACGGCTAATTTACGCAAAAGTGGTCCGAAAACCGGGAGCTTTAAACATACCCGATCAAACTGATACCTGCCTTTTTTAGTGTTGATGTATCTTTTGAATAAATAGATCATTACTCCTATAAAAATCAAAGTGTAGAGAAAATATTTTCTTAAAAGGTCACTTAAGAAAATTAAAACCTGCGTAGGCAAAGGCAACGCCCCTCCCAAAGAATCGAATATCCCCTTAAAGGTAGGCACTACTTTTAGAAGGAGCACCGCAGTAATAAGAATAGCCATACTAACTACTACTGCAGGATAAACTAAACTTGAAACTATTTTACGGTTAAGCGCCGCCTGTTTTTCCATAAATGAAGCCAAGCGGTCAAGGATCTCATTCAACATACCTGAAGCCTCGCCTGCCTTGGTCATATTTACAAAGAGTTCAGAGAAAACCGCCGGGTGCTTTGCCAGGGCATCGCAAAAACTCATCCCTGCCTCTATATCCTGCTTGACCTCTCCAACAATACCTCTAAGCCCCTCATTTTCAATTTGTTCTGCTAAAATACCTAAAGCATTAACCAAAGGGATACCGGCATCTATCATCGTAGCAAGTTGGCGGCTAAACACAACCAAATCTTCAAGTTTGATTTTCTTATCGGTAGATTTCGATTTTCCCGCAACAGCCTTAGCGGCATCAATAGAAACAACCACTAAATCTTTTTTATGCAAAGCTTCGGCTGCTTCTATCTCCGAGTTAGCCTGGACTATCCCGTTAATAGTTTGTCCTGCCTTATCTTTAGCTATATATTGATATGAATTCATAAGTTATCCACCACCTGCAAAAACGCTTCAACAATTTTCGGATCAAACTGTGTACCGCTATTGCGTTTAACCTCCAAAACTGCTTCTTCTTTAGTTAAAGGAACCTTTCTGTAAGAACGGGCCGAGCGCATTGCTTCATAAGCATCAGCAACATGGATGATCCGCGCGCCTAAAAGGATATCATCTCCTTTTCTGCCTTCCGGATACCCTGTCCCGTCGTAATGTTCATGATGCTGTCTAACCAAGTCTACCACTCCGTTTAAAAAAGTCAATGGCTCCAGTATCTGCGCCCCGATAGTCGGATGCTTGCGGATCTGCTCCCATTCCTGCGCGGTAAGCGCGGATGGCTTTAACAGGATGCTGTCCTCAATACCGATTTTCCCCAAATCATGCAATTCGCAGGCTTGGCGCAATATTTCAACTTCCTTTGTAGGAAGTCTGAGGTGATTTGCGATAGCTACGGCATAATGAGAAACATTCTCGGAATGGCTATGCGTATAATGGTCACGGGCATCAATTGCCTGTGCCAAGACTTTAATCGTACGCATATATGTCGAACGCAGGTTTTCATAAAGACGGCTCAAATTAGTGGTTGCCTCTTCAACCCTTTTGGCCAAAAGTATATTCTGTTTTTCTAAAGCCTGGTTATTTTCCTTGAGGCCTTGAGAGAATTTATGAGTAGCGACAAGCAGGACATGCAGCCGGGTACCTTTTTCTACGATAAACTTTAATTTCTCCTTATTTACCGGCTGGCTTAAAAAATCAAATATCCCAAGCTCGTTTAGTTCTTTTATTTTATCCTCCTGGCCAGGATCATACAACACAACAATTACGGAATCAGAATCAATCTTCTTAAGTTCATTAATTAAAGAGGCAATGTCCACCTGCGGCAAGCCGTATTTTATAAAGATCATTTCATAGCTGTTTTGTTTTAAATTCGAAATACCCTCCTGCGCGCTATATTCCGCAAAAACAAAATAATTTCCTAAGCCGAGCAGCTCATCTTTTATATAACCAGAATAATTTGCGTCGTCACAAATTAAAAGTATCTTTCCGGAGTTTTCCATAATTATTCCTCGGTAGTGATCCTTATCGCCTCATCTAAAGTAGTCAGTTCTTCTTTAACTTTCAAGAAAGCGTCATCGCGCAGGGTCTTCATTCCCTGCTTCTCAACCATGTAAACCTTGATCTCGTCTAATGATTTCTTCCGAATAATCATCTCCCTGACCGTATCATCAATTAAAGCTGTTTCAAGCACCGCAACTCTTCCGTAAAATCCAGTGTTGTTACAATATTTGCAGCCTCCAGCAGCATAAAAAGTAGCCTTACCGTGAAATCCTATCTTTTTTAAGAAATCATCAGAAACCTCGATCGGCTTGCGGCATTTAAGGCAAATCTTACGCGCAAGGCGCTGCGCGCATAACATAATTACGCTGGATGCAACCAAAAACGGCTCTATCCCCATATCAATAAGACGGGTAATACTAGAGATTGCGTCATTGGTATGCAAAGTCGAAAGCACAAGCTGGCCGGTTAAAGCAGCCTTTATCGCAATATCCGCGGTTTCAGCATCCCTGATTTCACCGATCATAATTACATCAGGGCTTTGGCGCAAAATAGAACGCAGGCCCGAAGCAAAATCAAGACCGATATTCGGCTTTACCTGCAGCTGAGTAATCCCTTCAACTTGATATTCTACAGGGTCCTCAATCGTAATAATATTTTTTTCCGGGGTATTCAGTTGGTTTAAAACAGAATAAAGGGTAGTGGATTTACCTGAACCCGTTGGCCCAGTAACCAGCATCATTCCGAAAGGCTTTGCTACCGCTTTTTTAAAAACTGCGGCAGGCTGTTCGCTAAACCCTAGCTTATCCAGACCGATAGAAAGATTACCTTTGTCCAAAGCACGTAAAACAAATTTCTGCCCGAAAGCCGTTGGCAGGCTTGAGACGCGAAAATCTACTTCTCTTCCCTCTGTTTTCACCTTAAACCTTCCATCCTGCGGAATACGGTTCTCCGTAATATCCAAGTTAGAAATAATTTTAAGGCGGGCTAAAATCGCATTTTGATTTATTTTCGGAACCCGTAGGATGTCATGAAGCGAACCGTCTACTCGGTACCTAATACGCAAACAATCAATCTCAGGCTCAATATGGATATCAGATGCCCTTCTTTTTAAAGCCTGTGCTAAAACAATATCTACCAATTGCACGATAGGAGCCTTTTCGCTCTCCATAAGCGCATTGGACAACTCAATTTCATCTGTCTTAAGCAATTCTAAATTCTTATTTATCCCACTCTCAGATTCTTCAAGGATATTCTGTATATCTTTGGTTTCTTTATGATATTGGCTATCAATGGCATGAGCAATCTCTTCTTCAGGGCTTAAAACAATATCGATATTGCATCCGGTAAAATTACTCAAATCATCCAACGCAAAGATATTTAATGGATCAGACATTGCAACAGTAAGCGTACTGCCAATTCTGGATAAAGGAATAGTATTATAAAGTTTTGCCATGCGCTCCGGAATCAGGTTGATAATATCCATATCAAACCTGAATTTAGCCAAACGGAGAGTGGGCAAATAAAGCTGCTCTGAAAACAGAGACAGCAGGGCATCCTCGGTAATAATGCCCTCATCAACTAAAACTCTCCTTAAAGGCACCCCTTTTTCTTTCTGCAGGTTTAAAGCCCGCTCCAGCTGGTCTTTATTAATATACTGGCTTTTGAGCAAGATTTGAATTATATTTTCTTTCAGTGAATGCAT
>JAQTQQ010000009.1:0-46428 GCA_028712175.1 Candidatus Omnitrophota bacterium | reverse complement strand
TCATCCGGCGCAGTTACGCGCAATACTTCCTCAATTGTAGTCAATCCCTTTAAGGCTGCTCCCAATCCATCCTCGCGCAAAGTATTCATACCTTCAAGGCGCGCCTGCTGTTTAATAAACTGCTCTTGTGAACCGCTTAAAATTAATTCCCTGATCTTCGGGCTAATCGGCAGAACTTCGGAGATTACCGTTCTTCCGGAATAACCGGTATCAAAACAATGCTGGCACCCCTTGCCTTTATAGAATTGCAATTTCCCGATTTTTTTCGTATCTATTTTTAAACTTTCAGCAATTTCATTTTTAAGAATATAACTATCCTTGCAATTTGGGCAAACTTTGCGTACTAGCCTTTGTGCCAAAACACACACAAGAGAAGAATTAATTAAATACGGCTCCACCCCCATATTCACCAACCTAACCACTGCGCCCGCCGCAGTAGTTGTATGCAAAGTGGAAAGCACGAGATGCCCGGTAAGTGCGCTCTTAATCGCAATATCAACTGTCTCATAATCACGGATTTCTCCAATCATAATTATATTGGGATCCTGACGCAGGATAGATCGCAGGGCTGCGGCAAAACTAAGGCCTATTTCTGACCTTACAGTTACCTGATTAATACCTTCTAATTGGAATTCTACGGGGTCCTCCACCGTAACAATATTTTTTTCCGGGCTATCTACGGATTTTAACACCGCATAAAGCGTAGTAGTTTTACCGCTGCCGGTAGGGCCGCAAACCAATATCATGCCATGGGGCAATTTGGAAACTTTAGCTAAGATTTCCAAAGCATGGTCGCTAAAACCCAAACTTTTTATATCCAAATTTGCCTGTGATTTATCTAAAATACGTAAAGCAACTTTTTCTCCGTAGGCCGATGGCAAAATTGAAACACGAAAATCCACCTCCCGGTTAAGTATCCTTATCTTGAAACGCCCGTCTTGCGGAAGGCGGTGCTCGGCAATATCCAGTTCCGACATAACCTTAACGCGCGAAACTATTGAAGCGTGCATATTCTTAGGAGGAGATTTTTGCTCCTGAAGCACCCCGTCAATACGAAAACGAATGCGCAGTTTCCTGTCAAACGGTTCAATTAAAACATCTGAGGATTTCTTTTTAATCGATTCCTCAAGGATCATATTGACGATTTTAATTACCGGGGCCTCATGGCTGATTCTGCTGAGCTCCTGGTCGCTAGGCAGGACATCCTTTTCCTCTTTTACCAGTTCAATAGAAGAAACAGTCATTTCTTTGACCAAGTCATCGATAATCCCCTTAGCCGTATCAGGATAAGATAATTCAATAGTCTGGTTAATATCCTGAACCGAAGAGATAATCGGGTTTATTTTAAAACCGGTAAGCGACTGCACGTGGTCAATGGCAAAAATATTTAAAGGATCGGCCATGGCCAATGTAATTGTATCACCCATTTTAGATACGGGAATAATCTGATAATGGCGGGCAATATCAACGGGTATTATTTTTACGATATCTAAATCAATTTTAAAGCGTTTTAAATCGATTAGGGGCAGGCCCAACCCCTCGCTTAAGGTAGTGATCAATTCATTCTCTTTGATAAATTTTAGCTCAATGATAATATCACTGAGCTTTCCGCCTTTAGTAGTCTGCACTTTAAGGGCTTGCTCTAGCTGTTCAACGGTAATAAGCTTGTTATTAATTAATATTTCGGTAAGCCGGTCTTTGAGTGAAAGCATATACTAGTCGATAATCGATGGACTATGGTCGATAAAACCTTATCTAAAAATAAATTGATGGCGGTCAAAAAGACTATAGGCTATCGGCGATGAAAATGTACCGGTTGTGAAGGTTTTATCGGCAATCGACTATAGTCCATCGACCATTCATTCTTTGTCTTTATAATATTTCTCAATCGCTTTCTTAATATCGGAGGATGTAGAAACAAACGTCTGCACGCTGCATCCTGAAAGCAACTCCACGTCTTCAATGGCCTGGACATTTAGAGGATTAGACATGGCCAGCGTAAGATTATTGCCTATTTTATCTATTGGCACAAGCAGGTACTGCCGCGCAACCCGGCCGGGAATAATGTTAGTGATGTCTGCATTTACGTCATAATTACTTAAAGGCAGATAAGGAAAGCCATACTGCGCGGTCAATGACTGGGCGATATCATCCTCTTTAACAAACCCCAGATCAACCAGGATCTCACCGATTAACCCGCCTTTGTCCCGCTGCACGCTTAATGCCTGATCCAACTGGGATTGCGTGATTATCCCACGGTCAAGCAATAATTCGCCCAATTGTTTGTTATTGACTCTCCTGATCACTTTTTAAATAACCTCTTTAAAATATGGCGACCTGATTTTTTCCGTTAATCTTTGCTTTTTTTAACAATTCTCTGGCTTTTGCAATTAACTGTTCCGCCTCTACCCCATCAAGAGGGTTTTCGCTAACTCCTGCGCTAAAAGTAATACAGCTATCGTGATCTTTAGAAAAGGCATCTTGAACCTGCTTGCGGATATCTTCAGCGGTCTCAAGCGCCTGCCGCTTATTTCTTTCAGGCAGAATAAGCGAAAACTCATCGGAATCGGTCCTTCCCACCCGGTCAACTTCAGTAATCGAATTCTGTATTAAAACAGCTATTTTCTTTAAAACTACTTCGGCATTAATCAGCCCAAACTTTTCACGGTAATTCTTAAAATTATCAATATCAAAAACAACAAACGCGCAAGGCCGCTGATAGATGATCGACCTCTTAATCTCCTCCTGCAGGCGGCTGGCAATAAAGACCTTATTATAAAGCCCGGTAAGCAGGTCTTTTATTTCAAGCTTCTCGACGCGATGTGCCAAAATATCATTTTCGATGGCAATAGCTATCTGTTTTGAGAATATCTCCAAAAGCTCAATATCATCTTTAGAGTAAGAAAAATTCTCGCGGTTATTGGCAATTCCTAATACCGCCTTAACCCTATCCTTTAAATAAATGGGCATAGCCAAACAATTCTTCATTTGGAACTTAGCAAGAAAATCAACGGTAAGATTTTCGCTTAACAAGTTCTGCCTGTCTAAAACAAGCAGCTTATTTAAATTAAGGGCCTTATTATAAATATCCTCTTTCGGGCCAACCTCCAATTTCTCCAAATAATCCGCATTAACGCCAGCAACCACCTTCATCGAAAACGATTCCTTCATTTCCTCCTTAAAGAGCAAAAAGGCGGTTTCAGAATTAGCCAGAAGCCGGGATTTCTCGACGGCAATTCTTAATATTTCATCAAATTTCTCCCCTTGCGAAATAAGCGAACTAACCTGCATCAAATTAGAAAGAATGATTATTTTTTTCTGGATCTCTAAATTGATCTCGGTTGTTTTTTCGCTGTAACGCTCAAGCTCATTCATGTTTCCGCGGATACGCTGGGTAAGTTGGTTTAATACATTGCCAAGCTCACCGACTTCATCATCATCTTCCACTTCTAATCTGCGGTTAATATCCCCTGCGGCAATGGATTTTGCCTGATTAGCCACTGAAGTAAGGCGGTCAAAAACTTCTTTGATCACTAAGAGCCCAACAAGCGCCACAAAAATACTCACGGCAAGGGAAACAACAATATCAAATTTGAGCCCGATTTTAGGCAGGATATAATTTGAGACAAGGTACACGCAAACTAAAAACGGCAGTATAGACATAAGCTGGAAAGCAATCATAAGTTTTTGCTTGATTGTCCGCGAATTCAAAGAAAGTCGATCGATTTTCTTTTCCATATTTTCTCCGCTTTTTGCGCTAATTTAACATTTTATCCATCAAATTTGTTGAATAAATTATACTCCATAACCCGTTACATATCAATACATTTGTTAAATTCACCGAGTAAAATTTCCTTACTTATACCCGTATCAATAAAATCCCATGGCAGAAGCTCTCCGGCTGGCTTTTCATCAATATATTCCTGTGGATTAACTCCTTGTTCCAAAAACGCTTCCTGCCACCTGCTAAAGGAAAAAAAACTTGACCATGCATCGAATTTAGCCCCTTTTTTGTAAGCCGACATAATGACTTTGCTTAATTTTCTGTCTCCGCGCGAAAGCACGCCTTCTAAATATGCCATCTGAAAATTATGAAAATTGAGCTTAAGCCTTCTATTTTTGCAATGCGCCCTTAAATACCCCTGTTTTTCTTTGAGAGAATCAAGCGAAGCCATCTTAAACCACTGCAGCGGCGTATGCGGTTTGGGAATTAATGGATTAATGCTTATATTGATTTGCGCAGGCGAACCGTTTATTTTTCTTTTTAACTCCGATGTTTCTTTGGCAAAATCGATTATACCCTTAATGTCCGCCTCGTTTTCAAGGGGTAAACCAATAAGAAAATACAATTTTAAATGCTGGTAACCTGCCTGGTACGCTTCTCCTATGGCCCTAAAAAATTCCTCAACAGAAAAATCTTTCGCCAGCGCCTGGCGCAGCTTTTCAGTACCGGCTTCAGGGGCAAATGTCAAACCGGTTTTTTTAATTTTAGCAATCAGAGTAGAAACATTGCCCAACAAAGATTTGGCTTTTAATGAAGGCAGTGATAAATTTACGGAATTCTCCTTAAAAATGCCGGTAAGCTGGGTAACTAAATTTACTAGATCCGGATAATCGCTTACGGATAAGCCTGCCAAAGATAATTCCTCATATCCGCTGGACGCATAGGCAAGATTAGCTAATGAAATTACTTTTTCTTTACTCCTTATTCTTAAAGGGTAATACTGGCTCCTCGCCTGGCAAAAACGGCAGCGATTAGGGCAGCCGCGCATAATTTCCAAAGTTACCCGGTCATGGATTGTCTGGACATAAGGAGTTACCCAGTTGCATGGAAAATATGAGGAATTAAAATTCTCTACTGTGCGTTTCCTTATCTTTAAAGGCAAACCTCCTATTTTTGGTGAAAAACCAATAAGCTTGCCTGATTCATTATAATCCACATGGTAAAGGGAAGGTGCATAAACGCCCCCTACTTTAGAAAATTCGGTTAAAAGGTTCTCCTTTGATAATTTCCCATTTTTATACTCGGCTTTAAACTTACGATATATATCCAGAAGTTCAACAATCGCTTCTTCCGCCTCGCCGATAATGAATAGATCGAAGAATTCTGCTATAGGCTCCGGGTTCATTACAGCCGGCCCGCCGCCTATAACCAAAGGATAATTATGATCGCGCAATTCCGCCTCAAAAGGCAGGCCGGATAGCTCCATTATACTTAAGACATTGGTATAATTTAATTCCGAACCAAGCGAAAAACCCAAAAAATCAAAATCAGATAATTCCCGATTCGTCTCCCAAGAAAACATGCGGCGGCAAACGTTTTTTAATGTTGCCTCCATATCGGCTTCCGGGGAGAAAAATCTTTCGCAGGTTACATCGGGGATGTTATTTAGGACCCCATAGATAATACGCAAGCCCAGGTTACTCATCCCTACCTCATATAAATCAGGAAAACCTAAAGCAACGCGAAGGCTGCAGGAATTAAAATCTTTCTTATAGGCATTCCATTCATTGCCTAAATATTGTCCCGGCCGATGCACATTTAAAAGTAAATCTTCAATCATAGTTAATATTAATTACCAGGTCGATAGCTATAGTTGATGGTGTATCTATAGGCCTGCTATTTTTAAGCCAAGATCGGCCATTTAAAATACGGTCCTGGTCCTATCGATATTCACCAAGATACCCAATGCAATAAAGGTAACCAAAATGCTTGATCCGCCATAGCTCATTAAAGGAAGCGGCAGCCCTACTACCGGAGCAAGCCCCATATTCATCGCGATATTAATAAATACCTGCATTGACAATAAGAGGGATATGCCGTAAGCAAGCAGCCTGCCAAATGTATCTTGTGTCCTTTGGGCGATCACAAAACCCTGACGGATAATCAAATAATACAGTAAAATTAAAAGAGAGCTTCCCAAAAAACCCCACTGTTCGCTAAACGTAGCAAAAATAAAATCCGTATGCGATTCCGGCAAGAAATACAGCTGGCTCTGGGAACCACTTAGCCAGCCGCGGCCAAAGAAACCTCCGGAACCAATAGCTATACGCGACTGGATTATTGTATATCCTGCGCCTAAAGGGTCAATATTCGGATTTAAGAAAACCAATAACCTCTGTTTCTGGTAATCCCGCAGGAAATGCCAGAAAAAAGGCAGCGGCAAAATTATTAGGGTTAAAAACGTAAGAATATATTTTAGCCGGACATTGGTTAAATAAAGCAGGCAGACAAAAACAAACAAAAGCATAAGGCCGCTTCCTAAATCCGGCTGCTCAATAATCAGAAACATTGGAATCCCAACGAATATAAAAGGCAGGATCAGGCCCCTAAAGATCCCGAATTTACCGGATAATAGAGAGGTATCATCCACTGACTTACGGCTAAAATACCGGGCTAAAAATATGATAATCGCAAGTTTTGCAAACTCAGAGGGCTGAAAATTAAACCAGGCAATCTTGAGCCAGCGCTGCGCGCCCAACCTTGTGATCCCAAGGACAAAAACCAAAAAAAGAAAGAATAGCGCTGCTCCATAAATAAAATAATTGGCATCCCAAAGCTTACGATAGTTAAGACCGGAAACAATAAAAAAACAAACTAAACCAATGGTAACCCAGAGTATCTGGCGAAGATGTATATCCTGCCATGCCCCTTCTTTCTGATAAGTACTGCTGTAAATAGATAAGACTCCGGAAATGGCGATAATTAAAGCCAGAATTAAGATCGTAAAAAATGAATTCCTCATATTAACCCCTTTAGGCTCATTTCTTCGATAATCTTTTTAGCACAAACCACGGCAGCATGCCCCGGGCCGCCGTGCTCTAAAAAAACACAAATTATAAATTTTGGATTCTCATAGGGGAAAAATCCGACAAACCACGCATGCGTCGCACCACGGGTAACCTGCGCCGTACCTGTTTTACCGGCTACCGCAACAGGAAGGCTTGATAAAACATTCCCTGTACCTTCTTTATCGGAGACCACCCTGCGTAACCCTTTGGTAACCACATCCAGAGTACTTTTCCTAAAATTTACCGCCGTAAGCTTTTTCTTTTTCGCCGAAAGGTCCAAACCGCCTATGGCTTTTACGATATAAGGATTCAATAAATAACCGCCGTTTGCAAATGGGGCTATCATGTTAGTTGCCTGTAAAGGAGTAACCAGGCAATCACCTTGTCCGATACTCAAATTAGCAGTATCTCCGTCAAACCAATTCTGAAACCTATTAATTTTCCTCCACAAAGG
Organism: Candidatus Omnitrophota bacterium; assembly: GCA_028712175.1. Taxonomy (GTDB): domain Bacteria; phylum Omnitrophota; class Gorgyraeia; order Gygaellales; family Profunditerraquicolaceae; genus UBA6249. The sequence goes on along the minus strand of JAQTQQ010000009.1, from coordinate 39,182 downwards.
AGAGGGGATAAAACCGCTTACCTCATAGGGCAGCTCAAATCCCATAGTCCTGCCTAAGCCCAGCTTTAAAGCATAATCATGAATACTTTGAGCACCCATCAATAACCCGGTTTTATAAAAAAATATATCGCAGGAATGCGCGAGCGCCTGATAAATATCCTGAGGCCCGTGTGTATCCCAGCAGGCAAACTTTCTTCGGCCTACCATAGTAGAGCCGGAACACACATAGGTAGTAGAAAGGTTTATTTTTTTTAACTCAAGGCCGGCCGCAGAACCAACAATTTTAAAAATAGATGCCGGCGGATAGCTTGATCCGATTGCGCGGTTTACCAATGGAGAATCGGGATTATTGAAAAGCCTGGAAATTTTAGAGCGTTGATTTACAAAAACTGCCGGATTAAAATTCGGGTAGTTGGCTAACGCTAAAATCTCTCCGCTTTGCGCATCCATTAAGATTGCGCTTCCTTTCTTGCCTGACAATGCCTCCTCCGCGGCTTTCTGGATATTGAGGTCTATGGTAAGCTGGACATCTTTACCGTTTCTGGGCGCCTGAAAACCCAAAACACGCATAAATTTTCCCCGATGATTTACCTCAACAGACAGCCCCCCTTCTTCCTGGCGAAGGTAATAATCGTATTTCTCCTCAACACCGCCAAACCCTACGATATCTTTAGTTTTGTAGCCGTAATCTTCAAGTTTCGTAAGCCGCCAACGGTCAATTTCATTTACATAACCGATAATATGGCAGGCTAAGGCGCCGTATGGATAATTGCGCAACGGCTTGGGCGCAATTATAATGCTTGGCTCTTCAGCCTTATATTCGCCAAGGGCTACAGCTTTTTTGAGCTCTATGTTACTGGCAACAGTCACCGGGACGCTTGCAGAAATAAAATTTTTCTTGAAAGCAGCATTCAATTCATTAGTGCTTATTCCTAATATACGGCTGATCTTAGTCAAAACAGGCCCGATTTGGCTTAAATCCTGAGGCAGGACCATTACATCATAAGATATTTTATTATTTACGATAACTTCCCCGTTACGGTCTAAAATATTTCCCCTTGCGCCTAATTGCGATATGAGGCGGATACAATTACTATCGCTAAGTTTACGGAATTTACTGCCCTGCAGCAAATCGAGGTTAAATAAACCGGCCAACAAAGCAATAAACATAAAAATAACAAAGAAATTTAATATGATTTTTCGGTCCATTAGATTATGCTGTTATTTTTTTAATAAGTTTAAAAACTAAAGGTGATAATATAGTTGAATAAACTGAAGGAATAATAAGATTCCGAATAAATATGCCTGCCGGTATGGTATTACCGGAATTTATAACCCATAAGCCGGTTGCTATATTATTAAAAAAAGCTGCGATTAGAACAATGGCCAGGCGCACATAATGGCTGTCGGTAGAAATCTGTTGAGATAATCGATAAACCAGATAGCTCCATAGGCTAAAAAGGATTGTATTTACCGGCAAATTTCCCGGCAGGGATATATCCTTAACCAGCCCGGATATAACAGCTGCCATCAGGGCTGATTTAAAATCTAAATAAAAAACAGCCGAGACGGCAAAAACCAAAAGAAAATCCGGCTTACAATGGAAAAAAACCAAAAAACCCGGCCAAGTCAATTGCAGTATGGATAGAATAATTACAGCCAAAAAAAGAAAGGCCTTCTTCATGGAATAATTACCAGGACCTCTTCAATATTAGCAAGGTCAACTGCCGGCCGGATAACAGCATAGCGGTTAAGACCGGAAAATTCGTAACCGACATTAATAACCCTGCCGATTAAAAGGCCCTTAGGATATACCCGGCTTAACTCCGAAGTAACAATAACGTCTCCGGAAGCAATTTGCGCATCCTCGGGCAGGTATTTCATGACTAAATTTGTCCCGAGAGTCCCGCTAACCAGCCCTTCCTGCCGGCTGCGCTGGACAATACTTGAAATACCCTGGCTGGGATCATTAATCAACAATATTTTGCTGGTAGAATCGCTGCTTTCGGCTATTCTTCCGATTAAACCACGATGGTTAATTACCACCATCCCGGATTTAATCCCGCTTTTTTTACCTTTATCAATAATAACGCATGATGTCCAGCTATCGACAGCGCGTCCGATTACCCTCGCAGAAACCAAACGCAGAGGAGATTTTTGTTTAAAATTTAACAAATTGTTAAGCCGAATATTCTCCTGATAAATTTCACGCAGCTCAAACAGGTTCAAGCGCAACTTTTCAACCTCGCTATCTAGCTCCTCAGCCTTAATCATATTCCGATGGTAGAAAATCATACCTCCAAATTCGCGTTTAAGCAAACCGATTAGAGAAAGACTGGGCTTAAGTGATTTTTGTGCGTAATTTTTAAAACAAGACAGAGAATTAGAAATCAGAATTACGGCGCAGACAGAAATGACGAGATTAATTATGGTTTTACGGGACGGCTTAAACACATTCTAGGGATCTGGGAAGATTTAATTACGTACCTCGGTTTTAACGGGTACGGTTACTTTCTTAAGGTAGTGTATTTCACCAAGGACGACGCCTGTTCCATTAGCAACCGCAGTAACTGGATCATCGGTTATATGCACCGGAAGCCCGGTTTCCTCGGAAATCAATTTATCTAATCCCCTTAATAGCGAACCGCCACCGGCCATAACTATGCCATGATCAATAAGGTCAGCGGCTAATTCAGGGGGAGTACGCTCTAATGATATTTTTATAACTTCCAATATGGCACGCAGCGGCTCTTGCAGGGATTCGCGGATCTCTTCGCTGGTAATTGTAACTGTTTTAGGAAGACCTGCAACCAAATCCCTCCCCTTGACCTCCATACTCATCTCTTCCTCTAAAGGATAAGCTGAGCCAATTTTAATTTTTATCTCTTCAGCGCTGCGTTCGCCGACCATCAAGTTATATGTCTTTTTAAGGTATTCAATAACCGCCTCATTCATTTCATCACCGCCGATGCGGATAGATTTTGAAAAAACCGTACCGCAAAGCGAGATAACCGCAATCTCTGTAGTACCGCCGCCGATATCAATGATCATGTTACCAATAGGCTCCTGGATAGGCAGCCCTACGCCGATAGCTGCGGCAATCGGCTCCTCAATCAAAAAGACCTCTCTTGCGCCTGCCCTTTCGGCAGAATCTTTTACCGCACGTTTTTCAACTTCGGTTATCCCGGAAGGAATAGCAATCACAATTCGGGGACGCACTAAAACCTTGCGGTGATGCACCTTTTTAATAAAATACCGAAGCATAGCTTCGGTAATCTCAAAATCGGAAATAACCCCGTCTTTCATCGGACGTATTGCAATAATATTACCCGGAGTGCGCCCAAGCATACGCTTAGCCTCATCACCAACAGCTAAAACATGTGAAGTCCCGCGTTCAATAGCTACTACAGAAGGCTCGCAAAGCACTACCCCTTCTCCTTTTACAAAAACCAGAGTCGTAGCTGTTCCCAGGTCAATTCCCATATCATTAGAGAACAGGCCAAGTACGTAATTGACCCCTCTTTTTAACTGTTGGCTGAATTTTTCCATATTATCTCCCATTGCTTAGACAGTAGGTGAATTCTAACAAAGATTGAACTCTTTGTCAAACATAATATTATCAATGTTTAGCGCGCTTTCGCTTTTAGCTCGTAGGTCTTAGCTAGTAAAAACCAACCGATGACACCTAAGAGCTAAAAACTAATCTACCATGAAGAGTTAACTTCGGGATAAACCATTAAGAACAGTTAAAAATCCGGGGAAGGATTTGCTAATGCAGCTGATATCATCAATCCGAGATTCTCCGGCTGCGGCAAGGGCAGCTATAACCACACTCATAGCGGTTCTATGGTCCCCAAAACTTTTTAAATTAGCACCGCTTAATCTTCCTTTGCCCTTTATTATTATACTTTCATCCGAACTAAGCTTATCAACTTTAATATCCGCGCCCATTTTTTTTAAATTGCTGACCATGGACTTAATACGGTCTGTCTCCTTAACCTTAAGCTCTTGGGCCCCTTTAATTATAGTTATCCCTTGAGCAAAACAAGCAGCAACCATAAGGATTGGAAGCTCATCAATCAAAGAAGGCACCTCATCAGGATAAACTACCCTGCCTTTAAGTTTACTTGCACAAACTGACAAATCGCCTACTGGTTCGGCACATTGCGTTTTATTGCCTTTTGAATACGACACTTTGATTTTAGCCTGCATTCTTTTAAGAACATCAATCAGCCCGCATCGGCCCGGATTAAGGCCAATACGCCGGATTGTAATCCTTGACCCGGGGATTACCAACGCCAAGACCAGAAAAAAAGCAGCCGATGAAATATCGGCCGGGATGTAAATTTCTCCCGGGCTGGTTAAATCTTTCCCGGGGTTTAAATACACGCTTTTGCCTTTTGTAACTAAATCCGCTCCGAAAATTCTGAGCATACGTTCAGTATGATCGCGGGTAGCTGTTTTTTCTATTACACAAGTCCTGCCTTTAGCGAAGAGCCCTGCCAGAAGAATTGCTGATTTTACCTGGGCGGAGCTTACAGGCAACCGGTAGATAATTCCTTTCAGGCTGCCTCCTTGAATAGTTATAGGCGCATATTCCTCGTTACCTTTTACTTTCGAAGAAATTTTAGCCCCCATTAAGCGCAAAGGCAGGCTAACTCTGGCCATCGGCCTTAAAGAAAGGGATTTTCCTGCGATAACTTTAGTCTTAAAATCCTGCCCGGCTAAAACACCGAGCAATAAACGCAAGGTAGTTCCAGAATCCCCTACAAAAACCGGCTTTCGGCAGCTAACTAACCCCCGCAGGCCTTTTCCAAAAACCAAAACCTGGTTATGCCTCTTGCGCAATATTTTTACCCCTAGAGCGCCTAATGCACTCATGGTTGCGTAAGAATCATCATGAATCGGGAAATTCTTAAGGATTGTTTTACCGGAACTTAAAGCGCTTAAGATTAGCGCTCGATGGGCTATGGATTTGTCGCCGCAAATGATTACCTTACCGCGGGGCACAAATTTATTCTTAATTAATAAAGGCTTCACTTTGCCTTCTGAATTATCTGATCGTTCTCTTTTATCTGATCCTTCAATTCAAGCGCAAAACCTGCGGCTGACATGGAATCATGGACCTTCTCAATTTTTATCTCACCCAGGTTTTTTCCTTCATGAGAAACCAAGAATATATCCCCAACCGCAACGCCATCCTTACTTCCTAAATTAATCACTACAAAATTAAACTCCCTATTTACCACCATAATTCGTCCCTCTAAGAGCTTCGCCTTAGAAGAACTTTTCTTAACGGCTTTGACCGGGGCATTTTTATCCAAAGGGGGATTATCGACAGTAACTACCGGCTCATTATTTACTACAACAGTGCCTAACTCTACACTATCCTCATCGGACTGTAAACTTTTTATTTTTTCTTCCAACTCAGTTTTCTGCTTTTCAATAACCTTTAGCTGCTCCTTTATTTTCTTGCCTTCATCCTGAGCTTCTTTAAGTTTATTTTCAAGATCCTGACGTAAAGACTTTTGCTGCTGCAGATCTGATTTAAATTGTTCTAATTGATTTAACGCATCAGCATGCGCTGTTTTTTCCTTACTAAATTCTTCAGTTAAAGAACTTATATTGGCTTTTATTTCCTGCAACTTAAGCTGCAGCTCTGAAGCCATTTTCTTAGAGTCTTCAAGCTTTCCTTCCGTAAGACGCTTGCTGTTTTCTAAATCGGCAATCTGGCCCTGAAGCTGAATATTATGCGCATGCTCCCTTTGATACAGATAAAACGCCCCTGCGGCAAGGGCAAAAGAAATAATAATTAAGACTATTAAAATCGGTAATAAAACTGCACCTTTACGATTCATCCTGCCTCCTATTATAGTGTCTATTACCCATTAATATAACACTGGTTATGTGAAAATCAAGATAAATTTGGTTCTTAGCTCGTAGAAAAACGATGATTGGCCGAAGGTAAAAAAACAAAGGACTAAAAAGGCGTCAAAAGACTTTAGGCCTTTGACGAATTTTTAGACATTAGTCATTAGACTTTAGACCCTGAATTTCTGAGATTATATATTCTTCTTAATAAAATCCTGGAATTCCTGGGGGATCTGGCTGGTAAAATGCATCTGTTTGCCTGCAGAGGGATGGACAAAGCCGATTTCTTTCGCATGTAATGCCAGCCGCGGAAAATTTTTATTTTTTCCATACTTAACATCGCCTAAGATGGGATGCCCCAAATGCGCCAAGTGCACCCTTAACTGATGAGTCCTGCCGGTAAACGGCCTTAATTCCAAAAGGCTGAATTTATCTGTCCGCTTTAAAGTACGATAATAAGTCTTGGCATATTTGGTATTTGCCAAAAAACTTATTGCCATATTTTTTCTTCTTAAGGGGTCCCTGCCTATCGGGGCATCGATTAGATCCTCGTCGAACTGGACGCGCCCGCAGACTATAGCGATATATTTCTTTTGTATTGTGTGCTGAGCAAACTGTTTAGCTAAATTCAAATGGCTTGCGTTATTTTTCGCAATTATTAAAAGGCCGCTAGTTTCCTTATCAAGGCGATGGACGATACCAGGCCGGTTTTTATTTATATCGGATAATGGCATAAGGCGGCCAAGCAAAGCATTAACTAAAGTATGCTTAAGGTTTCCCGGGGCTGGATGCACCACCATACCCGATTGCTTATTAATTACTAAAAGGTCCGCATCTTCATAAATAATCTCCAGAGGTATTTCTTCGGGCAAACATTCTGTTCTTTCCTTTTCGGGTATGATCACCTGAACGCAATCACCCGAGAATATTTTATGATGCGGCTTTTTCTTCGGTTGAGAATTTATAAAAACCTTTCCGTCCTTAATCAGCCTTTGCAATATTGTGCGGGATAGTCCAAGCTTATTAGTATCGGAAAATTCGGTCAAAAATAAATCTAGCCGTTTTCCCTCCTGTTCAGGCAACACCTGTATCAATATCTCATCCATATTTAAATAAAAATTGCAGTTAAGAATAAGGTTGCCTGTCAAATATGAATCAGAAAACAGCTCACCATAACCCAACTCTTAGTTTTTGCAATACTAACGTTTATCTCTGCTGCGGAATATTCTTTTAAATATCACGAGGGAAATTATAAAAACTGCCAGTGATAGTAGCTGGAAAATGGTCAGTCCATAAAATTCTTTAGGACTATCATCCCTAAAGAACTCAATCACAAAACGTTTTATGGAATACAGTAAAAGGTAGCTAGAAAGAATCTGTCCGGGCAGGTGTTTTCTATCCTGCATAAACCTTAAGATAATAAAGATCGAAAGCAAAAGAAGCGATGAATAAAGCTGCGTAGGTATTAAAACCTGATCAAGATTTTCAAAATATATGCCGAACATAGAGGTTTTTCCAAAACAGCAGCCATTCAAAAGGCAGCCGATCCTGCCAATTGATTGTCCTAAAGCAACAAAAGGAATCAATAAGTCCAGTGTCTTTAAAAGGCCAATCTTATATTTTTTAATAATTATGATTGCCGTAGCTGTACCGAAGATCAATCCGCCGAACCATGCCATCCCCCCGCGCTGCAGCATAATAATTTCAAGCGGGTTGTTTAAATAAAAGGAGAAATTATAAAAAACATAAAACAGGCGAGAACCGGCTATCCCTGAAAGAAAAACATAAAAAAGAAGGTTAAAGATCTTTTCAGGGTCAAATCCTTCTTTTTTAGCCTGAAACCTAACCAAATAGCTGGATACAAAAAAAGCCGCCACAAGCATAAGGCCGTAGGAATAAATTGTAAATGAACCGATTTTACAAATTTCTGGATGCATCTTTCTTAAATAATAACTCCCAGGTTAATAAAAGTGCGCCTATTGTTATAAAGGAATCCGCCAGGTTAAACACCGGCCATACCCTAAAATCCAGGAAATCAATCACAAAACCAAACCGCAGGCGGTCAATCAGGTTGCCTATCGCCCCTCCCAAGACCAGGCTCAAGGATAATTTAAAAATTCTTGAACTTTTTTTATCCCTTAAATTATAAAAAATCAGCGCAATAGAAAAAACGGAAATAAAAATAAACAACAGCAGTTGATTCTGAAAATACCCAAAAGCTGCTCCTCGGTTATATACGAGCGTAAAATTTAAAAAGTTTTTTATAAAAACAACCGGAGTATTTACTTGCAGGAATTTTGTTGCAAAAAACTTGGTGGTTTGATCTAAAAAAATAATGCTTGCTGCGATGATAAAGATCATCTAATAGATTAGAGCTATTATTTTTTTTCTCTCTTCTGCTGGCATTTAATGCAAAGACGCGCAGAAGGGACGGCTTTTAACCTGATCTTAGTAATAGTGCCCTTGCAATCATCACAAATACCAAAGGAACCATCTTCTATCCTTTTTAACGCATCATCCAGCTCATAAAGAGCTTTTCTTTCATCTGAAGCCAACCCTAAAGAAAACTCGCGGTCATAATTATCGGTGGCCACGTCGGCCATGTGATAAGTATAGCCAGAAATATCCCCTGAGGCTTCTTTCTGGGATTTCCTCAATGTATCATCGGATATATGCTTAAGGTCGTCAAGAATCTCTTCTTTTCTTTTTTGCACAATTTTCTTGAAGTCTTTCAAATCTTTTTTAGTAAATTTTTTCTTCACCTTACTGCCCCCTTATTGCCGCCCTGCAATTACCGCAAATCAAAGGATGCAATTTATCTTTTCCTATATCAAGCGAATAATTCCAGCAACGCGGACATTTAACGCCTTCTGCCTTAGCTACTTTAATAGAGAATTCGCTACTGCCCTTATCATCAAAATTTACTTTTGCCTGAGAAACCTTAAAAATCTCACAAAGCTCAAAACTAAAGCTTTGTAAGAATGTATAACTGTTTTTAGTTTTTGTCAATATATTTATTTGTGCATCAAATGAGCTGCCGATAATTCCGGATGCACGCAGCTCTTCCAGGGCTTTGGCAGCCTGCGGGACTAATGCTATCAGTCCGCCCAATTCCTGATCCACAGTTTTTAACCCCTTAGACACAAGGCCCTCTTGGCTAAAAACGGGATTGGCTTGAGGAAAACCCAAAAGATGCACGCTTGGGCAAGCGGTATCTTTTTCTTCCTTAGGCATATTCTGCCAGATTTCTTCAGACGTAAAAACTAAAATCGGGGCCATCAATCTAATTAAACGGTGCAATATTTCATAAATCGCTGTCTGCACCGAACGCCTCTCTACGGAATCAAAACGGTAAGTATAAAGCCTGCCTTTTACCATATCCAAATAATACATGGAAAGCTCCAAATTACAAAAATCATAAATACCCTTATACGCGCGGTGGAATTCAAATAGGGGATTTTGCTCCAACCCATAAGCAGCCTCTACATCGTTTCTAACAACCTCCATCCGGTAGAGAATCCATTGATCAATTTTACGCAAAGAACCATAGGATACTTTATCCGTATCCGGATTAAAATCATAAAGATTGCTTAAAATAAACCTTGCGGTGTTGCGGATTTTTCGGTAAGCCTCCGAAAGCCTGGTGAGAATCTCTTTAGAAATACGGATATCCTCATTATAGTCGCTTGAAGCTACCCACATCCTTAAGATATCCGCGCCATAATCTTTAATAATCTCAAAAGGAGAAATTACATTACCCTGGGACTTTGACATTTTTCTACCTTCACCATCAACTACAAAACCGTGGGTAAGCACATTTTCAAACGGCGGCCTTGCATCAATTGCCATTGCGGGGATAATTGACGACTGAAACCATCCTCTATGCTGGTCAGAACCTTCCAGATACAACTGGGCAGGAACCCCCCCCAGTTCTTTTCTTTTTTTTAATACTGCCTGGCTGCTTACTCCGGAATCAAACCAGACATCAAGAATATCCATTCCCCTGGTGAATGATTTTCCTTTTTTGCATATAGGGCAAACCAAGCCTTCAGGAAGAAAATCATTTATGGTGCGGCTAAACCAGCTGTTAGAACCTTCCGTAGCCGCAAATTGAGCGAATTTATCAATTACCCTGGAATCAAAGAATTCTTCCTTGCATTCCTGGCAAACTAAGGCCGGAACAGGAACACCCCAGTATCTCTGGCGACTAAGGCACCAATCCGGGCGCAACCCCACCATCGCAGAAATCCTTTCTCTGCCTGACTCGGGAATCCAACGCACATCTTCTTTTATAGCTTTTTGCAGACCCTTACGCAAATTTTTATGGTCAATAACTAAAAACCACTGTTTTGTCGCCCGGAAAATTATCGGGTTCTTACAGCGCCAGCAATGAGGATATGAATGGGAAATCTTTTGCTCTAAAAGCAATGCCCCTAAGCTATTTAGTTTTTCGGTAATCGTTTTATTGGCTTCATATACATTCTGTCCGGCAAACTCTCCGGAGGATGAATCAAATTTACCCCTTGTATCGACAGGCATCACAATATTTAAACCGTATTTTAATCCAACCTGATAATCCTCTGCGCCATGGCCCGGAGCAATGTGCACTAACCCCGTTCCCTCTGCGCAAGACAGATATTCCGCCAAAACTACTTTACCCGAACGCAATCCGAACGGATGAACATAAGTAATACCTTCCAGCTCTTTCCCCGTTAACTCTTTTATGACCTCATATTTATCAATACCCATCTGCTCTAATACGCAAAGGCGGGAATTAGCGAGAATCAAATTACCTTTATCTGTCTTTATATAAGAATACCTAAACTCCGGATGCGCCGCGACGGCGACGTTAGCGATCAATGTCCAAGGCGTAGTTGTCCAGAGTACAAGCGAGCTATCTTTTGAAAAAACTTTCTCTTCGTTAATTTTAAATTTAACGAATACCGAGGGAGAAGTATGATTTTCATATTCCACTTCTGCTTCGGCCAAAGCGGTTTCGCATTTAAAACACCAATTAACCGGCTTAAGCCCGCGCTGAATAAACCCCTGATTAAACAAATTTTTAAAAGAGCTGATGATTGCCTCTTCATAGTCATGGCTTAAAGTCAGATAAGGATTCTCCCAGTCTCCGAACACCCCCAGACGCTTAAACTGCTCTCTTTGATTAGCCACATATTTCATCGCGTAATCATGGGCTTTCTTTCTAAACTCAAGCTGCGCAATCTGATGTTTGGCTATTTTCAGCTCTTTGAACAGTTGGTGCTCAATCGGTAAACCATGACAGTCCCAGCCCGGGACATACGGCGAATCATAACCTTGCATGGTTTTATATTTAATGACTATATCTTTTAATGTTTTATTTAGGGCATGCCCGATATGTATATCGCCGTTAGCATAAGGCGGGCCATCATGAAGGACATACCTGCCTTTTCCCGCCGGTTTTTCCCGGATAAGGCCGTAAAGATCCAATTTATTCCAAGCTTCCAACATGAGCGGCTCTCTTTTAGGTAGATCCGCCTTCATCGGAAAATCCGTCTTAGGTAAATTTAAGGTATGTTTATATTCGGATTTATTTGACATATTTACCTATGATTATATTTAAATCTCTCTTAACTTTAGCCGGAATCAATTTCTTATCGGTAACAATCGCAAATTTCAATGCGTCTTTACAACTACAAACACGCGTTGATGCAGATTCTTTAACTACTTTAGTAATAATCTTCCTGGCATTTTCAACATTCTTCTTCAGGTTGCTTATAACCATCTCTAAAGTTACCGATTCATGATCCGGATGCCAGCAATCATAATCCGTAATGCAGGCAAGCGTTGAATAGCATATTTCTGCCTCGCGGCAAAGTTTAGCCTCGGCTATATTGGTCATGCCGATTACATCCATGCCCCAGCTACGGTAAAGCTTGCTCTCAGCAAGAGTAGAAAATTGCGGGCCTTCCATGTTAATGTAAGTACCACCCATATGCATATTTAAATTTAGTGATTTGCCTGCCGAATATATACTTGAGGAAAGCTCAAAGCAGACCGGATGGCTAAAAACTATATGACTGACAATTCCCCGGCTAAAAAAAGTCATGTCGCGGCCGTAATTCGTGCGGTCAACAAACTGATCTACTACTACAAAATCGAGCGGCTTCATCTCTTCTCTTAAACTGCCGCAGGCGGCAACCGAAATAATCTGCTCTACACCCAATTTTTTCATACCAAAAACATTAGCGCGGTAATTTATTTCACTCGGGGATATCCGGTGCCCCAAACCGTGACGCGGCAAAAAAACAATTTCTTTATTTTCAAGCCTGCCGATAGTAAACTTATCTGACGGCCTGCCGAAAGGAGTTATAACGGCAGTCTGCTTAACGACTTCCAGCCCTTCAATATTATACAATCCGCTTCCGCCGATGATACCTATTCTAGACATACTAACTCCTTTGTCCCAGTTCATCTGCGCGTTTATATGCGCTTTTAACTGCTTCTTCGAGAGAGCCCCCTGAATTTAAAACCTCAAGGCCTGCTTGGGTTGTCCCTCCTTTAGAAGCAACCATTTTTATTATATCCACACAGGATAAATTCCGCTCGATTAACATAGCGATAATACCGTCTACAGTTTTTTCGGACAAAAATTCTGCTTCTTTCCAATCAAAACCAAGGCTGGCCGCGGATTCAGTAAGTAATTTTATGAACTCGTTGCGCTTAGAAGCAGCGTTTTTCTTGTCTTTTATCTGGTAGCAGAAAAAAGCCGGACCGCTTCCGGAAACCGCGGTTGCTGCATTGACCATTTCTTCTTTATCTACAACCAATACCGAACCTAAATTACTGAATATATCATGGGCCAGATGCCAGGCCAAATCCGGTCCGGAGTCATTACTGCTCTGCCCTTTGCATATAACAGAAACTCCTTTACCTATTTGAGCAGGCATATTAGGCATCACTCTTACGATACGGGCTTTTTCTCCCAAACGGTTTTTCATATATTTCGTAGTAACACCGGCGGCAATAGTAATTACTACTTTATCCTGCAAATAATCCTTGATTTCGCCAAGCAATGAATCGAAATCCTGCGGTTTAACTGCTAAAATTACGACTTCTGATTGTTTTATTAAGCCGGGAATATCTTCGGCGACAACCACATCTTCTAAGGCGGCAGTCTTATCTTTATCATTATCAAAAACACATACCGCATATTTATCTTTTATGCGTTCTGCTATTGCACAACCCATATTTCCATAGCCGATGATGCCAACGTTTTTCATCTTACCCCTCAAATATCACTCTTCCTAGCCTTATTATATCCGCCCCTTCTTCTATCGCTATTTCAAAATCATCAGACATGCCCATTGAAAGCAACCACCGAGGATTTAACCGATCGCGCAATTTGCGGACCAAAGAGAAATATTTCCGCGTTTCTTGGCTGTTCTCCATCAATGGGGCGATGGTCATTAGCCCTTTTACGCTAAGATTACTTAATTTACAAATTTCAATAGCAGCATCCTGAAGCTCAACCGGAACGAAGCCAAATTTAGTTTTTTCTTCCGAAGTCTTTACCTCAAGAATGACATCCTGGGTTTTGTTTATCTTAATTGCCTGCCTATTAATTTCCCGGGCCAACCCAACACTATCAACTGAATGGATTAAATCAAATATTCTTACGGCTTCTTTTGTTTTGTTTGACTGCAGGTGGCCGATCATATGCCACTTTGCCCCAAAGATCTGCTTATGTTTCTCCGAAGCCTCCTGCACCCTGTTTTCGCCGATATCTTTATATCCTAAACCGATTACCTGCGCAATCTGCTCAAGCGTCCGGCCCTTAGTTACACAAACTATCGATATTTTATGCGGACAAACATTAATCCTTGCGCAAACTGCGGAAATACGCTGCCTAACTCTTTCAATATTTTCTTTAATCATAGATTAGATAATATATTATACACAATATCGGGAGAGGGTCAAATGTTAGTTGGCTCATAGCTCATAGGTACTATTGTAATGGCTTCCAATTAGCTAAGAGCTACGAACTAAAAACTAAATTAGAAATATTCCTGATAGACTTCTTTGAAGCGGATTAGCGCTTTAATCAGTAGATTCTTGGCAGGCTTGACTAATTTCGTGGTCCCAAAGTTTTTATTCTCTAAATCCTCGCAAATCATCCCAAGGCAGGTCAAGTAAGTTAAATATTTCTGCCCGGTTAAATCGCTATTTTCTTTTGCCAAAACAGCTGCATACGGATTTTTGATCCTACCGATTGCAACCGGAATACGTATCACCTCTTCCATCATTTCGATAAACCCGTCGGTCAGAAGAGTCTTACCGGCGATAACAAAATGGTCAATCTCGTGAAGAGCCAACTTATTTTCAACCGCTTCCTTAATTTGAGAACATATCAAGCGGCTTGAATTAGTAACCATTTGTGCAACTTCCCTTTGTTTTATCGGTTTATAAAATTCGTCTTTCTTAACTAAAATCTCTTTGTCCTCTTGAATATTTTCCGCCCCGCCGATAACTCCGTAAGAACGCTTAATATCCTCCGCCAGTTCAAAATTTATTTTTAGTCCCTCGGAAAGCTGCTGAGTCATGCTATTGCCCCCCAAAGGCAAAATCTGGATATTTTGCAGGAGGCCGTCTTTAAATGTAAGAAGCTCAGTTACATCGCTTCCTATATCGCATAAAATGCTTACCCCCCGTTTTTCCTCGCCAGCAAATACAGCTTTACTTGTTGCAAGCCCTGAAAAAGAAAGACTTCTGATTTCATATCCGGCCTGCCCTATAACCCGGCTTAGGCTTTGTAAAGAAGCAAGCCTTGCACAGATTAAATATAAATCCACCTCTAATTTATGGCTGTATAAACCTATAGGGTTAATCACATTACTTTTAGAATCAATAGAATAACTGGAAGGAATTACATGGATTATCTCCTCATCCAGGCTTGAGCCCAAAATACGCGCTTGCTCGTTAGCTAAGGCAATGTCGGTTGAAGTAACTACTTTATTGCCGCGTTCGGCAAGGGGAATGATTGCATGGCTATGCTTAGTCGAAATATCCTTTCCGGAAAAATTTGTATGGATGAATTTAATTTTTAACCCGGATTTGACCTTTAAGCTTTTTATAATCTTAGTAATGCAAATTACCAGCTCTGTAGCATCCACAATCACGCCTTCTTTGATTCCCCTGGAAACAATGGTTTCAAAGAAAATATTCTCAATCTTATTTTTCCTAATCAACGCAAGGCAAGCCGATATCTTATTCGAACCTATATCTATGGCGCAGATATAATTGTTATTTAGCATTGTTTAATTTAATTAAAGGCTCCTTAAACCTAAGATCAATATATTTTATATTGCCCCAATCTTTACGCGCCTGCATTATTAAGCCGCCCAAAATCATCAACTTCTGCTTAATATTTCCCGGCCCCAAACGTACCTCAAAACCAAACCGCTCTATTTGCGTTTTCACCAAGGTATGCTCTCCGGCCTGCGGCGGAAGAAGCATAAAAAAACTGGCACTGGCGAGACTTGAAACATCAATACTCTTGAGCGTAAAATCTTTAAAAATCCTATTGGACTTAATTTCGCTGATAATATTCAAAGCCAGATCAAGCTCAGGCCGTTTGTATTTTATTCCCAGCTTGGGAGCAAATATCTTCGTTTCAAGTCCGTAAATTAAAGGCAGTCCGGCTTGGTTGATATCAGAGCTCGGATAAAATAATATTCCCTGATCATCTACGACGAAATTTTTATAGAACTTAATTAAAGCGGCTGGCTGCCTATAAACGAAATCAGCCACTATACAATCCGGAAGCACCCTAGAGAACCTTACCTTGCGGCAATCGGTGCATCCGGCAAGAACCCTTTGCGACAGGCTATCTAAATCCAAGCTAAATATGTTTTTTCCTTTTAAATAATCAAAATATCCTTCGGAATTTCTCACGACAACCTGCTTAACGCTAAAAAAATCCGAGGTATTTAATACTTCCCAAATATATCCTATTAATAAAAAGATAGCAAGAAAAATTACGGCTAGAACAATTATTAGGTTTATCGGAAATTTATACTTTTGTCTTTTCATAAGCTAATTCCAACAACTTAAGGCAAAGATGATTGAAATCAATTCCTATAATTTTAGCCGCTTTGGGCAAAAGGCTGGTAGCGGTCATCCCCGGGATGGTATTGACTTCTAAGATATAAGATAAACCGTCTTTAGCTAATATAATATCTGTGCGCGAACATCCGGAACAACCCAAAAGCCTATGCGCCTTTAAGGCTAGGTGCTGTATATTTTTAGCAACGGCCCCTTCTATATGAGCCGGAACAATATACTCTGTCAACCCTGACTGGTATTTAGCTTCAAAATCAAAAAATTTATTTTTTGGGATGATCTCAACCGGCGGCAATGCCTCTTTATCCAAAACTCCGACCGTAAGCTCCCTGCCATATATAAACTCTTCGATTATGACACGCTGGTCAAATTTAAAAGCAAGATCGATAGCCAGAGGCAGATTCTGTGTATCCTCAACTAGGGAAAGCCCGATACTTGATCCATGATTGGCAGGCTTAACTATCAGGGGCAAACCTAATCTATTTTCAAAACCAGCTATACCCCGATAAGCAGATTTTTCTAAAACCTGGGATTTAGGCACGCACAAACCGCCCCGCCTGAATATCTCCAGAGATCCTGCCTTATCCATAGCCAGGCGGCTGGCAGAAACTCCTGAGGCCGTATAAGGCAGGTCCATTTCTTCCAAAATTTCCTGAATTCCTCCATCCTCTCCGAACCGGCCATGAAGGGCAATAAATGCGCAATCTATTTTATTTTCTTTAAATAAACGTATGTTTTCTTTTTTATTCTCGGTTACAATATCGATGCTAACAGTATCAAGGCCCAAGTCAAGCAGCGCGGAAAATACAGCTTTCCCGCTTTTTAAAGAAATCTGGCGCTCCGAAGACGGCCCGCCCATCAATACCCCAACCCTTCCGAAATCCCTTATCTCCATAATTTTATCTCAGGCTCTAAATTGACCTTAAATTTTGCCTTCACTTTTTTCCGGATTAAATTCATAAGAAATATAACATCGCTGCTTTTTGCGTTGCCTAAATTCAGTATAAAATTCGCATGCGCTTTTGAAATCATCGCCTTAGCTTTTCTTCTTCCTTTTAGCTGGCATAAATCTATAAGCTCTCCGGCAGGAATTTTGCCGGCCGGATTTTTAAAAATGCATCCGGCATTAGGAAAAATATTGCTCTGAGACGCCCTGCGCAGCAAAAGATAATTATTTATCTTTGATGCGATACTATCTCTGCTTTTACTCTTAAGCCTTAGTTTGACCCAAAGAATAATATATTTATTTAGGTTTGATTTGCGGTAAGAAAACTTCAGCTGGTTTCCGCAAAACAATTTCTTTTTACCATTATAGTCCAAAACACAGATATCTTCAACCAGGTCTCCTATGGAACTGCCCCATGCCCCGGCATTACCAACCAAAGAGCCTCCGACTGTCCCGGGTATCCCGGCTAAAAACTCCAAGCCGGATAGGCCTTTTTTCTTTGCGAACAAAATCAGTTTGCTTAATTTTAGCCCGCTTGGTGCTGTTAAAAAAACCCCTTTACTATACACGCTTTTAAAACATTCTTCATTTATCTTAACTACCAGCCCTTTTACCCCGCTATCGCTTACTAAAATATTACTGCCCGAGCCTAATATAAAAACCGGCAGCTTTTTTTTCTTTGCTAAAACCAGAATTTTTTTTAGCTCTTGGATATTTTTTGGCTCAAAGAAGAATTCCGCCGCCCCGCCGATTTTAAAACTCGTATAAGCGGCTAAATTAACTTTGGTTTTTATTTTATTAATTAAGCTCTTTGGCCAATTCATCAGAAACCTTTACAATATCTCCGGCGCCTAAAGTAATTACAATATCTCCGGCGCAAAGCAGCCCAAGGAGATGCTTAAGGATTTTTTCTTTAGCTAAATATACTACTTTTTTCTCCGGAGCACATTCTTTAATCCGGTTCAACAAGATTTGTGCGTTCACCCCTTCAATCGGATGCTCGCTAGCCGCATATATATCAGTAATAATCAAATAATCCGCCGGACCGAATGACCTGGCAAAATCATCCAGAAGTAATTGGGTACGGCTATAGCGATGCGGCTGGAAGACCACGATCCTGCGCTTGGCTTTCAAATTAGATATTGCATCCAAAGTAGCCCTTATTTCGGAAGGATGATGGCCATAATCATCAATTACCAGATATTTATCATTTCTTAGTTTTGTCTCAAGCCTGCGGCCTGAGCCCTTGTACTCTTTTAAACTCTTATAGATATGTTTTAAATCTATCCCCAGCTCTAAACCTAAACCGATCACCGCAAGGGAATTTGAAATATTATGCCTTCCGCCTAGGGCAAGATGAAAACGACTGATAAATTTATCTTTAAAATAACAATCAAAATCGGAAGATAATTCAGTAAATAAAATATTCTTTGCGTAAATATCCGCACGAGCATTTAAGGCAAATGACAGATATCTTGCTTTATAAGTTTTCATCAAATTCAAAAGCACTGCATCATCGAAACAAGCAAAAATACAACCACCTTCTTGGGTGCGTTCGATAAAAACCTTAAAAGCTTTTAATTCATTATTAAAATTATGATAAAAATCCAGGTGTTCGCGGTCAATATTAGTAATAATTGAATACTTAGGTGTATAGCTTAAGAATGACCCATCAGACTCATCGGCTTCGGCGACAAAAAATTCACCCGTCCCTAAGCAGGCATTGGTATTGATATTATTAAGTATCCCGCCTATAGCTACCGTTGGGCTTAACCCGGCCTCAAGAAGCATATAGGAGACCAAAGAAGTAGTAGTGGTTTTGCCATGGCTTCCGGCAATGGTTATTGCTTTTTTCTGCTGCATGAGTAATGCCAATGCCTCCGCCCGTTTAATCAAAGTTATACCTAAGATTTTAGCCTGCTGCATTTCAGGATTATCTTCTTTTATCGCAGAGGAATATACAACTACATCCTGATCACAGATATTCTTCCGGCAGTGGCCGATAGATATCCTGGCCCCCAATCCTTTTAGTTCTTTAGTGACGCGATTTTCCTTTAAATCCGATCCGCTTACTTTAAAACCGCTTTTAAGTAACAAAAGAGCAATGCCGCTCATTCCTATTCCGCCAATGCCTATAAAGTGATAATACTTTTTCATTCGTTATATTTTCTTTAGTTATTATGTGTAAAACTTAATACTTCCTTAGCAAGTAAACCTGCAGCATCGGAAATACCGATAACTTTAAAAGCAGAGCGCATCTCCGTTAACTTAGCCGGATTTTCTAAAAAATCAATAAGCAACCTGCTTAATTTCTCCACATTCAGTTCTTGATCATTAATAATCACGGCGGCTTTAGTGATTTCTAGCGCCCGGGCATTGGCCAACTGGTGCGCATAAGCATAAGGATACGGCACCAATACCGCAGGTATAGCGAATTTCTGCAACTCTGCGATAGTTGTCGCCCCGGCTCTACAAATCACAAGATCGGAAGCGCTATAAGCATACTGCATATTCGGAAAAAAATCAAAAATTTTATGCGGCACCGCCAAAGAAGCATACCTGCTTTTAAGCTCAGCAAAATCCTGGGACCCCGAAATATGGACCACCTGGAAAGCATCCTTAACCTTTAAAGCAGCAATTGTTTCAAAAACTACAGTATTCAATTTATGCGATCCCTGGCTTCCTCCGGTAATCAATAAATTAAACTTTCCTTCTTTAAACCCAAAAAATTCAAGCGCCTCTTTCTGGTCCAATTTAACCAATTCTCTGCGCACGGGGTTTCCTACTAAAAAAACTTTTCTTCCGGATACGTTAAGATATCCCGCTGTTTGGATAAAAGAAACTGCTATTTTATCGGCTATCTTGGATAAAAGACGGTTTGCCCTTCCGGGAATAACATTCTGTTCATGGACTATAGTGTTTATCCTAAACAACCATGCCCAGAAAATTAAAGCAACGGTATTTAAACTGCCGAATCCTACGACTACTTCGGGTTTAAATCTCAGGATAATACGCAAACTTTCCCAAGCTGCCAATAAAAAAATGAATGCGCCTAAAATATTCTTTTTACTTAAGCTTAAGGTTAAATTAACGGTATGAATATATTCTGTTGTTACTGCATTAACAGGAATTTTATTCTCTTTGGCCTTCTGAGGCAGGACCAAAAGTATCCGGATAGAAGGCTCCTTTAACGAATTGATTAAAGCAAGGGCAGGAAAAATATGCCCGCCGCTTGAGCCGCTGGCAATTAAAACGCGCATATTAAGGGTATTCTCCGGTACGGGCAATATTGATTAATATACCTAAACTCACCATATCAAATATCAACGAAGAACCGCCATAGCTTATAAAAGGCAGCGGAAGACCCTTGGTCGGGAATATACCACAGGAAACCCCGATATTTATGATTGCCTTAAGAGAAATCATTAAAATTAAGCCTAAAGCAAGAAAGTAACCAAATTTATCCTGTGAATTTTTAATAATTTTAAGCCCCTGCTGAATAAAAAGCATAAATAGTAAAATTATACCGAGCGTCCCGAATAAACCAAGCTCTTCGCCGATGATAGAAAAAATAAAATCTGTATGCGCTGCGGGAAGGTAAAAAAGCTTTTGCTGGGAATGGCCCAGCCCCCGCCCGAATAATCCGCCTGAACCAATAGCCACCTGTGACTGAATAATTTGAAAACCGGTACCTTTAGGGTCAAGCCAGGGGTTTAAAAACGCAAGGACCCTTGCCCTACGGTAAGGCACGCTAAATACTAAAAGATAAAGCGCCGGCAAGCTGCAAAGTATCAAAGTCAGGATATACCTCCCTCTTACTCCTGCTATATAAAGCATAAGCAAGACTACGCTGCCTAAGGCAATAACCGTGCCCAAATCCGGCTGTAAAAGTATAAGTAAAACAGTTGCGCCCAATACGCACATCGGAGGCAGAAACCCCTGGACAAGCATTTTAATTTTATCTGCCTTACGGCAAATAAAATCTGCAATATAAATAATAACCGCTAAATTAACAAACTCCGAAGGCTGAAAACTGAAAAATTTATACCTGAACCATCTCCTGGCCCCGGAAACCTCACGGCCTATTCCCGGTATAAGCACTAAAACAAGTAGAATAAGAGCTGCCCAAAGCAAGGGTCGAGAATACTTTCTAAGAACCCGGTAATCAAAGATCATGGCTAAAAAAGTAAATAATATACCGATGGAAATAAATGCTAAATGCCTCTTTAGAAAATAAAAACTATCTCCATATTTCTCCCAGGCATAAATACTTGATGAGCTATAAATCATAACTACCCCTATACAAACCAGTAAAATTGATATCGTAAGCAAATTAATACGCGTTTTTCTGACCATAAAAATTAATTTTTAGGAACTAACTCCGCTACAATCCTTTTAAATTCCCTGCCCCGCTCTTCGTAATCTTTAAACATATCGTAACTTGAACACATAGGTGAAAACAATACGGTATATCCCGGCTCAGCCAAACCATAAGCCCTCTTTACCGCATCTTCTAAACTTGCGGACATCTCTATCTGAATTTCGCCTCTTAAGCTGGCGGCAATCTTTTCTTTCGCCTCTCCGATAAGAATTGCCTTCTTAACTTTACCCCGAGCGGGCTCAAGAATTACCCGATAATCGATACCTTTATGCCTGCCTCCGGCAATAAGGATTATAGGCGCATTAACATTATTAATTGCCCAAACCGCCGAATCCGCGGTAGTCGCCTTAGAATCATTAATGAACCTTACGCCTTTAATCTGCCGCAACTCTTCCATGCGGTGCTCGATTCCCTTAAACTCACTAAAAACTTTAAGCATTAAACCTTCGTCAAGACCCAAGATCTTTCCTACACAAAGTACCGCGCTTTGATTGGAATTAAACCCTTGCCGCTTATTAAAAAAGACAACCTTGGAATTTGCCTCGCCCTTAATCCCGGATAAAGCGTGATCCTCGGCATTAAGAACCAAGAAATCATCGTGATCCTGATTAAGAAAAATACGTTTCTTGGCATCTAAATATTCCTGCATATTATTATAACGGTCAAGGTGATTAGGGGTAAGATTTAAAATAATTGCGATTTGAGGCTTGAAATCTTTTATTGCCTCAAGTTGGAAAGAGCTCACTTCAAGCAAAACAAAATCCCCTTCCTGCATCTGCCCGACATCGCCGCAAAAAGGCTTTCCAATATTTCCGCATACAAAAACATTCTTTTTAGCTTCTTTCAAAACACAACCGATTAAAGTAGTAACCGTTGTTTTTCCGTTTGCGCCTGTTACGGCAATAATCCGGGCAGGGCACAAAATGCTTCCTACTTCAATTTCGCTTATTACCGGTTTATTAAATTGAGCGGCCCATTTAATTGGCTCTGAAGTCAGAGGCACACCCGGAGAAATAACCACCAGGTCCGCATTATTGATAAAATTCCGGCTATGCTTACCCATCTCAACAGAGATCTCTTGCGAACAAAGCTTAGCGCTGGCCTCTCTGGTTTGCGCATTATCTTTGTTCTCCGTAACGCTTACTATGGCCCCTAAACTGTACAAAAGGTTGGCACAGGCAACTCCGGAGCGGGCTAAACCTACAATCGTAACTTTTTTATTTTTAAAGTATCCGCTGTTTCGCATAAATAATTTATCTGATCTTTAAGGTAACCAGCGTAAAGAGGGCAAGTAGTCCTGCGATAATCCAGAACCTGACAATTACCTTATTCTCAGGCCAATCCAGAAACTGGAAATGGTGATGCAGAGGTGCAATCCTAAAAATTCGCTTTTTAGTCAATTTAAAAGAAGCTACCTGCAATATAACCGAAAGCGCCTCAACAACAAATATGCCGCCTACGATTATAAGCAGCAGCTCTTTTTTAATTAACAGGGCAACGGTTCCGATAGCCCCTCCCAAAGCAAGCGAGCCGACATCTCCCATAAAGATTGAAGCAGGATAACAGTTAAACCAAAGAAAACCTAATCCCGCCCCGACAATACTTGCGCAAAAAATAGTCAACTCACCTGCCCCTTTAATATAAGGAATCAAAAGATACTCGCTCAAATTCATATTCCCGGAAACATAACAAAGCAGGCTGAAAGCAATACCTACCATCACCACAATACCAATAGCAAGCCCGTCCAGACCGTCAGTAAGGTTTACAGCATTAGAGGATCCGGCAATTACGATTATTACAAATAAAATATACAAACCGTCCAAATCAAAATTGACTCCTTTTAAAAAAGGAATCTCAAGGTTAACATTATGCTGAGCATTCATAATTAAAATAATACCCAAAATCAAGCCCAAAACAATCTGGCTGGTTAATTTTATGCTTGATGATAAGCCGCCTGCTTTTTTCTTCGCCTGCTTTAAATAATCATCCGCAAAACCGGTAAGCCCAAGCCATACCGTCGAGAATAAAACAATCCAAATATAGCGCTGAGAGATATCAGCCCAAAGCAAGGTTGAAATTATAACCGCACCTAATATCAATATACCACCCATCGTAGGCGTGCTCTGTTTATGGCGATGTAAATCATCAAGCTTTAAGCTATCAGCTTTATTTATTTTCTCTCCTATTTTCAGGGACTTTAGTTTTTTAATCAGCGGCGGGCCAAAAATTAAGCTAAGCACAAAAGCTGTTAAGGCAGCCATTGCCGCACGGAAGGTAATGTAACGGAATAAGTTAAAAACAGAAATAAAATCTCTGAGCGGATAAAGTAAGTGGTAAAGCATAATTATATTAGCACAAAACTCAAAATCTTATATTTTCCCTCCGCGGGCGGCTTATCTTAAACAGAAAAAATTTCTTCCATCCTCATCGCCCGTGAACCCTTTACAAGAATAAAATCACAAGGGCCCGGAGAAATCTTATTAAACAGCAAATTCCTGGCCTCTTCTGAACTATCGCAGCAAAATACGTTTTTAAAACCGATTTTTTCGGCTGCTTCGGCAGTAAACCGGGCGAGCGAGCCTACTGTCAAAAGGATATCGCACGTATTAGTTATACTCCTTGCAATTTGCCTATGCAATAACTCTTTTTGCTTTCCTAGCTCCAGCATATCGCCCATGATTAAAATCTTTTTACCCTTACACCTGACACCATCTAAAGCTGCCAGTGCAGCTCTTAAGGAAAGCGGGTTAGAATTATAAGTATCATCGATAAACTTCAATCCTTTAAAATCAACGAGATTAAGCCTGCCTTTGGGGAACTTAAAGGCAGCCAGACGGCAGCTCATTTCAGGATAACCTAGTCCCAACAGACGCCCAATTGAAATCGCCCCCAAAGCATTATAAGTATTATAATATCCTAATGTGGATAACGCAAAATCAAATTTTCTGTTGACTTTGAATTCTAGCTTGCCGCCTTTAAGCCTAATTACGGAGGCAGAAAAATCGCTTTTTTCATGAATTCCATAACTAAAGACGTGTTTTCTTTTATTATTCTGAGTAATTATACCTTTAAGCAGTTTGTCGTCGGCATTAACAACGGCAAACGCCGGTTGGGCTAAATTATCCAGCAAGCTTGATTTTTCTTTCAAAACCCCTCTTAGGTTATTTAAAAACTCTATATGGCTTAATCCAATATTGGTAATTATACCGATATTGGGCTTGGCAATTTTAGCCAAATAATCCACTTCACCGAAATGATTAGTGCCAATTTCAACTACCGCAAAATCATCTTTTTGGCTAAGCTGGATTAAGGTCTGAGGAAGGCCTATCTGGTTATTCTTTGTCCCTTCAGTTTTCAACACTTTTGAATTTAAAGATAAAACCCAAGCAACCATCTCCTTGGTTGTAGTTTTCCCATTTGAACCCGTAATTGCAATAACCGGTACATTAAATTTCTGCCTTTGAAAACGGGCAATGTTACCTAATGCTAAAGCGGTATCTTTAACCTTAATCAGCGCTACCTGATGTAACGGTAAATGATCAGGCACTCTTTCTACGATTAGAGCAGAAATATTTGACTTTAATGATTCTTCGATAAAATCATGGCCGTCAAAATTATTGCCTTTTAAAGCTAAAAATGCCTCCTGCGGTTTTAATTTTCTTGAATCGGTGGAAATACCCGATACCCGGTCCTTAAAACTCCCATGAATAAGCTTGCCGGTTGTTGCCTTGACTATTTCTTCAACACTAAACACTTCTCTGCTTCCTCCCTGTCATTAAAATGCAAAGTTTTACCTTCCACCGCCTGGTAATCCTCATGTCCCTTGCCTGCAATAAGCAAACAGTCTTCTTTTTTAAGCATTAATACGCCTTTACGTATTGCTTGCCTGCGATCAGGAACCAAGCAGTAATTATCCTTGCCTATGCCGCTCTGTATATCTTTGATTATCTGGCAAGGATCCTCGGAACGCGGATTATCGCTGGTAATTAACGCATAATCTGCCAAATCTGTCACCACTTTACCCATCTTAGGACGCTTAAACTTATCCCTCTCTCCTCCGCAGCCAAAAATTACTATTATCCTGCCGCTTACAACTGCCCTTAATGTTCTAACTACATTCAATAAAGCGTCAGGCGTATGCGCGTAATCCACAAAAATACTATATCCGTTTTTACAGCTTACCTTCTCCAGCCTTCCGGGAACATTTTCGAATTTTTCAATTGCGCCCTTTATTGCCCTGATATTTAACCTCTGGCTTATCCCCCATCCAACAGCCGCTAAAATATTATAAATATTATGTACGCCAACAAGGTTAGCTTTAAACCTGATATTTATTTTCGGCGCAACCAGAGTAAACTCCGTAGCCCGGCTACCTAACAAAATATCTTTCGCCATAATCATCGAATTATTTTTTATCCCATAGGTTATAATCCGGGCTTTAGTGAGGCGCTTAAGCCTGCGGCCGTATTTATCATCATTATTAATTATCGCAACTCCAGAGGCCTTTAAGCTTCGAAAAAGCTTTGCTTTAGCCAGAAAATAATTCTCGAAATTATCATGATAATCTAAGTGGTCCTGGGTAAGATTGGTAAAAATGGCCCCTTTAAAATTTACCCCTGCTACTCTCTCCTGGTCCAGGGCATGGGAAGAAACCTCCAGGGCGCAGTATTTAACTTTTCTATCGAGCATTTTCGCAAACAGTTCCTGAAGCTCTTCCGAAGAAGGTGTGGTATTCTTAGCTGCAACCACTTTATTGCTAAAACGGTAATTGATTGTGCCGATTACTCCACAGTCAAACCCTGATGTTTTTAGGATAGCCTCAATTAAATATGAAATAGTTGTTTTACCGTTGGTACCTGTAATACCGAAAACTTTAAGCTTATGCGAAGGAAACCTGAAGAACTCAGCGCAGGCATCTGCCAGAAATTTACGGCAATCTTTTACTTGCAATAATTTAACCCCCTCCGGAAGCTCTATTTTTCCGGAACCCTTTTGCACAACTACTACCTTTGCGCCGCTAGAAATTGCTTCTTTTATAAAATCACTTCCGTCTTGGCGATTGCCTTTTATTGCCACAAAGGCAAAACCACTTTTGACATTCTTGGATTTACAAGTTATGCCTTTTATAGTTATATCCGCAATTTTCATCCCGAACCTTCTATTTATTCACTCATTATAAACATATGTTTTAATAAATTAAATAAGAAAAGTGTTAAATGACTCACTGAGCCAAAGCCTCTACAGGAAATTCGTTACCTTTTATATAACGTATGGCATCTCTTGCAACTTTTTGAAACACAGGGGCAGCCACTACGCCGCCAAAATAATATGGATGCGGCTCATCGACTATAACGACAATAGTCAGCATGGGGTCTTCTGCCGGGGCAAAACCGATAAAAGAAGCAACGTATTTACTATGAGAGTAGCCCCCGCCTGGTTCAATTTTCTGGGCTGTACCGGTTTTTCCTGCGGCGCTAAATCCGGTAACTTTGGCTAATTTCCCGGTTCCCTCCTCAATGACTCCAGTCAGTATTTTCTTAATACGCATAGCCGTATCCAATGAAATAACTTTATGGATTAATACCGGTTTATTCTGTTTAATCAGGCGGCCCTGGTTATCGCGCACAGAATCAATGATATAAGGCTTCATTAACTGCCCGCCGTTAGCAATTACCGAAATTGCACTAGCTAATTGCAGGGCGGTAACCCCTACCTCGTGGCCCATAGGTATAGCGGTGATAGATGTCTTCGACCAAAGCCGCGGAGGGTTAATTATGCCGGATATCTCACCTGATATATCAATCCCTAACTTAGAACCAAAACCAAAAGCCCTTACGTACTGGTAAAGTTTATCCTGACCCAAACGCTGAGCAACCTTAACCGTACCGATATTACTGGACTCTTCGATTACCTGCCTAAAAGTAAGCAAGCCATGCGGCCGGTGGTCATGCAGTATGCGGCCGCCTACTTTATAGCTGCCATTTTCACAGAAAATTACATCTTCCTCGGTAATCTTCTTTTCTTCGAGGGCAGCAGAAGCAGTAACTATTTTAAACACGCTCCCTGGCTCCAATAGATCGCAGATAGCCCGGTTACGCATAGCATCTTTACTGACTTGAGAATGGTCATTTAAATCATAAGTCGGCCGGTTAGCAATGGCGAGAATTCTACCTGTATGCGGATCCATCACCACGATACTGGCGCCTTTGGCATTAAAATCTCTAAATGCCTTATCTAATTCTCTTTCTGCGATATACTGAATAACCTCATCGATAGTTAAAACTATATCCTCTCCGTCAACGGGAACGACCATCTTTTCCCAGATATCCAATTTTTTCTGACGGGCATCGCGCAAAAAAACAGCCCAGCCGGGGACTCCTTTTAAATACCTGTCATAAGTCCTTTCTACGCCTTCAAGACCCACGTTATCCATACCGCTAAAACCAATTATGTGGCTTGCCAAATAGCTGTTAGGATAAATACGCT
The DNA here is from genome assembly GCA_028712175.1 of Candidatus Omnitrophota bacterium. Lineage (GTDB taxonomy): Bacteria > Omnitrophota > Gorgyraeia > Gygaellales > Profunditerraquicolaceae > UBA6249. The sequence continues at coordinate 11,397 of JAQTQQ010000009.1, read as the reverse complement.
TGGTTTCCTTTAAGAAATCTAATCCTTTAATATTTAATTTCTTAATCGCTGCTGCTTGATCAGGAGCAATTTTACGCGCTAACCAAATAAATGATTTCTTACGGTTTAGCCTATCTTCAAGATAGCTATGTTTAAGGCCAAGTATTGAATTCAGTTTATTTATTACGCTTTCTTTATCCTTAATCGCATTAGGAACAGCATAAAGCGAGTCCATGGACATATTAAATGCCTGAGCCTTAAGATTAGAATCATAAATTGTACCGCGCCGCGGCTCAAGTTCTACAATCTGGTTGTGTTGTTTATTAGCTATTGAAGTAAGGTAACTGGAGCGGAAAAATTGGATAAAAAGAAGACGGCCTACACAAAGTAGCAGAAAAATAAAGAAAACCAAAAATACCGCCTCATTCCTTCGGCGATAATTACTGATATACACTATATTTTCTAGGAGTAATAAATATTAGGGGTTAATTGTCTTTGCCTGAGCTTCCCGCTTTAAGCTAAAAATCCTTGCTAAAAGCCCTTCCTTGTTTTGGTCCTGATCAGCAAGTTTTAAACCTTCTTTGGAAGAAACAAACTTAACAAACCGGTAGTTATCCGGCATCTGAAATTCGCTTGTCTCATTAATCCTGCCGCCGATTTTTACCAAAGAAGAGCTTTTATTGATATTATATCTTAACGCGGTATTCTTATCCAGTAATTCCGTAAAGAGGGCTTGCTTTTTCTGGCCAAGGTAAGCCAATCGGAAAATCTCGCTTTGCTGATAAACATAAAGCACAGAGAAAGAAGTAATAAATACTACCGTTGAAAGAAATTTGGTCAGTTTCATATTATTTTATATCCTCTGTGCTACCCTGAATTTAGAACTACGGCTAGAAGGATTTTTTTCTACCTCGCTATCCGCAGGAGTCAGGGGCTTACTTGTAATAATATCGATTAATCCGTCTGCCTTAAGCGCACGAAACGTATGTTTGATTACGCGGTCTTCCAAAGAATGAAAAGAAATAACACATATTCTAGCCTGCTTTTTCAAAATTGCAACGGCTTTCCTGACTGAACTCTCTAAAATTTCTAACTCACGGTTTACGGCAATACGCACCGCCTGAAAAGTCCGTGTAGCTGGATGTATACGGTAATAGCTCTTGCGATACCTATAGGGGATAGCGCGCATCACTAAATCGGCTAATTGCTTAGTTGAAGAAATAGGCTCCAGTTTCCGCTCTTCAATCAATAAATGCGCAATACGGTTATGCCAGCGCTCCTGCCCGAAGCTCCAAAGCAAATGGGAGATCTCATTTTCATTGAGATTATTTATCAGGTCGTATGCTGAAATATAGCTGCTTCTGTCTAAACGCATATCCAGCGGCCCCTCCTCTTGAAAACTAAATCCTCTTTGCGCGTCTTTTAACTGGTAACTGGAGATACCCAAATCAAAGATTATACCGTCTACTTCCTTTATGCCCAGCTTTTCTAAAACCTGGTCTAAATCAGCAAAATTAGCATGGACGAATTCACAGGTATCTTTAAATTCAGCAAGCCTATGGCGGCAGATAGCCAATGAATCTTCATCCCGGTCAATGCCAACCAGCTTGCCTCCGGGAGTAATTCTTTTCAATATTTCAAAAGAATGCCCTCCGGTTCCCATAGTCGCATCCACGATTATTTTGCCGGGAGCAAGATTCAAATAATTCAATACCTCATCTAACATCACCGGCACATGCATCAATTTCTCATCTAACATCTATACGTCCATTAACTTTTCTGCGATCTCTTCAAAAGACTGACGGCTGTTGGCGTAGAAATCATGCCATTTGTCTTTTGCCCAAATCTCGATACGGTTAGAAACTCCTACAATCATTACATCCTTTTTGATTTCCGCAAAATCTTTCAGGTACTGCGGCACCAAGATTCTGCCCTGTTTATCGGAAGATACTTCCACAGCTCCGCTAAAAAGCAGGCGGTTAAAAGTACGGGATTGCTGCTTAGTAAATGACATGGTCTTAAATTTGTTTTCCTGAGAACGCCATTCTTCTTCGGAAAACATAAAAAGACATTTATCCAGGCCCCGGGTAACAAAAAATTTTTCAACGAATTGATTTTTGGCAGCCTCGCGGAATTTAGCAGGCAGGATCAAGCGCCCCTTGCGGTCTATTGAATGTTCAAACTCGCCATAGAACATTTTTTCTTTCCTTCCACTTTACTCCACTTCTATCCACTGAATACCAAAAGTATAGACAAAATCCTCCCCTTTGTCAAGAAAAAAATTCGCCTAAATTCAATAAATACAATCAATTGTGGATAAAGACAGGTTGAGGACTAGGTATTGTGGTTTTTATGAAGAAGGAGGCAGAATCTTAGAGCAGTAAATTAAGTCTTTTTGAATTTGGGCTGTTAAATCCGCCAGAGAAGCAAATTTTTGATCCGCACGGATTAATTCTATAAACTGGATTTCAAGAAACTTACCGTAAATATTTTTGTGGAAATCGAAGATGTGCACCTCTATGCGCAGCGGACTTTTTTTAGCATATATCGTAGGCCTGCGGCCGATATAACATATACCACGATAGGTTTTATCGGAGAAAATAATCCTAACCGCATAAATACCAGCAGGAGGAATAACCTCATGATGAGGATTAATATTTGCCGTAGGGCAGCCTATCCTGCGGCCGAGCGAGCTGCCTTTAATTACCGAACCTAAGACGCTGACCGGACGGCCAAGCAATTCTTCGCTTGCCTTTAAATCCCCTCTCCTGATTAATTTTCTTATAGCCGTGCTGCTAACCGGTTTGCCGCCGACGCGAATTGTGGAAAAAAGCTTTATATTATATTTATGAATTTTAGCTTCTTTTTGCAAGAAATTATAATTACCTTCTGCCTGCCAACCAAAACGAAAATTTCTACCGATATAAATATGCCGTGCGTTAATTTTATCGACCAATATATTTTTAATAAAATCTTGCGCTCTGATTTGTGAGAATTTTTTATTAAAATTAATTATGATACAGACATCTATGCCTATACTTTCAAGCAGCCTCAAACGGTGCTCCAAAGAATAGAGGCTTTCTTTTTTTTGCGGATGCGGCCAAAAGGTTAACACCATACTTGTCCCTTTTATCTGCCTGGCTTTCTTAACTGCTGCTTTCAAAATGCTTAGATGCCCACGGTGCAGCCCGTCAAAAACCCCCAAAGCAACAACTACAAATCTATATCTCTTAATTTTATTTATTCCACGGATTATTTTCACTTAGACTTATATTAAATAGGATTGGATTTTAGTGATAACTTCTTTTTCGATTTCTTCAATACTGCCAACCAATGTACAGCCGCTTGCCGTCTTATGCCCTCCCCCTTGAAAAAATGACGCAATCTTATTTACGTCCACCTTGCCCTGGCTTCTTAAATTAACGCGCACTTGGTTCTTCTCGCCTGAATTCTCCTTAAACAATACCACTACTTCGGCCCCCTTAATAGAACGGCCGAAACTTAAAAGCTGGTCTGCCAAATCAATAGACGGCCTTTTAATTTTGATCAGCTCCTTTTTAATTTCAAATCCTATGATCCTGCCCTGAGAATAGAATTTTATTTTAGGTAAAATCCTGAGCAGCAATTTTATATCGCTAAGCGGGATGTTCTCATAGGCATTTCGATAAACATAGGGGACATTCACCCCGTATTTTAAAAGCTCCCCTGCGGCTTGAAAGGTAAAAGCTGTAGTATTGGAATAACGAAATGAACCCGTATCGGTCATTATCCCAGTATATAATGCCAAAGCGGTATCTTTATCTATTTTCTGGCGTAATTTTTTAAATAGTTTAAAAATCATTTCCGAGCAGGAAGAGGCCTCTGGATCAACCCAATTAATCCGGCCGAAAAAATTATTGCTAATATGGTGGTCAATATTTAACACCGGATTATTATTTTTATTCAATCCATAAACCTTCCCGGTACGTTTTAAATCCGCGCAATCCAAAGCCACAAAACAATCAAATTTAATATTTTTCTCTTTTTTGCTTAAAAGATGTATCGGTTTATTTTTACAAAGAAAATCATAGCCATAAGGCGGCTTATCCTCATTTACAATTATTGCGGATTTACCGAGTTTTCTAACAAGGTTATAGAAAGCAACTTCGGCGCCTAAAGCATCACCTTCGGGGCTAGTGTGTACGGTTATAAGAAATCTTTTGTATTTCTTTATTGCGGCACAGGCATCATTTATCCCCATCTGTCTCCTTTATCTTATTTAACAGCTCTTCGATTTTTACGCTATACTCGGTTGAACGGTCCTCCTTAAACATAAGTTCAGTGGCAAAGCGCAGGTTAATCCGCGAAGCAACCAAACTGCGGATAAACCCTAAAGCTGAATCAAGAGCAATCTTTGTTTTTTTATAGTCATCCTCTTTACCTAATACACTGTAATAAATTTTTGCGTTTCTTAAATCTTTTGAAAGATCGACCCTGGTTATAGTAACAAAGCCTATCCTAGGATCCTTGAGCTCATCGTGAATAATAGTACTTACTTCTTTTTTTATTGCCTCCTCTACTCGTTCATGCCTGGACATTTTAGCTCCGTTTTAATTTGTTGTTTTTATTAATTTCTTGATCAAAACCAGCTCCTGCCTGCGGTTTTCAACCACTCCATTAAGCTTAGCTTCCAATACTTTAGCAAATATTTTTTGATACCTCGGCCCCGGTAATAGGCCCATGCCGGCTAGATCTTTTCCCGAAATATAAAGGCGCATACCATTATAAATTTCAAGGAAATTTGCGATGTACTTTTTAAGATATTTATTGCTCGATGAAGACTTCAATAAAATAATCGTTTCATAACTTAAAGGTTCAAGCATAGTAAAAATGCGCGCTGGCAAAACATTTTTTTTGCTCAAAGCCCGGATTAATTTATGCCTTAAAACATAATAGCTAATAATCCTCTTAGCCTCGCCCCTGCACAGGCTGAGCCTTGAAGTAATTTTCTTAACTTCCCGCAAGGCGAGCGGCAGAAGTAAAGCTGTAAAATAAATAAGCCAAGTATCAAGCTGCCTATATCCGCAAAAATTATTATTAAACCAAATAACCTCTTTATCTATGGATTTAAATAAATCATACGTCGATTTTGTTGCCTTTAATTTCTTATCGATAAAAGATAACGAACATAAACTATCGAGCCGTTTTATCTGTTTTAATAAATTACCCTCCTTAAGCATTAACACAAGCTCATCCCGTATCCTATGCGGGCTAACTTTATTTAACATCCCCTTTTTAACGGCATCATTTATAAGCGATAGGGTCTTTGGCTCAATCTTAAAATTAAAACGCTGCTCAAAGCGGATGGCCCTTAATATACGCGTAGGGTCATCTTCAAAACTTAAATCATGCAAAATACGGATCACCCCGCAAGACAAATCATCTTTGCCGCCAAAAGGGTCGATTAAAACCTGGGCACAACCTTCGGAAATACTTACAGCCATAGCGTTAATGGTAAAATCGCGACGCATAAGGTCATCTTGCAACGGAGAAAAACGGACTTCCGGAAGAGACGCGCAAGAGGAATATTCTTCCTTGCGGGTAGTAGCAATATCTATTTTTAAAAATCCGTCCAGCAGCAGAGTGGCTGTGCCAAAACGCTCATGCGTCCTTAATTCCGATTTTAATTTTCCAGCCAGATGTTCGGCAAAAATAATTCCGTTGCCTTCAACAGCAATATCCAAATCAAAATTTTTAACCTGCAAAATTAAATCGCGCAAGAACCCCCCCACCAAATAAGCCGGCATGTGGGTTTCTTCCGAAACCTGCGCGATACAGCTAACAATTGTCTTTAATTTCTGGGGGAGCAATTTAAAATATTCTTTCATCTTTAAGGCCTCGGGTGGAACATTTTATGAATTGTTTTTAAACGGTTGCGGTCAATGTGCGTGTAAATTTGCGTCGTGGAAATATTTGAGTGGCCGAGCATTTCCTGTACCGAACGAAGATCAGCGCCCCTTTCCAATAGATGAGTAGCAAACGAATGCCTTAAGGAATGGACCTTTATCGGCTTTTTAATTTTAGCCTCTTTGGCATAACGCTTAATTAATTTCCAGACGGATTGCCGGGATAACTTTGCTCCACAGCGGCTGACAAAAAGGTATTCCGAGGTTTTATTTTTTAGAAAATCCTGGCGGCTTGATTCCAAATACCTGTTAATACTTTTAATTGCGCACTTTCCCAGCGGAATAACCCGCTCCTTATTGCCTTTTCCGACGCAACGCAAAAAACCTATATCCAGGTTTACATTGTTTGCCTTAAGGTCAGTAGATTCAGAGACTCGCATACCCGTAGCGTAAAGTGTCTCAAGTATAGCTTTATCTCTTATCCCCTGGCGGGTGCGCACATCCGGCTGGCTAATTAACGCCTCTACCTCATTTAAAGAGAGGGTATCCGGGACCTTCTTCCATAATTTAGGTGAATCGATTAATACAGTAGGATCGCTTTTTAGCACTCTCTCGCGTGTTAGAAAACGATGGAACATACGAATAGCTGCGAGCCGGCGGGATATGCTAGTCGGCGAGATCATCTTATCTTTTTCAAAAAGCATAAATTCAATAATATCATTCTTAACCACTCTGGAAAGAGCATCTATCCCGCGTCCCATAAGAAAATCAAGGTAAATATTTAAATCCTGGCGGTAAGCAATAATAGTATTTTTGGATAAACCACGCTCAACGGAAAGATAATCTAAAAACGAATCAATTAACTCTTTCATAACGTTTCCCTTAAAAGATTCAGGGTCTATAGTCTATAGACGATAGCCGATAAAACCTTCATGTTTTGAAATTTCTATAGACTATCGACCATAGGCTATCGTCCAGACTAAAGATCTATGATTAAAAGAAATCAGTTTGTTTCTCTTTACCTATTGTTGTTTGAGGCCCATGCCCCGGATAAACTTTTGTATTATCGGGCAAAACAAACAATCTTTCCTTAATTGCTTTTTCCAAAGAATCGCGGCTGCCACCGGGCAAATCATAGCGGCCTATCCCGCGGTAAAATAAGGTATCTCCGGTAAAAACAATATCTGTGTATGGTTTTTTCATTAACAATCCTATGCCTCCCAAGGTATGCCCCGGTAAATGCATAACCTCAAGCTCTAAACAATCCAATTTAATAACTTGCTTATCTTCCAAGATTTTAATACCGGAGCTGACTTGATAAGCTGCTGAATAAATAGCGGAAAGATTCTTTCTTGCATCAACAAGCATTGCCAAATCCTGCTTATGCACGTAGACATCTACCCCAAACTCATCATCACAACCAATATGGTCATAATGCCCATGGGTATTTATCACCATTTCCGGTTTTAATTTATGCCTTTCTAAAACCCCCGCTATCTTTCCGGCCTGGTCCCCGGGGTCGATAATAATAGCGGAATTGCCAGATGAACAAGCAAGTATATAACAATTAACCTGCATCGGCCCCACATTAATAGTTTCAAATATCATTTTAAATAATTTTTTACCTTTGGATAAATAAGCCACTTCTGAATGCCTGCCTTAATTCTCTCGGCAGACTGGAGATGGCGGGCATCATTTGAGCCATAGGCATCATTTTTTAAACTCACCAAGAGAATAGTTAGTTTGGAAATATGCCCATCGAAGTTTTTTTGCGCATCAGAAACCAGCATCATCTTCATATTAACCAACTGCTTCAGGGCTTCCTGGGCACAATCTACCTTCTTTTTTTGGCTAGCTTTATAAGTAAGGGCATTAATTAATTCATCCTGCCAGGATTTCCAATAAAGATAATACTGGCGATAAAGCTCTTCCTTGGTTAAATTCGGCCCCTTATATTCCTCCGGAACAAGGACCATTTCTACGGCTTGGCCGGATTTTTTTGATTTACGTGTGAATTTACGCACAAAAGACTCGCAGCCGACTAAATTTATCAATAAAAATCCAAGCAGAAAAAATAAAAAAAACCTCTTGCCCCACATTCGCCATTCTCCTTTTTTAAAATAAACTACCAAATGTGAAAAATCAAGCACCCTATAAATCAATTAAACGCAAGAATTCTGCCTCTGTAATAATTTTAACTCCCAGATCTTTGGCCTTATTGAATTTCGTGCCGGCATCCTCTCCGGAAACTAAGAAATCAGTCTTCCTGCTTACAGAAGAAGAAGGTACGCCGCCATAACGGCGCACCAGGCTTTCCGCCTGAGAACGCGAAAATTTATTCAATTGCCCGGTAAAAACTATTGTCTTTCCGCTTAGCTTGCCGGACTTAACCTTAGCAGATTCCTGACGCATGTTGAGGCCGGATTTTTTTAATTCATCAATCAGTTTCTTTGTTTGCTTGAGCTTAAAATAATCCGCAATTGAGCGGGCCATAACGAACCCTATTTCCGGTATCTTATCTAATTCCTCAAATTTTGCCTGCATAAGCCTATCTATATCGGTGAACTCTCCTGCCAATGTATAAGCGGCCTTCTCCCCCACATGGCGTATACCTAAAGCAAAAATTAAACGCGCTAAACTCCGGCGCTTACTTTTCTCAATTGCAGCCAGCAAATTGTCAGCTTTTTTCTCCTTAAATAACTCTAATTCTAGCAGGTCTGTTTTTTTAAGCTTATAAATATCTGCCAAACTAGTTAATAACCTTAACTTTATAAGCTGAGCTATTACTGCCTCACCCAAGCCTTCGATATCCAAGGCATCCCGGCTCGCAAAATGCAGCAGCGCACGCTCAAGTTGCGCGGGGCAGTCAGTATTGATGCAACGATAAGCTACATCCTCTGCTTTTTCCTTAACGATCTTTTCACCGCATGCAGGGCACTCTTGAGGTTTAATATACTGCGCCTTGCCTTTTTGCTCAACAACTTTAACTACTTTAGGGATCACGTCTCCGGCGCGCTCAATAAGAATACGATCTCCAACCCGTAAACCCAACCTTTCTATTTCATCAAAGTTGTGCAAAGTAGCGTTGCTTATAACTACTCCGGAACATTCTACGGGCTTAAGTTGTGCCGTCGGAGTAATTACTCCCGTCCTCCCCACATTAACCTTAATCGCCAATAACTCAGTAGTCGCCTGACGTGCGGCAAATTTATAAGCAACTGCCCAACGGGGGCTTTTAGCGGTAAACCCCAACTCCTTTTGTTGTTTAAAATTGTTTAATTTAATTACCATACCATCAATCTCATAACTAGGCTCATCGCGCAAGGCCTCCCATTTTCTACAATATCGGACAACCTCATCTATATTGCCACAAAGCGCAGAATGAGTATCCACAGGCAAACCCCACCCTTTAAGCTTACCCAAGAAATCCCACTGAGTATCAATATCCTCTTTGCGATAAGCGCCCAAGGAATGCGCGAAGAAATTAAGATGCCTTTTTGCGGTAATACTGCTATCTAATAACTTTAACGAACCGCTTGTCGCGTTACGGGGATTAGCAAATAAAGCTTCCTCCTTATCCATACGCTCATGATTAACCTTTAAAAAATCTTTTTTGTCCATATACACTTCGCCGCGGATTTCAATAAAATCCGGCAGATGCTTGCCTAAAAGCGCAAGCGGTATAGAACGTATAGTCTTTATATTGGCAGTTATATCCTCACCGGTTAAGCCATCTCCCCGGGTAGCTCCTATCTTTAGCTTCCCTCCAGTATAAGTTAAATTGGCGCTTACTCCATCGATTTTAAGTTCAACAACATATTCATAAGCACGATTTTCTCCTAATCCTTTACGTACACGCTGATCCCAAAGCCTTAATTCATTTATGGAATAAGTGTTATCTAAAGAAAACATCCCGGCATTATGCCTGACCGTCTTAAAACCTTCGCTTACGCCTGGGCTTAGCCTCTGGGTAGGAGAATCACTGCTACGATAAAGAGGATACTTATCTTCAAGTAATTTTAACTGCCGTATTAAATCATCGTATTCTTTATCCGAAATATGCGGCTGGCTCAAGACATAATAAAGATAGTCATGCTTCTTAAGCGCCTCCTTTAGCTGCTCAATCTTATTTCTTATTTGAACGGACATTTTTGCTAATCGGATAATTAGAATACGACCTGAAAATCGCAAGATTCGCTGCTTTTACTGCCGGCAGGAGAGCCGGCCGGAAACCACTCTACGCTTACTTCGCTGATATAATGGGAAAAGTGTTGCTGAACAAGCTCAAGAAAATTATTAAGTTTTTCCTCTTCGGCCTCTGCTAAAACCTCTACCCTTGAGTCATCTAAATTCTTAACCCAGCCATAAACCTTAAGCTTATTTGCTATATCCTTAACAGTATAACGAAACCCTATTCCCTGAACCTTGCCTGAATAAAAAAGATGGAGCTGCTTTTCCATGAAGATTTCTCTTTATTCCGAACAAACTATTTCTCACAACATATAGCATAAGCAAAACTCGGATTATCGCCACTGCCATCATGACGGTAACAATCTACCTGCCAAGCCTCTAAACCTGGATATGGGGCACTTTCATGTAAATAGGCAATGGTTGGATTTGAACACCCTCCCCCACCACTCAATAGCCATTCATTAGCGTTACAAGTTGCTCTGCTAACATAGGTAGGCGCAGGACCTACTGCGCTAACCCTCCTGCATTTAAGTTGCCCACGGATAAATCCACCGCTTACATGCAATTTTTCTGCAGGCGTAGTAATACCAATACCGACATTTCCGGGAGTGTAAAACCCTTGGTTAAAATACATCTGGGCATAGCTATCGAAGTGCACGCTGTTCGTTGCTCCTGAATAATATATACGGTGGTTGGTGTCTGTACGATCAAAAAGCCTTATTCCGCAATTACCCATATTCCCGCCTCTTACAGAGATATCCCCCAGATTTACGTGCAACGCACTGACATTTGATGCAGAACCCACAACCTCTAACCTGCTTCCGGGGTTTATTGAACCAATACCGACATTGCCGCTATCCAGCATAGTTACTAAAGCAGTACCAGAGGAGTTTTGCGTCTGTAAACCTATCCCGGTTGTTGTCCCTGCCCCTCTAACAACTAATTTACCCGTTGGAGCAGTTATCCCGATACCAACGTTACCGGGAGTGTAAAACCCCTGGTTAAAATACATTTGAGCAAAGCTGTCAAAGTGCAGGCTGTTTGTTACTCCTGAATAATATATGCGGTGATTGGTGTCAGTCAGGTCAAAAAACCTTATTCCGCAATTACCCATATTCCCGCCTCTTAAAGAGATATCGCCCAGATTTACATGCAGAGCGCTTACATTTGAAGCAGAGCCTACAATCTCCAGCCTGCTTCTCGGATTTGCTGTGCCGATACCGACATTTTCTTGAACAATAAGGTCTGCCCGATAGTCTACTTCCCCGCCGTCACCATCTGTTGATTCCCAGGTATAGGCAGCACCGTCAATATAGTTATCCCCGATAGCGACTCTGGTTGA
>JAQTQQ010000008.1:50299-52125 GCA_028712175.1 Candidatus Omnitrophota bacterium | reverse complement strand
CCTCGTCCGTCAATCCTGACCATAAATACTCCTTCCACTGGCATCAATCGCTACAATCAAAGGAAAATCTTTTACTTCCAATTTACAAATTGCCTCCGGGCCCAAATCAGCATAAGCAATAGTTTTAGCCTTAATAACATGCCTGCTTAAAAGCGCGCCGCAGCCGGCATAAGTAACAAAATAAACGCCTTTATATTTTTTAAGCGCATCCCGCACCTCAGCGGAACGGGCCCCCTTTCCGATCATCCCTCTTAACCCGCGCTTAAGCAAAAGCGGGGTAAATTCATCCATCCTTGAGCTGGTCGTCGGCCCGCAAGATCCAATCACCCTGCCTTTAGGTTTTTTTGTAGGGCCGCAATAATAAATAACCGCATTTTTAAGCTCAATGGGCAGGCGGCTGGAATTCTTAATTGCCGCAACCAGCCTTTTATGCGCCTGGTCCCGGGCAGTATAAATTGTGCCGCTTAAAAGAATTTCCTTTCCGGCTTTTAAAGTATGGAAATTTTTCATAAAGTTACTGAAGCGCTTCGCAAGGCATGACAACTAATATTTACGCTTACCGGAAGCCCTGCAATGTGCGTCGGGTATTTCTTGACTTTAACTGCCAGCGCCGTAGTTTTCCCGCCCAAGCCCATCGGGCCAATGCAGGTTTTATTTATTTCCCTCAATAAATCTTGTTCTAACTTAGAGTTTTTTACTGTCAGTCTGGTTAACAAGGCCTTTTTGGCCAAAACTGCCGAATAATCGGCTGTCCCTCCGATACCCACACCGATAAAATACGGCGGGCAGGCATCTGGCCCTGCGCTTTTAACCGCCTCAACAATAAACTTCTTTATTTCTCCTATTTCTACGGTAGGCTTAAACATTTTTAATTGCGATTTATTCTCGCAACCGAAACCTTTGGGCAAAAGGGTTAATTTTACTTTATCGCCGTTTACAATATCGGAATGCATTATGCACGGAGAGAATCCAGGCTTACCCCTAGAGAGAGGGTCCTTAATTACAGAATTCCTCAAATAATATTTCCTATATCCTTCTCCTATACCTTTATTGATAGCTGCTTTTAAATCTCCCGATATTTTTACGCCCGTTCCTAATTGGACAAAAACTACCGGCAGGCCCGTATCCTGGCAGATCGCAAGGCTATTTTTTTTGGCAATAGCGGCATTATCCAATATTGCCTTGATATTTTTCCTTGCCTGTTTGCAGGTCTCCGCTTTATAAGCAGTGCGTAAGACCGACAAAATATCGCTGCGCAAAGAGAAATTAGCCTGCCTGACTAACTCAACAACAGCTTGTGTTATTTCTTTAGCTTTAATTTCTTTCATTTAGCTCGGTATTCTGCTGTTACGGTAGTAGTAATACCGCCCCGCGGATTAAATGTCCCGCGGATTTTTATCCAGCGCGGCCTGACCGCCCTCACAAAATCTTCAAGCATCTTATTAATCAGGTGCTCATGGAAAATTCCTACATTACGGAAAAATATAGTGTACATCTTAAAAGATTTTAGCTCAACGCAAAATTTACGCGGAGAATATTCTATTACTATAACCGCAAAATCCGGCAAGCCGGTCTTCGGGCAGATACAGGTAAACTCCGGAATATCAAGATTAATTATATAATCCTTATCAGGATACTGATTTTGCCAAACCTCTATCTCGGGAGTTTCTAACTTTCTTACATCCTTCTGCAAACCTTCATAACCGGATTTTCGCATTTTATCTTAATCCCACCATTCTGTGTATCTGCGGTATAACGCAGGCTGTAACTTTCTGCTGGCTGGCAATCTCTTTAAAGTTGGATAATTTCTCGTATAAAACTATTTG
>JAQTQQ010000008.1:0-50199 GCA_028712175.1 Candidatus Omnitrophota bacterium | reverse complement strand
CAATCCGGATAACCTGAATAATCCTCGGCGTGGGCTCCGATAAAAATCGCCCGGGCCCCGACAGTTTCGGCAAATGATAAAGCAAAACTTAAAAATACAATATTACGGGCCGGCACATAAGTAGGCGGCACGCCCTTAGCAATCTTTCGAGGGACCTTTATTTTTCTGTCTAAAAGCGCAGAACCTTTCCATGGAAAACTTATTTTTAGGATTTTATAAGCGCATGCGCTTGCTCGAGCGATCTTAACCGCTTGAATAACCTCTTTTTTATGAATTTGGCCGTAATCAAAGACCAGGCATAAACACCTGTAACCTTTTTTCTTGGCAAAATATAGGGCCGTGGCTGAATCTATTCCGCCGGATAAAAGAACCACTGCCTGCTTGGGTGATTTATTTTTCATAAGTAGCGCAGCTTGTATTATTTTCCCAAACAGTAACGCTCTTAAGCAAAGGGATCTGAACTATCAATTTTTTATAAATATATGCCGCAATATTTTCGGAAGTAGGATTCACTTTCTTAAAATAAGGCAGTTTATTTAAATATTTGTGGTCCATCTGTTCTAAGCAGGCACTTAATTTATTCTTCAGTAACTTAAAATCCAAAACCATGCCTATTTTATCGAGCCTGTCAGATTTAATATTTATCTGGACGCGCCAATTGTGGCCGTGCAATTCTTCGCATTTACCCTTATAGCCCCTTAAATTATGCGCAGAGCTAAAAGCCCCTTCAACTCTTAAGCTATACATTAACAACCTTTCTTACATCTGCGACTTTCCTGCCCATAAACCTCTGGGCCAAAGAACTAAACCACTCCGGATTATCACTGACATAAAATTTATGCTTGCCGCTTCTCCTGGAACGATTAAGCATATCTTCGCTGGCTAAAATTTTCTTTACCTCAAAAGCCACTTGTTTAGCAGAATCGATTAGAGTAACCTGTTTACCCAAAATCCCCTGAATTACCGGTTTAAGCAAAGGGTAATGCGTACAGCCTAAGATCACTGTATCAACTCCTGCTTCGGCAATCGGCTTTAAATAACTCCTGGCCACGCTTAAAACCACATCGCCGCTTGTCCATCCCTCTTCGACAAAAGGAACAAACAAAGGACAGGCTGCGGCAGTAACTTTAACCTTAGGATCAAGCTGTTTAATTTCTGTTTCATAGGTGCGGCTCTTAATTGTGCCCTTAGTCCCAATTACCCCTATGCGTTTATTCTGGGAAGCATAAACTGCCTCCCTTACTCCGGGAGTAATGACGCCGATAATCGGCACGCGGAAATTATTTTTTATCACCGGCAAGGCAAAGCTGGATGCGGTATTACAGGCAACACAGATCAGCTTAACATCCTGTTTTAATAAAAATAAAATGTTTTCAATAGAAAAACGCACAACGGTTTCGCGCGACTTGATCCCGTAAGGCACACGGGCGGTATCACCGAAATAAACAATATTTTCATTGGGTAGTTGGCGGATTATCTCTCGGGCCACAGTAAGCCCGCCCACACCGGAATCAAAAATACCGATAGACTTCATCTTGAAATCACCTCAACAAGCGCCATATTTTGCGAATACTCCCTGATCCCCTCTAATATGCCTTCTGCCAATTTCTGGCGATAAGCGGCGGTTTTTAATAGCCTTTCCTCGTTTAAATTTGACACAAAACCAACTTCAATTAATATTCCCGGCGTTCTAATACCTCTTAATACCTGAAAGCGCGCATTCTTGACTCCGAGAATATTGGCATCAATGTTAGCATCCATAATTTTACATAAAGAACGCGATAACTCTATTGACTCGGCCCGGCTATTATTATAAATCATATCCCAGACAATCGTCTTTAAATCCGTAGAGTTATTGGCAAAAACAGCTTCTTTTAAATTTAACGGAACGCTCCTCGCCGTAAGCGCGGCGCGTTTAGAGTCGCTCACGCTGGGGGCAACATAATAAACTTCAAAACCGGATAACGATCGCGAACGATTAGCGTTAGAATGGATACTAATAAATAAATCAGCCCCTGAACGGTTAGCAATACTGACCCGGCTGGAAAGCGGGACAAAGCTATCCGTTGAACGGGTAAGCACTGTTTGTACACCCTCCGCCCTTAGAAGGGCGTTCAGCCTCTTAGCAATGTCTAAATTTACATCTTTTTCCCTGAGGCCGTTTTTTCCTATGGCCCCGGGGTCATTGCCTCCGTGCCCGGCATCAATAACAATTTTATTTAATTTTATCTTAGCGGCCACTGTCCTGCGGTGCACTGCGGCAGGGTGCTTAAATAACATGTCAAAAACTTGCTCTTTAAATTGCCGGGGGACAACAATCGCCCCCTGATAAATATCAATTGGGGCACTTAAATGCATTGCATTATTATTCACAAGGACCAAACCGTCCCCTATTCTCAATTTTACGCTTTTGGCATCTTTGCTCAAGTAAGCGGTGCGTAAAAGCGTATCATATTGTATTGTAACTTGGCGCAAATCACATAAACTTACCAAAGGGTAATAAGTCACACCGCCGATAGAATACGCAGGTATATTCTCTCCGCTAGGCACAGTGACACAGCCGGATGTGCACAGCAGAAGTAAAACTAACAAAATTTTGATTTTATTAACCACAAATAGGCCTTACTTTTTTATAAATTAAACATTATAAAATCCAAAGTTGGACCAGCCTCGCCAGATTTTTACAAATTCGCCGGGCGAGGTCTTACCAATTTTTTTGCGCAGCAAAAAATTGGTGGAGGTGCCCGGAATTGAACCGGGGTCCTTAAGTAATCAGATAGATACCGCTACATGCTTAGCCCTGTAATTTATCTTAGCTCTGCAACTTCTACAAGGCAGGATTTGCAAAGAGCAGCCTTTTAAACTTCGTTCCGGCTCTAAAGGCAAGGACCGGAACTATCCTACTAAGGCCCTAATCCATCCCGTAGGAGAGGACGGTTAGAGGCTTCGGACTTAATTAAGCCCGAAGGCTGGAACGAACATTGGTCTCGCCGCCAATGACGGAGCGACAAATGTTCCTAAACGTGACACTTGCGTGTTTGCGTTTAAATTGTGTAAGGGTTGTTAACGCGGCTAACCTTACCTCCGCGGCATGCTGAATTTATCCGACATATCTTAAGTCGAACCCTTTCACCCCCAAATTATCAAAAGAATAAATAGACTATAGACTATGGTCGATTGTCGATAAAACCATCGGTTATTTTATACATTTCTTATCGTCAATAGTCTTTAAATCTATTGAACACCAAAAATATTTTATAAAGGTACGGTTTTATCGACCATAGTCCATCGACTATCGACCATTACGGTTTCTAAGAACTAATCACCGTCTGTTCTTAACTATCCTTCTCATCTCGCGGTCGGTTTCCCGCTTTTTAATACTCTGGCGCTTATCGTAAAGTTTTTTGCCGCGGCAAAGAGCCAGCTCAACTTTTACAAAACCCCGGTCGTTGAAATAAATCTTTAAGGGAATTAAAGTAAGCCCTTTTTGGGTAAGTTTACCGATGATCCTTAAGATTTGGTTCTTGTGTAACAATAATTTCCGGGGCCTGTCCGGGTCCACATTGAGATAGCTGGCTTCTGTATAATGGCTGATATGGGCGTTATATAAAAAAATCTCCTCGCCCTCAAAGCGGGCGAAACTATCATCTAAATTAATTTTGCCTGCGCGTAAAGATTTAACCTCGGAACCCTTTAAAGTAATCCCGCTTTCTAAAGATTCTAAAACTTCATAATCCCTATAGGCTTTGCGATTAGTTGAAATAGGTTTACTCATTTTAACACAGCTAAAGATAAATACAAACCTAAAAATACCGGTATGGTAAGAAGGCTGACGATGTGGCTGAAAAACACCCCTTGGCTAATTAACACATCCTCTCTTTTATAATGCCGGATAATCACCGACAAAGAAGTTGCCGAAGGCATTGCCAGCTGCATGACTATCAGGAAACCGAATAGTTGAGGCAGGCCAAGTTTTAATACTATCCATATTCCCAGCGCCGGCAATATAATCAACTTTCCCAAAAGAACAAAAAAAACAGCCTTCTTGTCTATTTTCTTTAAGTGCACCAAAGCAACATTGCCTCCGACAACTATCATCGCAAGGGGCAATGTGCAATTGCCTATCATCTCTAGGGGCTTAAGCACGCCGGAGGGGATAAATTTATTTAAGCCCAACGCTATAAGTAAGAGGGCTGACAAATTTGCGATTACCGGAGGGCTAAAAATATTTTTCAACTTGAATTTTGCCTGGCTATCGTAAGTAAGCATATATATCCCCAATGACCAGGCAACCAAATCAAAACCCAGCAAAAACAAAAATATATAAATAAAGATATCATTCAATTGTTGTCCGGAAAATATGGATGCTACCATGGCCAAAGGCAGGTAGCCGGAATTCTGAAATCCAACCAAACTTAACAATTGCAGTTTATGTGTTTTTAACCTTGCCAGCTTTATTAAACCTAACCCTAAACCTAACCCTAAAACAGTAATCCCAAGGCTTATTAGCGGAAACACCCACCAAATCGGATACAGGTCAAAACTGAAATTCCGCAGCATCTGGTTAAGGATCAACGCAGGGAAAATAACCTGTATAACAAGCCGGCTTAAATCCTCCAACCCCGCCAGAGAAAACAATTTCTTCCTGACCAGAAAATAGCCTAAAGAGCCCAAAATAAATATTTGGGCCATGGCAAACCCCGTAAGCTTAAAATGTTCTAAAAACATCGTAACCCCTTTAATTTAAATTATTATTATACCAGCAAAGAAAACAAGCCGCAATCCATTTATGGCTCTTAAATGATAATTAATTGACAGGGCAATGGCCCTAAGATATACTTATGGTTAATCTCGCGGGGATGGCGGAATGGCATACGCGCACGTCTCAGAAGCGTGTGGGGTAACCCTTGAGGGTTCAACTCCCTCTCCCCGCACCAATTTTCTCCTGCGCATATTACTTTAGTAAACTTGAGCCTTTATTCTTTTTCCACAGTTTAAAACATTTTTGGTAAGCGTAGAAAGAAGGCTTTTTGGAAAAATCCCAACGTAACAACCCAAAATAATCAACCCCATTATTCCAGTGTTTCTTGGTATCTCTGAAAAAGGCCCAGAAAATTTTCTCAACTTGCTGATTTTTTAATAACTCGCTATAAACTGCCTTTACCCAGCCTGCCTGCCGGGCTTCATCGGGATTGGCGCCTAACCACCAATTATCAGTTTTTATCTTGGGCTTGACACCGGGGCAGCCGATTTCAGTAATCCATATCTTCTTATCCCCGTCTCCATTACGCGCCATTATCTTATAGGCAAGCTTAGGAAAAGCTCCTACCGCCGCTATGGAATTCTTGCCCGATAAGGGATTTTGAAAAAAATGGACGTTTAATATATCAAAATAACCTTTTGCTCCGTTGTCATAAAGGTTATTTACACTGGAGATACCGTTAGCAAGCCCGCCGTTTAATATCTTACAATCAGGATCTATTTTTTTAGCAGCGAGATAGACTTCTTTTAGCAGCTGGCAGTAAGATTTAAGCCCGTCTTGAGGCTGCCAGTATGTATAAGAATCCGGTTCATTCCAGATCTCCCAATGCTTAACTTGGCCCTTAAAGCGGTTGATAACTTTACTTACATAGTTTATAAAAACAGCATTGTCTTTGGGAGGGCAATTCCATTTCCCGCAGGCAGATGCCCACTCCGTGCTATAATGCAAAATCCCCAAGATATGGATCCCCTTTGCCTTTAACAGGCGGACAATATTATCATACTTGGCAAAATCAAAATTCCCCTCTTTGGGTTCAATGTCTTCCCAGAGAAAATCCAGCCTTACCCAGCCGACTCCGGCCTTCTGCATCAGAGAAATAGCTTTTTCCAGGGCTTGATCGTCGGAATACTTAAAATTGTTCCAGGCGTGATTCCAGGGAAGAAATTCTAGGATCCCAAAAGGGCTTTCAAGGTTCTGGCGGCTTAAAACATCCGGATCGTTCCTGTCTGTTTTCTGCATAATGACTCCCGCATAAAGGTTAGAGAAAAACAATGAAAATAATGCTAATAAACAAATCGCTTTATTTATGGGGTTTCTGTTCAATATTAATGTAATCACTAAAATCAATCACCTCCCCTATCTCTTGCTTAACCACCCTGATCCTGTCGGGAACATAAGGATGGGTTCTATAATACGACCTCTCGGCAATAGGCATCCTGCGGTGCATATCCTGCAATTTAAGCAGGAAGGTAATCATGCCGCGCGGGTCATAACCCGCAAGACGCGCATAACGCGCTCCCAATTGATCCGCAAGCAGTTCATCTTCGCGGCTATAACCGAGGAGGAACTGCATGAAAGCGGCATCCGCGGCACTACCTACTTCTGCTGTCTGCGGCGCAGGCGCCACCGCAACCAAGAGCCTTAAGACAGAATAACTTTGCATGGCCTGAAGCTTTTTAATACTGTGACGAGCGACAATATGGCCTACTTCGTGGGCTAAAACGCAGGCCAACTCATCGTCATTAGAAACTTTATCCAGCAATCCGCTGTTTACGTAAATATAGCCTCCGGGCAATGAAATGGCATTGACCGTATCGTCCTCTAATACCTGAAAATAATAGTCAATTTCCTTCCTGTCGCTTACCGCGGCAATTTTTTTGCCTATATCCTCCACGCGTTTCTTCTGTAACGGGTCATCTGAAAATTTTAATGCTTTTTCCACCTGACGGTTAATTGACTGGCCCATCCTAACCTCTTTGTCCGTGCTGTAATAGTATTTCTCCTCCTGCTTGGTCGCCAGGTTATATTCAGTTGAACAGCCGGATAAGAAAACAGCGGCCAGGAGAAACGAAAATAACTTCAGATCAAGTTTTCTAAATATTAAGTACAATTTCCTTAATGGCAAACCGACTACATTATAAAAACAACCGTCTATTTTCTTAATGAAAAATGCCCCTTTGCCCTGAATATCAAAACCTCCGGCATAATCCAACGGAGAAACCTGCCTAAAATAATTATTGATCTGCGCGGCATTCAGTTTATCCATATAAACTTTTGTTTTTTCATAACCGACTTTAAGCTTTTCTCTGCCTTTTTCTTTTCTTATAACTGCCAATCCCGTATAAAGCTCTTGCGGGGCGCCGGATAGCCTTTTAAGCATTACTTGGGCATCCCGCATACTCTTTGGTTTACCGAATATTTTGCCGTTTTGTACGCAAATAGTATCGGCAGCGATAATGACCCCCTCTTTGACTTTCGCCGCAACGTCTTTGGCCTTATTACGCGCATTATCTTGGACCAACTGCGCATAGGACAGGCTCCCTCTATCCTTCTTTTCCCTATAACCCGAAGGCAGGACCTTAAATTTAAAACCGGATCTTTTTAATAATTGTCTTCTGGCTTTAGATTTAGAAGCTAAGTAAATTTTATCCCTCATATTATTAATAGGTAACGCACCTTGCGTACGCCTTCTGTTAATTTAATGCCGCGCTCTCTCCTGCCAGATACCCGGTTGAAAAAGCCGCCTGAAGGTTAAAGCCTCCGGTGTCGGCATCAATATCAATCATCTCACCGCAAAAATATAAACCTTTAATCAGGCGCGACTCCATTGTACGGGGATTTATCTCTTTTAAACTCACTCCTCCGCGGGTAACCATCCCCTCTTCGATGGGCCGGCTACCGGAGATCTCCATTCTAAAACTTTTAAGTAAGGAAATAACTTGCCTTCTCTCCTCCTGCGTAATCTGGCTGCATTTTTTAAGCGGATCGATCCCGGCTGTCGTAATAAAAACTTTAATTAATCGTAAAGGCAACAGCTCTTTAAGTATATTTTTAAAGCTTTTTTGAGAATTAGATTTAAATTCACGAAGCAGGCGGCTGTCCAACTGTTCAACAGACAATCCCGGCTTTAAATCTATTTTTAGAAAAACATTACCGGTTTTATCCAGCAAATCTGTGACCCTGGAGCTTAAGGTAATTGCCAACGGCCCGGATATGCCGCTAGAGGTAAAAACCAGCTCACCTACTTCAGAGTTAATCTCGGTTTTTGCGCCGGAAAACTCAAGCCTGATATTACGCAAAGTCAAACCTTCTAGTTTCTTAGGGAAATCTTCTTTCACATCAAGCGCGGCTAAACCCGCTCTTAAAGGCACAATTTTATGCCCGGCCTTCTTAGCAATATTTATTCCCGAAGCATCGGAGCCGGTAAAACTATAGCTTGCCCCTCCGGTGGCCAGGATCACCCGGTCGCATTCAATCTCCCGGCCATTTTCAAGACGAATACCTTTTATTTTACCCTCAACGATGATTAAACCGGACACCCTGCTATTACAAATAACCTTTACATTATTCTTTTCTAATTCTTTTTTTAGAACATTCAAAACCCCGGAAGAACGCTCGGAAAGAGGAAATACACGCATCTGCCGCTCAACTGCTAATTTTAATCCGCGCTCCTGGAAAAAAGAGATTAATTCTGGATGAAAAAATTTTTTAAAAGCGTCCCTTAAAAACTCACCGCCGTTATTAAAACGCTTTAGGAAATATTGGATATCTTCTGTGTTGGTAAGATTGCAGCGGCCCTTGCCGCTTAAAAGAAGTTTATTGCCGAGGGAAATTTTGCCTTCAAAGATGGTGGTTTCCTGCCCGAGGCTGGCTGCGCGGATTGCCGCCATCATCCCCGATGGCCCGCCTCCGACTACCGCTATTTTTATTTTTTTCACAAGACTTGACCTATAGACCGAAATCCGTGATTGAAAAAATTGACTCTAACTTTAATCCTGCTTTCGCTAAATTTTGGCCGGCGCCTTGTTTGCGGTCAACAATTACAATTACTTTGTCGATTATTACTCCGATCTTATCTAAAACCAGCTTTGCTTCTAAAATCGCTTTACCGCTGGTAGCGACATCATCTATAAGGACAACCCGGTTGCCGCCAGAAAGCAGCGGGCCCTCTACCTGCTGCTGCATTCCATGTTCTTTCGCTTGCTTGCGCACAATGAAAGTCTTAATCGGATGCTTATTAATATAGCTTAACGCGGCCAATGCGCCTGCAATCGGATCAGCTCCAAGTGTCGGCCCTCCGATAGCATCCGGGGGGTTATCCTTAATCATCTCCAATATGATGTTAGAAACCAAAAAAGCGCCTTCAGGGGTCAGGGTAATTATACGGCCGTCAAGATAATAATTGCTCTCTTGGCCGCTAGAAAGTACAAATTTACCCCTTTTTAATGCCTCTTTATTTAATAAATCAAATAATTTTCCTTTAAGTTCTTCAAGATTTTGATTTTCCATGTACTTATTTTACTATTCCCATAGCCGACTGTCAATTACTTTGACAAACATAGCTTTCATTGATATTATATCTTTATGTTGGCATGCCTGTTAAAGGGGATTAAGGATTTAATTTACCCCGATTGTTGCCTGGTTTGCAAAAACAAAATAGAAACAAACCAGGCACAAAACTTAATCTGTGCTAACTGCTTAGGTAAAATCGAAAATAACCTGCCTCCCTTTTGTTCTGCTTGCGGCAGGCATTTAGATACCGAAGCAATTAAAAAAAATTCCTGTAATGGCTGTAAGGATGCTAAGTTTTATTTTGACAGGGCATTCAGCCCATGCGTATACACAGGTACAATAAAAAAATTAATACATGAATTTAAATACTGCAATAAGGATTACCTGGGTAAAACTTTCGGCGCAATCATGAATGAATTTATTCATGATTACAACCTGCCTATCCAGCATTTTGACTACATTATCCCTGTTCCATTGCATAAAAGCCGCTTAAGAGAAAGGGAATTTAATCAGGCCCAGATTATAGGCCGGCAGGTGGCGGAAAGATTCGGTAAAAAACTGCTGACTGATGCGTTTATCCGGAATAAACCGACTAAAACCCAAGCCACTCTTTCCGTTAGAGAACGCGAACAAAACATAAAAGGCAGCTTTCTGGTTACAAAACCTGAACTGATTAAAGATACAAACTTGCTTCTTATCGACGATGTATTAACAACGGCTGCCACCTCAAATGAGGCTGCAAAAACCCTGAAAGCCGCCGGCGCCAAGACCGTAATACTATTAACCCTGGCTAGCTAATAGGAATAAAGTTAGGCACAAAAGAAGGTGTGAAGTGAAGATTTTACGAAATTACATATTAAGAGAATTCATCGGGCCGCTTTTATTATGCCTTGGGGTGCTGACATTCCTCATGGTATTAATCGGTAATTTAAAACGTATTGCCGAATTAGTAATTAATAAAGGCGTGGACATATTCAGCGTCATTCAAATTTTTATCTACCTTACCCCTTACATAGTCACTTACACCCTGCCCATATCCATACTTGTAGCGATATTACTTGCCTTTGGCCGGCTTTCAGGAGACAACGAGATAATAGCCATACGCGCAAGCGGCATAAACCTCTTCAAATTAATACTGCCTTTGTTAACTATCGGCTTGGCCCTAAGTTTGGCCTTGGCGGTTTTTAACGATCAGGCCGCATCATACGCGCATTTTGCCTATCGAAAGACGCTAAAAGAAATGGGAATTAAGAATCCTACCGCGGCTTTTGAAGAAGGCGTTTTTATCGACTCCTTTAAGAAATACATACTTTTTATTTATAATGTGGACCAGAAGAAAAACCGCCTGAACAACATCCGCATTTATGAACCACAGGGTGAAGACAAGCCAACGCGTACCATTGTGGCTAAATCCGGGGAGTTCATCACTATCCCGGGAGAAAACATCGTTAAATTAAAGCTTATTGACGGGACCAGCGATGAGCCTGACCCGGAAAACCCTACTAATTTTTATAAGCTCAATTTCCGGACATATTTTATGAACCTCGATATAGCGCAAATGCAGGATAAAGTCGTGGACAAGAAATATAAAGAAATGACTATCCGTGAACTAAAAAAGCAGGCGGCAAAACTTAAAAGCGAAGGAATAAGCCCGGCCCCTTTGATAACAAAAGTACATGAAAAACTGGCGCTGGCATTTAGCTGTTTTGTATTTATGCTCCTTGGTTCTTCATTAGGTATCATTACGCGCAGAAGGGAGAAATCGATTAACATCGGGATTGCCGTATTGATCATTGTCTGCTATTATCCGCTGTATATAGGCCTTGTGGCACTGTCCATGGAGGGCCATCTCCCTGCGGCAATAGCCCTCTGGCTGCCAAACATCATATTCGCAGGCATTGGAGGCTTTCTAACTTATAAACTATGCGCATCTTAGACCGTTATATACTAAAATCTATTGTCCTTATATTTTTCTCCTGTATTTTTATTTTCTTATTTCTTTACGTTGTCATCGATTTACTCTCTAATCTGGATGAAATATTAAAACATCGGGCCACGTTTGCGCTTCTTGTACGTTATTACCTGTCTTACATGCCGATAATGTTTGTCCAGGTCTCTCCCTTTGCCTGCCTCCTCTCCTCGGTCTATACATTTGCCAAGCTTAATCATAATAACGAAATCATTGCCATGCGCTCAAGCGGCTTAAGTATATTTGAAATCGCAAGCAAGCCCTTAATATTCGGCCTCTTAATCAGCCTGTCGGTATTTTGGGTAAACGACAGGTTTGTGCCGGTTTCTTTGGCAGAAAACCAGAAAATCAAGGTACAGATTGAAGAGGGGTCAAAAAAAGGAATGCTCAAAAAAACAGAAACGATCGCCAACCTCTCTATGTACGGATTAAGGAACAGGCTATTTTTTATTAATAAATTCTCGCCTGCTACAAAAACTATGGAGGGAATTACGATCTTAGAGCAGGATGAGAACCAGAATCTAACCAGAAAGATTATTGCGGCCAAGGGTACCTACCGTGAGGGGCTATGGAGATTTTCACAAAGCACTACATTCAACTTTGATAACAACGGGCAGGTAGTCGCTGAGCCGATTTATCTGGAAGAAGAAATTATGAGCATACCGGAAACCCCAGAGAATTTTACATCACTAAGGCAAAAACCCGAACTGATGAGCATACGCCAGATAGAAGATTATGTCTGGAGGCTATCCAAAAGCGGGGCAACTTCTGTAATTAGAAATCTCAAGGTAGACCTTTACCAGCGGTTTTTCTCCCCGTTCACCAGCATAATAATCATACTCTTGGGCTTGCCTTTTGCGCTTATGATACGTAAACGCGCTACCGGCATGGCCGCTATCGGGATTTCGATTATTGTAGGATTTCTTTATTATGTACTGGATGCCATATTCCTGGCCCTGGGAAAATCCGGTATTCTTATGCCTCTGGCAGCTGCCTCATTAAGCCATTTAATCGCTTTAGGCGGCAGCATATATCTTATCGCTAAACTCCCTTAACCCTCTTGACCCTATCTTTATATACCCTAGGAATCCTGCTGCCCAAACCGCAAACGATCTCATAGGGAATTGTTCCGGATAAATCAGCAAGCTCTTCGGCGGTAATTCTTTGGCTGCCTTGGCTTCCGATTAAAACAACCTCATCGCCGATTTTTGGTTTAAGCTTTCCGACATCCACCATAATTTGATCCATGCAAATTTTTCCGCAGATCCTAAACCGCTTGCCTGCGATTAAAACCGGGGCTAAATTGGAAAGATTGCGAGGGTAACCATCCCCATAACCAATAGGTAAAGTAATGATGCGGGTTAAGCGGTTAGTTATATATGTACGGCCATAGCTTATACCATACCCCGCAGGAACATCCTTGATAAAAATGATACGGCTTTTAAGCGTTAAAACCTGCCTTAAATTTATATCCAAGCCTTCTTTAGGATGCAGGCCATAAATTACCAAGCCGGGCCTGACCATAGTAAAATGGCTGTCTTTATAATCAATTAACCCTATACTATTTGCAGCATGCACTAAAGGAATAATTATTCCGCTTCCCCTTAATTCACTGACTAACTTTTTAAACAGGCTGATCTGATAAGAGGTAAATTTACGGTTCAGGTCGGCAAACGCAAAATGCGTAAATAGCCCTTCGATTATAACATTCTTTAATTTATAAATATCTTTAACTAATTTAAATGCATCGTCGTGCAAAATCCCGATTCTACCCATACCCGTATCTACTTTAATATGCAGGCGTATCGGTTTCCTTAAGGCGCAGGCTTTAGCATTCAAGACAACAGCCATCTCTTTATCGCAAATAGTAGGAGTAAGTGCGTAGGTAAAAACCGGCTGGATGTCTTTCTTAAGAATAAGGCCAAGCAGCAAAATGGGGGTTTTTATGCCCGCCCTTCTTAATTTTATCCCCTCATCGATAGAAGCAACGCCCAAATAATCAACCCCGCAGGCAGATAATTTTTTAGATACAGCGACTATGCCATGGCCATAGGCATCCGCCTTCACCGTAACTAAAACTTTTATTCCTAAAGGCAGAAACGCTTTAACCTGGCGAAGATTGTGCTCCAAATTATTCAGGTTAACTTCCGCCCATGTAGGCCGGTAACCTATTTTGTCCGTATTTGGCATTCTTTGGGGTATAAATAAATCGGTTTAACGTTTAAGGCAGAGCTGAATTGCTTTACCTTCGCCTTTTGAAGCATAATCGCCATAAGATTATGCGTCCGAAGCTGCCAATAATCTTTATCCAAAACAGTAGCGCCTTTTATACTTGCCAACATCTTGTCCCGGTATAAAGCTGCGGCATCTCCTAAAATCACAGGCTTTATGCGGAATTTCTTAATGAATTCTTCCAAATTTAAAAGAAAATATTGGCTTTTACGTTTTAAAATATCCTTTTCATATTTATAACAACTGCAATAGATCAAGCCGCGCCTTGCGTCAACTGCCGCAACGATCGGGCGTCCTTTTAACTCAGCGTTTTTGGCCAAAATATCTAAAGAAGACACCCCTATAACAGGCTTGTTCCTTACGATACTTAATCCTTTTATTGTAGCCAAGCCAATGCGCAGCCCGGTAAAAGAACCCGGACCTAAACCGCAGCCGAAAAGATCAATATCGGATATTTCTAAACCGGCTGCATCCGCCACTCTTTGAATAGTCGGAACCAATAATGAAGAAAGGCTCCTGCCCAGGCCAAGGCTGTACTCATAAATTTTTCCCTCCGCGTACAATCCGAGGCACAGGTTTTTAGTAGATGTATCAATCGCCAATATCTTCATTAATTTTCTCCAGTATTTTTTTATATTTTGCGCCTCTGGCGGTTATACCAAGAAGCCTTTTATTTGTGCCCTTAAAAGATAATTTAACCTTTAAAAACTCCCGCGGCAAGAGGAATTTTAACCGTTCAGGCCACTCAATTATGGTTACGGCGTTAGGGCAAGAATAAAAATATTCTTCATAGCCTAAAGCAAAAATCTCCCGGGCGTCTTTAATACGATAAAGGTCAAAATGCTGCAAAATATGCCTCCCTTTGTGAATGCGCAGCAAAACAAATGTCGGGCTTATTATATTATTTTTGCTGATTCCCAACCCCTGAGCAATCCCTTTGGCAAAAACCGTCTTACCCGCGCCAAGCGGGCCGGACAAAAGAATAATCTCTCCGCCGCATAAATTTTGCGCGAGGATTTTTCCTATTGCTAAACTCTGATTAACCGACCTGGATAATTTTTGCATTAAAAATGCCTGTAGCCCCTAGTTTTAAGCTTAACATATTTATTCTTATAATCGATTATTCTTAAACCAAAAGATTCCGGCATAATTTCGCCGATAACCTTATAGCTGTATTTTGCGTTTTTAATGATTTTATTAGCCTGGTCTCTTGATGCGGTAAAAAGTAACTCAAATTCTTCGCCTGAACAAAAGGCATCTTCAATACCTTTTGCCTGCCGGCTTTGCGGTATAAGGCTTTCATATAAGACTGCCCCTCTATGGCTCTGTTTTAGTATATGCCCTAAATCCTGAACAAGCCCGTCGGAAACATCGATCATGGAATTAATCTTGAAATTATCCACTAAAAAACGCGCTTCTTTAACCCGGGGGATAAATTTCAAATGCTTACCCTTGATTGAACCGCCGAAATCCCCGGTCACCATAATGAGATCGCCTGCTTTGGCTCCGCAGCGAAGGCACAGCTTATTCTTTTCAACCCGTCCAAGCATGCTTACATCAATAATCAGTTTATCCGAAACGCTAATATCGCCGCCGACGATATTAATCTTAAATTCTTTGGCCAATCCAAACAGCCCCTCTGCCAAAAGGTCGGCTTGATCAATGCGCATGCTTTTCGGTAACCCTAATGATACTACTGCATGCGTAGGAATGCCTGCGCAGGCGGCAATATCGCTAATTGATACGCCTATGGCTTTTCTTCCCACAAACTTAAGATTGTCGGTTTTCCTAAAATCCACGCCCTCAACTATCATATCACAGGTAAATAACTGGTAATTATAATCGTCCCACTTTAAAACCGCGCAATCATCTCCGCTTCCTTTAATAACAGAGGGATCGGTTTTAATCATTCTTTGAAATCTTTTAATCAGCCCAAATTCACCAATATCCTTCAAACGCATTCTTTCCTCAATAGTGTATCCCTGATATTCTTCAAAAATGGCGGCTTAATAATCCCTCTATCCGTTATAATCCCGCGGATTAACTGATGCGGCGTAACGTCAAAAGCAGGGTTAAGCGCCTTAGAGCCGGCCGGCGCGGTATTTATCTGCGACAGTATACTGGTTACTTCGCCCACCCGGCGCATTTCAATCTTAATTTCTCTGCCGCTTTTTATGCTTAAATCAAATGTGCTTTTAGGCGCTGCGATATAAAAGGGGATATTATGGTATTTAGCCAGAATCGCCAAGTTTAATGTCCCAATCTTATTCGCACAGTCTCCGTTTAAGGCAATCCGGTCTGCCCCGGTGATTACTAGATCAATTTCCCCGTCACACATAAGCTTGGAGGCGGTATTATCGGCGATCATCACTACCTCGACCCCTTTTTTGCAAAGCTCCCATACGCTCAGGCGTGACCCTTGCAAGAGCGGCCTGGTTTCAGAAGAAAAAACCTTTATTTTTTTACCCTGATCTTTAGCGGCATAAATAACCCCCAAAGCAGTGCCATAATCAATGGTCGCTAAACACCCCGCATTACAGATTGTTAAAACTTTTGCCTTATTCTTTAACAGGCCGGCGCCATAAAAACCAAGCAGGCGGCAGGAAGCCTTATCCTCTTCTATAATCATTTTAGCCTCATCTAAAATAGCTCGTTTGATCATAAAAACAGGCCTGTCTTTGTTTATTTTGGCGGCATGGCAAACTCTTTCTATGCCCCAAAAAAGATTTCTCGCTGTCGGACGCGACGCGGCAATATATTTTCCCGCCAGCTTTAGCTTGCGCTCAAAACCCCTCCAAGAGTTTCCGTGATAATCTTTAACCCCCAGATAAACACCAAATGCCGCAGCGGCCCCTAATACCGGCGCGCCGCGCACCTGCATCATCTTAATTGCCCGGCATAAATCCCCCGCCTTATTAATGTTAATATAGGCTAACCTTTGCGGCAATTTAGTCTGATCAATTAATCTAACCTTATTATTCTTCCAGTCAATTGTGCGTATATGCATTTCTAGTTTTTGTTAGCGGGTGGCTTGGGGTGTTTTCGAAGTGCGTCAGCGCTAGAAAATACCCTAAACCAGGGCCCGCTAATATAATTTACAGCCCTATTAACTTAGCCAAAATACTTTTTTTCACACTAATTGCCGCTTCAGGACAGGCCTCCTGACAACAGAAGCAGGCGATACATTTATTATAATCGAACTGTATCCCATTTCTCAAAAGTGTAATACATTTACTCGGACAAACTCCAACACAATGCCCGCAACGGCTGCACTTAGAACGCAGTGAATACGGATAATACTTAATTAAGATTTTAGCCAGATCCTGCACCGGTTTCGGCAGCTTACTTATTCTTGCCAAACTCTTTGGCAGGATAAACGGCCGGATATTTAATTTTTCAATATCCTCACCGAATATTTTAATTTTATCTAACTTACCTTCCCCTAAGCCGCGCAGGGCTGCCTCTTTTGTCGAAAGAACCTCTTGATTGGCAATCCCCATTATCTTGGCCATCACTGTATCCAGAGCGACACAATCAGAGCCGGTCAATAAAAGTCCGAGTTGGCGGATCTTACCGCTAGTGGCAGGGCCGTCCCCCTCCATAGCCAGTATGCCGTCAATAATCGTTAACGCGGGTTTGGCCTCTTGGTAAATATCGACCAAAATCTTGGCAAATTCAGAAGGCTTAAAGTAATTCTTGTGCAATTCTGTTTTATATGTGCCTGAAACCAAACCAAAGAGGTTTTTAATCGCACCGGTAATCAGGGTGAGCTCATGTGTTTTAAACTTAGGCAGGTTCACTAAATAATCGCATTGATCAAGGGCGCAGGTAAGCGGAAATTTAGCGCGCATCCTGCGTTTATCAAAACTAATTAACGGAACTGCCTCCGCAAGGCAAACTTTCCTTATGCCGGTAACATTATAAACCTCATCCAGGTTTTCTATATAATTACCCCATACGCTGGGCCCGTCGCCAACTGTGATTTTGCAATTTATATCTTTCAATATATGAATAACCGCCCTGACTACTTCCGGATGGGTAGTAATGCCATCTTCCGGAGGCTTAGACATCAAAAGATTGGGTTTGACTAAAACGCGGCTGTGCGGCTTAACAAAACAAGTTATGCCGCCTAAAAGGCTAAGCGAATCTCTCAGCGCTTGTTCAACCTCTTTTACCTCGTAACTATTACATTTAGATACGGCAACTTGAGCAATCATTGTAATCCAAAGAATAATTTTGCGTTTTGTGTTGTTTTATCGGCTAATTCGGCAAAACTAATATCCTTAATTTTGCTCGCCTCTTCCGCCAGTAATTTTATTTGCAGCGGTTCATTACGCTTGCCGCGGAAGCCTTCCGGGGACAGATAAGGCGCATCGGTTTCAAGCATAAGCCTGTCTAACGGAGTCAATTGAAGCATCTGCCTTAAATTCTGCGCCTTTTTATAAGTAAGATTACAGGTATAAGAGATATAAAAACCGCATTCCAGGCACTCTTTTAAAAAGTTTTCATCCCCTGAAAAACAGTGTATCACCGCGCGAACCGGCATAAAAGTTTTTAAGATTCGCACAACTTCGTTTTCTGCCTGACGGCTATGAACCACAAGCGGAAGATCAAGTTCTTTCGCCAGCTGAATTTGTTTTGCAAAAGCCTGCATCTGATTATCCGGGTTGGATAGGGTCCGGTAATAATCAAGCCCTGTTTCTCCTATAGCGATAACTTTATTCTTTTTAGCCAATTCTCTTAATTGACTCTCTGCCTTGCTGTCAAAATCATTGGCGTCATGAGGATGGACTCCTACGCTGGCATAAACTTCCGGGTATGTATCCGCTAAACCACAGGAAGCAGCGCTGGATTCAAGGGTAGCGCCGATATTAATAAAATAAAAAACCCCTGCGCTTTTGGCGCGCTGAATAACTAAGGAACGGTCAGTATCAAATACGGAAAAGTCGAGATGGCAGTGGGTATCAATCAGCATAAAAAGAATTACTTCTTTTCGGTTTCAATTCGGGGGAATAACGGGCCGCCTTTTTTAGCCTCTAGGCCGCCTAACTGCAATAAAACAGCCTCTGCGGTCTTAGGCATAAACGGAGCAAGCTCGGCTCCGGCTATCCTAATCGCATCAACCAACAAACGGATAAAAGCCTGCAGTTGTTCGTCTTTAGACTCTTTTGCCAGATTCCAG
Organism: Candidatus Omnitrophota bacterium; assembly: GCA_028712175.1. Classification (GTDB taxonomy): domain Bacteria; phylum Omnitrophota; class Gorgyraeia; order Gygaellales; family Profunditerraquicolaceae; genus UBA6249. The sequence goes on along the minus strand of JAQTQQ010000008.1, from coordinate 31,542 downwards.
GGCTTAGTTTCTTCTACATACTTGTTCGTTAAAGCTATAACTTCCCAGATTTTCTCAAGCGCTAAGCTAAAATCATCATTCCAATTCAAGGAAGCCTGGACCTCTTTATTTAAATTCTGCAGTTTATTTTTTATATTTTCCCCGCTAACATCAAATTTAGTTTTATAAATATCCAGGTCCGGGATCTTAGCCGAGTAATATTTCTCAACCATGGTCAGGGTGCGATATATTAAGTTGCCCAGGTCATTAGCCAGGTCACCGTTAAATCTTTTAACTATGCTTTCCTCCGAGAAATTGCCGTCTAGGCCGAACGGAACATCACGCAGGAGAAAATACCTGTAAACATCTATACCGAATTTATCAACCATCTCGGCCGGATTCACCGCATTACCGCGCGACTTAGACATTTTATCTTCATTAATCATCCACCATCCGTGCGCAAATATCGTATCCGGCTGCCTTATCCCTAAAGCATGAAGCATAATCGGCCAGTAAACCGCATGGTGCCTTAAAATATCCTTGCCTAATAAATGCACCACTTTTGTATCCTTGTCCCACCAAACAGAGCGATAGATATCCTGCTTGTCAAACTCACCTACAGCACTTATATAATTAACTAAAGCATCAAACCAGACATAAGTAACATGTTTTGCGCTAAAGGGCAGCTCTATCCCCCAACTAAGCCGTTCTTTTGGCCTGGATATACAAAGATCTTCCAGTTTGTTATTTTCTAAAAACCCCAAAACTTCATTTCTTCTTGATGCCGGCTGTATGTAATAAATACGCTCCGGGTTGTTATCGGTATCCTTGATATATTGAATAAGCCAATCCTGGTATTTTGAAAGCTTAAAGAAATAGTTTGTCTCGCTGATTTTCTCTAAGCTGCGCCTGCAATCCGGGCACATGTTATCGCTAATCTGTGTCCGGGGCCAGAATGTTTCACAAGGAGTACAATACCAACCTTCATACTTATCCTCGTAAATATCCCCTTTTCCATAGACTATCTCAAGCGCCCTCTGTACGGTCTTAATATGCCGGGATTGCGTTGTGCGGATAAAATCATCGTTGGATATTTCAAGTTTTTTCCACAGATCTTGGAATTGCGTTACAACATTATCTACAAACTCAATTTCAGTAAGCCCGGCATCATCGGACGCCTTTTTTATTTTTTGCCCGTGCTCATCTGTTCCGGTAAGAAACCAGACATTGCTGCCCCCCAAAATCCTGCGGTGGTAGCGGGCCAAGGCATCTGCTGCGATATTGGTATACGAATGCCCGATGTGCGGAGAAGCATTCACGTAATAGATGGGAGTAGTGATATAAAATTTATTTGCCATGGTCTTTTTCTTTATAGCTTACCTCAAGATATCCGCCGTCTTCAAGCTCAACACCGACTACGCGCTTAAAAACATTTACGCTTACAACCTTGCCTTTTCCGCTTGGAGTACTTATATGTTCACCTTCATGCGGAAGTCCCTTGGAAAGCAATTTGTAGGTTTCATATTCATAAGAAAGGCAGCACATCAGCCTTCCGCACAAACCGGATATTTTCGGAGGATTTAACGGCAGGCCTTCTTCTTTAGCCATCTTAATCGTTACCGGTTCGAAATCTTTCAGGAATTTCTTGCAGCAAAGCTCTCTACCGCATGAACCATACCCGCCGAAGAGCCTTGCTTCATCCCTTACACCGATCTGCCTTAATTCAATGCGCGCCTTAAATATCTTGGCCAAATCCTTGACTAAGTTACGGAAATCTACCCGTCCGTCAGAAGTAAAATAGAAAAGGATCTTTGAGCGGTCAAAGGAATACTCCGCTTTAACCAGTTTCATATCCAATTTATGCTCTAAGATTTTTTTCTCGCAGGCGCAAAATGCATCTCTGGCGCGGGCAATATTATCTTCAATCTGCTTTACGTCACTATCTTTAGCCAAGCGGATTATTTTCTTCGGCGCCTCTTTGGGCACGTCTTCTGCGCAACAACGTGCATGGCCCGGCAAAACAACAACCCCATAATCAAGCCCCCTGTCATGCTCGACAATCACACAATCTCCGGCTTTTAAAGTTAGATTGCCCGTTTGATAGAGCCCTGCTATTCCTGAATTCCTAAGCTGAACTAAAATCAAGCCTTCCATAGTTGCGCTCCTAAATTATGAAGAAGTAATTTACTGTTAATATTTTTGTCTAAATACAGCAAGCTTTCGGAAATAGCAGCCAAAACATCGTCAAGCTGCTTAAATGAAAACCTGGCGGACTGTTTTAACAAATCATCCTTTCGGTCTAGGTGTATTAACTCTGGCTCAGCTATGCCCGCTTTGAGCAAATAAATATCCCTAAACCAAGAGGCAAGAATATTTAAAGAAGCGTGCAGCTGCTCTTTGTTCTGCCCCATGATATTATGGTCAAGTGGCTTTAAAGATTGCACGAAAGAATCAAATATTTTATTCTTTTCCTTAGATAACGGTGATTCTTTTAACTTTAAAGCTAACCCGATCCTGCCTTCAGCGTAAAAACTTAAAAAATGCGCGCTGGCCCTATCAAGCGAATAATTTTTAACCAAAATATCCTCTAACCTGCTCCTGATTAAAGGAGCAAACTTTATCTCCTTACACCGGCTGCGCACTGTCTTAATAATATTCTGCGGTTTATGCGTTATTAAAATAATCAGCGCATCTTTGGGCGGCTCCTCCAATACTTTTAGCAAAGAATTTGCCGCATCCAAATTAAGCTTATGCGCATCATCAATAATAAAGATATTCATTCTTCCGGAATATGGCCGGAAATTTGCCTGCCGCTGAATATCCCGGATATCCTCAATTTTTATCTGAGAGTGGCCTTTTTCGGTAATGTGTATATCAGGATGCTGAATACCTGCTTCTGCGCAATTTAATTTCTGAGCAATAACCACAGCAGTCATTTTCTTGCCGATTCCTTCCGGGCCGCTGAATATATATGCCCCGCAGAAAATTGATTTCTCAATATATGCGTTAATTATCTTAATCGGCTTCTCATGGCCTACAACATCACAAAAGCCCATTAACAATCCCCCTGATTTGCTCTTGAGTCTTATGCTTATCTTTCTCTACCTTTACTATTTTAATCCTTTGCGGCTCTGACTCAGCCAACGCAAGATACCCTTGCCTAACTTTTTCATGATAACCGACAGAACGCTGCTCTATGCGGTCTTTACAGTTGTGCCGATGGACCAGCCCGCTTTTTACCGGCAAATCCAGAAAAATAGTCAGGTCCGGCTTAATGCCTTGCGTTGCAAAATTTCCGATAAACTTGATTGATTTTATATCTATTCCCAAGCCATAACCCTGATAAGCAATAGTGGAATCCAGAAAACGGTCGCAGACAACTATTTTTCCCTTATCCAGCGCAGGTTTGATAATTTCACGGACAACCTGCGCGCGGGCAGCCATATAAAGCAAAGTTTCTGCAACAGGAGAAATTTCATTCTTAGGATTAAGCAGGATTTCTCTGATCAATTCACTGGCCTTGACTCCTCCCGGCTCACGCAAATAGGCCGCCTTCAGCCTTTTTGATTTCAAATAATCAAAAAGCAGCTTTGACTGCGTACTCTTGCCGCAGCCCTCGGATCCTTCGAATGTGATGAATTTACCTTTAATGCGCATAGTTAATAAAATCCTGTTTACGCTTTTAAATCTTAGCTGTTAGTTCATAGCTCCTAGTCACTACAATAAAACCTAATACCTACGGGCCACGGATTAAATAACTTCTAAAAAGCGCCAAACATGCAGTTATAGTTTCCTGCGCCAAGTAGTACCATCTTTACTATCTTCTAGAATAATGCCTTTTTCATCTAGCTCGTTTCTTAAGCTATCAGCTTCTTTAAATAGTCTTTGCTTTTTAAGTCCTTCCCGTATATCAATTATCCTTTGTATATCTTCATCCGGAATAGAAAGCATGCTCTCCTTAAAAGATAAACCGCATATCTGTCCGAATTTCTCCACAACCTGTTTCGCTTCTTTCAAAATAGGCAGATACTCTTCTGTATAACTAACATCATATAGAACTTTATCGCAATTTCTAACTGCCTCAAATACGATTGCTAAAGCATTAGGAGTATTAAAATCATCATCCATAGCTTCTTCAAACTTTTTAGCAGCTTCTTTGATTTCTCTATATAATTCATTAACTGAAATTTTTTCTTTTAAATCAGTTTTTACAATAAACCCTTCCCCCTCTTCCCTTTTCCCTACATATTTCAAAAAAGTTATTAATCTGTATAACGCTTTTTGTTTTTCCTGTATCTTATCCCACGTAAAATCTATAGGCTGAGTATAATGAACGCCTAAAAAGAAGAATTTAAGCACATCTGAAGAATACTTACTTAGAAATTCCTTTACCGTCACAAAATTACCTAAAGACTTGGACATTTTCTGGCCGTTAATCGTAAGCAATCCATGATGCACCCAGTATTTCGCGAATGGCTTACCGGTCATCGCCTCTGCTTGCGCAATTTCATTATCATGATGAGGAAATATCAAATCCCTCCCGCCGGCATGAATATCAAGCGTATCTACTTTTAAGAATTTCTGTGACATTACGGAACATTCGATATGCCAACCGGGGCGGCCTTTCCCCCAAGGGCTGTCCCATGATGGTTCTCCCTCTTTTGATTTCTTCCATAATGCAAAATCTAGAGGGTCGCGCTTTAGTTCCGAAGGGCCTATCCTGACTCCAGTTTCCATCTGGTCTATGCTTTGTCCGGATAACTTACCATAACCGGGGAATTTTCTTACATTAAAATATATATCCCCTCCTGCCTCATAAGCATAATCCTTATCAACTAATGCCTGTATATACTTAACCATATCGGCAATATTAGCGGTTGCCCGGGGCTCAAAATCGCCTTTTTCGATACCAAGGGCCTCTAAATCTTCATAATATTTATCAATATATTTATTTACCAGCTCCTGCCACTTAAGCTTAAGCTCATTTGCGCGGTTGATAATTTTATCATCAACGTCGGTAATATTGCGTACAAATTTGACGTCGAACCCCCTGTATTTCAGATATCTTCTGATTACATCAAAAATATAAAGGCTGCGCGCATGCCCAATATGGCTATCGTCATACACCGTCACGCCACAAGTATAAATATTTACTTTTGGGTAACTTACAGGGATAAACTCTTTTTTTTCTCTAGTTAGGGAGTTATATATAAAAATAGGCATGAAGAAGCACCTTACTTCTTTTCTAGATTTTTAATTCTTTCTTCCAGTTCATCAATTGATTGCTTAATCGGATCCAATGTGTGCACATGATCAAGGGCAACATCCATTTTCTTGCCGTCCTGCTTAGTCACTCTTCCCGGAACTCCCACAACCGTAGAATTGGGAGGGACATCTTTAATCACTACCGCGTTGGCCCCGATATAAGAATTATCCCCGATGGTGATATTGCCCAGGACCTTTGCCCCTGCGCCGACAACCACATTATTGCCTAAAGTCGGATGCCGCTTGCCTTTTATGATACCGGTACCGCCCAAAGTTGTGCCCTGATAAAGCAAAACATCGTCACCGACAATCGCTGTTTCTCCGACAACAACTCCTAAACCGTGGTCAATAAAAAAACGCTTTCCAATTTTAGCTCCCGGATGGATTTCAATGCCCGTAAAAAACCTGCCGGCCTGCGATATAAACCGCGCAAGAAAAAATAAATGCACCGCATATAAAGCATGGGCGATACGATAATAAACTAAAGCATGCAGCCCGGGATAAAGCAGGATTACTTCCATAAAACTTTTTGCCGCAGGATCCCTTTTTTGCGCTGCCCTTATATCGGAATAGAAAAATATAGAAATAAATAATAGCTTGGTTAAAACAACCCCCAGCAATATGAGCAGAATATTTACAATATTATCAAGCATCGGTTAATCCTTCCTGATTAAAGAGGCTATTGCATAAGCCGCAATTGCTTCCTTATTGCCTACTGCGCCCAGGCCTTCATTGGTTTTGGCCTTTATATTTAAGGCATCCTCTTTTAAATTAAGCAAACAGCAGATTTTTTCTTTTATCTGGCTTTTAAACGGCAGAAGCTTCGGTTCCTGAGCCACAATAACCACATCAATATTATTAATCTTGTAACCTTCTTTATCCACCAAACTACTTACTTTTTCTAAAAGCAGGCTGCTTGCGATACCCTGATACTTAGGGTCTGTGTCGGGAAAATGCTCTCCGATATCGCCGTAAGCCAATGCCCCCAATAAGGCATCGCAAATCGCATGAATTAATGCATCTCCATCGGAGTGGCCAAGCAACCCCTTAATGTAGGGGATTTCAACTGCGCCTAAAAATAGCTTCCTTCCCTCGATTAGGCGGTGTATATCATAACCTATGCCGACCTTATACTGCATTTTTTCTAAGCCTCTTTGCGATTAGCCGGGCGATTAACAGGTCATCTCTTGTTGTGACCTTTATGTTTTCGTACCTGCCCTCTATAACTTTAACTTTACCGCCTAACCTCTCAACCAGAGAGGCGTCATCGGTAAAGTTTTGCTTAAGGTATTTTTTGTAAGCTTCGCCGATAATTACTTTCTTAAAAACCTGGGGAGTCTGAATTTCCCACAGGTTGCGTCTTTGCACTGTTTTATCAACCAGCCTGTTGCTTATTACGGTCTTAATCGTTGCCTTAACCGGCACGCCTAAAATAGCTGCGCCGGTTCTGCCTGCTCCGCGAATAACTTTGCTGATAGATACACTGTCAATGAACGGGCGCGCAGAATCATGAATCAAAACCCAATCGCATTTCTCGCTCACTATTTTAAGCCCGTTATAAACCGAATCCTGCCTGCGCCTGCCCCCTGCGATAAAACCCTTGATTTTATTAAAAGAGCTCCTGTTTACGGCTTTAAATATTTGTTTTTTATTTTGCGCGCCGTAAACAATAATAATTTCATCTATTGCAGGATGCCTGTTAAAAACATCCAAAGAATAATTTATTAAAGGCTTATTGTTTATTTTTACCAGAGGCTTAGAAACACTGCTTGCCAACCTCTTGCCCCGGCCTGCTGCTAAAATAATTGCGCTAAGCATTATTGTTTCTCAAGCTTTGTGAATATCATTCTGCCTGCCTGGGTCTGAAGAACAGATGTTACCGCAACTTTAACATCCTGGCCGATTAAACGCCGCGCATCCTCGACCACTACCATTGTGCCATCATCAAGGTAGCCGACTGCCTGGTTATGCTCCTTGCCTTCTTTAATCAGCTTGATATGCATCTCTTCCCCGGGAAAAACCACCGGCTTTAATGCATTGGCCAATTCATTTATATTTAAAACTTTAATCCCCTGAATACTTGCGACACGGTTCAAATTAAAATCAACGGTCAAAATCTTAGCTTCCAGCAATTTAGCCAGTAAAACCAGTTTTGCATCAACTTCGCTTGTTTCCGTAAAATCCTGTTCATGGATAGTGATATCTATCCCCGATTCATTTTGAATAATATTAAGGATCTCCAGGCCGCGCCTTCCCCTCTGGCGCTTGATCGGGTCGGTAGAATCAGCAATCTGCTGTAACTCCCGCAAAACAAACTTTGGTATAATAAGCTTTCCTCCTAAGAAACGGGTTTTACATATATCCACGATTCTACCGTCAATAATTACGCTGGTATCTAAAAGAATCACATCCTGCGACTGGTCCTGCCTTCTTAAGCGCACATAAGGGATTATAATATTGAACTCATCTTTTCCGCGCAGCGCCATGACCATGCCAAGGTAACAAAAAATTAAAGTTAAGCCTACGCGGATCCTGGAAAGTAGATCAGGGTCAATGGCTGCAAGGCTAAAAGCATCTCCTACTAACTTAGCCATGATTAAACCCAAAATTAATCCGAATACAGCGCTAGACAAACCGCTCACCGAAACTTTGCGTAATCCTGCTTCAATAAAAATCATGACCAATGCTATGCATGCGCCGATTAATAAACCGATAAACCCGGCTGCCGCCTGATAGCCGATAGCCATGCTGCCTAAAATAAATAAAATGCGCGCTAATAATAAATTCATTATTTTGCCTCCCCTTGCTGTTTAACCGATGCCCCCAGGATAATATCTAAAGCTTCCTTTAAAGTAGAAACGGGGACAATTTCCATACCGGATTCTTTTAATTTTAAATTTTTAGTGCTGTTTTTCGGCAATACGCACAGTTTAAAACCCAGCTTCTCTGCTTCATTGATGCGCGTAAGTACCTGGGAAATACTCCTTATCTCGCCACTAAGCCCCACCTCACCCAAAACCACCGCCTTGGGCGCGACCACCTGTTCGCGAAAACTCGAGGCAATTACCGCACACACCGCTAAATCTGCTGCCGGATCCTCTATCTTTATTCCACCTGCGACATTGACAAATATATCCTCTGCCTCAAGAGCCAGCCCCATGCGTTTTTCTAAGACTGCGACCAGAAGCGAAAGCCGGTTAAAATCAAAACCTTGCGCGCGCCTGCGGGCATAGCCAAATGAACTTCTTGAAACCAGCGATTGGATCTCAACCAAAAGAGGGCGCGTTCCTTCTAGGATTGAAGTTACAATTGTTCCGGAAACATTATCCGGCCTTTCGGAAAGGAATATCTCCGAAGGGTTCTTTACTTCCAATAGCCCTTGAGGCCCCATTTCAAATACGCCGATCTCATTAGTTGAGCCAAACCGGTTTTTGACAGCACGTAGTATCCTGTAAATCGCAAAACGGTCACCTTCAAAATATAAAACTGTATCAACTATATGTTCTAATACGCGCGGCCCGGCCAGCGTCCCCTCTTTAGTAACATGGCCAATAATAAAAATAGTAGTGCCCGTGGTTTTTGCTAATTGCGTAAGGAGCCCGGCGCACTCCCTTACCTGGCTAACGCTTCCCGGAGACGAACTTATACCGGAATCAAAAATAACCTGGATAGAATCAATAATGACTACCTGCGGTTTTAACTTCCTTATATATTCAATAATTAAAGATAAATCCGTTTGGTTGACTATGTATAAATTATCCGACCCTGAATCACCCAGCCGCTTTGCGCGAAGCTTAGTCTGGGCTACACTTTCTTCGCCGCTTACATAAAGCACCCCGATACCCTGTTTAGTGAGATGGTTTGAAACCTGCAAAGAGATTGTAGATTTGCCTACTCCGGGGTCTCCGCCGATTAAAATTACCGAACCTTTAACAATTCCGCCGCCCAAAACCCTGTCTAATTCACGAATATTGGTTTTTAACCTGTCTTCATCTTTTGCAACAACATCCCTTAAAAGCACCGGGCCTTCTTTATACAAAGAGACCCTCTCCTTAACCCCTGATGAAGGCGCGGTATAATCCTCTTCAGCAAAAGAATTCCAGCTGCTGCAATCCGGGCATCTACCCAGCCATTTCGGAGACTGGTACCCGCAAACAGAACAGTTAAAAACCGTCTTTGTTTTCATTATTTCTTTTCTTTAGTTTTATAAAATAATTTCCAGGGATTCTTGCGGACATCGGCCATAAAGGCTTCCAGCTCATTATAAATATTATCTTCATAAATAAGTTTTCCTAGCGAACCTTCTTTATTCCTTATTTGAGACAAGCCTTCATCCAGATTGCGCATTATATTTTCCGCCCTATTAAATATCGCATGTATCGGCAGGGGATCAACCCCTGTCAAATAATCATTGACCTTAAGGCAGTTAACATAATCTTTCCCGGGTATTATCTCAATATATTTCTCCCCTAATAACCCCAGGGTATTTACCCAGACGCTTGAATCGGAAGGTATCTTAATAATATCCCTTATCCAGATCACTAGATGGACATTGGAGCGGCTTTGTTCGGGAACAAACTCCAGATGGATTTTTTTTACCTCTCCGACATCAACCCCGGCAAAACGCACAGGTGCGCCGACTTTTACACCATTAACAAAACTAAAATTTACATTTATTCGGTAACCTGAACTCCAGGTTTTAAATCCCCCTATCGACAGTAAAAAAATGACCAAAATGGCTAAACTTATAAAAACAAAGACCCCTACCTTTAACTCCAATTTAGTTTTACCGAATATCATTTGCCCCTCCGTTTACCCCGTTAGAATTCCCGCGGCGCGGGGCGCCACCTCTAGCGGGGTTTATTTAAAAGTATCAATTGCCTCGGTTATCGGGCCCTTAGAGAGCCCGTTAATAAACTGGTGTACTACCGGGTCAGCAGTTTTCTGAATCTCCGAAGGCGCACCCTCCAGGACTATTTTCCCCTTATACATCATAGCAATTTTATCGGCAATATGGTATGCACTCTTCATATCATGGGTGACAACAACAGAAGTAACTTTTAATTTATCATGTAATGAACGTATAAGCTCATTAATGCTATCGGCGTTTATCGGGTCAAGCCCGGTAGTCGGCTCATCGTAAAGAATAATCTCAGGCCGTATGCAGATTGCCCGTGCTAAGGCCACACGCTTTTTCATGCCGCCGCTCAATTCCGAAGGCGCAAGGTTGCCAATGCCCCCTAAACCCACCATAGAAAGAGATTCTTCCACGCGCTCCAATAACTCCTCGCGGTTGATACGCGTATGTTCGATAAGGCCAAAACCTACATTTTCAGCGACATTCAAAGAATCAAAAAGAGCGCCTCCCTGAAATACCATGCTCACCTTGGAACGCAATGCCGTCAGTTCCAGCTCTTTCATTAAAGCCACTTCTTTACCATCAACCAGAACCTTTCCTTTATCCGGCTTCAGCAAACCGATTATGTGCTTTAATAAAACCGATTTCCCGCAGCCGCTTCTGCCGATAATTACACAAGTCTGCCCGGTCTGGATATCCAGGTTTAAATCTTTTAAAACTAAAACATTATTGAATCTTTTGGTTAATTCTTTTATCTTGATCATTTTAAGTTAGAATAAAATAAAACAAAGCGGTAAAGAAACAATCCGCTGCGATTATCATAATAAAAGTAAAGACGACCGAACGCGTAGTTGCTTTACCTACTCCCTCGGCGCCTCCGGTGACATTAAACCCTTCATGACAGCTTATTAAGGCAATAAGCATCCCAAATATCCAGGCTTTAAATAAACCTGTGAACAGGTCCTTAAAGGACAAAGAATCAAAGGTTATATTCATATACATGCTGCTGCTGATCCCAAGTTTCATTACACATATCAAATAACCTCCCAGTATGCCGATAATATTTGCATACAGGGTAAGGACCGGAAGCATAATTCCCAAGGCAACAAATCGGGGTACCACCAAGTATTTTATGGGATTAGTGGCCATAGTTTCTAGGGCATCTATTTGTTCAGTAACCTGCATAGAGCCTAATTCGGCGGTATTGGAGGCACCAACCCTGCCGGCAACAACCAGGGCTGTTATTACCGGCCCCAGTTCACGCACGATCGACAGCGCTACAAGGCTTGCGATGTACATCTCCGAACCCAGTTTTTGCATGAAATAGGCCGATTGCAGGGCAAAAATAAAACCTATGAACAAAGCCACAACCGAGACTATCGGAAAACTGTCATAACCGGCTTTTTTAAGCTGCACGATCGTATGTTCATATTTATAGGGGGGCTTAAATGTTAAATATACGGTTTGCGCAGCCAAATTGGTTAAGCCGCCGATAAAATGCAGGAAACCGATTACCTTACGGCCCAAGTCAATAAAAGGAAGCATAAACATTATTCGAAATTAAGCTCGTCGTTCTTGCGGGAGACTTTAATCACAGAGCCCTCCTTATATTTTTTAGAGATAATCTCATTGGCCAATGGATCCTCTAAAAACCGCTGAATAGTCCTCTTTAGTGGCCGGGCGCCAAAAACCGGATCAAAACCTTTCTCAATCAAAAGGTCTTTGGCTTCTTTGGTTACTTCCAAAGATATATTTTGATCTTTCAGGCGGGTAATAACATACCCTATCTCAATATCGATAATATGGCTTAAGTCATCTTTGGATAACTGCTTAAACACAATAATATCATCGATACGATTTAAGAACTCCGGCTTAAAAGCATGCTTAACTGCCTCAAGCAGCTTATCCTTCATGTCTTCATAGCCGGCCTCTTCCTTCTGGACTCGAAAACCAAGAGCGCCGGTTTTACGGATCATTTCAGCCCCGACATTAGAGGTCATAATAATAATCGTATTTTTAAAATCAACCTTGCGTCCGAAACTGTCGGTAAGCCTGCCTTCTTCAAAAACCTGCAGTAATAAATTAAAAACATCCGGGTGCGCTTTTTCAATTTCATCAAGAAGTATAACTGCATAAGGCCGGCGGCGCACGCGCTCCGTAAGCTGGCCTCCCTCTTCATACCCGACATACCCCGGGGGAGCGCCGATTAAACGGGATACATTAAACTTTTCCATATATTCCGACATATCAAGCTGCAACAAAGCGTCCTCGTCGCCAAACATGAATTCCGCAAGCGCCCGGGCAAGCAAGGTTTTTCCAACGCCTGTTGGCCCTAAGAATATAAACGAACCGATAGGCCGGCGCGGATCTTTAATCCCTGCGCGGGAACGGCGCGCGGCATGGGCGATGGCCTTGATTGCTTCATCTTGGCCGACTACCCGCTTATGCAGCTCTTCTTCGATCTTAAGCAGCTTTTCGCTCTCTTTCTCTTCCAGCCTGAAGATGGGAATCCCTGTCCACTGCGCAAGTATTTTTGCGATATCTTCTGCGGTCACTTCAGGCCGCATTTTATCTTTTGCCTGGCTCCACTCCTTATTTAACTTTTCCAGCTCCTGCCGGGCCAAACGTTCCTGGTCCCTAAGCGAGGCAGCTTTTTCAAAATCCTGGCTCTTAATATACGATTCTTTTTCTTTCCTCAATGACTCAACGCTAACCTCCATCTTTTTTATTTCCTCGGGGACAATTAAAACATTTAAACGGGCGCGCGAACCCGCCTCATCAATCAAATCAATTGCTTTATCCGGCATAAATCTTCCTGAAATATAACGGTCGGATAATTTAGCTGCAGCCTCAAGGGCTTCGTCTTTAAAAGTAACCCGGTGATGCGCTTCATATTTATCCCGCAGCCCTTTTAAAATTTTAATAGTCTGATCCACGGTAGGAGGCTCAACCATAATCGTCTGGAACCTGCGTTCCAAAGCCGCATCTTTTTCAATATATTTACGGTATTCATCCATGGTGGTTGCGCCGATGCACTGCATCTCTCCGCGCGAAAGCGCAGGCTTCATGATATTAGAAGCATCAATTGCCCCTTCAGCGGCACCTGCGCCGACCAAGGTATGCAATTCGTCGATAAAAATGATCACATCTTGGGAACGTTTGATCTCCTCCATAATTGCTTTTATTCTTTCTTCAAACTGGCCGCGGTATTTAGTCCCGGCAACCATCAGGGCTAAATCTAAAACTATCAGGCGTTTGCCTCTTAAGATTTCCGGCACATTCCCGGCTATGATCGCTTGCGCCAACCCTTCGACAATAGCGGTTTTACCTACTCCGGCTTCCCCTAAAAGCACGGGGTTATTTTTGGTACGCCGGCTTAAAATCTGAATTACCCTCTCAATCTCCTGCACGCGGTCAATTACCGGATCCAATTTATTTTCACGGGCCAAAGCAGTAAGATCCCGGCCAAAAGCATCAAGGGCCGGAGTTTTTGTTTTTGCAGCCGCGGCCTGCCCTTGATTCATACCCGGCAAGGCCGAACCTAAAAGCCCCATCACTTCATTACGCACAGAATTTAAATCCATGCCTAAATTTAATAATACCTGCGAGGCAATGCCTTCGCCTTCGCGGATAAGCCCAAGCAAAAGATGCTCGGTACCGATATAATTATGCCCGAGGCTCCTTGCCTCCTCTGCCGCCAGCTCCAGTGCTTTTTTAGCGCGGGGAGTAAAAGGGATATCGCCGATAATTTGGGTAGTCGGCCCGGGCTGGACTAATTTTTCTATTTCAAGCCTGATATTCTCAAGCGAAACATCCAGTTTCTGTAATACCGCCGCAGCCACGCCCTCTCCCTCTCTGATTAAACCCAACAATATATGTTCAGTGCCGATATAATCATGATTAAAACGCCGTGCCTCTTCTTTGGCTAAAATAATTACTTTTCTTGCTCTTTCAGTAAAACGATTAAACATAGTTTCTCCTTATATTAAGTTCAATTTATTGCGAATCAACTCCGCCCTTTTTAAATCCCTATCCTGCGATGAAAGTTTTTTATTCTCCAGCTTTTGCAAATGCGCCGGCTGGGTAGTAATAAAAAGTTCGTTTATTATACGGCGGTCAATACCCCTAATCATGCCCAAGTCGCTTCCCAGCCTGATCATTGATAATAATTCGATTGTCTCCTGGCTGGTAATGATACGCGCGCTTTTTAAAATACCCAGAGAACGGTTAATCCTGTCTTCTAAGACCTCTTTGCTTTTAGAAAGCATAATTTCTCTTGCCTGTGTTTCCTGTTCGATAATCTGACGGATAAGGCCATTGATATTTTCAATAATTTCGTTCTCGCTGTGGCCTAAGGATACCTGATTAGAAATCTGGAAAAAATTACCGCTTGCCTGCGTACCTTCGCCGTAAAGTCCGCGCGTTGTAAAACTTAATTTTGCTATTGCCGCCAGCACCCTCTCAATCTGCCTGCTCATTACCAAAGCCGGCAGATGCAGCATTACCGAACCGCGCATACCTGTTCCTGTATTAGTAGGACAAGCCGTCAGATAGCCGAAATCCGGTAAAAATGCGTAATCCAGAAGCTTTGCCAAATCATCATCAACCGCATTAATAATATTCCATGCCTCAAAAAGATTAAATCCTGACTGCATTAATTGAATACGCAGATGGTCCTCTTCGTTGATCATCACTGAAATTATTTCTTCTTCACTGACCAAAACAGCCTTATGTTCTGTTTTCTGGGCATGCTCGATAGACATAAGGTGCCGCTCTACCAAAAATTGCTTATCTATACTATCCAGTTTTGCCAGTTCAAAAAGCGTGGATTTTTTAAGCAGGCTGACTTTAGCCACTGCCGCACTCACCGTATTCACAACTTCATCCAATTGCCCTTTATCTGCCCAATGAGGAAAAGGAATTTTATTAAGGTTCCTTGCAAGGCGGATCCGGCTGGAGATAACAATATCCGAATTCGGGCCCGTGCCTTTTAACCATTCACTGGTGTGGTTTAATAAATCATTAATCTGCATATTAACTCTCTTTTTTCCTTTCAATCTCCTTGATCATATCGCGAAGACGGGCTGCTTCTTCAAATGCCTCTTTCTGAATTGCCTGTTGAAGCTGATTTCTCAAATCTTCGAGATTGGCTTTCTTCTTATACATGCGGCTGGAAGTTTTTACTTTTGACGGGTTTTTACCGATATGCTGATTTGAGCCGTGTATGCGTTTTAATAAGGGCGCAAGATAGCCGCGGAAAGCGTTATAGCATTCACCGCAGCCGAGCCTTCCAACCTTTTTAAAATCGGCATAAGTTAAGCCGCAGGCCGGGCATTTGGCGTTAACTGCTTCTTCTTTCTCGGCAGCGGAAGGCTTACCAAAATCAGCCATACCCGCTAACAGGTCACTTAAACCAAACTGCTGCTCCATGGCCGCGCTTTTATTTCTTGCGCAATCTTCGCACAAATGCAGCTCATTCATTTGTTCATCGATAATCTCGGTCAGATGGACCGTTGCCGGATTTTTACCGCAAATATCACAAAGCATGATTACCTCATATAATGGGCGATGGACTATAGACTATAGCCGATAAAAGTCTCCTTTTCTGAATTTTTTATCGACCATCGACTTCTCGTTCTTAAGCTAATACTTAACTCCGTCTTTTGCAGTTAACTCTTTAAACTTTTTCATAAGTGACAATGTAAGCTTGCCCGGTTTGCCTGTCCCGATAACCCTGCCGTCAACTTTAACTACGGGGACAATCTCTGCAGCTGTGCCGGTAAGAAAACATTCGTCGGAAATATAAACCTCATGGCGCGTAATTACATGCTCATGCGCAGAAATTCTTTCTTTACGGGCAATCTCTAAAATGGAATCCCGCGTAATCCCGCGTAAAGTCCCCATGCATTGCGGAGGAGTATACAGATGCCCGTTCTTTACCACAAAAATATTATCTCCAGTGCACTCCGCGACATATCCCAGTGAATCAAGCATAATCGCTTCATCGCATCCGGCATTGCCTGCTTCGATTTTAGCCAAAATATTATTCAGGTAATTTAAAGACTTGATCTGCGGATTAAGCGCCTCAGGCAGGTTGCGCACTGTAGGCACGGTAACGATACTTAAACCGTCACGGTATAGTTTCTCAGGATACAAGGCAATCTTATCGGCAATAATAATCACCGTTGGGCCTTTAAGGCATTTACGCGGGTCAAGCCCTAAATCACCTTCTCCCCGGCTGACCACCAAACGGATATAGGCATTATCCAGTTTATTGATTTTAATCGTAGCTACTACAGCTTTAATCATCTGCTCCCTGGTTAGAGGGATTTTTAGCATAATACTTTGAGCGGATTCAAAAAGCCGGTCAATGTGCTCTTTTAGTTTAAATACCCGGCGCGCATAAGAACGGATCCCCTCAAATACTCCGTCGCCATAAAGCAGGCCGTGATCAAACACAGAAATTTTTGCGTTCTCTTTATCGTAAAATTTACCATTAATATAAATCTTCATCAATTTCCTCCTCTAATTAGCAATAACTCCGTCCCTCAAACGCAGTATCCTCTGGGCGACAGAAGCGATCTCCTTATCATGAGTAACCATGATAACGGTAATCCGCTCTTTTATATTCAATTCATTTAAAAGCCGCAGGATATTCATTCCGTTTTCAGAATCAAGGTTACCGGTCGGCTCATCGCAAAGTAAAAGCTTGGGCTTATTAATTAATGCGCGGGCAATTGCCACCCTTTGCTGCTCTCCGCCGCTTAATGCATGCGGCCGGTGCATTAACCTGTCTTTTAACCCTAATCTTTCTAAAATCTCCTTAGCAGCTTCCAGGCTTTTTTTCTTCTCCCACCAAGATTTTAAAATAGCGGGCAATAAAACATTTTCCAAAGTATTTAACTCGGGCAAAAGATGAAAAAATTGAAAAACAAATCCCACTTTGCGGTTGCGAAAATCAGCACGCTCGCTTTCATTCAAATTATAAATATCCGCACCCTTAAAATAGACCCTGCCTTTTGTAGGATCGTCCAGCCCGCCCAAAATATGCAGCAGTGTGGATTTACCTGCGCCCGAAGGCCCTTGGATCACTAAAAATTCACCCTCGCTGGCGCTAAGGTTTATATTTTTCAATATTTCAAGGCGGCCCGATGTGTCACGGTAACTTTTACAAATTGCGCTGGCATTAATTATCTCATTATTCATGGCGCACAGCCTCACTGGGAACTATTTTCGTAGCATAATATGCCGGATAAATACTGGCAATTAAAGTTATCACCAGGGCAGATATTATAATTATGCTGATATCCCCTGTATTAATATTCACGGGGATGCGGTCAAAATAATAAATATCCTGCGGAATCAACTGCCTGCCGATGATGCCGGATATTAGTTTGACTACTTTATCCAGCGAAAGCGCCAACGACACTCCTGCAGCCAATCCCAAAAGAATACCAATTATACCGATAGCCATACCCTGAAAAATAAAAATCTGGAGAATACTCTTGGTTTTAGCGCCCACGGAACGCAAGATACCGATATCCTTAAATCTGCTCATTACCGACATAATCAAAGTGCTCACGATACCAAAGGCGGCGACTACAGTCGTCATCGTCACTACAACAAACATAACTATTTTTTCAAGTTTTAAGGCTTCCAAAAAATTCTTATTAGCGTCTATCCAAGTGCGCACCTGATAGGTGCCGGCTCCGGACATGTCCCGGTACAATTTTTCTTTTATGCTATCAACTTTATAAACATTATCCACCTTAACCGCAATACCGCTTACCTTATCGGGCATTTTGTAAAAATCCTGCGCCCCTTTAATGCCGGTTAAAACTAGGCTTGAATCATAAAGGTACATCCCGCTGTTAAAAATACCCTTGATCAGAAAATCTGTTTTGGTCAAAGTAACCGGTGAGATTAAACTTATACTATCTCCAACCGACACCCCCAAGCGCAAAGCAAGCTCTTGGCCTATAGCAGCCTGATTACCGGCAAAATCATAACTTCCCAGCATCAGATATTCGCTGATCTTCGATGTCTCTGCCTGCAGCTTTGGCTCTATACCGCGTACCTCTACCCCAAAAATAGACTTATCCTGTTTTACCAAAGCCTGCCCGTCAATATAAGGAGAGGCCCCCAAAACATAAGGTAAAGTTTTTAATTTATCAATCGCCGGATACGGGTCTTTTGAGCCGCCATAAAATTCAAGCGACAGATGGGCATTAGTCCCCACCATCTTATCCTCAAGAAATTTGTCAAATCCGCTCATAACCGAGATAACAACGATTAACACCATTACACCGATAGCTATCCCCACGACAGAAATCAAAGCGGTAATGGAAATTATTTTTTCCTTTTTCCCTGCCCGAAGATATCTCTGGCTAAGCCATAACTCTGAAAACATATCAACCCTTATCCTCTTCTTGCCCCGGCGGGCGAAGAAGCGGAAATAAAATTACATCTCTTATAGACGGCTGGTCCGCAAGCAGCATAATCAGCCTATCAATACCTATACCCAACCCTCCTGCCGGAGGCATCCCGTGCTCTAAAGCCAGAAGGTAATCATTATCCACAGTTTTCTTTTCTTCTCCGGCTATATCCTTAATCTCTTCCTCAAAACGCCTGCGTTGCTCCAAAGGATCATTTAATTCGGAATAAGCGTTGGCAACCTCCATTCCCGCGATGTAGAGCTCAAACCTCTCTGAAATCAACGGGTTATCTTTTTTATTCTTAGCCAAAGGGCAAAGGCTGCTAAAATAATCTGTGACAAATACAGGATTACCTTGTATACCCGCCTCTAGCCCGTCCTCGACGATCTTATTGATTTGAGAACGGCTCAGGCGGGATTTATCCCGCGCAAACCCCTTGGCCTGTATTTTCTTAAGCATCAGATCGGCGTCATCCTGAGGCTCGATACCGAATTTATCTTTGACCAAAGCGGCAAATGACTCCCTGTTCCATGGAGTTTTTAAATCAATAGCTTTACCCTGATAGCTCAACTCTTCCTTGCCCATAACCTCTTTTGCCACATGACAAATTAATTCTTGCGTCAAATTAATCATATCTTCGTAATCGGCATAAGCCTGATAAACTTCAAGCATCGTAAATTCCGGATTATGCCGGGTTGAAACTCCTTCATTGCGGAAACTCCTATTAATCTCATATACCCGGTCAAGCCCGCCCACTAAAAGGCGCTTCAAATAAAGCTCCGGGGCGATCCTTAAAAATAAATCCATGCTGTATTCGTTATGAAAAGTTTTAAACGGCCTGCCTGCTGCGCCGCCTGCGATATCATGCATCATCGGAGTTTCAACCTCCAGAAACCCTTTTTTCTCCAGGAAATCACGGATAGAGCGGATAATTTTGGCGCGTAATAGAAATACTTTCTTTACATCCTCGTTGGAAAGCAGGTCAAGATAACGCTGCCGGTAACGCAGCTCCACATCTTTTAAACCATGCCATTTCTCGGGCAAAGGCCTTAAGGCTTTAGATAATATAGAAAAATCTAAAACTTTAAGCGTAAATTCACCGGTATGCGTCTTAAAAAGTTCGCCGCTTGCGCATATAATATCGGCAATATCTAACTGCTCTAAGATTGCGGCTTTTTCTTCTCCGACAACATCGCGTTTTACGTAAAGCTGGATTTTCCCGGTCGTATCACGCAAGTCCATAAAATTAACCTTGCCATGCGCCCGGTTAGCCATAACCCTACCGCAGAGAGTAACTTGTTTACCTTCTTCAAAATTACTCAAAATCCGGCCAATAGCACTATGTATTGGCACTTTTGCAGGGTATAAAGCCACATTTTTCGCGCTAAGCGCCCCTAATTTAGCAATTCTTTGCTCAATGATTTCATTAATATCCATAATTTAGTAATTATATAGTATCTTTGAGGTTATGTAAAGCAAAAAGGAGGTTTAGCGATTAGCTGGCGGCTTTTGGCTTATAGGATAAGCAGTGATATTTCAAGGCCTATAGCCGATAAACCATTTGGCCCCAGGCTACCAGCTCATAGTTATTAAAGAAACTTATAATGATTCCTATGAAGCAATAACCAAGAGCTGTCAACTAAAACAGATCTAACCGCTATATTCTGAAAGTCTCTTGATGCGTTTAAGCATATTAGGATGCGTGCTCAAGAGCTCAAGCATCTTATCCCCTACGCTCAAACGAATATTTGATTTTCTAAGAACATCCAGTTCAGAAGCATCAATAGTGCCGCTTTTGTCCAAATCTAACTGTGACAATTCTAAAACTTCCTTGCGGCCCCGCGAAGGATCGTTGATAAAAAATGCCTTTAACCCCTCTGTTTCTTTTAAAGATTCCTTATTCAATCTTGCCGAACCATAAGCCAGTTTATAAAGGCTTGAAGCCAGCGCCTTAGGCTGATTCCCTAAAAGCACGCTTCCGCGGTCTGCGAAATACTCGCGGATGCGCGAGCCATAAAGCACCAAAAGATTGGTTATAAAATAAAACAGGAAAGCTGCTATGCCGATCAAAAAAGTATTCCCTCCGCGCTCATCGCGCCTACGGCCAAAAAACAGGAACTGCCAGGCTATGCGGTACATAATCATCGGGATCACCGAAAGCAAAGTTATAGTAAGCACGTCCCGGTTTTTAAGATGCGACAATTCGTGGCCGAGCACCGCCTTTAACTCCTCATCGTTCAGTAACTTTAATATCCCGCTTGTTACGCAGACCCTGCCGTCCTTTATCCAGCGGCCAAAAGCAAATGCATTGGGTATCTCAATCTGGGCAATACCAATCTTAGGCATAGGGATATTTGCACGCACGCTCAAAGATTCTACCATTTGAAACAGGCGGGGATTGTCTTCCCTTTTAATATATTTTACGCGCATGCTCCATTCCACAAGTTTTGGCCCGAGCATATACTGGATAAACATCATCGCAAGAGAAATTATCAGGTAAAAACTGAAGTTTCCGACATGCAGAAAATTCCTGCCTATAACTACTATCAAAGCATAGATAAACCCGAATAAAAAAGTCACAAGCAGCCACATCCTTAATTGTAATGACCACATACCGCTAACCCTCCTTTACTATTTCCGCTTTGATTGTAAATTTTATTATCGCCATATCCGCATTATCGGTATTCACATATACGAATTGCTTCACGTTCCCCAAATACCCCTTCGTATTAAAAGTCACGCTTATGGCCGTGCTTGACTGCGGAAGCAAAGATTTTTTATCCGCCTTTGAGACGGTGCATCCGCAAGAACTGTTAACGCTATTTATTTCTAAAATATCACTAGTTTCATTTTTAAGTATAAAGTCGTGTTTTAAGACTTCCCCCTGCTTAACCCGGCCGAAATCCCATTCATTAGGGCCTGGTTTCTTTTCCGCATAAACCGGCTGCCATATGAAAAAACCCAAAATGAAGATGATTATATATTTACGCATTAAACCCCCCATATTAAAAATACGCCTAAACCAAAAAACAAAAAGGCCATAAAAAGCTTGATCAGCCCCAAGTGCTTTTTTAGGAAACCGGAAAACTGCGCGCTGGTCGTACCATAAAATGCAAATAAAAAAATGGCAACAAGCGGAATTACAAACATGATATTATACAACAAAAGATAGCTAAAAGCTTGAAGTTTAAGATTAGTTGCCTTAAAAATAAAAGAAATCGTCGGTAAATATACCTGGCCGGTGCACACTGCCTCTAAAAGCGAAACTATAAAACCTGTAACGAAAGCGCTGGCGACAAGCTTGATTACGCCGGCACGGGGCATATCTTGCCTTCCACCCGGAGTTTTCCGGTAAAAAAATCCCACTACTTTATGGATGCGCGCCTTTATGGATGGAGGCAGCTGCAGAATCAATTCATCGGTTGAGCCCGTTCTCTTAAATTTTATAAAATCATAAACCGCAAAAATTCCGAAAATGATGCTTAAATACCCGACAACCAGGTTGAACAAGCCGGCCATTGCCCAAAAACTCTTAACCCGATAAAGAAAATTAAAAATCCCGAGCCCTATGCAGAAATAAGTAAGAAAAACCGAGAAGATAAACGAAGCACCGATAAAAATAAGTTCTTTCTTTCTATACCCCTGCAAGGCAAGAAAAGACATAAAAAATACAATCACAGTAAATGCACAGGGATTAATCCCGTCCTGGAGCCCTGCAATAATGATTGCTGCGGGAATAAAGCCTTTAAAGTGCTCTACTAAATCTACCGGAGTTACCGATAGGCCAGGGCGGCCCGGCCTTAACAGTTCAGCTAGAATTAAATTACGCAGGTTATTCCGAATATCCCCTTGAGCAGTTAAAAATTTACCCCCTAAATAAAAAAGCGGGACTTGAAAGTTAATGTTTTTGCCGTCCTTTTTTAATAGCCCTAAAAGTAATTTATAATTCTCAATATCTGCAGTATCGCGGTATTCAAAGATAACCCTGCCCTTAAATTCATTCTCGATTTCAGGCATCAGGCCATATTTTAATTCAATACACCTCTGGCAGCCGAGTGAGTGGAAAATAACCAGCTTAGGAAGCCGTTCTTCCCCCTGCGCCGCTAAGCCAAGCGGCAATAACAAGGCCAGGAATAAAAAGATAGAAAAACTGCGTATTATTTTATGCATATATAAAATACCATACTAAATCAGGCAATTAACTTGAGGATGCCAAACTTCCCCGGCCCCAGCAAAACAAGCGCAAGGCAGGCAAAAGCAATAACAAAAGTATATTCAAAACCCCCGTTAGACAAAAAGAACCCTTTGCCTAAATGCACTTTAAATCCAGCGGTTACAATTAAAATAAATAGTATTGCCGCAGCTCCCCTTGTTTGCAGCCCTATGATTAAGCAAATCCCCCCGAGCAATTCAGCATAGGAGGCAAGATAAGCCCAAAACATAGCAGGAGCAAACCCTAAGCCTGAAAGCATCGCAGAAAACCCCTTTATCCCCGGCCCTCTGAATAAACCAAATGCCTTTTGCAGGCCATGCGCCAAAAACATGATTCCTATCCCCAATCTTAAAGATAAAATCCCCCAATCCGACATATGCCACCTCCTTTATCTACAATCTACCGGCACAAACCTTTAATTAAGCTGCTAATAATCCCGGCCTTGTTCGTAAGGCCCCTGAGCCGGAAAATACACATAATATAATGCAACAGAGTCGGTAAGATGCCCCTTAAATTTAAACCAAACACCCGGCCGCAGGATTTATTATTAGCCAAAGGTATAATATAACCTAAATCCAAAGGACGGAATTTCTTAAGCGAAAGATTCTTTATGCTCCTGGCTATATTGCCCGCCGCATGCTCTCCTTCTGTTATAGCAAACTGAACGGCCATGCGCAAAGAATTATTATTACCAGTAAACAAAGCGGTATCCCCGGCACAAAAACAATCCTGGTTAATCCTTAGGTACTCATCAACAACTATTCTCCCTTGAGGATTTTTATTCACCCCTAACTTATGGATAAAATCCGCAGTCCTTACTCCGGGCACCCAAACAAGCATAGCATGATCAAATACCCTGCCTGACGAAAGCCTAAGATTATCCTCTTGGATATTTTCAACAACTGAGTTTACTAAGATTTCTATACCCATATCCAGAAGGTTTCTTTCAATATAGGACTTCATCCATTCAGGCAGAGGCCCTAATATCGTCTGCGCACGCTCAACCATAATTACTCTTTTAATAAGGCCTTGCTTTTTAAAGTATAGGCTAAAATTAGCCGCTGCCTCCACTCCGGTATACCCTGCGCCACAGATGATAAAATTCGTGAATTTATCATTATCCTTAAGCGCTTTCATTATAGTTTTGGCATCATTTACGCTGTTTAAAGGAAAACCATATTGCCGGGCAGGCTGATTGGAAAAGAAATTGGATTGAGTCCCGCTGGCAATAATTAAAAAGTCATAAGCGTAAGCTGCCTGTGGAGTAGAAACCAGTTTTGATTTAAAATCAACGGCATTAACCTCTTCCCGTATAAACTCTATTTTTCTCTTCCGGCAAAAGTTAGAAATATCACAGGCAAGTATTTCCGGATTAACCCCTCTTCCTATGCAATCAGGGATAAGCGGCAAAAAATCCGAATGGCTCTTCTTGTCGAAAATGCTGATCTTTAAATCCAAACCGCACTTAGCCAGCCTGCCTGCTGCGCTTAACCCCGCAAAACCTGCCCCAATAATAATAATTTTATTCATATTAATAAAGAAACTCTTTCTCTAATTGCCTTATAGACCTTTATATGTTAACATAAACCTATGTTTTTGAGAATAAAAATCCGGATTGAGAAAGAGTTGTCTGCATATGTCCGCTCGATAGATAAATTATACTCTCTTAACAAGCTCTCCCCTGCCCTTTTTGAGAGTATAAAAGAATTTATCTTGCGCAGCGGGAAAAGAATAAGGCCGATATTATTCTGCATAGGGTATTTGGGATTTTCCAAGAAAACTCCCCAAGGCCTGTACCGCTCTGCCCTATCCTTAGAGCTTTTACATGATTTTATGCTCATCCACGATGATATTATCGATAAATCCGATACGCGCCGCGGCAAACCTTCTATGCACACCTTATTAAGGCGCCGGCTCTATAAAAACAAAGAGGCAAAATTTAGCGGTGAAGATTTAGCGATAGTAACCGGGGATGTTATGTATGCTATGGCATTAGATGCATTCCTGGCAGTTAAAGAAAACAGCATCCGCAAGGAAGCCGCCTTAAAGAAACTGATTTCTGCAGCCCTCTACACGGGAAGCGGAGAATTTATAGAGCTGTTTTTAGGGATTAAAAAAATAGAAAAAGTAACCCGGGAAGATATTTACAGGATTTACGACTATAAAACCGCAAATTATACGTTTGCATCCCCGCTTACTATGGGAGCGCTTCTTGCCGGCGCAAAAAGAGCCGAGGTTAAAAAACTGTATTCCTACGGCATGCTCCTGGGAAGGGCATTTCAGATCAAAGACGACATCATCGGCACCTTCGGCGAAGAAAAAGAAACCGGAAAATCAAATCTTACTGATATTAAAGAAGCTAAAAGGACGTTACTTATTTGGTATGCCTTTCATCAGGCAAGCAAAAAAGATAAAGCAATCATTAAGAAGATCATGGGGGCTAAATCAACCCGCACGCCGGAACTTCTTAAAATGCGCAAGATTATTATTAAAACCGGAGCGCTGGATTATGCTCAAAATCAAATAAAACACTTGTATCATAAAGCTGCTAGTCAAATTATCCGCTTAAGAATAAATAAACCCTGCAAGCAAGCGTTAAATGACTTTTCCCGAAAAATCCTCAAGGTTTAGCTACTCTTTGCCTCCGATACAAATAAACTTACACCTTCCGCTAATAGTATCAAGGGCCAAATCATTTTTTGGATCAATCTCTAAAGCCCTGTTCATATAAAGATTATATTTTTCTTTGTCACCTTTAATCTTGGCTAACTGCGCAAGGCGCACATAGACATCGGCAAAATAAGGATCGGCCTCTGCCGCCCGATTAAGATATTCTTCGGCCTTAGACTTATTGCCTCCGGCGACAGCAGGAGCCAATAAATAAAAACTGCCTAAACCAAACAGGACCGAAGGAGAATTTGGCTGTAATTTCTCTGCCTTATCCAAATTTTTCTTTACCGCCAATCCGTCTATGGCCTTGGATAACAGGCCGCCATAGTGCGCCAACATTCCTTTTGCGCCGGCATACATAGCATATGCACGCGCATAATTGCTCAAATCCGCATTATCAGGCCCTCCCTCTATTACTTTTAGAGCCAAGCGCACCGAACCTGTAAAATCCATTCTAAAATATTTTATGTAGGCCAGGCTAATTAACGCCGGAGCGAAATTAGCATCTTCTTTGATTGCCTCGTTTAGCAAATCCTCCGCCGTTTTAATCTCATGCTTGCGGCGCAGAGCTTCTGCAAAACCCCACTTTGCCTCAATCATTTCCGGATTATTTCTAAAGAGGGCATTAAAAACCGAATAAGCAGCCTCATTTTGATGCAAATTAAGATAAACCAGCCCCAAAACATATCTTTCTGAAACTGAATCAGTATTTTTCGCTACGGCCTTCTCGGCCTCTAGTAAAGATATTTTATCCGCCTGCTGGTGCAAATTTTTCCAGTCCATGGAGTAACCTAAAGATAGATACGTAAACAGTATTAAAACGGATAGTATTATTCTTTTATTCATTGTTTTATTTCTTAAAATACTCCCAAAAGATAATTCCTAAGGAAACCATGCTAAAACCAAACATAAAATCCTCAAGCGGGATCCCGGCTAATCTAAGATTAAGGAAAAACTCCGGATTATACATCACTATATTGGTATTGGTCAGATATCCGTTTACCAGAAACTTAAAACCCAGTATGACCAGGAGAAACAGATAAAAATCTTTTTTCTTTAAAATATTGACCTTGGTTATTTTATCAATCAGCACGGTCAAAATGACAGAACAGGCGGCAATTAATGTGTATTCTTTCATTTTCTCTTTTCTTTTATGAATTTAAGCGCTTCCCAGGTAAATATGCAGCAGAACGGGATAACGATGAAAAATAACCACTCCTCAATCGGCAGATTAATTAATCTTGCCCCGCTAACCCCTTCAGGATTAAAATACCAGTGTGCGCGCCAAGTCGCAAAAACATCCCATCCCCCAAAAACAACTACCAGAATACTTAAAACAAGCAGCAGTGTTTTTAGGTTACGCCAGAATCTAAGAGGAGGATAAAAACTTAAAATCAGCGGGAAAATAACGGAGCAAACCAGAACCAGCATATATTTAGACATAATGGTATTTTATAACTAATCCTCCAATTTATCAACCAGTTTTACCTATCTTTTCGCTTGGTTTTTAAATTATTTGCCTTAGAATAAGATTATGGACAAAGAATTGCTCTCTGGTTTTAAGGAAGCAAAGCGGATCACTAAGAAATTCGCCAAAACTTTCTACCTGGCCTCTTTATTCTTGCCTAAAGATAGAAAATACGCAGGCTATTCCGTATACGCCCTCTGCCGCTTGAGCGACGAGGCGGTCGATAATTCAGCTATATGCAACCAAACAGATATTCTGCTTGGGCTGGAAGAAAAAATATCAGCCGCTTACTCCGGGTGTAAATTGAATGAGCCATTATTGGCGGCATTCCGGGAGACGGTGAAAAAATATAAGATACCGAAAGAGTGTTTCGATGAACTGATTGAGGGAATGCGCATGGACCTAAAGATAAAACGTTACCCGGATTTTTCCGCGCTTTATAAATACTGCTACAGGGTAGCCGGAGTAGTAGGCCTTATCATGATAAAGATTTTCGGATATAAAGATGCCTCTTGCCGGGATTACGGCATAAAATTGGGCATTGCCATGCAACTAACCAATATTCTGCGCGACATCAATGAAGACATAGGCAGAGGAAGAATATACCTCCCTCAAGATGAAATGCTTAAATTTAATGTTTCAGAGAGCCAATTAATCAAAGGGCTAAATAACGAAGGCTTCAAAAACCTTATGCGTTTTCAAATTGAGCGCTGCCGGAAATACTATGAAGAGTCATCGGCGGGGATAAAGTTAATTGACAGCCGCTTATCCAGGCTTGTCGTTATGGTTATGAAAGAAACTTACTGCGGGATACTTGATGAAATCAAAAAAAACAATTATGACATATTCTCTAAACGCGTCTTTGTTTCCAAATCCAGGAAAATAGCAATCATCTCAAAAATATTATGGGAGAGAAAATACTTATGAAAATAAATCTGGCAAAATCGGCAGGCTTCTGTTTCGGAGTTAAAAGGGCAATTGCGATTGCAGAAGAAACATCAAAAACAAAGAGACCCGTAGTTATGCTCGGAGATATCGTGCATAATGAAGATGTTGTCAGGCAAATACGTGCCTCCGGGATTAAAAAAATCAGCCGCCTGGCGTGCGGCCGGGGTAAAACATTACTGGTCAGGGCGCACGGCTCATCCGCTAGAACTTTAGCAAAAGCGCTAAAATTGGGATATAGAATCGTCGACGCAACCTGCCCAATGGTAAAAGAAATACATAAAATTGCCTGCGGGCTTGAAAATAGCGGCTATCGGATAATTGTAATCGGGGACAAGTTTCATGATGAAGTCCGGGGAATTGTAGGACAGCTTAAGTCAAAAGCAATAGTAATTGATAAACCCGCAAACATACCCTTGAGAAAGATTAAAAATATCAAAAAGGCCGGCGTAGTTGCGCAATCGACTCAAAATCTGGATAATCTGATGGCTATCACCGGCATATTGCGTAAATATATCCCTAACGTAAGATTCCACAATACCATTTGCAACCCTACCAAAATAAAACAAAACGAAGTAAAGATCATGCCTAAAGCCAATGACCTCATGATCATTATCGGTTCAAAGACAAGCGCTAACACTAAAAGAATTTACGAGATATCGAAATCCCTGAACAAAAACAGCTATTGGATTAACTCTTCCGGGGAAATAAAGAAAAAGTGGTTAAAAGGCGCTTTAAATATAGGGATAACCGCCGGCGCCTCTACTCCTGAAACGACTATCCATAAAATCACGCAAAGAATAAAAACTATCCTGCCGCGTTGATTAAATCCGCCACGATCCGCGAACCGGCAATAACTACCGGTAACCCCCCTCCGGGCTGGGTGCTGGCTCCGACATAATATAAATTTTTCATAACGGGATCGAAATTCGCCGGCCGGAAAAATGCGCTTTGCGTCAAATTATGCGCTAGGCCAAAAGTCGCGCCGAACTTAATGTTATAGCGGCCGATAAAATCCTCGGGGTAAAAACGATGCTCAACTTCAATCAGCTCTTCCAGGTTGCATGCGCAAACTTTATTTATCTTATCGAAAATTATCCTTCTTAAACGCAACTCGTGGTCTTTTAATGCTTGGCGGGTATTCTCTAAATTAGGCACCGGGATCAATAAATATAATATATCCTTTCCCGCAGGCGCTAAAGACGGGTCAGTTATGGTAGGAACATGCACATAAAACGATGGATCCTCGGGGTTAAGTTTGCTTTTAAATAATTCATCCAAATTCTTTTTAAGGTCCTTGGCAAAAAATAAATTATGGTGAGCTAAATTATTCAGCTTCTTATTTATCCCCAGATAAATCAAATAGGTTGAGCAAGAATACTTAAAATCAGGTATTTTACGCTTGAGCAATTCCGTCTGCGCATAAGCATAATCGGCATTTACTATCGCAGAAGAAGCTTGGATTTGATTCTTCCCCTTAAGAAGAGAAATCTGCCCGTCTTTACGCCCGATATTTTCTATTTCCGAGTCATAATAAATCTTGGCCCCCAGCTGTCCGGCTAACTTTTCTAAAGCCAGCGGGATTTGATACATTCCCCCCATGGGATGGAAAATTTTCTGCACATGGTCAGTATAACTGATGATACTATAAAAAGCCGGTGCCTGATAGGGAGAGACGCCCATAAACATTGCTTCAAAGGTAAAGGCGTAACAAAGCTTATCGCTTTTAAAATACTTGCGGGCAAGCTGCCAATAAGACTCAAAGGCGCGGATTTTAGTTACCAGGCGCCAATAATAAGGATTTGTTAGAGACTTATATGTTACGCACTTATAAAGCAGTGGCCTGATAATATTGTAAATTCTTGCGGTTTCTTGGATAAATTTATCAAATTGTTCCGACGCACCTTTATCTATGCGCTTGAGCTCTTCTTTGGTGCGCTGGCTGTCGCGGTATACGCATAGAGTTTCTCCGTCGGAATAAAAAATTTTATAACTGGGGTCAATAGCGCGTAAATCCAGGTAATCTTCGATTCTTTTGCCGCAATATGAGAAAACCTCCTCAAAAAAATCGGGCATAAGCACAAAAGAAGGACCAGTATCAAATTTATACCCCCGGTCCTCAATTATGTTACAGCGTCCGCCGCAGCGTGATAATTTTTCATAAACTTCAACATTATATCCGTCTTTGGCCAGGCGGCAGGCAGAGGTCAGCCCTCCGACCCCTGCGCCTATTATAACTATTTTCTTTTTAAGCAATTTAAAATCCTTTTACCCTCTTCTCCGCTTCTTTCCAATCATCCGCCGAAGTACTTTCCGGCTTGCCTTTACTTTCCCAAATAGTGCGGGCAACATCTTTAATTTTCTCATCAATCTCCTGCTTACTCTCCTCAATAATCCTGTTATATAGCAAAGCGATCGCAGCCCCTATACAAAATGCGAAAGCAAAACACAGGCCTGCATTAAAAATTACGCTAAATAACGTCGGCCGGTATCCTAAATATATCACCGCCATTGCCCTGTTTACCCCGCTCTCTAAATAAAAAAGCATATTCCAAGCGCCTATTACAAAAGAGAGTGCGGATGCAACAATACCAAAAGCAAATCCGAGAGCCTTTACGTATAACTTTGCCATAACGAACCTCCTTTAATGTTAAAAAACTATTGTTTTATTTTCGTATTTGATGATCCGGTAATCGATATAACTGGATATTGCCGCAGCCATTGCTTCCTTTTCCAAATTTCTGCCTTTTCTTATCAGGTCCTGATGGCTGTCCTTATGCGATACATTTTCGACTTCCTGCGCGATAATCGGCCCTTCATCAAGCTGATTATTCACAAAATGCGCGGTTGAGCCGATGACCTTGACTCCTTCCTCAAGCGCCTTTGCGGCAGGGTCAGCTCCTTTAAAAAACGGCAGAAAACCATGATGGATATTAATAATATCCTTGTTATATTTCTGCAGAAAATCCGGGGAAAGTACTAGCATATAACGCGCAAGTACCAGGAAATCTGTCGAATCAACGGCATAAGACAATAGCTCCTGCTCCCGCCGATTATCTTTATCCGCCGGCACATAATGAAACGGGATATTATAAGCGGTTACTAACTTCCGGTGTTTTTCAGAATTGCTTAGGACAAAGGCAATATTGACCTTTAATTCCCCTGAACTCCATAAATATAGCAGGTCAACCAAGCAGTGGTCCGGCTCAGATACAAAGATCCCCATGCGTAAAGTTTCTGATTTATCATAAAAATCCCAGCCTGCGCCAAATTCGCTGCCGATAGGAGAAAATTCCGCAACAAGGTCTTTTTTAGTATACCGATCCCGGTCAAGGACAAACTCAATACGTATAAAAAAATGCCCTCCTTCGGGGTCAGTGCTATATTGGTCTGCGGTAATGATATTGCCGCCATGCTTTAGGATAAAATCAGATATTTTAGCAACAATCCCTTTTTGATCACGGCAATGAAACAATAGAATGAAGGTCCGCATATTATCTCCTCTTAAAACATTATACCTTTTCCTGCATCGTTTCCATTGATACCATGCTTAGGATTGAATGCCGGATTTCAGGTTGTTATAAGCTGCATTTATTTTTGGCTGCAATACCCTGCCGACCAAAACAAATATTCCGATCAAAATACCGACAATGATCACATATTCCAATGTGCTCTGCCCGCCTGTTTTCTTCATTTTTATACCTCCGGT
>JAQTQQ010000017.1 GCA_028712175.1 Candidatus Omnitrophota bacterium | reverse complement strand
ATTTTTAAACATACCCTCCGAAGGAGGATTCAGGAAAAAACTGGCGGACGCATTTACAATCGAACCGGAAGAACCAGGAAAAACCCCCGATGGTTCGAAATGGTATCAATTTCGGAGAGGCTGGGATTCGAACCCAGGGACCCAGTTGCCCAGGTCAACTCATTAGCAGTGAGTTGCTTTCGACCACTCAGCCACCTCTCCAGAGACTTTTCTTTTTCTTTTAAAAAATTCTTTGAGCAGAAAACAGCAATCTTCTTCCAGAACGCCTTTGGTCACCTTGATGCGGTGATTTAATTTTTTATGGTTTGCAATATTGACAACCGAACCGCAGGCGCCGGTTTTAGGATCACTTGCGCCAAAATATAAATTTTTTATCCGTGCAAGGACAAGCGCCCCAGCGCACATGCTACAAGGTTCAATTGTAACATAGAGGCTTGCCTCGTTCAACCACTTTGTCCCCAGGTAATTGGCGGCGCTGGTGATTGCCAGCATTTCGGCATGAGCGGTAGGGTCTTTCAGGCGCTCAACCTGGTTATGGGCCTTGGCGATAATTTTATCCTTATATACGACCACCGCTCCAACCGGGACCTCGTCCTCTTCGGCAGCTTGAATGGCTTCCTTGATCGCTTCCTGCATATAAAAAATCTGTTTTTCGATCACGGTAAGGGAATTAAATGCGCCCAGCTGGGGTCGAACCAGCAACAACCAGCTCCGTAGGCTGGTGCTCTATCCAGTTGAGCTATGGGCGCAAGGTTTTATAGTTTACCACACGACAAGGTATAAATCTATAAGCTTATCAGCCGATATTCCAGATATTCTTCTTATATTGATCAAGCATACGGTAAGTATTAAACCTTGCCGAAGTACAGATACATTCAATCATCATATCTATCCACTCTGAAGAAGTTTTTACTTTACCTGCAGGATTAGTCTTATAATATAAACCGGCTAGCGATTCTAAAACATGATACAGCTCTTCGGCGTCATCGTTCATATGCAGGTCATTTTCATTACCCACGCTGCCTTCGCTATTTTTATAACCAAAAAATGCGCCAAGTTTTTTATCCGTTGCTTCAGCTACCCAGCCATCAACCGTGCTCATTTGCAGCACCCCGTTTAAAATCGCTTTCATTCCGCTTGTGCCGCTGGCCTCAAAAGGCGGCAGAGGATTATTCAGCCAGACATCAACAGAAGATGTAAGTAACCGCCCCAGAGAAATATCATAATTCTCCAAAACGATTATTTTAAGCTTATTATAATCTTCAGCCAGCTTATCCACCTTATCTAACATTTCATTAACATAAGTAAAACCGAGATTATCGTTAGGATGGGCTTTACCAGCTAAAATAATCTGCAAAGGCCCTATACGTTCTGCGATACTCACCAGCCTGTTTATATCATGCAAAATTAAACTCGGCCTTTTATACGCGGCTATCCTCCTTGCCCAACAGATAGTAAATAGATTCTTATCAAGCGACCATTTCTCTAAAAGCTTACAAAACTCCTCTTTGTTGGCCTGATGCGCCTGCCAAACTTTAGCGCGGAAATCAGAATTACCATTCAATTCAGATGCCCTTGACAAAATCATGGGGTTATTCTTAAAATCCGGGAATGTCCCGGGAAATTCTTCAAAAAGTTCACTAAATGCTTTAGAGACCCAGGTATAAGGATGGACTCCATTAGTTACATATTGTATCTGCTCCTTGTATTTAGGAAACTGGATATGCATAACCTTTTGATGATTATGAGAAACGGCGTTTATCGCCGAGGAAACATTCATAGAAAGCAGCGTAAGATTAGCAAGCCCTGAACGCTCTTTCCCGAATTTCTCAATTATATCCGTATCTTCTTTCTTAAGCACCTTATTTAAATCGTCAAAAGAAAACCTGTCATGGCCGGCTTCAACCGGAGTATGGCAGGTATAAACAAATTTCCTTTTTAGTTTTTCTAATTCATCCTGCGACAAACCTCTTGCCTTGGCCACAAAAGCAAATACAGCATGGCCCTCATTAAGATGGTGTATATCAATATTATAACCTAACTCACTAAGGGCGCTTACCCCTCCGAAACCAAGCATTACCCTTTGCAATAATTTTAAGAAAACGTTATCGCTGCGATAAAGTTGATCAGTTAAATCTTTTGCGCGCTGGCTGTTAGGCTCTATATTAGAATCTAATAATACAAGCGGCACCACAGCATCATGTTTATGGCTGTAAACATAATATTTCCAAAGCCTGATATGAACATCTTCCGACTTAAGTGAGATTTTAATCCTGTTCTTTAAAGGGACCAGGCCCGGATAAGTATGCGGGTCCCAGCGCATTTTCTCCGGGGCCTGTCCGTATTTAAACCAAAACTTCTGCCTGAAGTAGCCGGAATTCCAGAGTATCCCAATACCGACTGCCGGAAGCTTATAGTCAGCCATAGTCTTAACCGTATCTCCGGCCAATATACCCAAACCGCCGCTGTAAATTGGCAAATCAATAATATTGTCCTGATGCAGGGCAAAGAAATAATCCGCCACGCGGTAATTGGAGAACACTGCATTTTCAGGAAGTTTATTTTTAGGGTTTAAAGCCAGTTGGCTGGATAATTTATTATAACAGCTGGTAGCCAAACCATACTCCATGGAAAAATAAGCAATTCCATGCTGAACGTTTGAGCGCAGGCGCTTTTCCGCATCAACAATGCTCTTTAAGGGCATGCCAAAATAGCTGCCGTCTTTAATATCTAAGGCATAATTGCCGTTTTGGTCATCAACCTGTACCAGCGAATAAAATTCGTCAATAAGTTTACCTTCGCTCATAGCTATCCTATTTCCACCTAAAATGTAAATAAACCCTTCCCCATCCCTTATCAGTCTTCTCTAACCTTGTATAAAGCCGGCGGATTTCTTTTTTGTTCAGGAAATTGAGGATGCGTTTTTTGACGCTATCGGCTGCCGGGCCATAAGCAATCTCAACTATGCTGGCGCGGCCATCTACTGCCTCCTGAATAATGCCCGCTATTTTTTCTTCCAACTTCGGAACAACCGGAAAAAGATTAAGTTTTAATTTCATCGCTTATGCTTTATAAAACCCCTGCCTGTTTTTGATCGTGTTTTTCCCGCCGCGGAGCTGCTTTTACGCCAAAGCTTAGGTTTATCTCCGGTTTTTTCCCAAGGCTTTGATTTAACGCCTTCTCTTTTAATCCAAGGATTAGCTCGGCCTTCAGTTCTCTTCCAGGGCTTAGGCTCACCCTCGGGTTTCTGATAAGGAGTAGCCCATTTTGACTTCTTGCGCCAACGCATAGGATTGGCTTTAAATTTACGCTCTGCAACAGGAGCAGTAATGCCGCCTGCCAGACGGCGTTTCATAAAACTAAGCGTACGCCTGCCCTCCCTATATTTACCTGTGCGCTTAAGAGGAAAAACACTGCCTGGATTTTCCTGTTTATGCTCTTTGGGCCGGATTTTTTCTTTCTTAGGCAAAGCAGGCATAACATTAACCGGCCGGCCCAATATTTCTCGGCCCTGCAAAGCGGCAATTGCCGCCAGCGCCTCTTGTTCATCAGGCATTTCGACAAACCCAAACCCTCGGGATTTCTTCCCATTCTTCTCCATTACGATTACCACGCTGCCAACCTTGCCAAAAGAAGCAAAAAAGCCCTGAACATCCGATTCTTTGGCCTCAAAAGACAAATTGCCTATAAATATATTCATTTAAACTACCTCTTTTAACCGCTCTTTTTACTTACAATGCCCTCGTCGTTACAGCTATTATAAAGCTATCCCCTTTAATGTCAATGAATATACTCTTTTGCGCCGGAAACTAATCTTATTTTAAGATAATTCTAATTCCTAAAAATATAAGGATCAAACTTGAGGCAACTCTAACCAATGCCTTAATTTTATGATTACCGGAAAGAAATCCTGCCAGCTTACCCGATAATCCAACCAACAAAATAGCCGGAGAAATAGCCGTCCCTAATCCAAAAGCAAAAGCATAAAACATCCCTTCAAAAGGCGTTTGAGATATTATAATTATATAGTTTAAGATGCCCAAAAGAGGCAAACACGGGGAAAATCCGGCCAAGAGCCCGAGGATGCTGGCGTTTCTTAAATTTCCTTTTGAAAAAAAAGAACAGTATTTACTGCTTAACGGGTCTTTTGAAATAATAGTCAATATGCCAATCAACAGCACAAATGCTCCTAAAGCTATGTTTACAGCCTTAAGATAACCTATAAAAACTCCGCTTTTTAGTATACCGGAGAACATGCCGCATAAAGCGCCGAGAAACATATAACTAAACAGCTTGGCAGAAGAAAAAGACAGATAAGAAACAAGGGCCCTCTTTAAAGAAGGCTTATATGTAGCAATAAACCCTGCTAAAACCGGAGCGCAGAAACCTATGCACGGGCCGGAACCAAGAATCAGGCCGCTTAAGAATAAATAATATAGACTTTCTTTCATCTTAGGCTTAATATAATAACAAAAGGGAAGGTTGTCTATGATTATCTTTGTGCCTTTGGGGATAATTGCCTCAATATTCCAGCTTGTTACTTTACGCGAATTCAACTTTTCAATCGCCAGAAACGAACTGGCTTTTCTGGCGGCTTGCGGTTTCTGGATTATATTTTGCTCACTAGGAAGCATATTCAGGATCCCTAAAAAACTCCTAAATTCAACGCTTCCAGCCCTGATTGCAATAATTTTCTCCCTCTCCATCTGCCTGATCCATCTTATAAAACCATTAATCGGATTAAAATATTACGAAGCAACAAGCTTGGGGCTTACCCTTTTCTTAAGCCTTATCTTAATCGCGCCTATTGCCTTTACCGTCGGCATTGCCTTCAGGCACTTTGTCAGGGAATATATTAAAAATAACCCTGTTCAAAATAATGCTTACGCCAAATTCTTTGCCTTTGAAGCTGCCGGGTTTTTCTTAGGAGGGGTATTTTTTACGCTTTATCTTAAAAATTATGCCAATCCGCTGGTATTTTCTTTATTGCCCCTGCTTTTGCTTCCGGGGATAAAAAAAATCAGACAGAAAGTCTTTACAACTGCAATTATAATCGGCGTAACCATCATCTCAACCTTTAGTTTTGATTCCATCCTTAAAAAAGAGCTGGATAACGCGGATATTCTTTTTAATTTAGGCACCGGCTATGGCCCGGTCATTGCCGCGCAGAAAGCTCAAACCACAATGTTATTCTCCGGAGGCTCTCTGTTAGCCACCAGCGAAGATAGGTCCGCAAATGAAGAGTTTATTCATGCAAGCCTTTCAGCAGTTAGCCCGGGTTTAAAAAAAGATATCCTCTTTATCGGTTCTGCCTTATCCGGGCAAATTGAAGAAATAATCAAATATAACCCTGCGCAACTTGACTTGCTTCAAATAAACCCAATCATTTCAAAAATCAGCCAAGCTGGGCTAAATTCAAGAATAAAAGATAAAGTTAATTTTATCACTGATGACCCCCGGTTATTTCTTAAGAAGACAGGCAAGAAATACGACGCTATTTTGATGAATATGCCTGCGCCTGCTAATCTCGGATTAAACCGTTATTTTACGGAGGAGTTCTTTAAGTTAATTGCCCTTCGGCTAAAGAAAAGCGGGATATTCTCTTTTACCATACCCTCGAAAAGAGAGATCTTAAGCCCCCAGTTTGTAAAATTTAATTCCAGCATAACTAACGCAGTAAACAACGCATTCGCAAACAGTTTTATTATCCCATCCGACTCTATGATTGTCATCGCATCCGGAGATAAGAAAATTACCGCAGATTACCTGCTTAATAATTTTTCCGAGGAAAACCCGGATACGCATTTTTTTACGATCTACCACCTCAAGGACCTTCTTAACCCTTCAATGCGTGATTATACCGAAACTATGCTCGATAATAAAATAGCCGCCAATACCGATCTTGCGCCGGTTGCATTCCTGAATTACCTAATTTTGGAACAAACAAAGTTTTATCCCGGCATAAAAATAGAGTTTAATAAAATACACCGGTCGATAATAACACTCCTTTGCCTCTGCGGGATAATTTTAATAACAATAAGTTTTGTATCAAAGAGGGTTCTGGGGCTTTTAAATATCGTAGTTTTAGGTTTTAGCTCAATCAGCCTTACTTCAATAATCTTTGTATTGTTCCAGCTTTACTGCGGCGCCCTTTTCTGGAAGTTGGGAATGTTAATTGCGCTGTTTATGGGAGGATTAAGCATCGGGGCTTTTTGCGTAAACAGGATCAAAAATTACCGTGCCAATTATATATCGAGGATTTATTTATTCTGGATGCTTACGGTTTTTATTTTATTCTTAAAAATAGAGGCAATCGGCAGGCTAAATTATGCAGATTTTATTTTCTATTTGCTGGCTTTAATATGCGGGTTGCTCACCGGGGCTGCTTACCCCCTCCTTACGCGTATCTTAAGCAAAAATAAATTTGAAACGGAGAATATACCTACAACTATCTACTCAATGGACCTTGCCGGAGCATTTTTAGGGACGCTAGTCTGCGGAATTCTTTTAATCCCCTTCCTTGGAATACCCCATACCATCTTAACGCTAGTGCTGCTTAACGCGGTTTTTGCTTTAAGAAACCTCGGCGGTTAATCCCATATTCCGCAAACCTCAAATTTGCAGAATTTACATTTTCCCCCGGTGATATTATTCTCCAATATTGTATAACCCGTGCGCTTGATTAAGAGTTTCCCGCATGCAGGGCATATTGTATCCGCTCCGGAATCCTGAGGCACATTTCCGATATAAACATAACGCAACCCTGCTTTTTGGGCGATCTCTCTGGCGCGGATAAGGCTCGCCAGCGGAGTCGGAGA
Organism: Candidatus Omnitrophota bacterium; assembly: GCA_028712175.1. Taxonomy (GTDB): domain Bacteria; phylum Omnitrophota; class Gorgyraeia; order Gygaellales; family Profunditerraquicolaceae; genus UBA6249. The sequence goes on along the minus strand of JAQTQQ010000017.1, from coordinate 5,460 downwards.
CAAATCCAAAAGCTTATACATCGGGAAAAACCTTGAGAAATGCACAGGTGTATCAGCGCCTAAATTATCTTTTACCCACAGGCAAAGATTAGTTAAATCCTCATTGGAATCATTTGCCGTAGGGATGACAAGATTGGTTATTTCTATCCAGACATTTTCCTCTTTCAACACTTTAATTGCTTTAAGCACGCTGGCTAAATCACCTTCGCAAAAAGAAAGGTAATATTTGTCGCTAAAACCTTTTAAATCAATATTCGCCGCAGTCAAATACTTGGCTAATTGGCGCAGCGGCTTCTCGTTTATAAATCCCGAAGAGTGCATAACGCAGGCAATCCCCTCCTCTTTGGCCAATTTTGCTATATCAAGCATGTATTCGTAGAAGATCGCCGGTTCAGTATAAGTAAAAGCTATGGTTTTTGAACCGGACTCTTTGGCTCGTTTTACGATTTCTTGAGGCGGAACAAATGCGGTCTTAACGGATTCGGGGTCTAGCTGTGAAATTTCCCAGTTCTGGCAAAACTTACACCTTAAATTGCATCCGGCAGTGGCGATGGAAAAAGATTTAGTCCCGGGCCAAACATGAAAAAGTGGCTTTTTTTCTATTGGGTCAACATGCAAAGCTACGGGCTGGCCATAAGTTAAAGCGTAAAGCTTGCCGTTAATATTTTTTCTCGCCCGGCAAAACCCGCGCTGATTATTAAATATCAGGCATTGCCGGGGGCACAAAAAACATTGAATCTTTCCGCCGCCTGCATCCTGCCAATACAGCGCCTCCTTCAGCCCTGCAGGGACAAGCTCGTCTTTGGCAAAAGATTCCGATAAATTCAGGACAAGCCCTTTAAAGACAAAAAAAGCGCTGATTAAAACAACAAAAATAATTATCGCAGACAGAAATTTCTTTAATACGGCCATTTCCAGTTACGGACCTCCGGCATATCTTCGCCGTAAGAAACAATATACTGTTTATGTTTAATCAGCTTATTATGCAGCCATTCCTTGACATGCGCGGCCTGGTTTTGCAGGCGGGCTACGCGGTCGATAACATCATCGGCTAAATTATAACGGTCAAGCTCATTTAACACCGTCATATCAAAAGGCGTGGTGGTGGTCCCTTCTTCTATATATCCGCGCACATGTATATTCTTATGGTTGGTCCGCCGATAAAGCAGCCGGTGGATAAGCCAGGGATAACCGTGAAAAGCAAAGATAATCGGTTTATCTACGGTAAATAAGCTGTCAAAATCCTTATCTGAAAGCCCATGGGGATGTTCGCTCTGCGGCTGAAGGGTCATCAAATTCACAACATTTATAACACGAATTTTTAAATCAGGGAACTTTTGCCGCAATATATCTACCGCGGCCAAGGTTTCTAATGTAGGCACGTCTCCGGCGCAGGCCATAACCACATCCGGCTGGCTGCCATGATCATTGCTGGCCCAATCCCAGATACCGATACCCTTTGTGCAATGCTGAATAGCCGAATCCATATCCAGATATTGTAAGCCCGGATGTTTACCGGCAACAATAACATTTACATAATGGCGGCTGCGCAAGCAGTGGTCCGTCACGGAAAGCAAAGTATTTGTATCCGGAGGAAGATAAACACGGATAATTTCCGCTTTCTTATTAACGACATGGTCAATAAATCCCGGATCCTGATGGCTAGAGCCGTTATGATCCTGCCGCCAGACATGCGAAGTCAAAAGGTAATTGAGCGATGCAACGGGACGGCGCCAAGAGATGCGGCGCGAAGTCTTTAACCACTTTGCGTGCTGGTTAAACATAGAATCCACAATGTGGATAAATGCCTCGTAGCATGAAAAGAATCCATGCCTGCCTGTAAGCAGATAACCCTCCAGCCATCCCTGGCAGGTATGTTCACTTAAGATTTCCATAACCCGTCCGTCTACGGAAAGATGGTCATCTTCGGGTAGAATCTTAGCCATCCAGGTGCGGTTAGTAACGTCTAACACTGCGCCCAGCCGGTTAGAAGTTGTTTCATCCGGGCCGAATACCCGGAAATTCCTGGCCTTCTGGTTAATCTTCATAACATCACGCAAGAAAATTCCCATAATGCGTGTCGGCTCTGATTCGGTAGTCCCGGGCTTATCAACTTTTACGGCGTATTTACGGAAATCCGGCAGTCTTAAATCGCGCAGCAATAATCCTCCGTTAGTATGCGGATTATCACTCATACGCAGTTTCCCTTTTGGCGCAAGCTCTGAAAGTTCCGGCATCAAGCGGCCGGATTTATCAAAAAGCTCTTGCGGTTTATAACTCTTCATCCATTCTTCAAGGGCGCGTATATGTCCGGGCTTTTCTGCCATTTCGGAAAACGGCACCTGATGCGAACGCCAATAGTCCTCCGTCTTTAACCCGTCTATGCTCTTTGGCCCTGTCCACCCTTTAGGGGTGCGTAAAATAATCATCGGCCAGCGCGGGCGCATGATCGCCTTCTTAGCGCTGCGCGCATTAGATTGGATAGATTTAATCTTCTTGGTTACTGCCTCCAGGGTTTTAGCCATAAGCTGATGCATTATTTTAGGATCAGATCCTGCAACAAAATACGGCTCGTATCCATACCCGATAAAAAGCTGTTTCAGTTCATCTTTATCAATACGCGCAAGAATGGTAGGATTTGATATTTTATAACCATTTAAATGCAGGATCGGTAAAACTGCCCCGTCAATAACCGGATTTAGGAATTTGTTAGAATGCCAGGCGGCAGCTAAAGGCCCGGTTTCCGCTTCTCCGTCGCCGATTACGCAAGCCACAATCAAATCAGGATTATCAAATGCCGCGCCAAATGCATGGGCAAGCGCATACCCAAGCTCTCCGCCTTCATGCATGGAGCCGGGAGTTTCTGCGCCGACGTGGCTGGGGATGCCTCCGGGAAAAGAAAACTGTTTAAAAAGTTTTCTCATCCCTTCTTCATCTTGAGAAATATCCGGGTAATATTCGCTATATGCGCCCTCCAAATAAGCATTAGCAACTAAACCCGGCCCGCCATGGCCCGGCCCGGTGATATATATCATATCCAAACCGTACTTTTTAATCAGGCGGTTAAGATGCACGTAGATAAAATTTAATCCGGGCGTTGTCCCCCAATGCCCCAAGAGGCGCGGCTTAATATGTTTAAGCGCAAGAGGAGCTTTTAACAGCGGATTATCAAGAAGATAAATCTGGCCCACTGAAAGGTAGTTTGCAGCGCGCCAATAAGCATCAATCTTCCGCAGCGCATCAATAGACAATTCTTTTGGGGTATTTTTTTTCATATGCCTCTCCTTGCTTATCTTTTTTCCGCTTCTTTTTATACCCACTTAGCAGTCTTCTTTCTTTATTTGGCCGCGGGGGCTTATTTCCGAACCTTCTTCGATTTTAATTTTATATATCAAAAAGTGGCCGGACATTTCCAATTCAAAGTTTTTATGGTCTTTATTATCATGTACTCCTTTAACAACCCGCTCAACGGTAAGCTTTATTTCTTTCTCCCGTAATTCTTTTAAACATTCGTCATAAATTAAGCCTTTTTCGATTATTTCCGCTTTTCCGCTTAATCTATACCCAAAAAGCGAATTAGAATCAATAAATGAAAAGCAAACTCTCGGATTAACCTGCAGGTTATAAAAAGTCTTGCCGATACTGTAATCAATAAGATAAACTTCCCTGTCTTCTGCCTTCAATAATATTTTCGGGGCAGAATTCGGCTTGCCTTCTTTGTCAGCTGTAGCGATTTCGACAAATTCTCTTTTTTTTAGGAATTTTAAAGCATTCTCTACTATGCTCATTTTGCTGTTTCCTGGCCGGTTACATTATTGCCTTCAATAAAAACACTTTGGCTGTCGCAAAATCATGGAAGGCTAAGCTATAAAGGCAAATTCATTCGTTTCCAAACGGGAGCTTAAACTTATCTACTATCTCTCCTGCCGACTTAATGGCAGCTTTACCGGTATCCCCGACTGTCTTTACCGCTTTTGCTGCAGCGTCAGTTGCAAGTTTAGTTGATTTAGACAAAACATCTGTCACCGTATTGTTTAAGCCCCTGATATCAAAGTTTGTAATCCCTGCTATCGTGGTATTCATAAGGGCCTTAACAACAATAATGCTCACAATGGCATTTACATTTGTAATATTAGCATACTTCTCATTTATATTTACATTAAACTCTTTCACAGAGGCTCCACTGCGCCCGGAATAATCCTTAAGCATAACTTTGCCAATCTTAAGCTCTAAATTATCTACCTGAATATCAAAAGCCTTTGGTTTAGGCTTGTCTTTACTTTCCTTCTGCGCCTGGACAACTTTTAGAGAATCAAGATTAAGCCTGCCATCCTTGTTCTTTACCACAACAAACTCTTCCAGGTTTAGTTTAATATCATAAAAGTGCATCTTGCCTTTAATAATGGACGGCAAGTTATAATCAATATAAACATTGGGCATGCTAACCATAACTTTGTCCTCAAAATCCTTGGGGTTATATAACTTTAGGCCGTCGATATTAATACGAGACCTGAAAATACCTGCCTCGAACCTGTCCATGCGTAATTGAAGCCCCGTGGCAAGCTCAACGCCTTTTTCAATAACAATTTTTACCACTATATTTTTGGCAAATAATAAAACTGCTACGGATAAAAAGAGGATAACTACCCCAATGAATATTTTTTTCATCTTTCTCCTCCTCAAAATCGCCTTTTCTCCATAATTTCATCACCAAAAATCACTTCAAATGCTCCTTATTGATTTACGGTTCAGCATTTCTTGAAACAACTCGGTTTTCTCAGGAAACTTTTTTATTGATTCTTCTGCTAGGTTGTTAAGTTTCTCTGTTTCCCCTAATTGTTTATATAGACTGCATAGTTCTAATCTTACAATTTGTTCATCAAGTTTGCTTGGTAGTAGTAATAAAAGATTTTCTTTAGTCCAATCCTCAATCTTTATGTCTGGATAATTACTCAATACCAATTCTAACTCTATGGCATTCTGTTTAGGGTCTTCTATACTTAGAGCAGAAATTATATACTGTGCATCATCAGCCCATATACTCTGAGGGCTTGTTTTTATAAGGCCTCTTAATTCTTCTTGCCATTCTTTAAATAGTTTACGCTGACGAGTAAAAGTTTCTTCTATTTCTTTATCCGAAACCGCATTTTCTTTTCCTGTTGGACTTATTGTTTGTGATGATTCCTTTGCTAAGGCTACGCAAACATCCTTAAACTTCTGCTCTATCTCATCTGCATATGTATTATGAAAGAAACCAAGAACAAATAACGCACTAAAAAGAATTGTTAAAACTCGTTTATGCCACATATTGCCTCCCTTATCTTACTAATCTTCACCACCAAAAAGTTAAAAACTTATTTTACTTATCTCGTGATACTTTGATTTGTCTTGAATAATATTGAATCTGTGCAAAGCAAAACTGAAAAACTGAACACAAAAAACAGCGGGTAGTCGTGGACG
>JAQTQQ010000016.1 GCA_028712175.1 Candidatus Omnitrophota bacterium | reverse complement strand
CTGCGCGTTTAGTTTCTAATGGTGTAATCAGCCACATAGGCGAAGAAGGCTCAAAATTCGGCAATCATTACTCCGGTTTAAAAGTTATACTTGAGGAAATCAGATCAGTTGAAGCAGTTGGCCACCGTGTAGTTCACGGAGCGGAAAAATTCAAGAAACCGGTTATTGTTGATCAAAATGTGATTAAGGGGATTAAAAAATGCTGCGAGATCGCCCCCTTGCATAATCCGGCTAATTTGTCCGGCATAGTTGCCTGTCAAAAGCTTTTACCCGGAGTAAAACAGGTTGCGGTTTTTGATACGGCTTTTCATCAGAGCCTGCCGGAACATGCCTTTATATACGGCCTGCCCTATGATTATTACCAGAGATTGAAAGTGAGAAAATACGGTTTTCACGGTACAAGCCATGAGTATGTCGCCCTGGAGGCTAGCCGTATTTTAAAAAAGCCGCTTAATAAATTAAAATTAATCACCTGCCACCTAGGGAACGGTTCCAGCATTACTGCAATAGACAAGGGAAAATCCGTAGATACAAGTATGGGGTATACTCCCTTAGAAGGCCTAGTCATGGGTACGCGTTGCGGAGATACCGATCCTGCGTTAATTACGCATATCATGCATAAGAAGAAATTAGATACGAAACAAATGGACCGTATTTTGAATAAAGAAAGCGGGTTAAAAGGGATATCCGGTATCAGCAATGATATGCGTTTACTTGAAAAGATGTCTTCGGTCGGGAATAAGAGGGCTAAGCTTGCGGTAGATATTTTTGTTTACCGGATCCGGAAATACATAGGCGCTTATATCTCGGTGTTAGGCGGGCTTGATGTTTTGGTGTTTACTGCGGGTATAGGAGAAAATCAGGCACGCATCCGGGAGAAAATTTACCGCGGGTTGTTCGATTGCTTGGCTAAAAAACCAAAGATTTTGGTAATCCCCACAAATGAAGAGCTGATGATTGCGCGGCAGGCTTATAAATTAATAAGGAGAAAATAAGATGTTCAGGACCATGTTAAAATCAAAAATACACAGGGCAACGGTGACCGAAGCAAATCTTTATTATGAGGGTAGTATTACTCTTGATGAAGACCTGATTCGTGCGGCTGATATTTTGGAGAATGAAAAGGTAGAAGTGCTGAATTTAAATAACGGTTTGCGCCTTGAAACCTATGTAATTAAGGGGCAAGCCGGTAGCGGAGTGGTTTGTCTAAACGGGCCTGCGGCCCGCGGTGCATGCCCGGGAGATCAGGTAATTATCGTTTCTTATGTGTCGCTGGAAGACAAAGAGGCAAGAACTATTAACCCTAAGGTTGTAAAAGTAAATGCAAAAAACCAAATCAAAAATTAAAATTTACGGCGATGCTGTTTTAAGAAAAAAGGCAAAACCGGTTGTAAAAATTACTCCGGATCATTCTGAAATCTTAAGCCGGATGGCTAAAACTATGTACGAAGATTCAGGTATTGGTTTGGCCGCTCCGCAGATCGGCATAAGCAGCCAGTTAATAGTTGTCGATATTGGAGAGGGGCTTTATAAATTAATTAATCCTAAAATCGTAAAAAAGGAAGGGGTTCAGGCTATTACTGAAGGGTGCCTGAGCGTTCCGGGTGTTTGCATCAAGGTCAAGCGTTCAAAGAAGGTCTGGGTGGAGGCCAAAGATGAAAACAATAAACCGGTTAAAATTGAAGCCAAAGATCTTTTTGCCTGCGTGTTGCAGCATGAGATCGACCACCTTAAGGGTAAGTTGATTATCGATTATGCCTCATTTTTGGAAAAAATCCGTATTAAGAGAAAACTGTCGGCGCTTGGGTCAAAACTAAAAACTGCTGAATTGCAGTTATAATTTCAGGTTGATTATGGAAAAGCATGATTTAATTATTATTGGCGCAGGACCGGCTGGTTTAACTGCTGCCCTTTATGCCGGCAGGAGCCGTTTAAATACGTTATTAATCGAAAAAATGGTTTTAGGCGGCAGGATACTTATGAGCGAGACTATTGAAAATTATCCTGGTTTTCCCGGAGGAATTCCTACTCAAGATTTGATCGGCCGCATGGAGGCTCAGGTTAAAGAGCTGGAGGTGGAAATTATCAATGATCAAGTACTTGGTATAGACTGCATAAAGAAAACGATTGAGCTTTCGGCAGGAGTATTTCGCCAGGCGGAATCTTTGATTGTTGCAAGCGGAGCCTGCCCCAGGAAATTAAATATACCGGGTGAGGATAAGTTTACCGGGAGGGGCGTTTCTTACTGCGCAACTTGCGATGGGCCTTTTTTTAAGAATAAGAAGATAGCGATTGTCGGAGGAGGCAATGCTGTTGCCGAGGAAGCGATGTATCTAAGCCGTTTTGCGGCTGAAGTAAATATAATCCATCGCCGTAAAGACCTGCGCGCCTCAGCGATACTTCAGGAAAGGTTGCAGGAGAATAAAAAAATAAATTTTATTTTAGACAGCATTGTTACTGAAATTAAGGGTGAGGAGAAAGTAAGCGCAGTTGTAATTAAAGATGTTTTAAAAGGTAACAGCTGCGAATTTAATTGCGACGGTGTTTTTATCTATATAGGTTATGAACCCGAAACTGCTTTTTTAAAGGGGAAGCTTCAAATGGACGATTCTGGGTTTATAATAACTGATGAGAACATGCTCACTTCATCCTCTGGGATATTTGCCTGCGGTGATTGCCGTAAAAAGGGGCTATATCAGGTGGTTAATGCTTGTGGAGATGGCGCAGTGGCAGCTGATTCTGCCTATAAATATATTGCAAATAAGGAAAAATAAATGGAAAAGTTCCCTACGACAAATAAAAAACTTATTGATTGGGTAAATAAGATGGCTAAACTCTGTACCCCAGAGCGTATAGTTTGGATTGATGGGTCTGAAGAGCAGAAACTGGCATTAGAGAGGGAATCAGTCAATAGCGGGGAATTAATCCGTTTGAACCAGGAAAAGCTGCCGGGCTGTTTTTTGCACCGGACTGCGCATGATGACGTGGCGCGTACCGAGCATTTGACTTTTATCTGCACTAAGAATAAACGGGATGCCGGGCCGAATAATAACTGGATGTCTCCTTTGGTCGCTTACCGAAAGGCCAAAAAGATATTTAAGGCCGCCATGAAAGAAAGGACTATGTATGTTATTCCTTTTTCTATGGGGCCGGTTGGCTCGCCGTTCAGTAAAATCGGCGTGGAACTCACTGATTCACGGTATGTAGTTTTAAATATGTTAATCATGACCCGTTGCGGAGAAGCGGTGTTAAGGCAACTTGAAAAAGATGATGGTTTTACCAAGTGCCTTCATTCTAAGGCGCAATTAGACATTAAGAACAGATTAATCCTGCATTTTCCTGAAGATAACACTATCTGGAGCGTAGGTTCCGGATACGGCGGGAATGTACTTTTAGGCAAAAAGTGCCTTTCCCTGCGTATCGCCAGCTTTGCAGCAAATAAAGAAAAGTGGATGGCAGAACACATGCTGATAATGGGCATCGAGGAGCCTAACGGCCATGTTGAATATATTGCTGCGGCTTTTCCAAGCGCCTGCGGCAAGACAAACCTTGCAATGCTTGTTCCTCCCGAAGGCCTCAAAAAGAAAGGTTATCGTATTTGGACAGTAGGTGACGATATATCATGGATGCGTGTTGATTCTGACGGTTCGCTTTGGGCGATTAATCCTGAAACAGGTTTTTTTGGAGTCGCCCCGGGGACTAATTCTAAATCAAATCCAAACATGGTTGAGACAATTAAAAAAAATACTATTTATACGAATGTCCTTTTAAAAACTGATAATACCGTTTGGTGGGAGGGTGCTGACGGAGAGGTTCCTGCGCAGGGTATTGATTGGAAAGGTAACCCCTGGAAGCCAAATACATTGGATAAAGAAGGCAAGATAATTACCGGCGCGCATCCTAACGCGCGTTTTACTGCGCCGATTATGAATTGCCCTTCGGCTTCGTTCCGGATAGAACAGCATCACGGAGTGCCAATATCTGCGATTATTTTCGGAGGCAGGCGTGAACATATTGCGCCCTTGGTTTATGAATCGTTAAATTGGCAGCATGGGGTGTTTGTCGGTGCAACAATGGGTTCAGAGCTTACTGCGGCTCAAGTGGGCAAACTCGGCCAGGTGCGGCGTGATCCAATGGCGATGTTTCCTTTTTGCGGTTATAATATGGCGGAATATTTTAAGCATTGGTTGAACATGGGCAAGCTTATGGTAAAGGCGCCAAAAATCTTCCATGTTAATTGGTTCAGGACCGGTAAGGACGGTAAATTTTTATGGCCGGGTTTCTGTGAAAACTTGAGGGTACTAGAGTGGATATTGGACCGTTGTAATAATAAAGTAAACGCTATGCAAACTCCTATCGGCTATCTTCCTTACCCGTTTGATATTGATATGACCGGGCTTAAGCTTTCCGAAGGCGCAATGGAAAATCTGCTTAAAGTTAATAAGGATGACTGGCTGGAGGAGTCAAAAAGTATAAATAAGTTCTTCGGTATTTTTAAAAAAGACCTGCCCAAGGAGCTTTGGGTTGAACTTGACGGTTTGCTCGAGAGATTTAAAAAATATGGCAAGTAATGTTTTGCTAAAAACTGAATTTAAAGACTTAAAATTATTCCGCAGGGGGAAGGTCAGGGATGTTTATGACTTGGGGGATAAGCTCCTGATTGTTTCTACGGACCGGATATCATGTTTTGATGTTGTTTTGCCTTCAGGGGTCCCGGACAAAGGGAAGGTGCTTACCAGCATATCCTGTTTTTGGTTTGATTTTATCAAGGGAATAATCAGGCATCATTTAATTACCGTTGATGCTGATAAATACCCCCAGGAGTTAAAGAAATATAACTCTGATTTAGCTGGCCGCTCAATGCTGGTTTTAAAAACTAAACCTTTGCCGGTTGAATGTGTGGTAAGGGGATATCTTTCCGGAAGCGGCTGGAAGGAATATCAGGAAAAAGGATCGATTTGCGGGATTAATTTGCCCAAAGGTTTAAGTGAGTCTGATAAATTAAGCGAACCTATATTCACTCCGACGACAAAAGCCGATGTTGGCCATGATCAGAGCATTAATCAGGAGAATGTTCAGGATCTGGTAGGCCTTGATATTGCCGGGCGGTTAAAAAAAACCAGTATAGATATTTACAAGCGTGCCAGCAGTTTTGCTTTAGAGAAGGGGATAATCATTGCCGACACCAAGTTTGAATTCGGCATGCATAATAATGAGATGATTATTATTGATGAAGTACTCACGCCGGATTCATCACGTTTTTGGCCGCTTGACGAATATAAACCGGGCGTTTCTCAGCCGAGCTTTGACAAGCAGTTTGTGCGCGATTACCTGGAAACTCTTGATTGGAATAAGACTCCTCCTGCTCCGGTACTGCCTGAAGAAATTATCAGGCAAACAAGGGAGAAATATTTAGATGCTTATCGCAAATTAACGGGAAAAGAGCTTATTTGAAGTGGCTAAACTAAAAAATATACTGTCTTTGTTATTGAGAATAAGTATAAGCATCTTGCTCCTTGTCCTCCTTTTTAAATTTAATAAAATTGATATCAAGGTTTTGGCTGATGAGATAAAAAATTCTGACAAGTTTTTCTTATCGGTAGGCTTTATAGTTTTATCCTTTATTTATTTTCTTGGGTTTTTACGCTGGAAAATGCTGCTCTCTGCCGCGGGCATAAATATTTCTTTAAAGAGGTTAATCAGTTCTTTTTCAGGCGGCGTATTTTTTAGCATATTTTTACCTTCGACAATCGGAGGGGACCTTGTCCGGGCAGCTGACCTTGCCGGGCATACTAAAAAGACAAAAGAAGTTATTGCTACCGTGTTTCTTGACCGGTTAAGCGGCTATATAGGATTGGTATTGGTAATCCTGGTTAGCCTTTTTTTGGGCAGGAATTTAATTCTGGATAAGGTCGTACTTAGCTCCGTTTCCATAATCGTAATCATCTTAATCTTAGGCCTTTTGGTTTTATTTAATAATACTATTTATTTAAAGATTGCAAAATTTTTGTCCTCACCCGGCGCCGGAAAAATCAAGGCGGCGATAAAAAACATGCATCAGGAGATACATATTTTCCGCAATCGTAAAAAAACGATTGCTTTAAATCTATTGTTATCTTTTTTTATCCAGTTAGTTAATCCGGTTTGCGCCTATTTCATCGGGCTTTCTTTGGGGATTAAGATTGAATTTATTTATTTTCTTATTTTCTTGCCTATAATCGGTGCGGTTACTTTACTGCCTATTGCCCTTGGCGGTTTAGGTTTAAGGGAAGGCTTATTTGTGCTATATTTTGCCAAAGCAGGGGTAATAAAGCAGTCGGCTTTGGCGATGTCACTGCTTTCATTTTCTTTCGTTGTGTTTTACGGCGCTATTGGAGGGTTGATTTATGTCCTTACAGTATATAATCGACGCGTACAACCTGATCAACCATCCGTGCTTTAAAACAACTCATCCGGCCCTGAATATCCAGTATTCCCTCGCCGATTTTATCAGAATAAATAAGCTAACCGGAAGCAAAAACAACAGTGTTGTCCTTGTTTTTGACGGTTACCCCCCGGTTAAGCAGGCTGTCCCGGAAGGGCCAGATTTAGTTTGCATATTTTCGCGTAAACTTGAAGCCGATGAGGTAATTAAGAAAATAGTTGAACAGTCGGAATCTGCCGCAAATATAATCGTAGTTTCAGATGATAAAGAGGTGCAATTGGCCAGCAAATTATTACATGCGCGCTCTTGCGGGATAGAGGAATTTATCTGCGGTAAGAAAAATAACAGAACTGGCCGCTCCTTAAACTTAAACGCATCTGAGCCACCTTTGAGCTATTCCGCGATGCAGAAAATAAATGCAGAGCTTAAGAAATTATGGTTAGATTAATGAAATTTTCTTGACATAACTGTTTAGTCGTGATAGAGTTATATAAATAGAAGCACTAAAAAAAGGAGGGTACATGAGCAGTTGGCAAATAGTGTTATTAGAACCTGCGCGTGCTGTGTTGGCTCAAATTAGCCAATTCGTGATTAACGCGTTGCTGGTGATCCTTATCTTGATCATAGGCTGGTTGCTTTCTAAGGCTGTTAAGACTATTGTGAGTAAGGCCCTTAAGATAATTAAAATTAATGAAATTGCCAGCCGTATTGAATTGGATAGGGTCCTTAGCAAGGGCGGAATTACTTATTCTTTGTCCGATTTGATCGCTGTGATTTGCTATTGGTTAGGGATTTTGATTACGTTTATGGTTGCAGTTAATGCCATAGGTTTGACCGTAGCCGCTGATTTATTGAATCAGGTGGTTCTTTATATCCCTAATATCATCGCCGCGTTGTTTATTCTTGTCTTAGGTATGTTTACATCGACTATACTGAAGAATATTGTACAGACTGCGGCCAATAATGCGGGTTTAATTCAGGGCAAGATTCTGTCGCAGATAGTTGAGACAATCGTTATTGTCTTTGCAATTTTTGTAGGTTTAGAGCAGTTAAAAATCGGGATCAGCATAACTGAATTGACCTTGGCTATAATTTTGGGCTCGATTGGTTTAGCCCTTGGTCTGTCTTTTGGTTTAGGATGTAAAGATATCGCCGGCAAGTTTGTTGCTGAGTTGATTGAGAAATTAAAGAAAAAGTAATGTTTTTGGAGTTTAATTAGAAGGTTAAACCCCCCGCCAAAATAAGGCGGGGGGTTTGTTTTAATAAGCAGATTTATGAAAAGAAAGATTATAAATTCAACTCCTTTCGGGCCGATGGTTATTATTTGGGAAAGATTTAACGGCCTCCCCCAAGTTGTCAGGGTGTTAATTTCTAAACCCGGATTATCTGCAGTGGCACAGGCGGCTAAATTGTTTACGAATTTACAAACTGCTTCCTGCCGCGAAATTGAAGCAGTCAGCAGGAAAATTCTCTCTCGTTTAAGAGGCAGGGATGTGAAGATTTCTCCTGATATTTTAGATTTTAAACAGTGTTCTTTATTCCAATGTTCTGTTTTACGGTTGGTCTGTCGAATTCCACGGGGTAAGGTCAGTACGTACCAATTGGTTGCAGGGAATTTAGGAAAGAAGAAGGCTGTACGTGCTGTTGGCAGTGCTTTGGCAAAAAACCCGTTTCCAGTCATATTGCCATGTCACCGTGTGATCCGTGCCGGCCTGCAGCCCGGTGGTTTTCAGGGTGGTTCCTATATGAAACAAGCTTTACTTAAAGAAGAAGGGATTATTTTTGGCAATACCGGCAGGGCGGCCTGCATATTGCCCCGCTACATAGAAAAACAAATAAAATAAGCCTGGCACCGGCATATTGATTTTTAAGATTACTAGGGAAGCTAACTTTTTGGAGGGCAGAAGCTAATGGTAAGAAAAAAAGTATTAGGATTCTGGGACCTTATGCTCTTTACGTTTTGTGCGATTTTTGGCGTAGAGGCCATAGCAACTTCAGCCGCTATCGGGCCGTCGGCGATATCCTGGTGGCTGATATGTATCGTCGGCTATTTTCTCCCCTATGGCTTAATTACCGCCGAATTGGGGTCTACCTACCCTGAGCAGGGAGGGATTTATGTCTGGATTAAAAGAGCCTTGGGTGAAAAGTGGGCGGCGCGGAGTATCTGGTATTATTGGATTGCCCTGCCCTTGTGGCTGCCTGCGATGTATATTGCTATAGCCAATATTATCGGTCATATGTTTTTTCCCGATATCAGCCTTTGGCCGCAGGTATTAATCGGCATTATAATGATATGGTTTGCGGTTGGGATAAATTTATTTCCGCTCAAATTCTCAAAATGGATACCTAATATTGGTTCGTTTACCCGTATTTTTGTTATATTCGGCATGATTGCCGCAGCAATTATATACTTTGTGAAAAACGGCCGTTTTGCCAATGAAATTAATTTGGCCAATATGCTGCCTAATTTAGACGCCGCAATCGTTTTTATCCCGGTGATTCTCTATAATCTGGAAGGCTGTGAACTTGTATCAGGGGCTGCTGGAGAAATGAAAAATCCGGCCCGCGATGTGCCAAAAGCGATTATTTTGTCAGCGATTGTGATTGCGGCATTATATTTAATTACAACATTTGCGGTTTGGGTGGTTATTCCTATTAATGAAATAAATGTTGCCAGTGGAATTCTGCAGATATTTGCGATTGCCTTTAGCGGACAGGAGATAAGTTATATAATTACTATTATTTTTGGTTTACTTATTTCCATTACCCTTTTTGCCGAGATTGTGACTTGGAACTTGGGTGAAAACCGCGTAGTGGCAGAAGCCGCTAATAGCGGCCAACTGCCCAAGGTATTGGGAAAAATGAATAAAAATATGGCGCCAATTGGCGCTTCGGTTATCTCAGGGGCCATTTCTACAGTTGTAATTGTTATTTATGGATTTATTGCCAGAGATGCCTCTGAATTGTTCTGGCATGTGATTTCTTTTAGCCTTTCTATGGGGTTATTTTCATATTTGATACTTTTCCCGGTTTTTATTATTCTTAGGAAAAGGGATAAAAATATTAAAAGGCCTTATCGGGTGCCGGGACCGGACTGGTTTGCAATAATTTTAGCGGTTATGGCTGAAATGTTTGTTTTGATAGCGGTATTGGTATTGATAATTCAGCCCGGGCATGATTTTATAAGGTCTGCCTTGCCGGTTATTATCGGAGTGTTGATAACTGTTATTGCCGGAGAAATTTTGCTATCCTATTCCCGTAAGAAATCACGCGGCTGACAAATGACTGGATAATTAGAGCATGGATTATTGACGTTAAGGGATAAAGAAAACAATCAAGAAGCGAGGGTAAAGGGATCATGAAGTTTATTCAACGGGAGATCTAAATTATGAAAAAATGGTATGAGTTGTTATTCGAAAATTACGCCCACAAATATGACAAAGAGTGTTTTGTTCAGGGGACTGTGGGCGAATGCGGCTTTATTGAGGCTGAGGCCGGGCAAGATAAATCCCTAAAGATCATCGACATCGGATGCGGTACCGGCCGTCATGCGATAGAGCTAACCAAGAGAGGATATAATGTGACCGGTGTTGATCTTTCCGAGAATCAGATTAAAAGGGCAAGGGAGAAAGCCAAAGAGGCAGGGGTGGCCATTGACTTCCAAACACAGGATGCCCGTAATCTTCCGTTTGACGGTGAATTTGATCTGGCGATCATGCTCTGCGAAGGCGGGTTTTCTCTTATGGAAACAGATGAGATGAACTTTGAGATCCTGAAAGAAGCAACAAAAGCGCTTAAGGATAAAGGCAAGCTCATTTTTACCACATTAAACGGATTGTTCCCGCTGTTTCATTCGGTCAGTGAATTCTATAAGTCGGCCGAGAAAGAAGGCCAGTCCCAGTGTAAGGAGTGCTCCTTTGATCTTATGACTTTCCGTGATCATAACACTGCTGTTTTTGAGGACGATTCCGGCAATAAAAGGGAGCTTAAGTGTAATGAGCGTTATTACGTGCCCAGCGAGATAACCTGGCTTTTAAAGACGCTCGGGTTTAAGAAGATCGACATCTTTGGCGCTAAACTCGGAGCATTTTCAAGAGATGACAAGCTGACCACAGAAGATTTTGAGATGCTTGTTGTCGCGGAGAAATAGTATCATTCAGTAGTTTTGGAGAAAACAACATGAAAGTATTTGTTCATACTTGAGGCTGGCCGTATGAGGCGTTATTACAGACCGATTTTACAGTTTTTAGCGGGGTTGTATAGTAAGGGTTAAGAGTAAGCAAGATAAAAAGGGGCAGGAGAATTAGAAAATAGGGGACGAGCGTAACTGGAATGAATAATAATTTAAAAAAGATGCCTCTGATTACCTTAAAAATAACTATAGCAGCGTTAATACTATTTGGCTTGCTGCTTTTATTCTTGAGATATATTGAAACTCGCACTCTTTTCTATCCCACAAAGGAAATCCCGGCTTTTCCTGACCGGGCCAGTCTTGAGTATCAGGATGTTTTCTTTAAAACAACCGACAACTTGGAAATTAACGGGTGGTTTGTTCCATGTAAAGATGCCCAATATACAATCCTGTTTTGTCATGGAAATGCAGGGAATATTAGCCATCGTATTGGAAAATTGAAGTTTTTTAACAAGTTGGGTTACAGCGTTTTTATCATTGATTACCGTGGTTACGGCAAAAGCCAGGGGAGGCCATCAGAGGCAGGTTTTTACAAGGATGCCAAAGCCGCCTATAACTATTTATTGTCGCTAGGCATATCAGCTGACCAAATTATCGGCTATGGCGAATCTATAGGTGGAGCTGTTATTGTCGATTTAGCTTGGAAAGAAAAAATGAAAGCTTTAATCTTGGATAGTACCCTATCTAGCGTAAAAGATATGATAAAATACTCCTATCCTTTTGTCCCTTATTGGGTATTTTCTAGCCGGTTTGATTCAGAGAGCAAGATAAAGTCAGTCAAAATTCCCAAGCTGATTATTCATAGCATAAATGATGAAATCGTTCCTTTTCAATTAGGCAAGAGACTCTATGAAGCTTCTCCGGAGCCAAAAGAATTCCTGCAGATCTATGGCGGGCATAACAGTAATTTCTATGAATCCGAAGATTCTCTGAGGAGTAAAATAGGCGATTTTATTAAAACTTTAAAGGAAGATTACCATACTCAGTAGAGTACAACAGTACAGTGGGGGACGCCCCCCCCAAGTGGACAGAAACAGGGGTACAGATTTAGGGAGTAGGCCACAATATGCAGGCAAAAAATGGAGTCTTCAAAAATAAAAAGTCTTGAAGAAAGCGTTGTTACGTCGATGGATGGTTCGGATGCAGGTTTATTTCCATTTTTCCCGTATATTCTTCAGGATTCATGGGAAATCGGCTCTGACCCGGATGTAATTATCGGTCTTGTTCGTAGGCATGTAAAAGATTATACCGATTTAAGGGTACTTGATCTTGGTTGCGGCAAGGGGGCTGTTTCGGTAAAAATAGCTAAAGAGCTAAATTGTAGATGCCTTGGCGTTGACGCAATTAAAGAATTTATTGATGAGGCGAATCGTAAAGCTTGCGAGTATGGCGTTGATCATTTATGCAGGTTTGAGTTAGGTGACATCCGCCAAAAAGTTAAAGTTTTAACAGGATTTGATATAGTTATTCTTGGTTCTATTGGCCCTGTATTTGGAGATTACTCCCAAACACTAAAGGCTCTTGAAAGATGTATTGAAAAGAACGGGAAGGTAATAATAGATGACGGGTATGTCAAAAATGACAGCGAATATAGCCATCCTTTAATACTTAAACAGGATGTCATTCTTAACCAGATTGCAGATTCCGGTATGAAACTTCTTGGCGAAGCCATGATTGATAGAAGCCATATCAAAGAATCAAATATTCTAATATTTGAAAATCTGAAGAGACGATGCCAGGAATTAATCAAAAAGTATCCGGATAAAGGGGAGCTTTTTAATAAATATATAGAGAGGCAAGAAGAAGAAAATGAAGTTTTGGAGCAAAAAGTGGTTTGTTCTGTGATGATGATCGAAAAAAAATAATGCGGTCCTATGTCTATTAAAGCCTAGTACATTCATCGTTTCATACAGTTTTAGATAGCCGGACGTGATATTATAAGGCATTAAGATGAGAGAAAATATGAAAAAAGTTTTTATCCGGACTTTCGGTTG